>CAKOVX010000001.1 GCA_934122155.1 uncultured Clostridia bacterium
ACTTTGATTTTGTGCAATTATATATTTGTATTTTAGGGTATATTTTTAATACCCTATCTTCTACCCTTATTTTAAATTTTCATAGTATTTAACGTTTTCTATATTTTTAGTATATCTACATTTTGGATAATTACTGCAACCATAAAATTGTCCATTTTTTCCATTTCTTTTTATCAATTTTCCATAACATCTTGGGCAAATTTCCTGATCTATAAGTTTATTTTTATATTCAACATACTTTTGAACATTTTCTTTATGTTCTTTTATTATTTGTTCATCAGTAATTTGATTTTCTGTTATAATTTTATAAATTTTATCTATTTTTTCTTCAGATAAAACACTATTTCTACTTTTTATAAACATAGCTAATTGGTCTTCATATACTACTGGTGTTACAGTATCAACATGAAGTCTGCACCTTCTAATAAAAGCAATTACAGAATAAATTTCAGTTGTAATATCCCCTACATGTTTCTTTACTATTTCTAAATGTCCATAGTTTTGATGAATTGGATTTTTAAATTTAAAGCACTTATTATTGATATACTGTTTCCAAGTATCTGAAGTTTCCTTACCGTAAATATTTCCATTAAAATTTTTGGTTTCAATAACAAATATTCCATATTTAGTAATAGCAATATGATCTATTTGTCTACTTTTTCCATTATCATTTATCATAATATTATTAAGAATATGTTTATGTCCGTCAATAATTTCTAATCTTTCTGCTACCAACTTCTCTCCACTTTTTCCTTTTAAACTGTTTAAGTCTAAATAATGAATTAAAAAGCCGGAAACAATAAGTAAAGTAATTAAAAATAAAAGCATAGCAATCTCCTTTTTTCTTTTGTAGTTACAATATTTTACAGTTAAAGTATATAGTAATTGGTAAAAAAAATCAACTATAAATAGCAAAATTTTGCATTTCTTAAAAATAAGAGCACCTTTATGGTGCTCTTATTTTATTATTATTATTTTGAATTTTTTAAAAAATATGACATTTTATCTAAAAACTCATTATTATTTTTTGTTGAAACCATTTGTGTAATTAGTTCTTCAGTAACATCTGCAACAGACATTGTTGACATAGCTTTTCTTAGTGCAAATACTATTTCTAATTCTTTTGGAGTTAATAATAATTCTTCTCTTCTTGTTCCAGATTTGTTTATATCAATTGCTGGGAAAATTCTCTTTTCTGATAATTTTCTATCTAAGTGAACTTCCATATTACCAGTACCTTTAAATTCCTCAAATATAACATCATCCATTCTACTTCCTGTTTCTATTAAGGCAGTAGCAAGAATTGTTAAGCTTCCCCCATTTTCTATATTTCTAGCTGCTCCAAAGAATTTTTTAGGTTTATGTAATGCACTTGGATCTAAACCACCAGATAATGTTCTTCCTGAAGATGGTATAGACAAGTTATATGCTCTTGCTAAACGTGTAATACTATCTAATAATATAACTACATCTTTCTTTTGTTCTGTTAATCTTTTAGCTCTTTCTAATACCATTTCTGCTACTTTTACATGATGTTCAGGTAATTCATCAAAAGTAGAATATATGACATCACCTTTAATGCTACGTTTCATGTCTGTAACTTCTTCTGGACGCTCATCTATTAAAAGCACTATTAACTCTATCTCTGGATTATTTGTTGTAATACTATTAGCTATTTTCTTTAATAATGTAGTTTTTCCAACTTTAGGTGGAGCAACAATCATTCCCCTTTGACCTTTTCCAATTGGTGACATTAAGTCAATAATTCTCATTGCATATTCATTTGGAACTGTTTCCAATCTAATTCTTTCGTCTGGATAAATAGGAGTCAAATCATCAAATTTTTGCCTTCTATATGCTTTCTCTGGTGCTTCACCATTAACTTCACCAACATAAATTAATGCTGGGAATTTTTCTCCTTCTTTTGGTTGTCTTGCAATACCTTTTATCTTATCTCCTTTATCTAATCTAAATCTTCTGATTTGTATTGGTGATATATATACGTCTTTTGGTGTAGATAAATAATTTTCACCTCTTAAAAAGCCATATCCATCTGGTAATACCTCTAGTATTCCTTCAACAATTTGGTCATCTGCATTTGTAATCTTATATGATCCATTTGAAGGTTCAGCAAGACTACTTGTAGTTACATCTGTTGCAATATAATCTCCATCATAATCTGCTTGTATAGATTCAATATTGGCAACTGGTTCACTTTCTAATTTTAATATTTCCTCTATAATTTCTTCTTTCTTTAGTTTTGATGTATTCTTTATTCCTTTTTCTTTTGCAAGTTGACGTAATTCTACTAAAGTATAATTTTCTAAGTTCATATAATTTCCCCCATAATTAAATTTATATAAATAGACCAGCCTAAAAACTTGTCCATATTTTTTACTTATTTGTTTGATTTTTTTGGATTTTAAAACTAGAATCTAAAATTTAGATAAAAATAATTGAATAAATATAAATTGTGTATAATAATGAGAAAGGTATTAGCTTTCTCATTATATAAGTATATTTCTTAATATATAAATTATTTACTAATATCTATATATACTTTTTCATTTGGCAAATACATATCTAGTTTTTCTCTAGCTACCTCTTCAATATATTCCTTTGAATTTATATTTGCTTTTGTTTCAAGTAATTGCTCCTTTTTTTCTTCTTCAGCAGCAATTTGTTCTGTATATCTTTTGCTATCTGCTTTATATGCATTTAACTCTTTTTGTTGAACAAAAAATGTATAAACTACATAAATTAGTATAGCAATAATTATAATTCTTTTAAAATTTATTTTTTTGTTTTTCATCTGTACTTTCATTCCTTAATCAATTTCTTGTAACATTATAACACACTCTAATTTATTTTTCTACAAATTTCATAAAATTCCTTCTTTTTCTTGCAATTTAATTTTATTTTTTGTTTTTTTCTTCATAATTTTTGTCGTATTTTGAAATATTATTTTAAAAAATGTAGATATTTTCTGTATTAAAAATTTTATAGGTTTAACAAGTAAAAAATTAAATATTTTTAAAATTAAGTTTATTGGATAAGATACTATCTTTTTAATAAATTTTATTATGATGACCGAATACTTTACTATATATTTACTAAGTGTAAGCATATAAATCAATACTCCTAATGCAATTCCAACAAATATATAACTTCTAATCTCTCCATTGTTAAATTTGAATATTGAAAATAATATAACAAAACCTGCCAATATCCAAAACAAAATATCTTGTAGTGTTGTTAACCAGTCAGATGTTTTAAAACTTCTACGTAATATTCTAAAAACATCAAACAAAACACCAATTACTATTCCTGTGACTGTGAAAGCAATTAGACAAAGTAGTTGCTCCATTTTAAACTCATTCCTTTCTCAGTTTATTTAAAGATTTTTCCTAAAAAACCTCCACCCTTCTCCATACTATCCTTTTCACTATATGCAAGTTGATAAATTGTGCCATCTATTGTCACTTCTGATGTATCTAAACTTAATTTGTTTATTCGTAAGTTTTCTCCTTTCACAGTAAGCAACCCCAGCTCAGTTTCTAGAATAACTATTTGATCATCAAAGCTAAGTACGTCTAATACTCCAGTAATATTTAATTTTTCTCTATTTTCTAAAACAATATTTTGAATAACATTTGTCATAGTTGACATTGATTTTCTTTCTTCTAATGGCATATCCAACACTCCTTAAAAACAAGTATATTTATATATATTCAGGTCTTGTCTCATTTAGAACAAAATTAAAGGAAAGTATTTATTACTTTCCTACAATTGTTCCTATTTCGTCATTAAATGTATTTTGAACTATTATTTTTACTCCATATTTTTTGGCTAATATTACGCATCTATCATGTAAGACTTTCGCGCCATTTTTAGCCATTTTTTCCATATCATCATAAGAAATATAATCCAACTTTTTAGCATTTTTATGCTTATATGGATCCTTATCATAAACACCATTTGTATCTGTAAAAATATAGCATTCTTCTTGTTCTAAAGCAGCTGCAATTGCTAAAGCTGTTGTATCTGAACCATTTCTTCCTAATGTTGTTATATTGTTTTCTTGATTTATTCCTTGGAAACCTGTTATAACCACAACATCATTAGTTTCTAGCTCACTCCAAATCATTTTAGGGTATATGTCTTGAATTTTAGCTTCTGTGTAGTTTGAGTCTGTTACTATTCCAGCTTGCCATCCTGTTAATGAAACAGCTTTATATCCTAAGCTATGTAACAATATTGCAAACTTGCTGCACGCCATTTGCTCTCCAACAGACATTAGAACATCTAGCTCTCTTTTATTTGGCTTATCTGTCAATTCTTTTGCTTCTTTTATTAAATTATCTGTTGTTTTACCTTGCGCTGATAAAATAGCAACTACCTTTTCCCCACTTTCTAAAAATGAAATAGTCTTTTGTGCAGCTAGTTTTAGCTTATTAGTATCAGCAATTGAGCTTCCTCCAAATTTAATTACTTTCATAAGAACCACTAATCCTTATACAAAAAATACAAGCCAATTTAATTTTAAACTTGACTTGTATATAATATGTTTATTAAACTTTTTTGTTACTTTTCTAAATTGAATTTTAAATAACTATCAATAAATCCGTTTAAATCTCCATCCATTACAGCTTGAACATTCCCAACCTCATAATTAGTTCTATGGTCTTTTACTAAAGTGTATGGACAAAATACATAAGAACGAATTTGGCTTCCCCATGCAATATCCATTTGTATGCCTTTTAATTCGTCAATTGTATCTTTTTGTTCCTTTTCTTTTAAATTTAATAGTTTAGATTTTAGCATTTTCATTGCAGTATCTCTGTTTTGAAATTGTGAACGTTCAGTTTGACATGCTACGACAATCCCTGTTGGAATATGTGTTAGTCTTACTGCAGATGATGTCTTATTTATATGTTGGCCACCTGCACCAGACGCTCTATAAACATCCATTTTTATATCATCAGGGTTGATATCTAATTCAATATCATCTGTTATTTCTGGTAAAACTTCAACAGAAGCAAAAGATGTATGTCTTCTTCCACCTGCATCAAATGGTGAAATTCTAACTAATCTATGTACTCCCATTTCACCTTTTAGGTATCCATAGGCATAATCACCATTTACAGAAAATGTAACACTTTTTAGCCCTGCTTCATCACCTTCAAGGTAATCAAGTTCTTTTACTTCATAACCATTAGCATTTGCCCATCTTGTATACATTCTATATAACATTTCAGCCCAATCTTGAGCTTCCGTTCCTCCTGCACCTGGATGAATGGTTAGTATTGCATTATTGTTATCATATTTTCCAGATAATAAAGTAGTTATTTCCAATTTTTCTATGTCTTTTTCTAATGTATATGTAGACTTCAACAACTCTTTAGCTAATTCTTCGTCTTCCTCAACTTGTAAAAGCTCACTCATTTCAAGTAAATTATTGAGTTCATTATTTAATTTTTTAAAGCCTTCTACTTTTGATTTTAAGCTATTAATTTGTTTTAAAACTTTTGAGCTATTATCTGTATCATTCCAAAAATCGTTTTCAGTTGTTTTACTTTCTAACTCTTTTAACTCTTTTTCTTTGTTTTCTACATCAAAGTGAATCACCTATCTGTTCTAAACGTTTTTTTAGTTCTTGTAATTTTTTAGAGTTTTCTTCTAAATCTAACATCTTCTCACATCCTTTTCAAAAATCAAAATCCAGCCAAATATATGCTGACATTTACTACTTTCTTCTTAATCTTAATGCATTTAGTACTACTGTTAAGCTACTAATTGTCATGCTAAACGCTGCTATCATTGGATTTAGTGTGATTCCTAATGGTTGTAAAATTCCTGCAGCAATTGGAATCATACATACATTGTAGAAAAACGCCCAAAATAGATTTTGTTTTATATTTCTTACAGTTTTACTACTAATATCTAATAAATCGTTAATTCTCTCTAAGTTGTCATTCATAATAACTACTTGAGCTGAATCTCTTGCAATATCTGTACCACTTGATACAGAAACACCAATATTAGCAGTTACCAAACTAACACTATCATTTATTCCATCTCCGCACATCATTACTATTCCTTTTTCTTTTAGTTTGTTTATAGTTTCTGCCTTTTCCTTTGGAGTAACATTTGCAACAACATTTGTTATTCCTATTTGATTAGCAATTACATTTGCTGTTTTTTCATTATCGCCTGTTAGCATTACAACATCAATATTTTTGCTCTTTAGTTCTTTTATTACTTGTGGAACATTCTCTTTTATAACATCGCTTACACCTATTAAAGCTACTAACTTTTTATTTAAACTTACAAATAAAATACTATTTCCATCGCTTATTAGTTTTTGCTCATCTTTGCTATTTGCTAGTTCAACATTATTTTCTAACATTAGTTTTTTATTACCAATTAAATAATGCTTTTCATCAGATGTTTTTCCTTCTATTCCAAATCCAGGAATAGCTTTAAAATCTTTTACATCTATTAAACTAATATTATCCTCTTGTGCTTTATTTACAATTGCTCTTGCTATTGGATGTTCTGATTTATTTTCTAAACTTGCTATATCTTTTAATAATTCTTTTTCATCTTCATTACTATAGTTATACATCTTAGAAACTGTTAAAGTTCCTTTTGTCAATGTTCCTGTTTTATCAAAGCAAATAGTCTTTACTTTATGAGCATTTTCTAATGTCTCACTTGATTTTACTAATATACCTTTTCTACTTGCATTTCCAGATGCAATAACAATTGCAAGTGGAGTTGCTAAGCCAAGACTACAAGGACATGCCACAACTAATATGCTTACAAATATATTTATTGCAACAGAAAAATCTTTAGAAATTATTAACCATATACCAAATATAATTATAGCAATTACTAAAACAGTTGGTACAAAATATCCACTTATTTTATCTGCTATTTTAGCTATTGGAGCTTTTGTACTTGTCGCTTGTGCTACTAGTTTTACTATTTCCGAAACAGTTGATTCTTTTCCTATTTTCTCTGCTCTATATTGAATTGTTCCTTCATAATTTATACTTCCTGCAATTACTTTAGAGCCTACTTCTCTTTTTATAGGTACACTCTCCCCTGTTATAAATGATTCGTTTATATGTGTAGTTCCTTGAACGACCTCTCCATCAACTGCTATTTTTTCACCTGGTTTGCAAATAACAATATCACCTTTTTTAATTTCATCTAATGTAACTTTTACCTCTTGTCCATCTTTCAAAATCGTTGCATTATTAGGAGTTATTGTCATAAGCTGTTTTAGTGCCTCTTTTGTTTTATCCCTATTTTTGTTTTCAATATATCTGCCTATTTCAATAAAAAATATAACAATTGCAGCTGACTCATAATATAAATTTTCTACGTACTGAGCATTTCCTTTTAATATTTGAATTGTGCCGTATATACTATATATGAAACTTGCTAATACTCCAATCATTACTAAAGTGTCCATATTAGGTGTTTTGTGTATTAAGTTTTTATATCCATTTTTCAAAATATCTTTTCCTAAAGTTATAACAACTATAGTTAATATTAATAACGCAATTGCATAATTTACAGGATGATACATCATATTTAAAAATGGAATAGATGGTAATCCTACCATGTGTGCCATTGATATATATAATATTACTAATGATATTATTGTTATTGCAATTAGTTTATATTTCTCAGTACCTTTTTTCTTACTCTCTTTTTCAAATGTGTCAATTCCTAAACTTGTAAATCCCGCTTTTTCTATAAATTTTTCAACTTGTTCTATTGTTAATTTTTGCTCATCATATTCAATATTTGCATTATTCATAACTAAATTTACATTTGCTTGTTTTATTCCATCTTGTTTGTTTAAATACTTTTCTAGGCCTGATGAACAAGCACTGCAAGTCATTCCATCTATTTTTAATAATACTTTTTTCATGTATTATTCTCCTTTAAAACCTGCATCTTCTATTTCTTGAAGAATTGTATTTAATTCTACCTCTTCCTCATTATATTTTATATCAGCTGATTTTTCTTCTAAGCTTACTTTAGCGCTTTCTACTCCATCTACATTATTTAATATTTTTTCTAATCTATTAGAACATCCTGCACAATGCATTCCTTCTATTTTTAATTTAATTTCTCTCATTTCTGAATTTTTCCTTTCTATTTAGCAACGCTCTCAATTTCTTGTAATTCAAACCTATATTTTTGTTTTACATTTGGATATTTATTATGATCAACTTCACTTAAAAACATATCAAGTGGTCTTATCCAAAGGCTTCCATCTCCATATAGTCTTCTATATACAACATATTTTTCTTTTGTTTCAGAATCATTTGCAACATCAACTACTAAATAATAATCTCCTTTAAAATGCTTATATACTCTATTTATTTGTATCTCTCTCATATCCTCTTTCCTTCCTTTAGTCGAAATATACTAAATTATATCATATATTTTTAAAATAGACTGTTGAACAGTGTACTATCAACAGTCTTTATTTTATGCTATTTACCACAACAGTTTTTGTACTTTTTGCCACTTCCACATGGTAAGGTATTAAAACAACCTTGTAATTTTTTCCTTTTTAATTGGTGTTTTTTATTTTAAATCTATATTTTTTTATTGAAATATTGCAAGTTTTTATTCAACAACTTATCTAATAACTTATCTAAAAAAATTTATTTTTTATTACAGCTTTTTGATATCGGTATACATTCTAGGATGATATCCTTTTTTATTATAAAAATTAATAGCATTTTCATTATAAGCAAAAACATCAACCAAAACATATTCACAATTATTAAACTTAAAATATTCTTCCATCTTATCCATTAAAGCTTGTCCAACACCTTTACTTCTTATTTTAGATGTAACTATTAATTCGGTAATTATTCCTTTTTTAGGACATTTATAATCTAAATAATCATATTCGTCATATGTAGGAATCGTACCCATAATAAGTCCGATTGCTTTATTATTTTCAATTGCTAAATAGCATATACCATCATTATTATTTATTTCATCCAAATCAACTAATGCCATCTTCTCATGATATTCAGGATGAACTTGATCTAATTCATCTTTATCAATGGATACAATATATTCTTCAAGTTCTGTTAATAAATCTCTAACGTCTTCAAGATATTTCTCTTCATATTCTATTATTTTCATCTATTACAACTTCCTAATTTATAAGGCTTTGTGAGCTTATTTACCACAACAGTTTTTGTACTTTTTGCCACTTCCACATGGACTGTTTCCTTCAGTATATATAGTACATATAGTATTATTTGTATTTCAAGTCTTTTTCAGACAAGTAACTTTTGGTATATATAGTATATATAGTATTTATTTTATTATCAGTATTTATTCCCTACGAACATTTTGTGAACATTGTTCGCAATATTTCATCTTACTATATTAATTATATAATTACTTATATATAATTTCAAGTCAAAAATTCTATTTTCTTGTAATTTTATTAATCTTTATTGGCTTATAATATCAAGTGTATGCATTGCTCTTGTACAAGCCACATACAATAATTTTGTATCTAAAATATTTTCACTATATTTATTAGAATCTGAAATAATAACACTATCAAACTCTAAACCTTTTGACAAATATGAAGGTATAATAATTGTTCCTCCAGTATATTTATCCAAATTTTCTGATATTAATTTTATATCAACTTCATAATTAGTAAGCTTTTTATGTAATTCTATACTTTCATCAAAGTCTTTTGTGATTACTGCAATATTTATATGTCCCGCTTCTAAGTGTGTTTTTATTATTTCATATATTTTTGATATTTTGCTATCTTCGCTATCAATTTCCCAATGTTCTACTTTATCCCCATGTCTCTCAATTGGTTGTGCTAGGATAATATTTTCATTATCAACAATTTTATTTATTATTGTATTCGCTTCATTCATAATTTCCATAGATGTTCTATAACTCTCTTTTAAATATTCTATTGATGCTTTATTATCAAAAACTATTTGATTAAGTTTATTCCAATTATTTATTCCTTTGTAAGAATATATCCCTTGTGATATATCTCCTAAAATGGTCATAGACATATTAGGTTTAACTATTTCTTTGAAATTATAAAATTGAAATTCTCCCAAATCTTGAGCTTCATCAATAACAATATGTTCTAGCTTTAAATTATTAATATTCCCCAAAAATCTATTTTGGATATAAAATAATGGTGCTAAATCTTCGTATTCAACTTTTTTGCTTTTTATATTTTTTTTATATGTTTCTAAAATATATTCATATAATTCAGATTCAACATATTTATCAAATAAAATTTTATCACTTATAATTTTTTTATATATTGATAAAACCTTTTCTATTTTAAAGTTTTTCAAATAATCTAATACTAATTTTTTTCCACCTTTAAAAAGTCGTTGCATTTCATATTCTGTTTCTTTAAAAATTTCTAATCTTATTTCTTTTACCTTATCATCACTTAAATTTTTGTCTATATTATATAATTTACTCTTTCTCTGTTCTGACAATCTATCTATTAATTCATTTGCAATATTACTAACTCTTTTTTGCAATATTGCTGTTAGCATTTTTTTGCTATCGTTTATCGAATTATTTTTAAAGTAATTCATAAACATATCTATAACCTCATCATGATTAAATACTACTATATCAGAAATTTTAAAATCTCCTTTTGGCAAATTGCTTTTTAAGAATTTATCAATAAATTCATCTATTAATTCTTTAAATCTTAAAGAAGATTTGAAATTTGCAGATTTTTTTATTAAATCTGTTTTTCCATTTTGATTAACTATATTAGACAACTCAACATTTATTGGATTAATTTCAAAATTTGCATCAATGTTTTCAAGCATAAATTCTTCAAATGTTTGCTGTCTTACATAGTCTACCCCTAAATCTGGTAATACATTTGAAATATAGTCTAGAAAAAATTTATTAGGAGCAATAATTAAAAATTCATCTGGATTAAATTCTTTTTCATAAGTATATACCAAATAAGCTATTCTATGTAATGCTACTGTTGTTTTACCAGAACCTGCCACACCTTGAACAATAAGAGGATTTGACATTTTAGCTCTAATGATTTTATTTTGTTCTGACTGTATTGTAGAAATAATATTTTTAAGTCTAGCTTCAGAATTTTCATTAAGACATTCTTGCAAAAATTCATCATTTGTAGTTATATCTATATCTTGGTAATCCTTTAATATAGAATTTTCAATAGTATAAACTCTTTTTTTGCTTAAGTCGCCTTTTATTATTCCATCTGGACATTCATATTCTACATTTCCCAATTGACCATCATAATAAATACTTGAAATTGGTGCTCTCCAATCAGTAACAACAACTTCGTAGTCATCATTAAATATACCTGTTTTTCCAATATATATTTTTTGTATATTGTTCTGTTTATCTTCTTTGAAATCAACTCGTGCAAAATATGGTACAGAAACTGCATTATTTAGATTTTTTAATTTATTGCTATATATCTTACTCATATTTTGAATATATTGTTCATCTGCATTTCCTTTTAATAAATTACTATATAATATTTCATATTCTTCTATATTACTTTTTACTATTTCTATAGTATCAGATACTTTTTTTATTTCCTCTTTATCAATCATTTTATTTTCCTATCTATACAACTTTTTTACTAAAGTATAATACCATTTTTTTATAAATAATGCAATTATTTTAGACTGTTTTTCTGTAAACTTGATGAAATCAATATTTTATGCTATAATTTCTATATATTAAAGTAAAAGCTATCATAACGTTAGGAGGGTTAATATGGACAATTTTAAAAAATATATTGGCAAAAAAATAACTGTAACAATAGACAGAAAAATGGGTTCAAAGCATCCAAAATGGGGATTTATCTATCCGAATAACTATGGATATATTCCTAACACAATAAGTGGCGACGGTGAAGAACTGGATGCCTATGTTCTTGGAGTTTTCGAACCTGTTGAGTCATTTGAAGGCATTTGTATTGCAGTACTGCACCGTTTGACAGATGATGATGACAAGCTCATAGTCGTTCCTGAAGACGTTAATTATACAGATGAACAAATTAATGCTCTCACAGAATATCAAGAAAGATTTTTCAAACATATTATTATTAGATAGCTTTTTATTTAAAATCCTCACTTATTTTATTAAATTAAGTGAGGTATTTTTGTTATTCTAGTCACCATAATGACTTTCCATTTATTGACAAATTAGTTTAAATATAGTATAATGGTATTATATTATTTATAGAAGGATGTTAAGAAATGAAAAAATTTGATGTAATAAAGAGAGGTAATGATCAAATTCTTGTAATATCTGGTGCAAGTGGTGTTGGCAAAACTACAACATGTGCATTACTTGGTATGTTATACCCTGCTAATTATGTACATATTCCATTTGACAGAAGTAGAGCATCAAGACCAGGAGAATTTGGTTCAAGACATGTTGATTTAGATACAATGCATGAAAAGTATAATTCTGGAGAATATTTTAATATTGCCCCTGTAACACATGGTGGTTTTGCTGCGATTCGAACAGCTGATATAAAAAAAGCTTTTTCAGAAGGAAAAATTGCTGTACTTGAATATCCAATAGAACAAATTGATGTATTAGAAAAAACTTTCCCTACTGCTGAAGTAACAGGTATTGAATTAGTAGCTCCATCTGAAAAGGAAAGATTTAGAAGATTAAAACAAGATCATAAGTATACTGACCATCGTATTGAAAGTGATAAGTTTGGCTCTGGTAGAATAGATAGATACAAAAATGATGATTTACTTACTTTAAATGATCACAATCTAGTATTAATTACAGAGAGGGATAGACTTGGCGATACAGTATATGAAATTGATAGATATATGAGGATTCAAACTTTAACATTATCAAAGCTACAAGAAGTAGAAAAATTAGGAGGAATTAGTGGAGTTCAAAAATTTTTAAAATCTCTACGAGTTCCTAAACATGACTATACACAATCTGAACATTATGAATTTTTAGAAAATAAATTACCAAAGACAGAAGATTTTGAGAGATAAATACTTTCAAAATCTTCTGTCTTTTCACATATCTTTCAAAAAATTATTATCATTAATTATTACATTAATTGTTTGTTCTAAATCAATATCAGTAGTATCAATAGTCTTAGTATTAGGAAAGTATTCCAATACTATTTTTTTATAAATTTGCTCTCTTCGTTCAAATTTATCAGTATCCATAATTAACTTATCTGAACCAGTAATCTCATTACCTGATTTTGCTCTTGCTTGAAATCTTTTTATTCTTTCATTCATACTTACAGTAATATAAAATGAATCCATTTCTGGATATTTTTTTAATAATTCTTTTAATATAATTATTTCTTCTTCATCCTGTTTATCGTTTTTTTCAATTTTGCCAGCTAAATATTTTATTATCCATAACGAATCTAGTAGTATTAATCCATTTTCTTTATATTCTTTTATATCCTTTTGTATATTTTCTTGAAGTAGTGGTTTCCATTCTTCTGGAGATAACCATGTGTCTCTTTTTCTTACATTTTCTATTAAATCAATTGGAGTTAAGAATTTCTTTTTAATACTAAATTTACTTGGCATTTTTTCATTTATACCATTAATAATAGTTGTTTTTCCTGAAAAATCCATTCCACTAAACAATTTAATTTTAGACATGTCTTTTATTCCTTTTCTATCTTATTTTTTATAAATTCTAATATTTTATCTATCCCTTGCTCTACTGATAAATCTGAAGATGTATCAATTATTATATTATCTTCCAATTCATTTGCTTTATTTACAAGTTCATTATATACAATTTTAAAAAATTCAGGATTATCTCTATAAAAGTCATGTACTGGTGATTCTTTACTTTGAGCCATTCTTTCCTTTATTATTTCAAATGGTGGAATACAAAACACACTTAATGATGGCTCAATTAATATATCGTTTTCTACAAATGCTTTTGGTATATCATAAATATTATAATCAGTTTTAATGTAATCTCCATATGCTTTTATATATGTTGTTATTGCATCAAAATATCTATCTTGTAACACAATTGTATTTTTCTTTGCCAAATAAGGTTTAATAATATTTTTAGTATTTATTATTAGATCAGTAAAAAAATATGAAACAGTAATTGTCATATCTTTTTTTCCTAAATTCTGTTTAAACTTTTTTCCTAAATCAGTATATGTCATTGCACCATGATTATATACAGTTTCATATCCTAATTCTTTTATTCTTTCACTTAATAATTTGGTTGTTGTTGTCTTTCCACTACAACATATTCCTTCAAATACTATAAAATTATTCATTTTTACTCCTATCTGTTATTTAAAACAGTATATCCTCTAAAATATTTGCTGTCTTTTGTTAGTTCTATTGGAAGTTGTGCATTTGAAATCAAGTTATTAACTTTTATCAAATGCCTATCATAATCATAATCTACATTTGTTGTATTTGGATTTTTCCAATCTTCTATTTCAAGCATTTCTTCGTAAATTGAATTTGATTCATCTTTTTCAAAATATTTAACTTTGTCATAAGAGACATATAAACGATCACCATCTTTTTCCACTATGCTCACTTCTCTTTTCATATTTGCAAATAATTTTATGTTTAATTGACCTTTTACATCTATATTTAATTCTTTAATAAATTCATTTACATCTTTATATTGACCTCTTAATTTAGTTCCAAGCTCCAGTTTAGATACATAAGGTTTTTGGGGATTACATTTGTTTGTCTTGTATAAAAAACCTTTAAATTGTTCGGTAACCATATTGCTACCTCTCATAACATCTCCTCTTTTTAATATAGAAAAATCATTATCATCATAGTAAGTTTCGTGTTTTTCTTTTTCAAAACTTTCAACTAATTTATATCCATTTTCATAAAGAAATTCAAGAAATTGTTTTGAAGTATATTTTTCATTCTTCTTTATTAAATATTTAAGTTCTCTTTCATAGTTTTCAAATTCCATATAAAATCCCTCTTTTCAATCTTATTTAACACTTATAAATACGCCTGTTTCCCTTGGAATATTTATAGCACCATCTTTAACTCTTATATCTTCAAAGTAGTTATACAAATTTAATAGGCTTTCATCTGAATATCCTGAAATAGATTTGGTTGACTTTAACCATTCTATTAAATCATGTGTATTAGTAATTGCAAGTATATTTTCATAATCAAATCTTTGAATATTTTTAAAGTATTTACTTAAAATCTCACTACCATTTTGAAGATTAAAAGGTAACTGTTCCGTAAAAGCAGTAGATGTTGGTTCAAATTTTACTATTGCATTATGTAAAAATGGTCTCATTCCTCCATTTCCATCTGTTGCAGAATAAAATATTCCATTTTCCTTTAAAACTCTTTTCACTTCTAGCAATGCTTTGTTTAAATCTGGTACATGAAATAACATATGATTTGCAATTACAACATCAAATGTTTCGTTTTCAAACGGAATTTCTTGTATGTCAATTTTCCTTATTGAAACATTTTCACTTGTAGAAATTTTTTTTCTAACTAAATCTAGCATACCTTCTGAAAAATCTGATAATACTAAACTACAACCGTTTGGTAATGTTTCAATTTTATCATCCCAATGACTTCCATTCCCACACCCTAATTCTAATATTTTCATATTTTCTTTAAAATCATATTTATCAAACAACCAATCTGCAAAATTATATTTATTAGTTGTATATTTCTTATAAAAATTAATCCTCATTGCTAAATTTTTATCATCTGAAAATTGATTTTTTACATTTCTAGTTACATTCATAATTGCCATATATATACCTCCTTATCTTATAAATGGATTTTCTTTACCATCATAATTTAGATTATACTTTTCACACAAGGCTTGTCCACTTCTATTTATAGAACTATAAAATTCAGAATTACCTATAATTTGAGCTATAACTTTTTCATTAAGTTCTCTTTCTGTAATTCCTCTTTCTACATCATCTAGAACCATTTTCATAAAATCTAAATCTTTTAATTTTAATTGATAAAACAAATCATAAAATGACTTTTCTCCAGTCTCATCAATAGCTTTTGGAGATGAAATAGGATCAATAATCATATCATATAACTTCATGTGTGATTTATGCCATTTTTTTAAAGCATTATAAGTCAACTTTACTTTTGGGTCTACAATTTCATATTTATTATTGTCATATACATCATTTTTTACAATCTTATCTTCTTTCTTTAACTTTTCTGTATATAAAGTTCCGTCTGCTGCAAACATTTCTGAAAAAATTCCTTTTGTTATAATCCAATCATATTCTCTTAAGAACTCATAATTTTCTTTTAATTCTTCAAAAGTAGTATTATCATCAAATAAAATGAAACCTGCTTGAACATAAATTTCATGTTTTTTTAGGATATCTAATGCCCTTTTATTGTCTTCTAAACTAGCACTCTTGTTCATTCTTTTTAATGCCGTATTAGAACCATTTTCAATTCCACAAGCAAATGAATGAAATCCTGCTTCTTTTAAATATTTTATTTTTTCATCTTCAACCTGATCTGCTTTTAAAGATCCTCTTAACGAAACATTAATTCCTCTTGATTTTATTTTTTCACAAAATTCTTTTGCCCACTGTTCATTTCTTTCTTGTTCTAAGAAACTATCATCTATAACCTTAATGTACTTAACTCCCATATTTTGAAGTTGCTCCAATTCATCTACAATACTATCAACACTTCTACCTCTCCATTTTCTTCCGTTAGATAACTTATTAAAAGCATTGACTGAACAAAATAAGCAATTTCCCATGCAACCTCTTGCCGTTAAAATATTTACCGTAGATTTTCTATCTTTTGCCATATTCATAGTATCTCTTGCAGGAAATGGTATAACATCCAAATCAGATATTAAATCTCTTTTTTCTGTTCTTACTGTTTTTCCATCTTTCTCAAAAACTATACCTTTTATATCTTCAATTTTTCTGTCTGAGTTTTCAGTAAAATAATCAGATACTTCAACAATAGACTCTTCTCCCTCTCCAATCATTGCAATATCAAATACACCATCTTTTACAAATTTTTGAGGATTAAATGATGGTCCAAAACCACCACACATTAATTTTATTTCTGGTCTAACTTCTCTTATTCTTTTTGCTAGTTCTATTGATTTATCATTGTTTGACATATAACATGAAACACCAACGATAGCTACCTCTTTATCATTTAAAATTCTTCTTAATACTTCTTCATCACTTAATCCTCCTAGCCATCCATCAATTATCTCAACATTATATCCTCTTTTTCTTAAAACAGCAGTCAAATAAGCTAATCCTAGATTCTCTTCAGAAGTTCTATGTGTATCTGGTGATAAAGTTGTTAAAATAATTTTATTTTTTCTTTTTCTCATAATATTTTGAAGGTATTTCTGATATTCTTGAATATTGCTATCATCATCTCCTTCAATATGGATAATTAATTTTGATTTATCTATAATAACACATTTTCCATCATGTGTTGTAAAAAGAAAGTCATTATCTTCATAGTTTAGTCTACACATATTTTTAACTTTTTCATTAGTAAGAGTCATATTTTTTCTAACGATAATTTCAGATTCCATATTAACTCTCCTTTATTTTTTTGGTTTTCCTATCCAAGTGCATAAATAATTTTCATGTACTAATTTTTTATTACTTTTTTTATAGTCAATATTTTTATCAATCTCAATATCTTTAAAGCAAAATGGATCTCGTGCGTATAAATCTTTTTCACCTGTTTCACATTTTTTATATGTATATGCCATTGCAAAGCAACCACCTCTACATATTTCAGCTTTGTCGCAATCTTTACAACCTTCAATATTTTTATAATTTTCTTTTCTAGTTTTAAAAGCTTTAAATTGCTCTGAATTTATAATATCAAATATATCATCTTTTAATAAATCACCAACTCTATAGTCATGCATATATACACATGGAGATACAGGTATTTTTCCATCTGGCGTTATAGAATTTATTCTCATTGAATAGATTCCACAAGCACATCCTTTAACTTTATTATTTTGCTTTAGTCCTGATAATGTTGGTTCACTTAATTCAACAGTATCACATTTTTCAAATAAATATTTATAACTTTCTAACACTTGTTCTTTTGAAGGTACAAGTTTAAAATGTTGTAATTGTATTGGTTTAAGTAAATTAAATCTTATATTAGAATCATATTTTTTGGCTATTTCTAATAATGCATCTATTCTGTCTTTTGTAAAGTTCCAGTTCATTGCACACATTATAATTCCTGATTCAATATTGTATTCTTTACAAATTTCTAATGCTTGAATAGCATATTTATAAACATCTCCACCTCTATTTTCATTATGTTCTTTTTCGAAAGGTGAATCAAAGCTAATATCTACATCATTTAATAATTCTAAGCATTCTGGATATGTATTTTTTAATGAAATAAGGCTTATTCCAGCAGTTGTTATACCTACCTTTATATTTCTTTTATTTAGCTCTTTTAATATATATGGTAGCATACTTTTTTTAACATCCAAACCATTAGTAAAAATTGGTTCATTACCGCCTAAATTAACTGTTTCAACATTTAATTTTTCAATTTGTTCTATAACCTTATCAACTATTTCTTTCGTTAAATTTTTTCCTTTCTGTCTAACTGAAAAAGAATAACAATGTTTACATTTACATGGACAGTCATTTCCTAATGTCCAGCCTATATTTTTTATCATATAAAAATACCTCTATTTCCAACAAAATTATACCATTTTATGTAAATTCTGTCAAATGGATTTTTATAATTAACCATTAAAATTCAGCTAAAAATATGTATTTACATTATTTTTAATTGAAAGCCATAAAACGATCTTAAACTAAAATCCATTTTATGGCTTTCTACTAATCTATTTGTTCTAAGTTAATCAATTCATTTTTTCTAAAAGTCAATTTTAATAAACATGGTGATTTTATATTTAATATTAAATCATCTTTGTAAACAAGTTTAACATTTTCATTTACCTTACACCAATTTAACAAAAAGAATTTTATTGAACCTCCATGGCTAATTACTGCAATTCTTTTTCCTTCATATTCTTTAAGTATTTTATAAAAAAAAATATTCATTCTTTCTCTAGTTTGCTCTGCACTTTCTCCATCAGATGTTCTAAATGTTCTATCTAATAATTGTTCTTGTGAAGGATCTCTTGTTTTTTTATCCTTCATAAATTCTCCTAATTCTTTTAAATTTCCTAGTTTTCTTTCACTTAAGTTATTATCTAAATTAAAAATTAAATTATTTTCATATGCAATATATTTTGCTGTAGCCTTAGCTCTAGTATAACTGCTTGACCAAATAATATCTAAATTTTTCAATTCATTATTTTTACTTAATTTTTTTGCTTGTTCCTCTCCTTCTACTGACAAGATTTCTTTTTCATTAATCATTTGAGGATCTTCATTTGTATTTCTAATACCATTTTCATCAACAGTTTCAGCATGTCTAACTAAATATATTATTGTATCATTCACTTTATTCAAGCCTCCTTTTTCTTTTTTATTATAACAATATAATTAATATATTACAATCTTTTTTTTATTTCTCTTCTTACAAAATTTTAATAATTTATAACTTCATATATAACATCAGCTTGTATTATTTTTTCCAATATATTATTTGCCTCTTTTCTTGTTTTTTCTGAACTTGCTATATAATAATTTTCAGTAGTTTCGATTCTACTATGTCCTAAAATGTCTGCAACATCTCTAATTTCTGCTCCTTTTCTCAAAATTTGAGTAGCATAGCTTCCCCTTAAATCATAAAATCTACAATTTTTTATACCAAGTTCATTATGAATTATTTTAAAAGGATACTTTATAATATCTGTTCCCACATATGATCCATTATTTTTGGTAAATACCATTTCTACACTATTTAAATTTTTGTGTTTACTTTCAATAACCTTATATTCATTTATTTTTCCGTATTCATTTTTAATAGGCTCTAATTCATATTTCTTATACTTTCTGCCATATTTCTTTTTTAATAATTTTTGTTTTTCTTTATAATTAGATAATATTTTATATAAAGTATCACATATGAAAACCTCTCTACAACTATCATTTGTTTTAGTGGTTCCTAAAAACCATCTTCCTTTATCATCTTTTATTTTGGAATATACTGTTTTATTTATTTTTATAATTTTGTTTTCTAAATCAATATCATCCCAAGTTAATGCAAATACTTCTCCTGTTCTCATACCGGTATAGCAAGCTGTTAAAAAAGCACATATAAATGTATTATTATTCTTAAATCTTAATAAAATTTTATCAATTTCTTCTTGAGAATAAATATGTTTTATACCGTTTTTTTTGTTTCAAACGAAAGTATTTTAGGAATTTGTAATTCTACTGCTGGATTATATTTCAAAAATCCAAAATGATTTGTTGCATCCCTAAAAGAACTTTTTATTACTTTTTGATAATTTCTTACTCCTTCTTTAGTCTTACACTTTTGAGCAATTTTCAATAATGACTGATTTAGCAAAAATGGTGTAATAAAACTTAATTTGTATTTTCCTATTTCCTCTTTTAGAACTTTAAAAGTTTCTTTATATCTCTTTGCTGTAGAATATTTGTAATTAATTTCAAAATATTCTTTCATCCAATAATCTAAATAATCTGCATAAGACATCTGTGAATCTTTAGTGTTGCCTCCATTTATATATTCATCATAAGCTTTCATTCCTGCCATTAATGCTTCATTTTTGGTTTTGAATCCTGATTTGCTAATGTATTTTCGTTTTTCATCTACTTTTGCTATTTCAAATTGATATTGATATACTTTACCACGTTTTCTAATATTTACCATTTTTTACCTCCATTCCTCTATATTTTTACACAGAAAAAAAGAAATGTCAACATATATTCTATGTCTACATCCCTTTATTTTCAGCACTTCTTGTTCGCATTTTGATATTTTTGTTGACAAAACGAACTTGTTTTGCAAATTTTCAGTTTTTAAAAATCCTGTATAACTTGCTATTTATGCATTTTTCCCGCAACAATTC
Organism: uncultured Clostridia bacterium; assembly: GCA_934122155.1. Taxonomy (GTDB): domain Bacteria; phylum Bacillota; class Clostridia; order TANB77; family CAG-508; genus CAG-273. The sequence goes on from CAKOVX010000001.1 coordinate 21,103, forward strand.
TTATACTTTTTACCCGAACCACATGGACAAGGGTCATTTCTTCCAACTTTTGGCTCGTTGTTTATTATTGGTTCATTTGAGCCTGATGTTCTAGGAGCTTTTCCTCCTAATTCATTTGATACTGTATTGTCTAGTCCTTCTCCTGTGATTTTTATTGAAGATGTTCTTTGAACATTGCCTTCTCTTTTTCTTGCATTCATTAGGAATTTTACAACATCAGTTTGAATATCTAAGTTCATTTGTTCAAACATATCAAATCCTTCAATTCTGTATTGAACAACTGGGTCTTTTTGACCATATGCTTGAAGTCCAATTCCATCTTTTAGTTCATCCATTGCATCAATATGATCCATCCATCTTTCATCAACTATCTTTAGCATTATAACTCTTTCTAGTTCTCTTAATTGTTGTTCTCCAATTTCTTTTTCCTTTTCTTCGTATGCAATGTGAATTTTATCTTTTAATTCCTCTGCAACATCATGTGCTTTAATTCTATCTTTATGCATATTGTCTAAATCAGTTATTCCATAAATTTCTTTAATTTCTTGTTCAAAGCCTTCTACATTTATGTTATCAGCATTAGATAAATACTCATTTACAGTATCTTCTGCTAAAGAGTTCATCATTTTAGTAATATGGTCTTTTAAGTTTTCTCCATCTAGGACTTTTCTTCTTTCATCATATATAATAGTTCTTTGAACATTCATAACATCATCATAAGAAAGTACATTTTTACGAATACTAAAGTTTCTTCCTTCAACTTTCTTTTGAGCATTTTCTACTGCATTAGAAATGATTTTTGACTCAATTGGCATATCTTCGTCAGCTCCTAGAGTATCATAAACTCTAGTAATCATATCACCACCAAATATTTTCATTAAGTCATCATCTAAGCTGATATAGAATCTTGATTCTCCTGGATCACCTTGACGTCCACTACGTCCACGAAGCTGGTTATCAATTCTTCTTGATTCATGACGTTCTGTACCTATAATTTTTAAGCCACCTGCTGATATTACTTTTTCTTTTTCGTCTTTAATTTCATTATCATACTTAGCTTTAAGTTCTTTAAATTTATTTCTAGAAGCTAATACTTCTTGGTCATCAGTCTCATTGAATGCTGTTGCTTGTTCAATTTGGTCTTCTGAATATCCAAATTTTCTCATTTCTTGTTTTGCTAAATATTCACTATTACCTCCAAGCATAATATCAGTACCACGTCCAGCCATATTTGTTGCAATTGTAACTGTTCCAAACTTACCAGCTTGTGCAATAATTTCAGCTTCTTTTTCATGGAATTTAGCATTTAATACTTGATGTTTAATTTCTTCTTTTTTTAGCATATTGCTTAATTTTTCAGATTTTTCAATAGAAACTGTACCGACTAGCACTGGTTGACCTTTTGCAAAACTTTCTTTGATATCTGAAATAACTGCTCTATATTTTGCATTTTCATTTTTATAAATTATATCATGATGGTCATCACGTATCATTGGTTTATTTGTTGGTATTTCAATTACGTCTAATTTATATATTTCTTCAAATTCAGCCTCTTCTGTCATAGCAGTACCTGTCATACCTGCAAGTTTATTATACATCCTAAAATAGTTTTGGAATGTAATTGTTGCTAAAGTTTTTGATTCATCAGCTATTTTAACATGTTCTTTTGCTTCAATTGCTTGGTGAAGACCATTATTATATCTTCTTCCATACATAATTCTTCCTGTAAATTCGTCTACGATAAGAACTTCTCCATCTTTTACAATGTAGTCAATATCTCTTTTCATAATTCCATGTGCACGAAGTGCTTGGTTAATATTATGTACTAACTCTGAGTTTTCAATATCATTAAAATTCTCTAGGTTGAATTCTCTTTCTGCTTTTTGAATACCTTTTTGTGTTAATGAAGCTGATTTTGCTTTTAAGTCAACTATGTAATCATAGTTTTCATTGTCTTCAGCTTGCTCTTCATCTTTTATGTCTTCTTCAACTAAAACTTTTGGAGTTAATCTAGCTACAAAACTATCGGCCTTTTTATATAAGTCTGAAGATTGTGCTCCACGTCCTGATATAATTAAAGGTGTACGAGCTTCATCAATTAAAATACTATCAATCTCATCAACTATTGCATAATTTAATTCTCTTTGTACTAATTGGTCTTTGTATATAACCATGTTATCTCTTAAGTAGTCAAATCCAAATTCATTATTAGTTCCATAAGTTACATCCGCTGCATAAGCTGCTCTTTTTGAGTCCGGTTCCATTCCACTAACAACTAGTCCGACTGTTAAGCCTAAAAATTTATATACTTTTCCCATCCATTCACTATCTCTTTTTGCCAAGTAATCGTTAACAGTAACAACGTGAACTCCTTTTCCTGTTAGAGCATTTAGATATACTGGTAGTGTTGCAACAAGTGTTTTTCCTTCACCAGTTTTCATTTCTGCAATTCTTCCTTGGTGTAATATAATACCACCAATAAGTTGCACATCAAAGTGGCGCATCCCTAAAACTCTTTTTGAAGCTTCTCTTACAACTGCAAATGCTTCTGGAAGGATATCATCAAGTGTTTCCCCTTTTTCTAATCTATCTTTAAATTCTACTGTTTTATTTCTTAGTTCTTCATCTGATAATTTTTGAATTTCAGGTTCTAAATTATTTATTTTCTCTACTATTGGTCTTACTCTTTTTACTTCTTTCTCACTGTATGTTTTAAATAATCCCATTGTATAACTTCCCTTCTTAATTGTATAATATTTCACTTTGTAAACTATATCATTTTTTCAGCAAATTATCAAGTTTATTTCTAATTTTTTTCTTCAAATAATTGACATTCTAACATAATTTTCCAATGAATTTAATATATTGTATCAAAGGTGTGATGTGTATGTTTATTTATAATTTAAAAGTTGATGGAAATAAATTAGGTAAAATATTTTTAGGAATTTTACTAGGAATTATTATTATAATAACTGCAATTGTTGTTTACCGTATTTTAGGAAATAACTTTTTCAAAACAAATGATGATACAGATTCCGTGAAAGTTCAAGAACTCACAGTTAGCAATTACACAAATGTACTAAAAACTGTACATGATAATATAGACGATTACATTGGCATGAGAATAAGTTTTTCCGGATACATACATAGAATGGTAGACTTTAAAGAAAATCAATTTGTCTTAGCCAGAGATATGGTTATATCTTCTGACTTGCAAACAGTTATTGTAGGTTTTTTGTGTGAATGTGATGATATAAAACAATATGCTGATAGAACTTGGATTCAAATTGAAGGAGAAATTACAAAAGGTGATTATCACGGAGATATGCCAATATTAAAAATTACAAAAATACAAAAAGTTGATAAACCTTCTGACGAATATGTGTATCCACCTGATGCTGCATTTGTTCCAACATCTGCAATATTTTAAAAAGCCAGACTACTCTAAAGTCTAGCTTTTTTCAGATTTCTAAGTTGATTATCTTTCAAATATTGACTTAAATACTCCCTTATCAATAAATGTTGAGAATATATTTTTTAATATTATTAATATTATTGGGCCTATAAACATACCAATAACTCCTATAAACTTAAACCCTGTATACATTGCAATTAAAGTAAATATTGGATGTATGCCTATTTTTCCACTTACCATTCTAGGTTCTATAAATTGTCTTACCACAGACATTATAACCCATAAAACTATAATCCATATTGCTAGTGTAAAGTCTCCTGTACATGCCGTTATCACAGCCCATGGTATCATAAATGTTCCTGAACCAAATATAGGTAATAAATCTACAAATCCTATAATTAAAGCCATTAATAACGGATATTGAACATTCAAACCTGCAAAATGAAATATATATAGTCCTATTAAGCAAATAATAAGTGATATAAATACTAAAGTAACCTCTGCTTTTAAATACCCTCCCAATGATTTAGTAAGTTCTTTTATATGAATTCCTATTTTTTTAACCCAAGTTTCTGGCATATGATGTTCTAATTGGTCTATCATGTATACTTTATCTACACAAATAAAATATAATGCTAATAATGTAACAACTGTATATACTCCTATTGTCGGTATAGATGTTAAAAAGTTAATTGCATTTGTCAATGCTGATTTAGCCCAGTTTGTTAAGTTACCTAAAAAATCAAGTGAAGACTGTTGAATGGTTGACATTATGTTGTCTGGTATTTTTAAACTTTCAAAATCAACTGAAGCTATTAGATTCTGTACTAATTGATATCCTTTTTCAAAATATTCGTTTAAATTTGTAAGTAAGTTAGACGCTTCTGTTACTAATGTTATTGATGCCCATACCAAAAGTCCAGCTATTATAATTATTGCAATTATAAATATTATAATAGAGCTAGTTTTTCGTCTTAATTTAGTTTTTCTCATTATAAATCTAATGCATGGTTCTAGCAGCAATGAGATAATAAACGCTATCAAAAATGGTATATAAAAAACTACAAGTTTAAAGCCTAAATAACATCCTAAAACAGATAGTGCTAATATTAATAAATTTTTCAGCACCTTTCCCCAATAATTCATATCTATAATCATATGTAATTGTTCCCTTTCTTTTTAATATGACCGAATTATATCATATATAATAACTTATTTAAATACTATTGTGCATTTTTCTTATCGCAGCCGCAAATACATCCTAAAGTATTACCTACTACTATTTCATTTATTCGGCTGTTTGCCGCTAAATCTCCTAATGTTAACATTCCCACAAGTTTTTCATCCTCTATTATAGGTATTCTTTTTATTTGATTTTTAGACATCAAATTTTGTGCTTCTTTAACGTCTGCATCCGCATTGCAACAACATACTTCACAAGTCATAATCTCACTAATTGGTGTAGTATTTGGATCTTTATTGCAAGCAATACATCTCAAAATAATGTCACGATCAGTTACAAGTCCAACAACATTTTGCGAATTGTTGCATACTGGAATACAACCAACATGTTTTTTGCTCATCATTGTAGCACAGTCATGAACTGTATCAGATGGTGTTGCATATTCAACTTCATTACACATACAATCTTTAACTTTCATATCATACTCTCCATTCAAATTTATTTGATAATTTCAAATTATCAATATTATTTTTGACCAAAATAAAAAAGATATGCAATATTTTGCACATCTTTAAAATTTCAAAAATTGTCAAAATTTTGAAATTTATAAATATTCAGAATAATCTATATCCATTCTATTCATTCCTGGTCCATAAGGTGGTCTTCCTCCAGGAAATGGTGGCCTACCTGGTCCCACTGGTGGAAATGGTGGACGTGGAGGCATCGGTCTTGGCGGTGTAATTGCTCCTCCACCAAATAGTCTTTGCAAAATCAAGATTCTAATTAAATCTCTTAACAATGGATTATTTGGTTGTCTTGTTTCTCTAGTTTCAGTTTTTATTGGCGTTCTTTTAGGTGTAAGTTCTCTTTTCATTTCTTGTCTTGCACTTACATGACTGTTTTCTCTATTTTGAGCTTCTATTTTTATATTTACAACTGTTTCATTTCTTTCAACAAGTTTGTATACATCATCTGTCATTTTATCTACTACTGATTTTGAAATAGGTTCATTATTTGCTTCGCATGCTTTGCACACCAATGGATATATTATATTATAGCTGTCTGGATATAAAGCTTTTATTTCGGCTTCTGTTAAATTATTCTGTACTTGATTTAATGAATATGTATTTTCATTTCTATAATCATATGTCTCATAAATATTAGGATCATTTATTGGGTATCCTAATACTTGTCGCATATAATCCTCATAATTTTGGTAATACATACAATACCTCCCACTTTAAATTTAATGTATTATATGTATTATGTTTTAAATCTGTTACAATTATCTAATGATTCCATCTTTTTTCATTTTGTTTATTATTTTTGCATAAACTCTATCTCTTACCCATGGTTCTGATGTTGTTTCTAGAACATCAGTAATTGGAACCCATTTTACTCCACTATTTTCATCTTCTTTTATATGTATAGCTTCGTTTTCATCAGCTTCTAGCAAGTATGTCACATTAAGATGAACATGTGATGCTACATACTTTCCTCTTTTTTCATGACCGTTTACGTTGATTATTTCTAATGAATAAATATCTTTAGAAATAGGAGTAACATTTTTTATTCCTGTTTCTTCTTTTGCTTCTTTCATAGCTACATATAGAAGGTCACTATCTCCATCACTATGTCCTCCTGTCCATGCCCATGAATTATATATTTTATGATATATCATCAAGATTTTTGTTCTTTCTTTGTTAAGAATAAATGATGAGCTTGTAAAATGTCCATATTCATTTTGTCTAGTTAACACATCATCAAAATCATCAATATATTTTAGCATCACCTTTTTCTCAACTTCTTCTTGTTCATTATATGGAGTAAACTTTTCTATATTTTCTTTTAAACTATCCACATTTATTTTTATTTTAATTCCTAAAACGCCGTATTGTTTTTCTTTATCAGGTGAATAAATTTCATACATACCATTAGCTTTTTCAGTTGCCTCCCCTTCATCATTATATAGTTTTAGAAACAAATTTTTAAATGTATCTTCTCTATATAATTCAATAACATCAACTAATAATTTTTCCTGTAAATCTGGCAATTTTGAAAATTCTATTTTATCTCCAATTTTTATTTGTTGTCTTTTTTCATCATACAATCTGAATTCTACTGTCTTCGTTCCATTTTTTATTCTTTCAAAAGGACTTTCATTTAATTTCATTTTGTGTATCATAAATCTTTCTCCTCTATTATTACATAACTGATAGTTTATCTAAATTTTATTATTTGCATTTACCAAGTTACTTTTTAAATAGCAAAATGGGTCTATTCCATTAATATCACCATTTTTAAAGCATCTATATCTACAACCACCTCTGCAATTATCATACTCCTTGCAATTATTGCAAGTGTCGTTTCCTTCAAATTCTCTGAATTGCTTCAGAATTGTACTATTATTCCATATATATTTTAAGTTGTCCTTTTTCACATTGCCACAAATAAATTCTTTGGGGTAATGTGAACACGGCTTAACATTTCCAAGTGGATCTATACAAATACTTTCCTTACCTGCAAAACATCCAAATCCTAATTCTGGTATAAATTCATAGTCATCATCACAAGCAAAGATATTTAAAGGAGCTCTTATTTTTATTTTCGTTTCATATTTTTTTCTTAATTTTTCTATATTCTTTACTACTTCAATATATTCATATTGTGACAAGATAACATCATCTTTGTTTTCAATAGCTCTCCCATCTTCTCTAACGCAGTTAAATTTTATTGTATTACAATTATATTTTATTGCAAGTTTTATAAGTTCTTCTATTTCTTGAATATTATTTTTCATTAAAGTTGTTTTTATAGAATATGGCTTATTATATTTTTCATTTAATATCTTTAAGCCATCTATTGCTTTTTTGTATGTACCTCTTCCTCTAATGAAGTCCATACTTTTTTCCGTACCACCATCAAAACTTACAGTAATATTTTTAATTTCTAAATTATTAATTTTGTCAATTGTTTCATTATTAAGCAGAGTAGCATTAGTAGAAATTGAAACATCTATGTTCTCTCTATTACATTTCTGAACAAATTCATAAATATCTTTTGATGCAAAAGGTTCACCTCCTGCTATTGAAACTCTTTCTACTCCTAATTCAGCTAATTGTTCAACCAACTTTAATTTTTCATCAGTTGTTAGTTCTTCCGTCCTTTCTACTCCAGAACTAGTAAAACAATGTTTGCATCTCAAATTGCATTTATATGTAATATCATAAAAAACTCTAAATGGTGCTGATAAATAGTTTTCAGGAACATAATCTTGTTTATATCTCTCTACATTCAATGAAATGATACCATTCTCTATTAACTCCCTAACAATTTCTAGAATATCATTTTTTTTCATATTTTTTTCTATATATTTTATATTATTCACATAATTTGAATTATTTGAATCTAACATTTCTAAAATTTGATACGTTTCTTTATCAATACATAAATTTTTTTTATATTTTTTATTGTATAATATTCCACCAAAAAATTCCTTTTTTAAAATTAGTTTTTCCATATTCACACCTTTATATATAAATTAAAACCCTATATCTATTTATCATTGGTTGAAATATTTAATAATAAATTACATATGTAAATTTGATAATACTTTTATGTGTTTTTTGGTTGTTTGGGCTTTCTTCATAATATCACCTCCAAAATTTATGGAATAGTAAAATTTATATAAAATCATTTAGATATAGGATACTCATCATGTAGTAACTTCCTTTGTTACCTTTTTATAATCTTTATATCTATTTATAGGACACTCATTGCAAAATTTGTTATCATGTGTAAATCTACTGATTTCATTTAGGATTTTATTAACTGATTTATCTTTTATATTTCCTAGTTGTATCTTTCCTTCTGTAAAAGCACATGGATAAATGTTACCATACCAATTTACATATAATGATGTAGTTCCACATAAACATTTTCTATTAGTGCCCTTTAAATATTTCTCTACTGGCAATTCCACATTTAAACTTTTGACATTTTCATTACAATAAGTCACTAATTTCTTAAGAAAAGTCATGAACTCATTAAATGGAATTATTAACTCATTGTTCTCTTTTGCCCTACCAAATTGATTTGTTGAATTGATTTTTAAATTTTTTATCTTATTGCTTTCACAAAAATCTATAATGTCATAAACATCTTTATAATTAACTTTAGAAATAGTAGTCCTTATTGATAGTCGCTCTCTTAACTCCTCATATTCACATATTTTTTTTATATTACTAACTACTTTATTAATGTCTATATTTTTTCTAACCATATTAGATTTTTCATTATTTAAACTATCTAGACTAATTGTTACTTTTATATTTTTATTATTCAAAAATATTTTTATAAATTCATCACTTATTATTAAACCATTGGTAGTTATTGAGAATTTCATCTTATCATTTGTTCTATTTATTATTTCTTCCAGATTTTTTAAAAATGGTTCTCCTCCACCTATTGAGACTTTGTATATTTCATTTTTTGCTAATTCATTTAGAAAAGAAACTATTTCATCAATATTTAATTCCTCATTTACATTTTTATCATTGTATGGCACTGCATTCGTAAAACAATATTTACACTCTGCATTGCAAAATCTTGTTATGTCAAAAAATACTTTATCAATCATGATTTAATATCTCCCAATTCATCTAAAATTTGTATTTCTTGTCCTATTGTTCTATATAGTTCTGTGCATTTTATATTAAATAAATTATTTAATTCTTTATTTTCTGTATAAATTTTTAAAATTATTATTGCAGTATCAGCCTTATGTTCTCCAATGCCTCTAAATTGCATTAGTCTTTCCTTTATATCATTTATTTTATTAGATCCTTTAAAAATTTCTCTTGGATTGCCTCCATATTCTTCATTAATTGTACAAATACTATCCCATATATTTATTGACATATTAGTGGGAAACCTGTGTAGACACGGTTTTTCTGCAATTTTTCTTTTTATTTTTTCATATGAAAGCCTTTTATACTCTTTATCAAAGTCTGAAAGTAAGTTTAGTCTTTCAAATAATTTAATTGTATTTTTTAATACTATTTCTGCATTCTGTGATTGATTTAAAATAGTTGCCCACAATAAATATAAAGATTGTTTATTGTTCATTATTCTCTCCCACATTTACTTTCCATTGCCTTTTTATATTTTTTTCCTCTTTCTTTATGATCGCATCATATAAGTTTATATTTAGTCTGTTACATATAGAAACTAACACTATAAACACATCTGCAACTTCTTCTTTAATATCTGTATAATTTTCTATTCTTTCATAGTCTACTGATGCTTCTGGTATTGTCTTTCTTATAGCCTTTGCTAATTCTCCTGTTTCTTCAAGTAATAAAAGCATTTTATCTTGCACTTTTTGTTCTGAAAATCCTCTAATCTCAATTACTTCTTTTATGTAGTTTTGAATTTCATTCAAACTTTTTTTTTCATTTAGCAATTCATACAATTCACTTTGTTTTTTCATCTTTTTTATTTCTCCTTTCAAAAAAGATAAGGTCACCAAAAATACGGTGAGCCTTACCTTCTAATAAAATTTATGAAACAGAAAGACAATGAAGCAATATATATCATAAATATTACCTGTATTAATTTAACATTAAATTTCAATACTCTAAATTTCATATTTTTCTGCTTTCTTTTTATTTTTATTAAATATATTATATAAACTTTTATTTGATGTGTCAATATTAAAATACATATTTTTCCTTCACAAATTATTTACTAATTCTTTAAATAAGTTTCCTCTTTCTTCAAAGTTTTTAAATAAATCAAAACTTGCACTTGCTGGTGAGAATAGTACAATTTCGTCTGATGTTGCTATTTCTTTTGCTTTGTTAACTACTTCATTTAGCGAACTACAATGATATATTGGCATATCTTTCCCTTGTGTTTCTAGCTCATCTCTAACAACTTTTTCTATCTTCTCAGCAGTTGCTCCCATTAAAATTAATTTGCTTACATTTTCTACAATTGGTTTTGCAATTGGTGTATAGTCTAAATGTTTATCATATCCACCTGCAATTAAAACAATTTTCTCATCAAAAGAATTTAGTCCTGCTATGGTTCTTGTTGGCGATGTTCCAATAGAATCATTGTACCATTTAACTCCATCTATTTCTCTAACAAACTCTAATCTATGTGCAACTCCTTTAAAGTTTTGAATAGCTTTAGCCTGTACTTCTGGCTCTACTAAACTTTCTGTTGCAGCTATTGCAGCACAAACATTTTCGTAATTGTGAACTCCTCTTAAATGAATATCTTTTACATTTAAAATATGTCTTCTAACCTTATCTTTACATTCTTTAATTTTTTCATCATCATAGATTATTCCATCATCTAATTTACTTTTTCTACTAAAATATATAACTTTTCCATTGGCTTCATTTTTAAATTCTTTTGTTATTTCGTTATCATAGTTAATAACTAAAATATCATTCTTATTTTGGCTTTTAAATATGTTTTTCTTAGCTTCTATGTATTCTTCATAAGATTTGTGAATATCTAAATGATTTGGTGAAATATTAGTAATAACCGCAATATGTGGGCTAATTTGCATATCCATTAATTGAAAACTACTTAATTCTAATACAACTACATCTTCTGGTGTCATTTCTCTAACTTTTGTGAATAATGGGAATCCTATATTTCCACCTAAGTAGCATTTTTTTCCACTCTGTTTTATAATTTCATAAATTAAACTTGTAGTAGTAGTTTTTCCATCACTTCCTGTAATTCCAATTACTGTTGCAGGGCAAGTTTGCATTAACATCTCTATTTCAGATGTTAAAACAGCTCCTTTTCTTATCTCATCCACAATTTCTGGTGTATCAGGTCTACAACTTGGAGAACGGAATATTACTGAAAATCCTTTTAGATTTTCTAAATTATTCTCTCCTAGGTATAAATCAAAATTATAATTATGTATTTTTTGAACAGCCTCTTTGTCTAGTTTTTCAACTGGCCTTTTATCAAAAAATGCAACACTTGCGCCTAAGTTGTAAAAATAATCTATTAAAGGAATATTGCTAACTCCTAAACCAATAATAGCAACTCTTTTTCCTCTTATATAGTTTTCAAATTCATCTAATTTTTTATTCACAAAGTCCATTATCTATATTCTCCTTTTTTATAAAACTTAAAACTTTTTTAGCTGAAGCTTGAATATTTTCGCACTCACTAACATCAACTACAATAGTCTTGTCATATATTTTGTAATAACCTGCTTTTTCTTGTAATTCATCTCTTCTCTGGATATTTTGCTTTAGTTCCTCTAAATCAATTTTGTTGTTATATTGTATGCTTTTTCTTCTTATACGTTCATCTAGTGAAGCTGTAATCATAAAATGGTAATCTAAATCTGGATAAATTTCCATTAAAGCTCTTCCAGAAACTATAACATTATATTTTTCTTTAAATTGATCAATTATTTTTCTACCAAATTCATATAACTTGTCATTGTTAGCAATTGTACCTATTTCTGAAACTGCTAATGATGATTGTGCTGATTGTAATTTTTCTTCATCAATTTTTTGTCCATCAATATAAATTGCAGTTTGTCTATTTTCAATTGCAATTGTAATTTTTAACTTTTCCATAATTGATTTAATATCAACATGAAACATATTTTGTTTCAAATTACTTAAATCCATTCCTGATTTAAGCAAGCTGTATACAATTGCTCTATATAAATTTCCGCCTTCTAAAATTATACTATTAGGAATGTGATTTAATAGTTCTCTGCATATTGCGCTTTTTCCTGCACCAACATATCCTTCAATTCCAATTACCATATTACTCATTATTAAAAATGCACCTCTCTTTTTCTTTAAAGATTATACTACAAAGAAATTAAATTATCAATAAAAAACGAATTTCAAGAATTCGCATATTTATCTTCTACAAAATTTATTTCTAGAATATAAAAAAGAAGTGGAATACCACTTCTTCTTACATATGCACTTGAATTAATTATTTATAATATTATATATAAATAATTGTTTGTCCTTTTCCATACGCTTCCATCATTCTATCTTGTAATTTTACTAAAAGTTTCTTGTTTGTTGAACGATAAATAGCACCTCTAATATAAAGATCATCTTCATAACATAGAACCCAACCAGGGCTCATCATTAGTGGCTGTATCCACGTTTTCTTCAAGTTTCTTATAACTTTAGTTTCGTAGCTTAGTTCAAGTATAAATTCCCGCATATTTTTCTCTCCTTAAAATAATTATTTTTTGTTCCTGCAAAACTGCAAGAAAGGAATATTAATGTTTTATTATATAATAATACAATTTTTTTGCATTAAAGTCAAGTAAGCAGTATATATTCAATTTTTCAATTTTGATTTTTTTGAATAAATTTATATTTTTTGTTTAATAATATTATTGAAAAAAAGAAATGGAGGTGCTTAATTATGTCAGAAAAACAAAACAAAAATAATAAAAACAACAACAAGAATAATAGCAATAATCAAAATCAAAATAATAACGAGAGATCAAATAATAACAATTGTAGATAGTTGTTATTAATTTTTAATGTAAGAGATGCAAAGCTAAGTGGGTATTCATTTTATAAATTATTTTATATATTTAGTTTTTTACTTTGTTCCCTTTCTTTTTGTTTTTTAATTTTACTTTTGTATTAATTTTTATTGTATGAATGCCCATTTAGCTTTGCATCTCTTATGTTAAAAAAACGAGCCTTGGCTCGTTTTTTAATTAGTCTAAATATTTTTTTAAAAATTTTCCTGTATAACTTTGCTCATTTCTTGTAATCTGTTCTGGTGTTCCTACTGCAATTATTTGTCCACCTTTTTCTCCACCTTCTGGTCCTAAGTCTATAATGTAATCAGCTGTTTTTATAAGGTCTAAATTGTGTTCAATTACAATTATACTATTTCCTGTATCAACTAGTCTCTGTAAAATATCAACCAATTTATGAACATCTGCTATATGAAGGCCTGTTGTAGGTTCATCTAAAATATATAATGTTTTTCCTGTTGCCTTTTTAGATAATTCTGTTGCTAATTTAACACGTTGTGCTTCTCCACCTGATAAAGTAGTTGAAGGTTGCCCTAACTTAATATATCCAAGTCCAACATCATATAAGGTTTGAATTTTTGATTTGATTTTAGGTATGTTTTCAAAAAACTTCAACGCTTCTTCTACAGTCATATCAAGAACATCACTAATAGTTTTACCTTTATATTTAACTTCAAGCGTTTCCCTATTATACCTTTTTCCTTTACATACTTCACATGGTACATATATATCTGGTAAAAAGTGCATTTCTATTTTTAAAACACCATCTCCAGAACATGCCTCACACCTACCACCTGCAACATTGAAGCTAAATCTTCCTTTATCATAACCTCTCATTTTAGCTTCTTGTGTTGCTGCAAAAATATCTCTAATAACATCAAACACTCCTGTATATGTTGCTGGGTTTGAACGTGGAGTTCTTCCTATTGGTGATTGATCAATATTTATAATTTTATCAACATTCTCTAGCCCTTTTATTTCTTTGCATTTTCCTGGTTTCTCATTTGAACCATATATTTCTTTTGCTACAGTTTTATATAATATTTCATTAACAAGTGTACTCTTTCCAGAGCCTGAAACACCTGTAACACAAATAAATTGTCCTAATGGGAATTTTACATTTATGTTTTTTAAATTATGCTCTGTTGCCCCTTTGACTTCAATTGCCTTTCCATTAGATTTTCTTCTTTTTTTAGGTACTAAAATTTGTTTTTTGCCACTTAAATATTGTCCTGTAATAGATTCTGGAACTAATTTGATTTCTTCAGCAGTACCTTGTGCAATTACCTTTCCACCATGCACACCTGCACCTGGCCCAATATCTATAATTTGATCTGCTGCGTACATAGTATCTTCATCATGTTCAACAACCAAAACAGTATTTCCTAAATCTCTTAATTTTCTAAGTGTTGCTAATAGCTTTTCATTATCTCTTTGATGTAACCCAATACTTGGTTCATCTAATATATATAGTACTCCTGTTAGTCCTGAACCAATTTGAGTTGCTAAACGTATACGTTGTGCTTCACCACCTGATAAACTTCCTGCACTTCTAGATAATGTTAAATACTCTAACCCAACATCAAGTAAAAATTGTAAACGTTTATTTAATTCTTTTAGTATTTGATCTGCGATCATTTTATCTTTGTTGTTTAATTGTAATGAATTTAAGAAATCTTTTATTTTATCAATAGACATATCTGTTAATTCGTTTATATTCTTATCTCCGACTTTTACAGATAAGCTCTCTTTTTTTAGTCTTGCTCCATGACAAGTTTGACAAGCACTTTCACTCATGTACATTTCATAAAAGTCTCTCATACCTTGAGATTTCGTTTCATTATACCTTCTATCTAATGTTGGTAAAACTCCTTCAAATGGACTTGTAAATTTTCTTGTTCCAGCATAGGATGTATATTCAAAATCAATTGCTTCGTCCTCTGTACCATATAAAATTTTCTCTAAGAACCATCTTGGCAATTTTTTAATAGGTACATCTTTTATTTCTACTCCGTAATGTTTGGCAATACTTTCAAAATACATTTTTGCCATTGTATCGCCTTTTTTCATTGTACTAGCTCCAAAAGCTTTGATTCCATCATATAAAGTTTTGTTTTTGTCAGGTACAATTAAGTCTTCGTCCATTTTCATTAAGTAACCAATACCTGTGCAAGTTGGACAAGCTCCAAATGGATTGTTAAAAGAAAACATTCTTGGTGTTAACTCTTCTATACTTATATTGCAATCTGGACAAGCATAGTTTTGACTATATAATATTTCTTTATCGCCTGGAATATCTATTACAACTAAGTTATTTGCATATTTTAAAGCAGTTTCCACTGATTCTGTTAGTCTTGTTCTAATTTCTTCTTTTACAACTAATCTATCAACTACTAGCTCTATATTATGTTTTTTCTTTCTATCGATTTCTATGTCGTCTGTTAATTCATAAACTTCTCCATCAACACGTACACGAACAAAACCTTCTTTTTGAAAGTCTTGTAATAGTTTTGTATATTCACCTTTTTTTCCACGAACAACAGGTGCTAAAACTTGAATTCTAGTACCTTCTTCTAGACTCATAACACTATCTATAATTTGGTCAATAGTTTGTTTTTCAATTTTCTTACCACAGTTCGGACAATATGGCACACCTATACGTGCATATAATAAACGAATATAGTCGTATATTTCTGTGACCGTTCCAACTGTTGAACGTGGATTTCTAGATGTAGTTTTTTGATCTATTGAAATCGCTGGTGACAAACCTTCAATTGATTCCACATCTGGTTTTTCCATTAGTCCTAAGAATTGTCTAGCATAAGATGATAAACTTTCTACATATCTTCTTTGACCTTCTGCATACAAAGTATCAAAAGCTAATGAAGATTTACCAGAGCCAGAAAGCCCTGTAATTACTACTAATTTATCTCTTGGAATTTCTATATTTATATCTTTTAAATTATGTTCTTTTGCTCCCTTAATAATAATGCTATTTTGCATTTTAATGCCCCCTATATATACTGTGCTCTGCACAAATAATTATTCAACAATAACATATTAATTATAAAACATAAGTTCGAACATGTCAAGTGGAGTTGCATTTTGTTTCAAATGTATTTCGCAAACATTACAAAAAGGCAATGTATATTACATAATTATTACAATAAGTTTACAAAACATTTCTCTTTTGTTGTGGAAACTGTGGATAACTTTGTGAATAACTCTAAATAGTTGCATATTTCTGTGGATAACTTGTGCATTTTATTGTTTACTATTTTATGGTAACATCTTATTTGCTTTACGTTGTCAAATAGTTTTTGTAGCTTTTACATTAAATTCCATTTGTATATCTTTTAAAATTTTTGTATAAAAAACTACATTCTCTTGTCTTTTGAAAATGTAGTTTTTATCACTGTTTTATATGTAAAGCAATATTATTAATAAAATTTCACATATTAATATTGCAGGAAAACCAATTACAAATTTTACTTTTTGGGTTTTATGCCTAAAAGTATACATTCCGACAATACCTCCTATGCCTCCACCCAACACAACTAGTACCAGCAGAGTATTTTCTGGTATTCTCCACTTACCTCTTTTAGCTTTCCACTTATCAAGCCACATCGCAAAAAATGTAATCAAATTTATCGCAATCAAATAAATAACTATATACTTAACATCAATTAGCTCTTCTAATTTCACAGCTCTCTCCTCTCATCCAAAAAGACTAAGTTGATTACTCTGACTCATCCCTTTCAAGCATCCTACTTTTTGTAACATCTCAATAACAGATGTACCAATTTTCGAACGTATTTTCATATCGTCTATCGACATAAACTTTCCATCTTTTTTAGCAGCATCTATTCCTTCTGCAGCTACAGTTCCTAGTCCAGGAATACTATTTAATGGAGGTCTTATCTCTGTATCTGATTCCATTATAAATTTTGTTGCATGACTCTTATACAAGTCAATCGGCAAGAATTTAATTCCTCTTTCATACATTTCTAATACTAATTCTAAAATTGCATACATATTCTTATCTTTAGTTGAAGCACTATTTCCTTGTAAATCAATTTCTTTCATTTTATTTTTTACTTTTTCTACACCATAACACATAATATCACTATCAAATTCATCTGCACGAATTGTATAAAATGCTGTGTAATATGCTGCTGGTTTATGTACTTTAAACCATGCAATACGGAAGGCATTTGTAACATAAGCTGCTGCATGTGCTTTAGGGAACATGTACTTAATTTTTTGACAAGAACCAATATACCATTCAGGTATGTTATATTCTCTCATCATCGCCTCATGTTCTTTCCATTTTTCTGGATCTTTTGAAGCTTTTCCTTTACGAACAAACTCCATTATTTTAAATGCTGGCTTTGGTGGCAATCCTTTTTTTATTAAATAAAGCATAATATCATCTCTACAACCTATTGCCTCACTTAATGTAACAATTCCTTGATCAACAAGTTCTTGTCCATTGTTTAACCATACATCAGTACCATGTGAAAGTCCTGATATACTTATTAACTCATTAAATGTTGTTGGTTTTGTATCAACTAGCATTCCTCTTACGAACTTTGTTCCAAACTCTGGTATTCCAAACGTTCCTACCTCTGAATGTATTTGTTCTGGTGTTACACCTAATACTTTTGTTGAACTAAATATTGACATAGTGTCTTTATCATCCAAAGGTACTTTAGTTGGGTCAATTCCTGTCAAATCAAAAAGCATACGAATCATTGTAGGGTCATCATGGCCTAGTATATCTAGTTTTAATAAGTTTTGGTCAATTGAGTGATAATCAAAGTGTGTTGTTATAATATCTGAATTAGGGTCATCTGCTGGATGTTGTACTGGTGTGAATTCATATATTTCTCTGCCTTTTGGTACAACTATAATTCCACCTGGATGTTGACCAGTTGTCCTTTTAATTCCTGTACATCCTTGTGAAAGTCTTACAACTTCTGCATTGCTAATAGGTATGCCTTTTTCTTCATAATATTTTTTCACATATCCATAAGCAGTTTTGTCAGCTACTGTACCAACTGTGCCAGCTTTAAATGTTGTTCCTTTTCCAAATATTACTTCTGTATATCTATGAGCCTTTGCTTGATATTCTCCTGAGAAGTTTAAGTCAATATCAGGCTCTTTATCTCCATCAAATCCTAAGAAAGTTTCAAAAGGAATATCCATTCCATCTTTTGCTAATTTTTCTCCACAGTTTGGACAAGTCTTATCAGGTAAGTCAAATCCATTTTTCACTCCATAATCTGTAAAATCAGAATATTTACACTTAGGACATCTATAATGTGGTGGAAGTGAATTTACTTCTGTAATACCTGTCATATTTGCAACAAATGATGAACCAACAGAACCTCTTGAACCTACTATGTATCCATCTTCATTAGATTTCCATACTAATTTTTGTGCAATAATATACATAACTGAGAATCCATTTGTGATAATAGAATGTAATTCTTTATCTAATCTTGCTTGTACTATTTCTGGTAATGGATCTCCATATAATTCATGTGCTTTACTATATGCTATATTTTTTATTGTTTCTTCACAGCCATCAATGTGTGGTGGACACTTTTCAGGTGAAATTGGGCTTATCTTTTCACACATATCAGATATTTTATTTGTATTAGTTACGACAACCTCATACGCTTTTTCTTCCCCTAAATAGTCGAATTCTTTTAGCATTTCTTCAGTTGTTCTTAAATATAATGGTGCTTGGTCATCTGCGTCATCATACCCTTGTCCAGCCATTAAAATTCTACGATAAATTTCATCTTGTGGGTCCATAAAATGAACATCACATGTTGCTACAACTGGCTTTTGTAGTTTTTCACCAAGAGCAACTATTTTACGGTTAATATCTTTTAAGTCTTCTACACTTTTTACTGTTTCATTTCTAACCATAAACATATTATTTCCAAGAGGTTGAATCTCTAAATAATCATAATCTGCTGCTATTTCTTCTATTTCTTCATCTGTTTTACCAGCAATTATAGCTCTGTATATTTCTCCTTGCTCACAAGCACTTCCAAGTATTAAACCTTCAGAATACTTTTTATATAATGATTTTAATATACGAGGTTTTTTATAAAAATAATGTAAATGTGAAATAGATATTAATTTATATAAATTTCTAAGTCCAACATAATCTTTTGCCAATATAATAGCATGGTATGTCGGAAGTGATTTATAATCTGCTTTTCCACTTAATTTTTCATCTATATCATCTAAGGTTTTAACACCTTTCTCTCTAAGCATATCAAACATTACATTTAATACTTTTACTGTTGTATCAACATCATCTAATGCTCTATGTGCTACATCTACTTTTATTCCTAAGTTTTCTGCAATAATTCCTAATTTATATTTTTTGTACTGTGGAAATAAATCTTTTGCTAGTCTTAATGTATCTAAATATGTATTTCCTAGCTTTAATCCTAATAATGTGCAGTTATATTTCAAAAATCCTATATCAAAGTCTGCGTTATGTGCTACAAGGACACTATCTCCAACAAACTCTATAACTTTTGGTAATATTTCTTCGATTTTAGGAGCATCTTTTACCATATCGTCAGTAATATTAGTAACTTCTACTACCCTTTGTGGAATTGGTTTTTCCGGATTTACAAATGTACTAAATTCGTCAATAACTTCTCCATTTTTAACTTTCATTATACCAATTTCTGTGATTTTTTCTGTTCTAAATGAGAACCCTGTTGTTTCCAAGTCTAGAACACAATATGTAGTATCATCTAAAGGTTGATTTTTTGAAAATGAAACACATGGTGTTTTGTCTGGTGCCAAATATGCTTCAACTCCATATATAACTTTTAAATCAGGATGATCTTTTTCTAGATATTTATGAGCCTCTGGAAACGCTTGTACAACTCCATGGTCTGTTATAGCAATTGACTTCATTCCCCATTTTACAGCTCGTTTCAATAAGTCTTTTGCAGCTGTCATACCATCCATTTGGCTCATTTGAGTATGCATGTGAAGTTCAACTCTTTTAACTTTTGCTTCATCTTTTCTAACTTCTCTTTTAATTCCTGTAGATTCGATAATCACATTTGCAATTACTCCTAATTCTTTTGCAAATGGGTCAAATTGTGCTGTTCCATTTACTTTAACTCCACTGGCTGATTTTAATCTTTTTATTACTGCATCGTGTTTGTCTGCTTCAACAAAAGCTTTACAAGTAATTGTACTTGAACCATCATATAAATCAAATGTTACCAAGAATTTACCTGATTTTAACTCTCTCGAATCTGTATTTAAAATTTCTCCATCTAGCAATACTTTGCCGCTATCAACTGATAAATCTATTACTTTAGATAATTCTTCTTTTATTTTTAGACTTCTACCATAAATTAAAGGTGAGTTATCTTCTTGTTCTGGTTCAAAAGGAATATCTGCCTCTGTAGGCATTGGTACATCTGGCATTAGTGCAGATTCAGCTTGCATTTTCTTTTCTTTTTCTTGCCTTTTTTCTTCTGCTTGTTCCATTGCCTCTTTTTGTGCTAACATAATTGCTTGTTTTTCTAATTCTCTTGCATGTGCTTGGTATTGCTCTATCATTTCTTGTGTAATTTCTTCTTGATAAGAAACTACATAATTTTTATGATATAAATCTGCTAATTTAGAAGATAATATTTTTTCAAAACCTCTTGCTTCTAGTACCATTTTGCCTTTCATTGCTAATTTTACACTTAGTCTATTATCTTCAATGCTAATTGCACTATTTTTTAATAATGCTTTTGTTAATGGATGTTTGTATGCCATGTATTCTACAATGTCAGCCCATTCAGTCTGAATTTTATTATTCACATTTTCATCAGTTCCATCAGATTCTATTTTTATATCAATATCTTTAAAATTAAATCTTTTAGCTAAATATTTTTCAAAATCAGCTAAATCTTTCATTAAAATAGAAGAAGTCACTCTTAACTTTATTTCTAAAACATTAGTCTTTTTGTATATATTTACACATACAACTTTAGCCTCGCTCAAAGCGAAGCTATTTGAATTGTAATCTCTAAATACTTGTTTTACAGTTTTTAGTTCTTCCATTTTTTCCTCTTATAGTTTTAAATTGCTTTTTATTTTTATCTTTAGTAGTAATATAATAAATAACTAAATAATTTCAAAAAATCCTTAATACATCATTATAAGTAACTAAGATAGAAAGTCCAATCAATAGTGCAAATCCTGCCATTTGAATAGAAATTTCTAACTTCTCACTCATTGGTTTTCTTCTAATTGCTTCTATAAGTAGAATAACAATTTTTCCTCCATCTAGTGGTGGAAATGGTAGTAAATTTGTAAATCCTAAAGATATAGATACTACTGCTAGTATATAAACAAATTCTGCAAAGCCCGTAGTTTTTGCAACTATTTCTCCTATTCCAACTGGTCCAACCATTTGGTCAATTGATACATTTCCTGTGAATAGCATTTTTAAGCTATCAATAATTGAAAATGCAAATCTTCCTGTTGCTGAAAAAGCATATGATACATCATTTTTTATGCAGATTATTAAAATAAAGTATATTATTAAAGCAAAAACAATATTTACAAGTCCACCTGCTGCTACTATTGCTATTCTTTTAGGAATACTTACTTTACTAAAAGAGCCTTCATTCTCAGAATGCTCTTCCTCACCTTCCATATTAACAAATCCACCAAGTGGAATAAGTCTTAATGCATATTTAGTTTCTTTTCCTTGTTTTCTCCATATTGTCGGTCCAAATCCAATAGCAAATTCATTTACTTTGACTTTGCATAATTTTGCCACTAAAAAATGACCACTTTCATGAATAAGAACGAGAAAACCTAGGATAAAGACAATTTTCAATATTGTAATAATTACTGAAATCAATAGAATTCTCTCCTATAATAAAAACATAAATAAAAAATAAGCAAATGGTGCTGCAAATATAACACTATCTATTCTATCTAGCATCCCACCATGACCGGGAATTAAATTACTAAAGTCCTTAATTCCTGTATACCTTTTTACGCTTGAAGCTGCTAAGTCTCCAATTTGACTTAATATGCTTAACACAATTGTTATAAGTGCAACATATACATAATTAAATTCTACATGGAATGCGTATTTACATAGTACACTATAAAGTATAGTAATTACTACTGCGCCTATTGTTCCTCCAATGCAGCCCTCTATTGTTTTTTTAGGGCTAATTTCTGTAAAATGATGTTTTCCTATGGTCTTTCCAACAACATAGGCAAATATATCTGTTCCCCATGCTGCAAGAAATACAAACCAAATTAGTATTTTGCCATGTTCTAAATTTTCATGAATTACAGAAATATACATTAAAAATATTACTATATAAAATATTCCAAAAAAAGTAACTGCTATATCTATTATATTAACTTTTAAGTTTTTTATAATAACATATAAAAATAAAATACATAAAGTTATTGGTAATAGTAGTCCAATTGTTTTTACAGTCCATTCTTTTGGTAATACATGAATTAGAGATATCATTCCTGCTAGCACATAACCAATCCATGTAATTGGGTTTGCTTTTTTACCTGTTCTAAATGCTTTATAAAATTCATGTAAACACATAATCGCTAGTATTGCTACTGCTACATCAACTACATATTTATTGCCTAAAATCAATATAGCTGCTGCAACAGGAAACAAAACTAATCCTGATACTACTCTTTTTACATTCATATAAAAATAACCTTTCTATTGTTTATTTTCCACCAAATTTACGATTTCTTTTTTCAAAAACTGATATTGCTTCATCTAAGTCTTGTTCTGAAAAATCTGGCCAATATTTTTGTACAAAGTAGAATTCTGTATAAGCAAGTTGCCATAAAAGGAAATTGCTAAGTCTTTGCTCTCCACTTGTACGAATTAGCAAGTCTGGTTCTAACTGTCCTGCAGTATATAGTGAATTTGAAATAGTTTGCTCATTAATGTCTTCAACATTTATTTTATTTTCTTTTACATCTTCTGCTATTTTTCTAACTGCTCTTACTATCTCATCTCTTCCACCATAATTAAATGCAATATTTAACACTAAGCCTGTATTATTTTTTGTTTTTTCTATTATTTTATTTATACTTTTTTGAAGTCCTGTATCTAAGTCTGCAATATTTCCTAGCATATTAACTTTAATATTTTCAAAATCATCGCTACTTAAAAATTCTTCCAAATATTTTTGAAGTAAGATCATTAAAGCTCCAACTTCTTCTTTGGTTCTTTTCCAATTTTCTGTTGAAAAAGCATATACTGTTAAATACTTCACCCCAAGTTTATTAGCATATTTAGCAATTTTTCTTAATGTTTCTGCTCCTTCTTTATGTCCTAATCTATAATCTAAGCCTTTCTCTTTAGCCCATCTACGATTTCCATCCATTATAATTGCAATATGTTTTGGTAATAATTTTTCTTCCATATCTCTCCACCTTTTCTTAATACTGTAACACAGCAAGATGCTGATTATTTTTAGAATTATATACTCATAACTTCTTTTTCTTTGTTAGCCAACATACTGTCAATTTCTTCAACCTTTTTATCAGTTAGCTTTTGGATTTCATTTTCTTCATTTTTTAAATCATCTTCTGTTATCTCAGATTTTTTTTGCATTTCTTTAGCTTCATCCATTGCGTCTCTTCTAATTGAACGAATTGCAACTTTAGCTTCTTCAGCTAATTTTCTTATATCTTTTACTATTTCTTTTCTTCTCTCTTCATTTAATTCAGGAAAGTTCAATCTTATTACTTTTCCATCATTATTTGGGTTAATTCCTATATCAGATTTTAATATCTCTTTTTCTATTTCTTTTAAAAGGCTAGTATCCCATGGTTGAATTAAAATCATTCTAGCTTCTGGTACAGAAATACCAGCTACTTGATTTATTGGTGTTGAAACTCCATAATAATCTACTGTAATTTTGTTTAATATTGCTGGGTTTGCTCTACCTGCTCTTATTTCTGATAAATTTTCTTCAAAAACACTAATTGTTTTGTTCATTTTTTCTTCATATACATTGTTTAACATAATTTAATCTCCTTATAATTTAATTTTTATTTCCAACAAAGGTACCTACTTTTTCCCCTTTGATTGCTTTTATCATATTTTCTGGTTCATCAATTGCAAATACTATAAGTGGTATATTATTGTCTTTGCATAAAGATATTGCTGTTGAATCCATTACTTTTAAATTTTTATTTAAAACGTCCATATATGTAATCTCATCAAATTTAACCGCATTTTGATTTATTTTTGGATCATCTGAATATACTCCATCAATAGTTTTACCTACTAATATTGCATCTGCTCCAATTTCTGCTGCTCTTAAAGCTGCTGCTGTATCAGTTGTAAAGAATGGGCTTCCAGTTCCTCCACTAAAAATAACTACTCTTTTATTTAATAAATGCTTTTCTGCATTTCTCTTTGTATATCGTTCTGCAACAACTGTCATTTCAATTGAAGTCTGAAGTCTAGCTGGAACTCCTTTAGCTTCTAAGGTATCTTGTAAAGCTAATCCATTCATGCAGGTGGCTAACATTCCCATATAGTCAGATGTAGTTCTTTCTATGTCATTACTGTTTCTTCCTCTCCAGAAGTTTCCACCGCCTACAACAATTGCTACCTCTGCGCCTATGTTAACAAGCTCTTTTATTCGGTCACAAATTTTTGATATTGTATTTGCATCTACGCCATGTTTTGTTTCGCCCGCAAGTGCTTCGCCACTAAGCTTTAGTAATACTCTTTTATACTTTAATTCAGCCAAATATATACACTCTCCTTAATATTAAATTTATATGCTATATTTTATCATAGATTATTTACTTTTACATCTTTTTTTGAAATTTTTTTATAAAAAGTGAATTTTTTTTTGTGTAATGATAATACTAATTTAAAAGGTGATAACTATGAACCAAATTCTAGACAAAAAAGGCAAAGTTCAAAGTACATTTAATATAGAATTTAGCAATGATATTTTTGAAATTCCATATGACGAATATCTAAATGAGTTTAAACCAATTAAAAATTTTGGATTAAAAAAATATAAAGTTCAGTTCTTTTTTTCTTGTCTTGTCTCTTTAATAGTATGTATTATTTTTTTATTCAATCTGTTGAAGTCCCGCAATCAAGAAAAGCTCTCAAAAAATCTACTTAACAGTTATAACTTGACTACACTTTATCAAAGTCACTCTATTAACTCTATTAGTTCCTATTCTAGCCCTTTCGTCATTGGAATATTAAAAATAGACAAAATAAATCTAAATTACCCTATTTTATCTCAAACTAATGATGAATTGTTAAAAATATCTTTATGCAAGTTTGCAGGTCCAATGCCAAATGAAATTGGTAACTTATGTATTGTTGGTCATAATTACATTGATAACCGATTTTTTAGTAGGCTTAATGAACTTATAACAGGAGATGAAATTGAAATTTATGATTTGACTCGGAACTCAAAATATTTATAGAATATATGATAA
Organism: uncultured Clostridia bacterium; assembly: GCA_934122155.1. Taxonomy (GTDB): domain Bacteria; phylum Bacillota; class Clostridia; order TANB77; family CAG-508; genus CAG-273. The sequence continues at coordinate 46,798 of CAKOVX010000001.1, forward strand.
ATACAAAGTTTCTGAAGATGATATGTCTTGTATTAGTCAAAATACATCTAATCAAAAAATTGTTACACTTATAACGTGTAACAATATAAATAATTCTGAAAGATTAATTATAAAAGCAAAATAAGAAGACTTTTGTCTCCTTATTTTTTATTAGATATTTCTATAATTTCTAATTTTAATATATGCGTATATTGCTGATACTACACAAACTGCTATAAATAAAAATAATGTTGTATCTTCAGCTACTCCTGTTTGAGGTAATTTATTTTCTGCTTGGTTTTCTACATTGTTTGATGTTGTGTTCTCATTTACTACCTCATTGTTTCTATTAGTTGTATTGGTATTAGTATTATCAGTGTTTGTATTATTAGTATTTGTATTATTTTGAGTATTCTCAGTATTTTCTTCATCTATAATAATTAAATTTCCATTAGTAGCTTTTACTAAAGGCATCATTGCAACTAAAACGGTAATCATTAATATAAGTACTATCATAATTTTTTTATTCTTCATAATAATCTATCTCCTTCTTCTTTAGATATTTCTTTTATGTATATTATTCTCCATATCCAAAAATAATATGCATTATATTATCTATTAAATATTTTATACTCATATTGCAAAATAGTCAAGTTTTTTTTATATTTTTTTGCATTTTTTTGTATTTTTTTGCTGTTTTATACATTAAATCTAAATAAAACTATATCTCCATCTTGCATAACATAATCTTTTCCTTCTGAACGCATTAATCCCTTTTCTTTAGCTGCATTTATTGAGCCTTCTTTTATTAAGTCATTGTAAGAAACTATTTCTGCCCTAATAAAACCTCTTTCAATATCACTATGAATTTTTCCAGCAGCTTGAGGTGCTTTTGTTCCTTTTTTTATAGTCCATGCTCTTACCTCTGGTTCTCCTGCCGTCAAAAACGACATTAAACCTAGTAAATCATAGCTTGCTTTAATAACTTTATCAAGTCCAGACTCTTCAAGTCCTAAAGCTTCAAGCATTTCTTTTTCTTCTTCTTCATTTAAACTTGCTAATTCTTCTTCAATTTTTACGCAAAGTGAAATTACTTCTGCTCCTTGTTTTTTGGCATATTCTTTTACCAATTTTACATTTTCATCATTTTCAATATTGCTCAATTGTTCCTCTGAAACATTTGCTACATACAATATTGGCTTCATTGTTAGTAAAAATGCATCTTTAATTATTGCTCTTTCTTCATCTGTAAAAGATAAAGTTTGAGCCAATTTTCCTGCCTCTAGTGCTTGCTTTATTTTTTCAAATACATCTAGTTCTTCTTGATATTTTTTATCTGCCTTTATTTTTTTCTTAGCATTGTCTATTCTTTTGTCCACTGTTTCTATATCTGCAAATATAAGCTCTAAGTTTATTGTTTCAATATCACGAATAGGATTTATACTTCCATCAACATGAACTATATTTGAGTCTTCAAAGCATCTAACCACTTCAACAATACTGTCAACTTCACGTATATGTGATAAAAATTTATTTCCTAAACCTTCACCATGACTTGCACCTTTTACTAGCCCTGCTATATCAACAAACTCTATAACAGCCGGCGTTACTTTTTGTGGCTTATAAATCTCAGCTAATTTTGTTAATCTTTCATCCGGTACTGCTACTACTCCAACATTTGGCTCAATTGTACAAAATGGATAATTTGCACATTCTGCACCAGCTTTTGTTATCGCATTAAATAGTGTACTTTTTCCTACATTTGGTAGTCCAACTATTCCCATTTTCATATTAAAATTCCTCCTTACGCTTAAAAAAATGAATAATTATTCATTATTCACTTTTTTGTCACAAATATAGCTGTGTTTGGAGCGATTACGAAACAGGTATGCGAAAAAGTGACGTACTTTGTTTCATGCTCCCTTATATAATTCGATTTACTATATTTACTTTACCATAAAATTTATAAATTTTCAAGCAATTTTATATATTAAAATAAAGATAAAACTCACCCTTACGAGTGAGAAAGATACATCTTTTTTAATGATGGCTTACTTCATCGTTGCACCAGTCACATTCACGTTCATAGCGTCTCGAAATTCAATCATGCTTTCCAATGTAGCGAAGCCAAGAGAAAATTTGAGTGTGTGGTCTGCATTGTGCATCTCCACCAAACGCGCATTACAGCAAGATGCCCATTTAAGCATAGCTCTCGCCATGTCAAATTCAACTTTCTTGCCATGATTGTTTTCCTTGTCAACTCTGGAAATGAAAGACTTTTCTGCATCGCTGATGCTCTGGTTCTTGACGATGAGGATAGGAGATTCAAGTGGAATGGATACCACGAGAACATACTCCTCAACCTTGGGTGACAAAATCTTAATGCTAGCCATAATAAAACCTCCTTGGCATTTGCCGTTCTAATGTCTATTCCTACTGATGTAACGAGGCTAAAACAATGTGTTACATCACTTATAATTATACCATATTTTACATAAAATTGCAAATTTATGCCTTAAGCAAATTTTATTTTTCTCGTTTTTTTAAGCCTTTTTTACTTTCTTTTTCCAGTTGTTTTAAACTTTTTTTAGGAGTAGGCAAATTTTCTGGCATAGTTCCGACCTGCTTGTTTAATAGCATTTCTAACAATTTTTCCAATTTTATTATGTGTTTTACAAGCTTTCTTTTCTGTATCAACATTATCTTTTTTTAATTTTTCTTCTGTTTGAGATATTCTAAACAAATTTGCAATTAACTCAGTACTTCCCATATTATCTAAAATATCTTCTCTGTACCTTAAACCTTTTCTTTTTGCAATATCATCAGCTGTTTCTCCATTATATAAACCTTTATAACCTGCATTGTGGAATTTATCAAAATTTTTAACTCCTGCTTTTTTTGCAGTTTGATTTAAGGAATAATTACCTTTACGTGTTAAATTTCTTTGATAAAATCTTTTTTCATCTTCTGTTAGCATACTATATTCTATTTCACTAATTTCTTGTTTTCTTGTTTGAACTGCAAAATATGTTTGTGCAAGTGCAATAACTTTTTTTCTACTATCTCCATTTTGAGCTATTAAATAACAAGCATAACGAGTAAGCTTATAATCTAAAATTGTTTTTTCAGCACCTTTAGGCATTTGTATCGTTTTCCTGACGTCAGGAAAATGTTCAAGCACAGTAATACCACTGTTTTTACAAGCATCTTTAGCTTTATTGATTACTTTTTCAAAATTCTCCCATTTATTGTATTCTAAAATTGTCATAAGTTCTCTTGCATACCAAAATTCAACACCATTTTCATCAATATGCTTGATATCTTCAAATTATTTATTACTTTTATCTATTTCTTTCAATAATATCAGCTCCATTTCTTTATATTATAATTTGTTACTATTATAGAACATTTGTTCTTGCTTGTCAATTAGTTTTCCAATATTTGTTAAATTTCTATGTTATTATACAAATACATTGCCACTTGATTTTGTTCAGTATAATTCATTTCCATTATTTTGCCCATAGCAAATAGAATAGTAGGATATTTTTTCATATTTACATAGCTTGTCAAATATTCATTATCAATTTCTTTTAATCTTTTATCGAATACACTGTGTATGTGTGCTTTATTATATTTATATCTTTCATAGTCGCCCATATAGATTTTATTATTTATAATTCTATCAATAGTTGAGTCGCACCATTTTTTTATTGTTAGGAGATAAGACTTTTTCTTTATTTAGAATATTAGATATTGCTTGATAGCTTTTGCCCTCTAAATACATTTCAAATATTCTTAAAACAATATCTTTTGTTGTAACATCTACTTTTAATGTTTTATCAGTATCTCTATAATAACCAAGTGGTGCTTTACCAGGAATATGACCTGCTTTTATCGCACCATTTAAGCCAAATTTTGTTCTTTCTGATACTATTTCAATTTCTAATTGAGAAAGTACAGTTAACATTCTAACAAAGAAACGACCATTAGCAGTGGAAGTATTAACATCATCTCTATCACATATTAAATAACAATGATATTCTTCAAGAGTACTAATTAAAACCTCTAAATATTTGCATAGTTGCCTTAACTTTTCTTCTTGTTCTCCTAAGCTAAATCCTTCACGAGCTTGATCCTCCGTACTTACTCTAATATAAATACCTGCAATTTTCTTTTCTTCTTTCTCCATTACAACCTCCTAAAAACAAACAAAGTGCTAGTATGATAACTAACACTCAAAACAAACTTTATTATTTACTTGTAATACAACTTGCTGAACATAAAGAAAACTTCTAGTATTAGTTACCATTGATAAAATCTCTTAACTTTGAGAGTGGATATTTGTTTGCTAAATTACCGATGTAAAAATATTCGTGTTCATTAAAGAATAAATATAGCTTATCTTTAATAACAGCAGTATGTGGTTCTACATAAGCAAGATTAGTTTTTTCTACCATTCTCAAATTACCATTCTTTATCTTTGGTTCACAATTACTAAAAGTGCAAGCCCATTCAATCTTAGAATGTAATTCTTTACTTATTGCTATTTCTTTTTTAACTGTAGATATCATATCACAAAAACCTCCTTTTTTCAATATTTTGAGGCTATTTCTTACTTTTATTACCAATTTTAATGATTAAAAGTAAAAAAATAAGCCGACTAAATCGACTTATATAAGTGATATGATATTCACTTTTGTTTTCTTCAAACTCAGTTATATCAATTATAACTAGTTCGACGAAAACGCATTATGGAGCTTTCAGCCGGAATCGAACCGGCGACCCCAGCCTTACCATGGCTGTGCTCTACCTACTGAGCTATGGAAGCATATGTTTGTCAAGATTTTCTCTTGACATTCATCATTTTATAATTGTTCGTTTTGTATTTCTTTAGTTGCTTTTTTTCTAATTCTTTGAATTGCATTATCTATTGACTTAACTGGTGTATTTAATTCTTCTGCAATTTGGTTGTAGCTTTCTCCTTGCATATAGTAATCTAGTACTTGCTTTTCAAAGCTACTTAGTGATTTATTTATCGTTTTTTCAACTATTTGATAATATTCTTTTTGTGTAATTGTATCTAGTGGGTCTTCAACTAAATTTGTATTCAAAATTTCTATTAAGTCTGGTTGATTTTTATTTTCTTTGTCATCATTATCATACGCATTCATATTAAGTGATAAATAAGAATTAAGTGGCATATGTTTTTGTCTATTTGAACTTTTAATTACTGTAATTAGTTGTCTTTCAATACACATATTAGCAAAGTTTTTAAAAGAATTTTGCTTATCTGGTTGATAGCTTTTAACAGCCTTGAATAGGCCAATTAGCCCTTCCTGCATAATGTCTTCTCTCTCTGCACCAATAATATAATATTTGTTAAGCTTTAAGTTTACTAAAGATTTATATTTATCAATTATATATTCTAATGCATATTTGTCTCCAGATCTAATGGATTTTATTAGATCTTCATCGCTTGTTTCTTTATAGTTTATATCTGACGAAAAATATACATCTGCACTGCTCATATCTAGAAAGCTACCTCCTATGGTGTATTTCACTATGCTTGTATTATATATACTCCTTTTTTTTCTGTCAAGAGAATTCTACTAAAATTTCGATATTTTTTATTTGTATTACGCACTAATTTTCACAACTTTAATAAAATAACAAAAACAGATATGGTTTTATCCATACCTGTTCAAATTCTAGACATTCTATCAAATGTCAACTTAAGGACTTAGCCGACATGTGTCTGTATAAGTCTTTTCAGACGTTCATCATTTACAAGTGTAGTGTATTCAGTACCGTTATAAGCAAATTCTGCACAAAGCATAACAAATCTGAGTCCTTCCATATATTCTTTGTAAGAATCATAACCTGCAACAACCATGTCCTTGAGTTCTGGTTCAATTACATAGTCAGCTGCTGCCTCCTTAACAGAAAGTGTCTCATATCCTGCAACTACGGTAGTAGAATAATAAGTACCATATACTGGTTTTTCTCCTGTATAACCAGGAGCTACCAAGTAAATAGCCTTATTCATCAGCTCCGTAATCTTAGTTTCAACACTTTCAAGCTTTGCTTTGAGTGATTCAATTGACTGGCTATATTGTGTAACAACATGTTTTGCCTTATCTCTTTGACTCTTAGCTTCTGCTAAAGCTTTGCTTGCTTTTTCAAATACTTTCTGTGTTTCTGCAACACTTTCCTCACGAATTGTAAGAATCTTGCTAGCTTCATCAAGATTTTTTTCCATAACGGAAATTTCATCATTAATGGTTACTTTATCTCTTTCGAGAGTACCCATCTCCTCTAGCTTGAAAGCCTTTTTCTTCGACTCCTGCTTCTTCTGCATCTGGTTCTCTCTATCCTTTTTAGATTGATTTTGTCTATAATCCTGGTTCATTCTTGCTTCACTTTTTCTCGCCATATCTTCTTCCTCCTGACTAACACCTGCTGTAATTGTTGTTAACATAACTTGCTCATGGCTGTCTTTCTGCTGTTTAAGAATCCTCTCATTAGCTTTTATCGTTTTTAAATAAAGCTTAGGATCAAGAGCCATTTCTAATCTTTCTCTAAAAGCTTCTTCTTCCATTCCATATTCAGCTGCTAAACTCGGAATCGACTTTCCATATTTAACAATCTGATTATAAATGCTATGAAAATTCATCTTCTTACAATTCCGTATTGTCATAATGACGTCCTCCTTTTAAATAAATGAAGATTTTTCAGTCTTATTAATTATACCATGAATTCTTCCAATAGTCAAATTATGTAAATTTTTCTTCTCTTGTTTTTACTGAATTTAAAAAGTCTACCTGTTTGAAAATTCAACTTTATCCATTTCTGTATTTTCGTTTTTTACATTTTCTTCTCCACTTCTATTTTTATGTTCTTTATTCTCTACTTGAATTGGTAATTCAAAATCATTTTCTGGTATGTCAAGTGTTTCATCATCAAAAGTTAATTCATCATCATGAGATATAACTCCTATTTGTGTTTGCCTTATAAGTTTTCTTGTCTTTTTAATCAAATTTCTACAATAATTATCAAAGTTCTCCACTTGAAGCTAATGAATATCTTTCTTTTTTTGTTAATCCTTCATCACTTACTAGCCTTTCTATTAACCCCAATAGCTCTGGTATATTCATATAAAACTCCCTCTTTTATATTTATGTTAGCTGCAAGTAACAACTAACACTTTTAACTCCAAATTTTATTCATCTTCACCTGGTATTCCTGAGCGGTATTTAATATCTTCCATATGTGGAAAAATTTCTTTTACTCGTTTAAATGTAAGCATAGAATGCCTTGGCTGTGGGTTCTTATCATGTATTGTTAATAATTGTTGGGTATAGCAATTTTCAGATGTTTTAAAAAGTAAATATCTGTTTCTTACATAAGTAAAATATATTTGATATCCATCTTCTAAGTTTTTATAAAATTCTTCAAAAGTGTATTTTCCATCCATATAAATAATTTTTCCTTTTTATTAAATTTAGTTTTTCATTGCAATAAACTCTTCCTCTGAAATTATCGTTATGCCTAGCTCTTGAGCTTTTTTTAGTTTGCTTCCTGCATCTTCTCCAGCCAAAACATAATCTGTTTTCTTTGATACTGATGATGAAGTTTTGCCTCCTAGTTTTTCTATTAATTCACTCGCTTCTTCTCTTGAATAATGTTCTAAACTTCCTGTTAGTACAAATGTTTTTCCTGCAAATTTTTCATCTTGATTTGTTTGTGTTTCGGCTTTCATATTTACATTAGCTTGTTTCAGTTTGTTTATCAAATCTATAGTCTGGTCTTGTCTAAAAAATTCGTAAATTGTATTTGCAGTTATTTCTCCTACATCTTCTACCATCCTTAGTTCTTCATAAGATGCTTCTATTAGCTTGTCCATATCTTTAAAATATTTTGCAAGTGTTTTAGCTGATTTTACACCCACATGTCTAATCCCTAAAGAGTTTATTATTCTATACAAATCTCTGGTTTTGCTTTCTTCAATAGCATTTATTAAGTTTTGTGCAAATTTTTTGCCATTTTTCTTTAATGATGAAATATCCTCTATTGTTAATTTGTATATATCCGCAATATTTGAAATTAATTTTCTTTCGATTAGTTCCCCAATAATTGCTTCTCCAAGTCCATCTATATTCATTGCATCTTTAGATGCAAAATGAATAATACTTCTATACAATTTAGCCGGACACTCAACACCTATACATCTAACAACAGCTTCTCCTTCTTCTCTAACAGCCTCTGCTCCACACACAGGACAAACTCTTGGCATTTCAAAGATTTTTTCAGTTCCATCCCTCTTTTTTTTGTTTACTCCAACTACTTCTGGAATAACATCTCCAGCTTTTTGAATTACAACTCTATCACCAATTCTAATATCATTTTGTTTGATATAGTCTTCATTATGAAGAGTGGTTTTTGAGATTTTTGATCCTGCAACATATACTGGGTCTAAAATAGCCATTGGAGTAATTGCTCCTGTTCTTCCCACTTGGCAAACAATATCTTTTAGCAATGTCTCCTTTTTCTCTGGAGGATATTTATATGCCACTGCCCATCTTGGTGTCTTATATGTTGTACCAACCTTTTCTCTTAATTCCAAATCATTAACTTTAACAACTGCACCATCTATTCCAAAGTCTAAATCATTACGCATATTCCCAATATCTTCGATAGCTTTTCTAACTTCTTGCATATTTTTGCATAAAATTTTTACAGGATTAACATTAAATCCTAGTTTCTCTAAATATAATAAACTCTCATAATGAGTCTCAAATGTAATATCATCACATTTTTGAACATTAAACACATAAATATCTAATGGTCTTGAAGCTGTTATTTTACTATCTAACTGTCTTAGTGAACCTGCTGCGGCATTTCTAGCATTTGCAAATTGTTCTTGTTCTTCTAATAGCCTGTCCTCATTTAATTTATCAAAATCTGTTTTTCCAATAAAAACCTCTCCACGTACAGTTATAGATATTGGTTCTTTTAGTTCTTTAGGTACATGCTTTATAGTAGAAATATTTTGAGTTACATCTTCTCCAACTATCCCATTGCCACGAGTTGCTCCTCTATATAACTTTCCATTTCTATATTCTATTGCTGATGATAAACCATCTATTTTAGTTTCTACAACGTACTCTAGCGGCCTTGAAAATTCATTTGCAGCCTTTTGCATTTTTTCATCAAATTCTTCTATCTCTTCAAACGTAAATACATCTTGAAGGCTTTGTAAAGGTACTTCATGAGTTACTTTTTCGAAACCTTTTTTTATAGCTCCTGTTCCAACTCTTTGTGTTGGTGAATCTTCTGTTATTAACTCTGGGTATTCTTTCTCTATTTGTTTTAATTCCCTCATAAGCATATCATATTCATAGTCACTAACTACTTGTTCATCGTCAAAATATTTTTTTGTATAATATTGCAATAAAGGTCTTAACTCTTCTGCTCTTTTTTTCGCTTGTTCAAATTCCATAACTTTACCTCTTACATTGAATCTTTAAATAATTCTTTTCCATTTTTTATGTATTCCCATCCTGAGAATATTGTAGCTACCACTGATACACTCATTATCAAAGTAACTAGTAGATTTATTATAAAATTATAGCCTGTCAAATTTCCGTTAAATATAGCACCATATGGATTTGGGTCAATAAAAGCTAATATAACAGCAATCATTTGAGAGACTGTTTTCATTTTTCCCCATACATTTGCTGCAATTACATTTCCGTCCTTTTGTACTGCAATTAATCTATAACCAGATACAACAAATTCTCTAAATATTACTATTATTGGAATCCATGCTGGCAAGTGACCAAATTCAACTAGCATAACCATTGCAGCTATTACAACTATTTTGTCTGCAATAGGGTCTAAAAACTTTCCAAACGTTGTTATTTGATTTTTTGATCTTGCAATATATCCATCTAATTTATCTGTCATTGCTGCTATTATAAATATTAAATCAATTATTAAATATGTTATAGGTATTCCCCATAGTTCTCCTTTAATGTTAAGAAATGGTATTATAACCATTATTGGTACTAAAACTATTCTTAGTATTGTTAATTTGTTTGGTAAATTCATTGTTTTCTGCCTCCATAAATAAAAAATATAATGTACTAACTACTTAGTACATTATATATATAAATTTTAAAAAAATAAATAGTTTATTGTTTTTTTATAATATTTTTATGCTCTTGGGTGTGCCTTCTGATATATATCTTTTAGTCTCGGATCTTGAAACTGCATATATACTTGTGTTGATGATATATCTGAGTGTCCAAGCATTGTTTGTATAGCTTTTAGGTCTGCTCCATTTTGCAATAAATGTGTTGCAAATGAGTGTCTTAATACATGAGGTGTAATATCTTTTGTAATATGTGCTTGTTCCTTATAATATTTAACAATTTTCCAAAATCCTTGTCTTGTTAGCCTTTGTCCATTTACATTTACAAACAAAGCTTTTTCTTTATCACTTTTTATTAATATTGGTCTTGCATCTTCAATATACTCTTTTAATGCTTTTAGTGATATTGAACCTAATGGAATATTTCTTTGTTTTGAGCCAAATTTGCAGGTCACATATCCTTCAGTTATGTTAACATCTTCTATGTTTAGATTTATAATTTCAGTTACTCTCATTCCAGTAGCATATGCAAATTCCAACATTGCTTTGTCTCTTGTTCCTTTTAAATCAACATCCTTTGGTTGGTCTAATAGTAGCTCTACCTCTTTTGCTGTAAGAACACTAGGAACTCTCTTTTCAACTTTTGGTGATTGTACTTCTTCAGTTGGATCATTTTTTATTTTTTTACTTCTTATTAAAAATTGATAGAATGATCTAATTGATGCTAAATTTCTAGAAATTGTTGATGGCTTTTTTCCGATTTGTTTTAAATAGCCTAGATAGGTTGTAATATCTTCTTTTGTTGCTTTTAAATAGTTTATTTTACTCTCTTCTATATAATCCTTATATTGTATTATGTCTCTTTTGTATGATTGTAATGTGTTGTCTGATAATTTTTTTTCATTTTGTAAAAAATCCAAAAAAAGTTTAATTTGTTTTTCCATTTCTAGTTCCCCTATCTTGTATATTTTATTTTTATATGTCATATTGATTTACATAAGTTATATCAAAATAATTTAAAATTGTAAAGAGTTTTGATAATTTTTTTAATTTTCATTTTAAAAATACTCTTTGCATAATACTAGTAAATTTATAGATAAATATGCTTCTATAAATGAAGCTACTGTTAGTACTGCTAGTATAATTAAAAAAAATATTGTGTGTCTGATAATTTCTACTTTAATATTTTCTCTTCTTTTATCCTTAATTATTGATTTATACATTTTTATTCCACTAACTGCCATTCCAATAACACATGGAATAATTATTAAGTTTTGTAGCATCATACTAGTTAAGAAAAATATTACTCCTCTTCCGGTTCCCCATACATTAACAGCTGCTGAAATAGTATACCCCAGGCAAAAGCCTCTAAATAGCACCATTCCTAAAACTATTGGTATTCCTATAACTGTCGAACCAACAAACCACATAATAAAAACTAATAACAAGTTACTTCCTAAAGATTTTTTTAATAGTTCTCCACTATTTATTGTTTTTCCATCTTTTAGTTCTCCTGTAAAGTTTGTAAGGTAGGTTTGAATATCTCGTATTTGGGCTTCGCTCATATTATTTAAAAATACTACTCCTATTATAACTCCTATTAACATTATAATTGAAACCAATATATATTCTTTTAAGTTTTCTAATATGTACCTTTTTATAATTTCAGTAGCTTTACACATTTTCTTAGGTGTTCTTCTCATTTCTAACCTCATTTCATTATCATTGCAAGTATTTATACATAATGTCTATTCAATAAAATGATTTTTAGAACTTATTATATTAACCTACTGTTAATTTTCCGTATACTCCGCCTCCTCCAGCTTGAATAGTAGCTTTTCCGTCTCTCGCATTCACTATTGTTTTCGCTATTTTTTCTCCCACAACAGCTTCAATGTCGTCCTCTGACAGCTTATGTAAAATATTCATTTCTGTTTCAAAACTGTTCAATAGCTTATCTATTGTTTTGCTTCCCAAACCAGGAATAAATGTTAGTGGAACCTGGTAAATGTATGGTGGTCTATTTTCAGGGCTTACACTTTTTTCTTTATCTCTAATTGCTACTATTCTATCTAAAACTCCCATTGTAATGTTTTTTCCATGACATTCTGGACATTCAAATATAGGTGGCTCTCCTTCTATTGGTTTGTCACAAGTTTCACAGTATGTTCTATGGTATTTACCAAGTTTTGGATCTAACCCATAATTACATAATATTTTTCTTCCATCTTCATTTTTCAATGCTTTTAAAAGCTCTTTGAAAGAAATATCTTCAACTAATATTTTATTATATTCTCTTGCAATTTTGGGTAATGAATGTGCATCTGAGTTTGTTATAAATGTTCTCGTTTCTAGCTCAGATATTTGGTCTGCAAGTTCAGTATCTGCACTTAAGCCTAGCTCTATTGCAAATATTTTATCAAATCTTTCTTTAAATATCCTGCTCAAACTGCTTGTACAATTTCCGTAAAAACTTTTATGTGGCGTAAACGCATGAGCTGGTATTAATACTCCATTGAATTTTTCGACAATGTTTACTAATTCGTATGCTGATATGCACGCTCTTTGAGAACTCAATGTTATATTCTTAATATATTTACTCATCTCATTAGAAAACGCTTTTATATCTGTTAATGTCGGAAAATAACATAAGTTATGGGCGCTACCTGTTTTTCCTTCGTCATTTACTTCAGAAGTTTCAATTTCACTACCTAAAATTATACAAACTTTATCTTTATAAATGATGCCTCCATCTTTTATTTCATATGCTTCACCATTTTCTAAAAATTTTTCTATGTCTTCTATGACATAAGGAGAAGCACAGTCTATAATACCAACTATCTGTATTCCTTTCCTTTCAGCACATTCTCTTGCAATGTTAGCAAAATTCAAGCTTCTAGCAGCAGTTATTTTTATAGGTTTTCCATTTTCACTTCTGCCAATATGTACATGTAAGTCTGCAAATATTTCTTGCATTTTTTATTCCTCCTTTTTTATTTTACTCAAAAAAAGATTGGTGTATAGCCAATCTTTCTAGCTTTTATCTTTCGTAAATCTTATTCCCCTATTTCACGGTTCATTGCATCTCGTATATCTTTGCCTGTCACAATTGTATTTTGTTTATTGTTTTGAGCCGATATTTGTTCATTTCTTTCGTCATGTGCCTTAATTGCTTCTTGAATGTTTTTGTCTATTACAACCATTGCCTTTATAGCAGAAATATTGTCATCTACCATTGGGTCATTTATTCTATCTGCTGCATCTTGAATTGTTCCTTTCAATTGTCTCATACTAGCACCTCCTGCATTTCTGTAACAAATTGTTTAAACTGATTTAAGTACCTATTATTTTTATCTTTTAAATTTCTATACTCTAATAGTACTAATGCTTCATCAACTTTGAATGCAATTCTTTCTGGTCTGTCTAAAAGCATGCCTCCAAAATTATCAACTAATTCTAGTACATCACTTTCTTTTTCTCTTGGAAAGCTCCCGCTATATCTATTAACCTCTTCACAAATTTTACAAAACCTATTTGAAAAGCCCAACTCTGATAAGTAGTTTGCTCCTTCTTTAGCATATGCTTTTATTTTTTCAAAGTCTTGCTGAGGCCCAATACTTTTTTTACAGTTACATAATAAACTGGCAGTTATAACTAAGTTTTCATCTAAATCTATATTTGTATTTTCTAAAAACAATTTTGCTAAATATGTTTTAAATATTACAGATTTATCAAAAAATATACCAGTTTTTTGCTGTAAATAATGCATTATCTCCATCTTCTTTATCCAATCTTTTTCAGATAAGATATAGTCTGCAAAAGTTTCCATCTAAATTACTCCTCTTTTAATGGAATTTTCCTATGTAATCTCGTAAATACCTTTTGTTTAATACATTATATGTTAATTGTGCTTTTAATTCAATAATGTCATATAAATGTAATAAAAATGTAAATATTTTGTAACATATCTACATTTTTATCTTTTTTAAAACTTCACTTATTTGTAATTCTAAGTTTTCATTATTTATAATTGTATAATCACTATGACTAATATAAAACTCATTTTCATGTTGAGCCTCAAGTCTTGACACCGCATGAGCTCTATCTATTTTATCTCTTTTTATAATCCTTTGTAATTGAATTTCTCTATTTTCTGAAACAACAGCAATTGTTACATCACATAATTGTTGTATTTGAGCCTCTATAAGTAATGGTGCATCTATTGCGATTTTATTATTATTGCATTTTTCTATTTGAAACTTTATTTCACTTTTTATATATTTAAAAGTTATATTATTTAATTCGTTTCTCTTTTCTGAATCTGAATAAATTGTATCTGCCAACTTTTTTCTATTTAATTCGCCATCTTCTAATAAAATATCTTTTCCAAAATGATTCACTATTTCTTGTAAATACTTTGTGCCATTTTTTGATAACTGTTTAGCAATTTTATCAGCATTTATAATATTAAATGCATATTCTTTTTCTAATATCTCACATACTGTACTTTTTCCTGCTCCTGAACTTCCTGTAACGCCTAAAATCATTTTATTTTTTTACCTCTTTCAAATCCATATCTGTTACTATTTTAGTAGTATAGTCTAAGTTAGACCACGAATCTTTTTCATATCCTAATGTATATACATTTGTTGCATAAATATCTGTGGCTAACATTTCTTTTAGATTCTTATTTTTATTATTGTCACTAAAGTCTTTAACAGATAAAACTAAATTTATTTTTGGGTTTTTAGCTTTTATTTCAGAAATTAATTTTTTTCCTCTTTCACTATATCCCAAAATTCTTGTATATGGAATTATTTTTCTTGATGTTTCCATCATTTTTTTATCTATTCCAAGTAATGCATATATAAGTACTCTTTGAATTCTAGTTTGTGTATATCTTTTAGTTTTAACCATATTAACTAAATCTATTATATTATTGCAAGAATTAGCAGCATTTTTTATTGCATTTTCAAGTCCCTCTGAAACATCTGGCAATTGTTCTATTTCTTTAACAGACATTTTTCTTAATATATATATTATTTCCTTTTGAAACTTAGACAAATCTAATACATAATGCCCTTTTCTTAATTCTTGTGCTAACAAAATATATGAACTTCTTGGAACCACTTTCATAATATCATCAAACTGCCTTGTAGCAATCATTTTTCGTATTGCTGTGGCACTTGCAAAATCATCAACTATAATATCATCATTATACAACACTTTTTCTCTTTTTATTCCAATTGGTTTTAATGTGCTTTTTAGTTTTTTTAATGCCTTTAAATACTCTATTCCCAATATGTTATTTGACCCATTCAAAACATTTGCATATCTTTTAATATCATTTAAGTACATCATTAAAGCATTTTCTCTTGCCTTTGGGAAAGATACACCTTTACTTAATTCATGATTTAAAATTGTAACATATTCTTTTGGTTCTTGATAAACTACGTTTGCTATATTGTTTAAGGTTGCTAGATCCTTTGCTTCAATTCCAAATGAAAGGGTATCAACTATTCCTAATGAATCTAGTATTTTAATAGCACCTTCAGCAAAGTTTTCCGCACTAGAAGTGGCATAAACTGTTGGCAACTCAATTACTAAATCAGCTCCTTGGGCTATTGCCATTTTAGTTTTAGTCCATTTATCTATTATTGATGTATTGCCTCTTTGAACAAAGTTCCCTGAAATTACACAAATGACATAGTCAGCATCAGTTTGTTTAATAGATTCTCTTATATGATATAAATGTCCATTATGAAATGGATTATATTCTGCAATAATTCCAAGTACTCTGCTCATTTTTACACCCCTTTTTATATATTATTGTTGACTTACTTTGATTTATGTTATAATATCATAAAAAGTAATATTTTACAATGTTTAAAGGAGAATTTATTTATATGGATAAAGTTACAATATATACAGATGGAGCTTGTAGTGGTAACCCTGGTCCAGGTGGTTGGGGCGCAATTTTAATGCTTAACGAAAACAAAAAAGAAATTTCTGGTGGTAAAAAAGATACTACTAATAACGTTATGGAATTAACAGCTGTAATTGAAGCTTTAAAGCTCTTAAAAAGGCCTTGTAATGTAGATTTATACAGTGATAGTGCTTATGTTGTAAATGCCTTTTTGCAAAACTGGATATTAGGCTGGATTAAAAATGGCTGGAAAAACTCTAATAAAGAAGACGTTAAAAACAAAGAGCTATGGCAGGAGTTAATATCTTTAACTAAAGTGCATGATGTAACATTTCACAAAGTAAAAGGCCATGCTGATAATGAATATAACAACCATTGTGATGAACTTGCTCGTAATGCAATTAAAAGTCTATAATAAAACATGCTTAAAGAACGTGTCAACGACACGTTCTTTATTACTCTTTATCCTTTTTTATTTTTCTTTTAACTTTATCAGTCTGTTTGGTTATTTCTCCTCTTAACTCCACAGCCTTATCTGTTATATCACTTTTTACCTCATTTGCTTTGTTAACTATTTCTCCTTTTATTTCTTTTGTCTTTTGCTTTATTTTTTCTTTATGTTCCTTCAAGGTAGCAGTTAATTCTGGGAAGGCATTTATTAATCTTCTGTTTAAGGCAGATTTTCCTCTTAAAAATTCTCTTACCTTTTTAGATATTTCATCTGTACTATCTTTTGGATTTTCTTTATCAAATTTTTTTGTTGCTTTTCTAACATTTGATATTACAACAAATGATATTATTGAGTCTAGCAAAAATAATGCTGCAACAATTATAGCTATAATATTTAACACATTTTCTGGGACTTTAGATAATTGTCCAAATATAAACGGATTTATAATATATATTAATACTAAGCCCAAAATTCCAAATGGAATTATTGTTTCTAAACATACTCTTCCATTAATATTAAACCTATTTTTGCTATAATCCCACCAACGAGCATTAAATATCTTTTCCATTAAATAACTTGTTAAATACTCTAATACCCCACATATAAGTATTGCTGTGCTAAATAGCGCAATAGGATGATTTGATAAGTTTGATAAAGTTAATGTTATTAGTAACCCACCACAACCATATATTGGACAGTATGGGCCTATTAAAAAACCTCTGTTTGAGAATTTATGCTTTTGAACTAGCTGTAACGTCACTTCCATCATCCAACCTAGCATTGCTAGAATTATAAAATATAAAAAGTAGATTGCTATACTGTATTTCATATTTTTTCTCCTTATAATTATGATAAGTTATTATAACTATTTATTTTAAAAATTACAATACAAATTTGATTTATATCACATCATTTTTTCAAGTTCTTTTATCTTATCTCTAATTTCCGCTGCTTTTTCAAATTCCATTTCTGCTGCATATTTAAGCATTTCATCTGTAAGTTTATTAATTATATCTTGTACATTTGATTCTTTGTCAAGCTTGTACTCTTCTTGTATATCAGCAACATAGCTTGCTTTTATTGTATCTCTAATAGACTTTTGTATTGTTTGTGGAGTAATTCCATGTTCCTCATTATATTGCATTTGTATTTTTCTTCTTCTATTTGTTTCACTAATTGCTTTTTCCATACTATCAGTTAGTTCGTCTGCATACATTATAACTTTTCCATCTGTATTTCTAGCAGCACGTCCAATAGTTTGAATTAAGGAACGTTCCGAACGTAAAAAACCTTCTTTGTCTGCATCTAGTATAGCTACTAATGAAACCTCTGGAATATCTAATCCCTCTCTTAAAAGGTTTATTCCAACTAAAACATCAAATTCTCCTAGTCTTAAATCACGTATAATTTCCATTCTTTCTAATGCTTTAATATCTGAGTGCATATATTTTACCTTTATATCTAAACTTGCCAAATAAGCAGTTAAATCTTCTGCCATCTTTTTAGTTAATGTTGTTACTAACACCCTTTCATGTTTTTCTACTCTCTCATGAATTTGTTCTATCAAATCATCTATTTGATTTGATACAGGTTTAACATCTATTTTAGGATCAAGTAATCCAGTTGGTCTGATTATTTGTTCAACAACATTTTCTTTTGAATGCTCTTTTTCATATTCAGCTGGTGTTGCACTAACAAATATAACTTGATTTATTCTTTGTTCAAATTCTTCAAATTTTAAAGGCCTATTATCAAATGCTGATGGAAGCCTAAAACCATAATTTACTAGCGACTCTTTTCTTGCTCTATCTCCATTATACATTGCCCTTACTTGTGGAATTGTAGCATGTGATTCATCTATTAGTAGTAGAAAATCTTTTGGAAAATAGTCAAATAAAGTATATGGTGCACTTCCGGGTTTTCTACCACTTATATGTCTTGAATAGTTTTCTATTCCTTGGCAAAAACCGGTTTCTCTCATCATTTCAATATCAAAGTTCGTTCTTTCTTCTATTCTTTGAGCTTCTATTAGTTTATTATTATCTTTAAAATATTTTACTCTTTCTTTTAGTTCTTCTTGAATTGTCACTATTGCTTTTTCCATTTTATCTGAAGTTGTTGCATAGTGAGAGTTTGGAAATATCATAATATGTTGTCTTGTGCTTATTGCCTTACCTGTTAATGGGTTTATTTCTGAAATCTTTTCAACTTCGTCTCCCCAAAATTCCACTCTTATTGCTGTTTCACTTCTGTCTGATGGATATATTTCAACAATATCCCCTTTAGCTCTAAATGTACCTCTTTTAAATTCAAGTTCACTTCTAGTATACTGCATATTTATAAGTTTTTTTAGCACTGTATTTCTTTCAATTTTCATACCAGGTCTTAAAGATATTGTTAAGTTTTCGTAGTCGATTGGGTCTCCTAAGCCATAAATGCATGAAACTGATGCAACTATTATTGTATCTCTAGTTTCAAATAAAGAAGCTGTTGCAGAATGGCGCAATTTATCTATTTCGTCATTAACAGATGAATCTTTTTCAATGTAAGTATCTGATTGTGGTATATATGCTTCTGGTTGATAATAGTCGTAATAAGATACAAAGTACTCAACATTATTTTCAGGAAAAAACTCTTTAAATTCGGAATAAAGTTGCCCTGCTAATGTTTTATTATGCGCCAAAATAAGTGTAGGTCTTTGTGTTTTTGCTATTATATTCGCCATTGTAAAAGTTTTACCAGAACCAGTTACTCCTAACAAAGTCTGAAACTTCTTTCCTTCTTTTATTCCATTACTTAGGTATTCAATTGCTTGTGGTTGATCACCTGTTGGCTTATATTCTGAATGTAATTTAAACATATTCTCTCTTCCTTATATTTTTGTAATTATTATATAAAAAATTGCTAAAATTGTATATAAGTTTAGTAAAAATTATTGAATTTTACTGTATTTTTTTATATAATATTGGGCATAAATATTTAAAGGTTTCAAATTACTGGAAGATGTTACTTTTCCATGCAATTTATGCCTAAGAAAGGACTGTAATAATTATGGAAAATAAAGTATTAGTAAAGGATTTATATAGGAATACAGATAGTTACACAAATCAAACTGTAACAGTTTCTGGTTGGGTAAGAACTATTCGTGATTCAAAAAGCTTTGGTTTTATAGAGTTAAATGATGGAAGCTTTTTTAAGAATGTTCAAGTTGTATTTGATACCTGTTTAAATAATTTTGATGATGTTAAAAAGTTGAGTATTAGCTCTTCTATTGTAGTTACCGGAGAAGTTGTAAAAACTGAAAATGCTAAACAACCTTTTGAAATAAAAGCAAGTAATGTAGAAATTTTAAATGTAGCAGATTTAGACTACCCTCTTCAAAAGAAAAAACATTCTTTTGAATATTTAAGAACAGTAGCTCATTTAAGACCTAGAACCAATACTTTTAATGCAGTTTTTAGAGTTCGTAGCATACTTTCTTTTGCAATTCATAAATTCTTCCAAGAAAGAGGTTTTGTTTATGTTCATACACCTATCATCACAGGAAGCGACTGTGAAGGTGCTGGTGAAATGTTTAGACTAACTACTCTAGATATGGAAAACGTGCCCAAAACTGAAGATGGTAAAGTAGATTATTCTCAAGATTTCTTTGGAAAAGAATCTCATTTAACAGTAAGTGGTCAATTAGACGTAGAAACTTATGCACATGCATTCCGCAATGTTTATACATTTGGTCCTACATTTAGAGCTGAAAATTCAAATACTGTAAAACATGCTGCTGAATTCTGGATGATTGAACCTGAGATTTGCTTTGCTGATTTACATGATGATATGGATTTAGCCGAAGATATGATTAAATATATAATCTCTTATGTTCTAGAAAATGCACCTGAAGAAATGGCCTTCTTTAATCAATTTATTGATACTGGATTACTTGACAGATTACACAATGTATTAAATTCTGATTTTGGAAGAATTACTTATACAGATGCTGTAAAAGAACTAGAAAAAAATAATGATAATTTTGAATACCCTGTTAGCTGGGGTGTTGACCTTCAAACAGAGCATGAAAGATATTTAAGTGAAAAGATATTTGGAAGACCTGTTTTTGTTACAGATTACCCAAAGGATATCAAAGCATTTTATATGAAATTAAACCCAGACGGCAAAACAGTTGCTGCTACTGACCTTTTAGTTCCTGGAATCGGAGAGATTATTGGTGGTAGTCAAAGAGAAGACGATTTTGAAAAACTAAGTGCTCGTATAAATGAACTTGGCTTAAGAAAAGAAGATTATTGGTGGTACTTAGACCTAAGAAGATATGGTAGTTGTCCACATTCTGGATTTGGTTTAGGTTTTGAAAGAATGATGATGTATTTAACAGGTATGCAAAATATTCGTGATGTACTTCCATTCCCAAGAACTCCAAAAAATTGTGAATTTTAATATTTTAAAAGTTGCCAAAAAATTGGCAACTTTTTTAGTTTATATACAGCTACTATAAAATATATAAAACTCTTTGGCGGTGGTTGTTGCTACTTATAAAGTGAGATTCTGAACCCAAGACTGTTGTCGCTGTCAGTCAATAGGCCAAGAAAGCGTTGAGCGACATCGCCTCTAGAGGTATATTTACCGCCGTAACTTCCGTCCCATAAAAGTGCAAGGGCTGTAAGTATTATCGGAATATTCTAATGTCCACTCCCATACATTTCCTGCTAAGTCATATATATTCATTTTTTTACATGCTTCACTTGCTCCTGTTGTTAATAATATTCCATTACCGCTTTTTTGTGTTTGTTTAACACTACTATTTACAAAATTATTACTTGTTGTTTTATTATATGGTGTCCATATTGTTAATAATGAGTAATTTTTATAATCTGCATATTTTCCTCTATTTATTGTAAAACTTGATTTATAAAAATTTCCCCAATCTTTACTATCACTTTCTAAAGCACTTTGTATTGTTTCCAATGTTGTTCCTTTGGCTACTTCTTTTACTTCTATGTGTTTTAATACTAAATCCCATTGTACTCCAAACATTAAACTACTTGTATAATCTTCTGTTGTTTTCATATTTGCTAGTTTTTGTGCTTGACTACATGTTACATATGTATATGGATATACTGGCTCATCTACTGTTCCTTGTTTTGATATTGGTGCTGCTGTTGGTGTTCCGCTTTCTATTCTATTTGTTATTATTCCTGATTCATATCTTCCTATCCAAAAGCCACCATTTTCATATACACTTTTTAACATTTTTTGTTTTAAGTCATTATATTGTGTTTCTGTTAAGCCAGTTGCATCAGTCGAATAATATATGTCTTTAGAAATTGTTCCATGTCTATAATAGTCTGTATATTTGTGTAAGCAATATTCTATTTTATCATAATCTTCTGAATTTTCTGGTTTTTGATCTGCTGTTGCTGTTTTTGTATTATATTCTGAATTATTATACAATCTTTTTGGTACTTCTATCCATACATATTGATTTCCTATTTCATCTTCTATTACTAATCCATTACTTAAATCTGTATCTTTTACTTTTGTAAAGTTTTTGTCTGGATAATATGGTGCTGTATCGGCTGTTGGCATTGCTGGCACATTATCTTTTGTTGTCCCATTTATTTTACTATCTATCCATTGGTCTAAATCATTTATTGCACTTAGATCACTATTTTTTGCATTTTCCATTATGTTTCCTGCATTTTTTGACTTAGTTAATATACCGTTTTCATTAAACAGTGCATTTAATGTCACCCCTGCTAATATCAATAATACTACAATTGTTACTACAAGTGCTATTAGAGTAATACCTGCTTGATTTGAGTAATTTCTTTTTACTGATTTTTTATTTATCTTTGTCTCTTTTTTATTCAAGGTTATCTTCCTCCTCTTTCTTCTGTATTTTCTCTTCTTTTCCTTTTTGTAATTTAATATGTACATTTTTTCTTATTCACATTTACTCATTTTATAGTTATAAATTATATATCCTACTGTTTTACTCTATATTTAATTTTCAATGTTTCATAAAAAATTTTGTACATATTTTCTCCTTATTAGATTATCATAACATTTTTTTATTTTCAATACTTTTCTTTAATTTATATTCAACCTTTTTAATATTTTTTATACTTTGTCAACAGTCTGTTAAAAGTTGCCAATGTTTTGGCAACTTTTATTTTGTTTTATTCTACACTTTTTAAACTTTCTATCATATCTATTTTTTTCAATACAAAATGTATTATAAAATTAACTATTATTGAAAACACAAATGTAATAACTGATGAATATACATAGCTTATTGGCAATATATGTCTCATAAACCTTAATGAATCTATTTCAATACTTGATATAATTCCACTTGTCAAAAATGTTCCAAAAACCAATCCTATTGCAATAGCAACTATTGTAAATATTATATTCTCCTTATTTATATAGTTATCTACCTCTTTATCATAAAAGCCTAATACTTTTAATGTTGCAATTTCTCTTTGTCTTTCTGCAATATTTATATTTGCCAAATTATATAATACTACAAACGCAAGTAATGCTGATGCAACTATTAAAATTATAACAACATAATTCATAGTGTTAAGCATATCACTTACTGATTTCATTAAGCTACTTATTACAGATACAGATGCAACACCTTCTATATTTAATATTTCCTGTGATATATCATTTTGAACATCCTCACTCAAATTTTCATTTGTATTTGCAAAAATCATATTTGTTTTATATTGTTTTATATTATTTTCATAAAATGTCTTTGACATAAATACATAATGTCCAACATAATTTTTCATTATGTCTTTTACTTTAAATTTATAACTTATGTCAT
This sequence comes from uncultured Clostridia bacterium, assembly GCA_934122155.1. Taxonomy (GTDB): domain Bacteria; phylum Bacillota; class Clostridia; order TANB77; family CAG-508; genus CAG-273. The sequence continues at coordinate 70,151 of CAKOVX010000001.1, forward strand.
CTCCATCTATAAAATTAACTTCATCACCTATATTTGCTCCTATCATATCTGCAATTTTATCAGATATAATAATTCCATCATCATCTAAACTTACCTTTTCCCCCGTTTCAGGATTTGTTAAATTAAAGGCATTATTCAAATCTTCAGTATTTTTTGGTACAAATACAGTAACATTATAATTTTTTTCTCCTAGTTTGGCTGTAGTTGCACATATTTCAGTATAATTTTGTATATTTTCATTATTTGAAAAATATTCACTTAATTCATCTAATCCTTTGGTATTTGTTAAAGAAATTGATAAATCATAATTAAATACTCCTTCAAATTGTACTGATGGAATATCAATTACTGAATCTCTTATTCCAAATCCTGTTAGCATAAGTCCAGTACAACCTGCAATACCTATTATAGTCATAATAGCTCTTTTTTTGTACCTGAATATGTTTCTTGCAGTTACTTTTTGAGAAAAATTAAATCTTTTCCATATAAATTTTATTCGCTCTAATAGTATTCTTTTTCCTTTTTTAGGTGGTTTTGGTCTCATCAAAACAGCTGGCATTTGTTTTAATTCATTTGTTGCAACAATTATTGTAGCACCACCTATACATATAAATGCAATTATTATTCCAAGCAAGCCGATTTCTACTCTATATGTGCAATAGAATTCAGGTAAATTATATATCATACCATATAACATCCAAACAATGTTGGGTAATAAATATAATCCAACTGTCATTCCTAGAACTCCACCAATTATACAAGCAAATAATGAGTAAATTATATATTTTGAAATTATTTGCATATTGGTATAGCCCATTGCTTTTAATGTACCTATTTCTATTCTTTCCTCTTCAATCATTCTGGTCATAGAAGTTAAACTTATTAAAACTGCAACTAAGTAAAAGATTACTGGGAACATTTTAGAAATGTTCGACATTGTTTTTATTGCATCAAATATGTTGTTATATCCTGTATTATCAAGTCTATCTTGAACATACCACTTACCTTTTTCTATTTTCTTAACATCTGCTTTTGCATCATTTAGTTTATCTTGAGCCTCTTGTATTTTAGTATTTGCTTCTTTTTTAGATTTTTCAAATTCTTTTTTATTTTTTGCTAATTCTGATTTTGCATTTTGTATTTTAGTTTTACTCGAATTTATTTCTTTTTGTGAAGCCTCAAATTTCGCATTAGCAGTCTTTTTATTATTCTCTAATTCTGTTTTTTGTTTTTGTAGTTCTGTTTTAGCTGTTTCTATTTCTGCTAATCCGCTTCTTAATCTGTTCTTGTACTTCCTGTGGTAAATACTCCATCTGTTCTTTTTGACTATTAAGCTCTTTTTCTTTTTGCACCAAAGCTTCTTCTGCTTGTTTTAATTTTTCTTCCGCTTCTTTAAAAGTCTTCTCGGTTTCCTGTTTCTTTTTAGCTAATTCCGCTTCTCCATTTTTTATGCTATTTTCAGATGACGCGATTTGGTTCTCAGCATTTTTTATTTTCTTTTCAGCATCATTTAATTCCTTTTGTACTTCTGCTTTTTTATCATCAAGTTCTTTTTGAGCATCATTTATCTTTTCATTTGCTTCGTCAACTAAAGAATTATATCTTGCATCTTCTCTTTCTTGTTTTATACCTTCTATTTTATCAATTACAGGATTAACTAATTCTAAGTAACCATCACTATTAGTTACTTGTTCTTTTGCTTCTGCAACAGTAACATACATTCCTGTATAATAGTCTAAGTTTATTACATTATCTTTAGTATAAATATAGAAATTAACTGTTCCATTACCTATTGATGTATTTCCTCTTTCACTAGATATATACATAGGTGAATCTACTATTCCAACTATCTCAAATTCTTTTTTAGTAAATATGTCTTTATCGTCAGAATCTTTATCATTATTTTCTAATACTATTTTTTTACCTATGTACTTTTCTGCTCCTGTACCTGTACGAACAATAGCATTATCTAATAAACATTCATTATCATTTTCTATTTGCCTTCCTGCTATCACTACTGGAGTATTAACATTTTCATTGTACTCAATTACTTTACAAACACTTTCTTTATCATCTATTTTTACAATAGAATCTTTTGTTTGTATTCCATAAGCATTTTCAACACCATCTATGTTTTTTATAGCTTGTATATCATCATCAGTAATTCCTAATGTTGATATTATGTTTATATCATAAAAATTACTTTTATCTGCATACTTATCTAAACTATCTAGCATATCTGGACTTGTTGCAACTAAACCTGCAAAAAATCCTACTCCTAAAAATGCCATAACAAGCATTGATATAAATCTTCTTTTATTTTTACTTATCTCTCTAAAATTATTTTTCAATAAAGATTTTTTCATTTTCTTCCTTACCATTCTATATTATCTATTGAAATTGGATTAGCATTTGTTTCAACACTTTCTGCTTTTCCATTTTTAAAACGTATAACCTTATCTGCCATAGGTGTAATTGCAGCATTATGAGTTATAATTATTACAGTCATATTTTCATTTCTTGCCATTTCTTGTAATAACTTTAATATGCTTTTTCCTGTTTTGTAATCTAATGCACCTGTTGGCTCATCACATAATAATAATTTTGGATTTTTAGCAATTGCTCTTGCTATTGCAACTCTTTGTTGTTCTCCACCTGATAATTGAGATGGGAAGTTATCTTTTCTATCTGTTAGTCCTACTTTTTCTAGTATAGTATCTACATTTAATGCATCTGCACACATTTGTGTTGCAAGTTCTACATTTTCTTTGGCTGTTAAGTTTTGAACTAGATTATAAAATTGGAATACAAATCCTATATCATTTCTTCTATACTCTATTAACTTTTTATTATTTAATTTTGATATTTCTTTATCATTTACAAATATTTGACCAGATGTAGCTTTATCCATTCCTCCAAGTATATTTAGAGTAGTAGTTTTACCTGCTCCACTAGGTCCCACTATAACAACAAGCTCTCCCTTATCAATACTAAAGTTAGTATTGTCTAATGCTTTTATAGTTACTTCTCCCATTATGTATTCTTTAACAACATTCTTAAATTCAATATATGACATACAAAGTTTTCTCCTTCTTTTAAACTAGTTACATATTTTATCATATAATATTCTAATCATAAACAACTTTCACAATCTTTTCACAAAAATTGCCACTTGAAATATATTTATTCCAAATGGCATTCAAAAATTTATAAATCTAAATGATAATACTTTGTTACAGTATTTCCATCTTTATCTTTTGTTGTTACAGATTTTATTCTTGCTCGCCATGGATAAATGCACTTTACTACAATCAGTAGCATTATTAATATTAATAGTACATAACTCCAAAACGGATCTACGCCAATCCAGTACGAAAATTCCCGTATTCTTTCTAGCATAGAAAATACCTCCATAAAATATAGTGTACTTATATTATATGATTTTTATTTAATTATGTCAATTAATTTTCCAGAATTTTGCTATTGTATTATGTATTGACTATATTGCATTATTTATTTTATAATAAGTTGAGGTGAAAATAAAATGGTTAATGAATTAATATTAGATGAAGAAGAATATAACTATAATGGGCATAAGGTAAAATATATTTATTCAAATAAAATGCCTGATGAATCTACATTTAATAATTACTTAGATAAGACTTTAGATGTTGAAATGGTTGTACTTAATGTTTTTGATATACAATCAAATATTACTTATGAATATCAAATAACGCAATGCTATACAAAAAAAGTTATTTATAATAGAATATTATCAAAAGAAAAAGATATTATCGAAAAAAGGTTTTGTAATGAAGAAAACAAAATTGAAGCTATTATAAAAAAATTCGCTGAGGCTAAATATACTATTTCTACAATGGAAAGCTGCACAGGTGGTGGCTTAGCAAATGCCATAACAAATGTTTCTGGTGCATCTGACATTTTACATGAATCATATGTAACATATTGCAATGAGGCAAAGATAAAGTTTGGTGTTCCAAAACAAATTATTGAAAAATACACAGTATATTCTTTAGAAACTGCCAAAGCTATGGCGAATGCTGTGAAGAACACTGCCAATTCTGACATTGGAGTAGGTATAACCGGTCAACTTGGAAGAATCGACCCAAGGAATATTGGTGTTGAGAATAACAAAGCTTGGTATGCTGTAAAGAGTTCTGAAAAAGAATTCTCTGCCGAGATTATTTTAAATATTGGAGATTCTCCAAGAGAAAAAAAGAAAGAAATTATTATAAATGAAATTATAGAAGATTTATATTGTTGGTAAAAGATCCATTTACTTTAAGTAAATGGATCTTTTAAACTTAAGCTGATTGCTTCATAGCTTTCACATTTTTTCGCAAATATTATTTTATTGATAAAAATTGTTCTTTTGCTGACTTTCTTATTTCATCATCAGTTTGTATAGAAGCATTGTGTGGTAAAATAAAATTATCATTATATTTTATATAACTTTCTACTATAATTTGCGGATATGACATATACTTTCTAAATTTTATTATCGTTTCGGTTGCCTCTAACAATTTCTCATAATTATTCACTTCAATATAAGTTTTGAATTTTAGAATCCAATTCTTCTTTGTATGCAATTTATATGTATAGTCTTCATAGTATTCTTCGACTTTAAACTTATTTTTGTCTAAGTCATTCCAAACATCAAAGAAATATTTATATATTCTTGCCTCTGTATCTTCTATAAAAACATTATCATCTTTTTTAGATATAGCATGCACTTCTATTTCCGGTATCTCTGCAATTTTGTATGTGAGAAATCCATTGCCAGTTATATCTGTATTGATTGCTTTTTCAGAAAAATTTAATTGATAAATATCTTCTAAGTTACTAATTCTACTTCTTTCATATTTAGATCTTATTGAACTAAACCAGCTGCTTACTATTATAGTAATTATAATAACTATACCAATTATTATTATAGCTCGTTTTATAATAATTCTTTTTCTAATCGCCTCTTTTGAGTTTTGCTTTTGAAACTTTTCATATATGTCAAACCCATATTTATCTATTATGTCTGTTTTTTTATTTTGTTCAGATACTTCAATCTCTTTCCATTCTTCATTATTATTTATCATTTTTTTCTCCTATATAAGCGAATTTATTTTTCAAAATATTTTTCTCTTACATATTCATATATCATTATGCTTGCTGCTACTGAGGCATTTAGGCTTTCTGTTTTTCCTAGCATTGGTATTTTAACTCTTTGGTCTGCTAAGTCTTGTATTTCTTTTGATACTCCTTTTGCTTCATTTCCAATTATTATTACTTTTTTATTGTATTTTATATCATATACACTTTTATCTGTATCTAATGATGTTGCTACTACTTCAAATTTATGCTTTTTTATCATTTGCAATGTTTTGGCCAAATTATCAGTTATTATTATATTCATTCTAAATATAGCTCCCATTGTTGAACGTACAACCTTTGGGTTATATGGGTCTGCACTGTCTGATGATAATATTATTTGCTTTAAGTTTGCACTGTCTGCAGTTCTTAAAATTGTTCCTAAGTTACCAGGATCTTGTATTCCATCTAATGCAAGTATAATGTCTTCTTTGTAATCTATTTTGTCTATGCTATCTCCTTTTTCAACTACTGCAAGAATTCCTTGTGGGTTTACAACATCTGTTATAGAAAGGAATAGTTTTTTTGTTACATATATACAATTATATTTTGCAATTTCATATAGAAGTGATTGCTCAAAACTTTCAGTATATTCGCAATCTTCACATACAACAATAGTTTTTATATTTACCGCTTCTTCAATTGCTTCACGTACTAATTTTATTCCTTCAACTATATATTCATTTGTTTCATCTCTAAACTTTTTATCTTTTAGCTTTTTAATATATTTAATTTGTTCATTATCTTTACTTGAAATTACTTGCATAGTTTTTCCTCTCTATCTATAATCTAGTATTTATTATACCAATTTTCATCTTTTTTATCAATGTTTTATAAACTACATAAATAAAAAACTCACATCTGCAATTTGATGATTCTAATGTGAGTTTTTATATCTAATCGGCAAAGCCACGTTTGTGGATTGTCATTTTCTATATTTATTATACATTCATTATTAAAAAAGTCAATAAATATAAGTAATATTAACTTTGTCATATTTATTAATTAGGAATTATAATCGATTTAAATAATTTTGATTTTTGTAAAAAATATGTAAAATAAATACCTCGCTAGTATCATTTTTCACTTCATATATGATAATAAAATTATTGATTAAAAGTTTTCTAAGATTTTTAAATTTTGATTTAAATATGTTTTGATGCCTTTCTGGCAAATATTGTAATGTTAATATTTTGTCTCTTATCTTTTTATAGTTTTGTTTTGCAATGGTAGGCTCTTGAAGTTGGTTAGCTATATATTCATAAATAAATTGTAATTCTTCTTCAAAAGCGATTGTTGTGTTTATTTTATATTTATTCATTTATCTTATACTTTTCCTCCATTTCTTGGAAGAAATTTTGTGCAAGTCTGTAATTACCATTTTCTACATCTTGTAATCCTTGTTCTACCTTTTCGTAAATATCTTTTTTAAAGCTCTCATAATCATCAAACTTCTCATTAAAATACTTTTCGATTAATTTTTCTACTTTTTCTTTTTCAAATTTTTCATAGGCTTCATTACTTAATAGAACTAAATCATTATAGCCGTTTTTTGTAATATATACTGGTTCATTTGTTGCATGACATAATTTTGATATTTCATTATAATTATTTCTTAAATCTGCACACGGTCTAATTAATGCCATAAAAATAACCTCCTTTAGTTCATGGTCAAATTATATCATAATTATATTATTAGTGCAATATATATTTCCATTTTTCGTTAAAAATTGATAGTGTACTATTACATACACTATCAATAAATTCAAATTTCAATTACAGTATTCAAAAATTCTTTAGCTTTTTCTATGATGTTCTCATTTTCTTTAATTCGTAGTGTGACATAAGGTTCTACTGCATTAGAGAACTTAACTAGCATAGGGTATTTTGTAATTAAAGTGTTTACCATTTCTGGTTTGATTTTTTCTTTTACAAAATAGAATACAATTCCGTTTTCTCTTTGAGCTATTTTTAAGATGTTTGCTTTTCTTGCAAGTTGTTTTATTCTTGCAATATCTATTAAGTTTTCTAATTCTTTTGGAATTCTACCATATCTATCAATAACCTCATCAATAACATTTTGAAGTTCTTCTTCTGTATTGCACAAAGCAATATTTTGGTATATTTCAATTTTTTGACTACTATTTTCAATAAAGTTATCTGGTATATAGCTAGAAACAGCTAAATCGATTTGTACATCTTGTTCTTCTACTACTTCTATTCCTTGCATCTCTTTTATAACTTCATCTAACAATTTACAATATGTATCATAGCCAACTTGTTCCATGTGTCCATGTTGCATTTCTCCAAGCATACTTCCTGCTCCACGAATTTCCAAATCTCTCATTGCTATTTTAAATCCTGAGCCAAATTCAGTAAATTCTTTAATAGCTTTTAAACGTTTATCAGCAACTTCTGATAATAGTTTATCTCTTTTATATGTTACATAAGCATACGCTTGTTTGTCACTTCTTCCAACTCTACCTCTAATTTGGTAAAGCTGTGCTAAGCCTAATCTATCTGCATTTTCTACTATTATAGTATTAGCATTTGGTATATCTATTCCAGATTCTAATATTGTAGTACATACTAGTACATTTATTTCGTGGTTTATAAAGCTTTCCATTATTTCTTCTAGCTCTCTACCAGTCATTTTTCCATGAGCAAATCCTACTTTAGCTTCTGGAACTAGCATCGATATTTCATTTGCTTTTTTCTCAATGCCTTCTACTTGGTTAAATAGGTAAAATACCTGTCCGCCTCTTTCAATTTCCTTAGTTATTGCCTCTGTTATTACTTCTTGATCATATTCAAGAACATAAGTTTGTACTGGTTTTCTGTTATGAGGTGGTTCATATATAACTGACATATCTCTAACGCCAACTATCGACATGTGTAATGTTCTTGGTATTGGTGTTGCTGTCATTGTTAATACATCTATATTTGTTCTTAATTTCTTTATTTTTTCTTTATCTTTAACTCCGAAACGATGTTCCTCATCTATTATTAAAAGCCCTAAATCCTTAAAATTAACATCTTCACTTAGTAGTCTATGTGTTCCAACAACTACATCAACTTCACCTAATTTAAGTTTCTTTATAATTTCATCTTGCTCTTTTTTGGTTTTAAATCTATTTAATAATTCAACATTTATAGCAAATTCTTGCATTCTAGTTTTAAATTCTTCATATTGTTGATTTGCAAGTATTGTAGTTGGTACTAAGTATGCAACTTGTTTTTGGTCCATAACCGCTTTAAATGCAGCTCTTATTGCAACTTCTGTTTTACCATATCCTACATCTCCACATAAAAGTCTATCCATTGGTTGTGATTTTTCCATATCCTTTTTTACATCTTGTATACATCTTAATTGGTCATCTGTTTCTGTATATGGAAAACTACCTTCAAATTGTTTTTGCCAAGGAGTATCTGGTGAAAAGCTAAATCCTTTTATCTTTTGACGTTTTGCATATAGTTCTATCAAATCTTTTGCAACCGCTTCTAAATTTTTCTTTACTTTACTAGTTGTTGCACTCCATTCTTTTCCACCCAGCTTATTTAGTCTAGGAGATGAATTATCTCCTCCACCTATATACTTTCTAACACTATCTAGGCTATTTGTAGGAACGTATAAAATGTCATCATTTCTATATTTAATTTTAATATAGTCTTTTGTTACACCATCTGCCGTAATTGTGTTTACTCCTATAAATTGTCCTATACCATGTGTTTGGTGTACCACTATATCACCTGGTTTTAAATCTGCAAATACAATTTTTTCACTATCTTTAAATGTACTAGATAATTTCTTTTTTCTTTTTACAGGTTCTTCAAAATTATTTTGTAGACTAACTACTATTAAGTTTAAATCATAATTTTCAAATCCAGAAGAAAAGCCTCCAATTGTTACTATAATTTCTCCTGGTTTAACATTTTCCGCTTCTTGTTCATATTTATAATTTATTTGATTTTCTTTTAAAATGTCACATAGTTTTTTAGCACTTATTTCATTACCAGCAAGTAATACTACTTTCTTTTTATTTTTTTGATATGTTACAATATCTGCAAGTAATAAATCTAGTTGTAGGTTATAGAAGTTGATTTCTCTAGTTTCAAAATAGTATTTTTGAATGTTTTTAATTGAGTCATTTTGCTCTAAATATATTATTTGTTTTTCTTCAAAGTTATATTCAAATTTACTAATATTTTCAATTGCTTCTGGCACGAATTTTTCTTTTTCAACTAATGACGCAATTAGTTTGTTGTTATCTTCTATTATGTTTGTTTTTCTTTGATTTATTTTGGACTTTTCATCTAATAAAAGTAAATATTCATCTGACATATAGTCTAAAAATGAAGCTTGATTTTCATAAAATTCATTAAAATATTTATTTATTTTGGAAATATAATCTCCATTTTTTATAAGTTCTATGTCTTCTATTTCTTCAGGATATTTTTCTTGTATATTTTTTACCGCTTCTGATAAATCTTGTACTATTAATTCATGTGCTGGAAATATAGTTATTTCTTTTAGCATTTCTGTTGATCTTTGTGAAGATATTTGAAAAAATCTAATTGAATCAACTTCATCTCCCCAGAATTCAATTCTAACACCAATTTTTTCTGATAATCCTACATCTACTATTCCACCACGAATACTAAATTGTCCTTTGTTTTCAATTAGGTCACTTCTTTCATAACCAAGTCCAACTAGTTTTTCTTTAATTCCATCTAATAAATATGTTTTTCCAACTTCAAAATCTATAACATTTTGATACAAAGTGTCTTTAGCAACCATTTTTTGCATAACTGCTTCTATTGTTGTAACTATTATTATTGGTTCTTTTTGTTTTTTAGCTAAATACATTTTATTTAGTACATCAATTCTTTTATATTCAATTTCTTTACTTTGTGCAACATAGTCATAACTTGTAATTTCTTTTTTAGGAAAGAAATATGTTTGCTTTATAAGTTTTTTTAAGTCTTGATATAACTTACGTGCTTGTATTTCATTATATGTTACTAACACCATTGGTCTTTTAGTTTCATTAAAAATACCTGCTAGTACATGTAGTTTTTCAACGTCAACTAAGCCCGATATAGCTATCGGGCCTGTTTTACTAATTTGTTTTGTGAGTTCTTGGAACTTTTTATTTTCTTCCAATGTTTTAATTAAAAAGTTCATTTTGAATTATCCTTCTACGAAATATTGTTTGTACCAAATCAAGAAACAATATATTGTATAAACTTTTCTATGTGTCATTGCTTTTCCTTCATAATAGTCATTTAAAAGTTTAACTATTTTATCTGTATCAAAGAATTTTGCTGCATATTCACTTTCAAAAGTTTCTTTTACTTTGTTATACCATTTTTCTTCTTTTAGCCAATATTTGAATGGAACCATAAATCCTTTTTTCTCTCTTTGTGCCCATTCTTTTGGAACTATTTTAGCAGCTGCTTTTCTTAATGCATATTTTGTTGTATCTTTTCCAACTATTTTATATTCTCTTGGCAATTTAGAAGCGGTATCAAATACAACTCTATCTAATATAGGAACTCTTAATTCAAGTGATGCTGACATAGTCATTTTATCTGCTTTTAATAAAATATCATTTGGTAACCATAAATGCATATCTAAGTATTGCATCTTTATTAAATCGTTTTGATCTTTTACTTTTGCAAATATTGGAGCTGTAACATCTTTAAAACTAATATTAGTTTTGTATTCTGGTTTTAATACATCATTTGCTTGTTCATCATCAAATATAAATGCTTGGCCAATATAACTGTCTTCAATTGGTGTTCCTTCTGAAATTAAGAAGTTCTTTCCTTTTATGTTTGGTAATTTTTCAGCAAATTTTTTTATTTTTGCTCTAAATGAAAGTGGTAGTTTTTCATAAGCATTATAGAATTTTGTTCTATGATATGTTTGATATCCACCAAATAATTCGTCTGCTCCTTCACCAGATAAAACTACTTTTACATCTTTGGCAGCTAATCTTGATAAATGATATAGGGGAACTGCTGAAAGATTTGCATGTGGTTCATCAGAATAATATTGCACATCTTCTAATGAATCAAAAAATTCTTCATCAGATATAATTTTGCTTGTATTTTTTATCTCTAAAATTTTTGATAAATCTTTAGCATAAACTGTTTCGTCAAAATTATCATAATTAAATCCTACTGTATATGTTTTGTCTGGTTTTGCATAAGATACAACATAACTTGAATCCACACCAGAAGATAAAAATGAGCCTACCTCAACATCTGCTATTCTATGATAATCTATTGAGCTTGTTATTGTTTCATGTATACTATTTACAGTTTCTTCAAAATTTTTCTTTTCTTCTATAAAGTTAAATGTATTGTATTCTGTTACTTCTAATATGCCATCTTTATAAGTAAATTGATGACCTGGCTTTAGCCTATATACTCCTTTGAAAAATGTTTCGTCTAATGCAGAGTATTGGAAAGTTAAGTAAGTTTTTAAAGCCTCTTCATTTAATTCCTTTTTAAATTTTGGATGTGGTAAAAAGCTTTTTATTTCTGAGCCAAATATAAACATACCATCTCTGTTATAATAATAAAATGGTTTTATTCCAAAATGGTCTCTTGCACCAAAAAGAACTTTGTTTTTAATATCCCATATTACAAATGCAAACATCCCTCTAAGTTTTTTAGTAATTTCTTGTCCATATTCTTCATATCCATGAAGAATAGTTTCTGTATCAGAATTATTGGCAAAAACATGTCCTTTTGCCATTAAGTCTTCTTTTAATTCTTGATAATTATATATTTCTCCATTGAATAAAATAACCATTGAGCTATCTTCATTAAACATTGGTTGATGTCCATTACTTAGGTCTATTATGCTTAATCTTCTAAATGCTAGAGAGATTTTATCATCTTCATAAAATCCTTCATCATCTGGTCCTCTATGTTTTATAGTATCTGACATACTTTTTATTATTTTTCTATCTTTTTCTCCATCTTCAACATATCCTACAAATCCACACATATTTTATCTCCTCTTTTCCTTTTTGTAGTATACACAAAAATGCCGTTATTTGCAAGATATATTTATGATTTTTTGTCCTAATGTTAGCATGACTTGTAATAATTAGAAGCCTAACTTTTTGCTAGGCTTCTTTGGATAAAATTTCTATATAGAAACTTTATTTGGCTTTCATTTTCATATACCTTCTTCTTGTGGCTGCTCCTCCTCTATAACTGCTGTATTTCTTATTATCTTCAAGAACTTTTTGTACTTCTTCAGCAAGTCGAGGAAAAGCTTTTGGTAGCTTTTTAGTTAGTTCATTGTATACCGTACTGTAACTCACATCGAAAACTTTTGCTGTCTGCCTTACGGTAGAATTGTTTTCTATGGTATACCAACCCATCTCTATGCACCGCGCTACTACCTCATTTTGCATATGAAAGCCTCCTTAATAAATAAAATATTTGTTCTTTTATTATACCATTTAATAATAGTTATGTCAAATTACTTAACCACTTCACTCAAAACTTTTGCTAGGTATTTCATGCTTACTAATGTTTGGTCTAATGTATTACCTGTTGCTCCAACTTCTATAATAGTTGCTGCTTTTGATACATGTTGGTTATACCCTGAACCTCTCAGCACTATTGGCTTAAATAGCCCTGGGTATAATTCATTTGCTTTTTTCTGAACCTTTATTGCAAATTTCAAGTTTTGTGCCCATTCTTCATGTTTTATACGGCTTTCGTTTCCTCCTATAACAAACATAAGCTGAGCTGCATATTCTTCCCCAATTTTTACTGTTGGAGCATATGTGCTATCTCCTATTGCATCTCTATGCAAGTCAATTACTACATCAGTATTTTTATTTTCATCTAATAATTTAGTTACTGTTTTTAATGAGCTAGCATATGACCCACTATATGATGGGTAATCATGGTAGCTTTCGTCATGTATTACATTATATCCATAACTCTTTAGTTGTGTTTCTAATTCATTCCCAACTCTTATTACCGAATAGTTTTTATCTGTGGTTCTAAAATTTCCTGTTTTTTTGTATTGATACTTTTCACTTGGAGTATAGCTTTCACAAGAATGAGTATGAAATATTAAAATATTTTCTTTATTTACTGTAATATTTGGTGTTAGTATTTCATCAGTTAATTTATATTTAACCTCGTTTTTTATTTTTACTCCATTATATTGTGTAGTGTATTTATTAGGAACATTTGAACTCTGCACTTCTGTTTTTAAACCTGTTTGTGCTTGTTCAACTACTGTTTCGTTTTTTTCAGTAGATTGATTGGCAATTGATGGTTTTGCTTCTTCTGCTTTTTCTAATGAATTTATTGCTTTTAACTCTATTCCTAGTGCTAGTTTAATAGGGTCTATTGATGCAATTTTTTTTGAAGTTTCATTAACTTTTTTAGTGTTTGTTGCTGGTAAGGCAATGTCAATAAAAGATGTTATTAATTCTTTGTTTTTAGTTTCCTGAATTTGATTTTTTATATTGTTTTGATTTTGTAAAAGATATTTTGTTACACCTATAACTACAACTATTAATATAGTAATTTTTACAATATACTTAACTACATCTTTTAGATTTAATACTGCCATATTTATCATAAATAAAAATTTCTCCTTTGTCCATATACTATTAATTAGTATATTCCTAGACAAAGGAGTTTATGTCTTTTTTATTTTTTTATGACCTCACAGATCTTTTGTGCATTTAATTCAGTTGAAATTTCTTCACCTGTATTCATGTTTTTTATTTTTACAGTTTTAGAGTTTACTTCATCTTCTCCTATTACTGTAACATAAGGAATTTTTAATTTGTCTGCATATTTTAATTTTGCCTTTAATTTTTTATCATTTAGATATACCTCTGTATTTATTCCTTCTTTTCTTAAATCGCTTGCAAGTTCTATTGATTCTTTCATATCTTCAGTCATTGGTATTATTAGTATATCTGCCATTGAGTATTTTTCAGCTTTAATAAGTTGTAATTCATTTAGTTTATAGAATAGTCTTGTTAACCCTATTGAAATTCCTACACCTGGTAATTTTTTATCTGTATAATATTCAGCTAAGTTTTCGTACCTTCCACCTGAACATACACTTCCTAACTCTCTATAATCATTTAAAAATGTTTCATAAACCGTTCCTGTGTAGTAATCTAGGCCTCTTGCAATTGTTAAATCTATTTTAAAATGTGTATCTGGTACTCCAAATATTCTAATATATTTTACAACTTGTTTTAGTTCTTCTAAACCTTGTTTAAACATTTCATCTGAGAAACATAATTTTTCCAATTTTTCAATTTTTTCGTCTGTTGTTCCTTCAATTTCAATAAATGTTAAAATTCTTGTTATTGCTTGTTCATCAACACCAATTTCTTTTAATTCTTCTACTACTTTTTCTTTTCCTATTTTAGCAAGTTTATCAATAGTTCTCATAATGTCAACTGCATTTTGTTCTTGATTTACTTCTCTAAATAATCCATTTAATATTTTTCTGTTATTTATGCAAATTGTAAAATCGCTAAAGCCCAAATCTGATATTAGGTTATATATAACACTTGGAATTTCTGCGTCATTAACTATTCCAAGTTCTCCATCTCCAATAATATCAATATCACATTGATAAAATTCACGAAATCTACCTTTTTGAGTTTTTTCCCCTCTATATACTTTACCTATTTGATACCTTCTAAATGGGAAACTTAAATTTCCATAATTTTTAGCAACATATTTTGCAAGTGGAACAGTTAAGTCAAATCTCATTGATATATCTGTATCGCCTTTGGTAAAACGATATATTTGTTTTTCGGTTTCTCCGCCAGCTTTTGCTAGCAAAACTTCTGATAGTTCTAATATAGGGGTATCTAGTGGTAAAAATCCAAATTTTTGATATGTTTTTTCTATTGTTTGTTTCATTTGTTCAAATAAAATTTGTTCACTTGGTAACAGTTCCATAAACCCCGGTAATGTTCTTGGTTCTGTAATCATTTTATCTCCCTCCTTTTAGTCTTCTCTTGGTCTTAGTTCATCATAAATTGGTTTTTCTTCTCTAATCATTGTTGATTTTCCATGTCCGTGGATATACTATTGTATCATCTGGCAATTTTAACAATCTTTCTGTTATTGAATTCATTATATCTACAAAATTACTTGTTGGTAAATCTGTTCTTCCCCAGGTTCCATGAAATAGTGTATCTCCAGAAAATACTAATCTTTCTTTTTCACAATATAATGAGCTTCCACCTTTTGTATGGCCAGGCGTATGAATAACTTTAAACTCTATACTTCCAACATGTATTTTATCCTCGTCATCAACTATTGAGTCAGCATCTAAATTAATATCATCTATTCCAACATATTCTGTTAGGCTTATATTTTTGTCAGTTAACCCTTCTTTATCAAATCTATGTATTAATATTTTGCCACCCTTAGATTTTTTTAGTTCTGCTAATGCTCCAATATGGTCTCCATGGCAGTGTGTTATATATATGTACTTTAATTTAGCTTGTAATATATCTAACATTTCTATAATTTTTTGTGCTTCTCCACCTGGATCTATAACCATTGCTTCTTTTGTTTTTTCATCTTGAACAATATAACAATTTGTTGGCTCACAAACTGTTCCACTGTTTACTTTTAACTGCTTTAGTATCATTTCCTCTGTTCCTCTCTATTTCTTTCTCTTAACCTCATATACACTATCAATCTTTCTAAGCTGTTTAAGTATTTTATTTAGTTCTTCTATATTTTCTACTTCAACTGTCACTTCTGTTATTGAAATTTTTTCTTTATTTGCTTTTGATGTTACTGCCAACAATTTGCTTTTTGTTGACTCTATTCCTTTAATAATATCTGCTAAAAGCCCATTCCTCTCATTACCATAAATTTCAATATCTACACTATATCTAGTTTTTTCAGCCTCATACCAGTATACATCTATCATTCTATTTTCTTCTGATAGTAAGTTATTTACATTGGCACAATCTTTTCTATGTACTGATACTCCTCTTCCTTTGGTAATATACCCAACTATTTCATCACCAGGAACTGGGTTACAACATTTAGATAATTTAACTAAGCAATTTTCTATACCTTTAACTACTATACCTGTTCTTGATGCCTTAGGTTTATATACCTTTTCTTTTGAAAGCTCTTCTAGTTTTTCATCTAGATTTTCAGTCTGGTGGTCTTTTTTGTATTCTTCTAACATTCTAGCAATTATTTTACCAGCTGATATAGCTCCAAAGCCAACGCTTGCATACATTTCATCAACTTCAGAATATTTGTATCTATCAAGAGCTGCTTGTATGTATTCAGTTTTTGCAATTTCAGCATGTGTCATTCCTATTTTCTTGATTTCTTTTTCTATAAGTTCTTTGCCTTTTACAATGTTTTCTTCTCTTTCATTCTTTTTAAACCATGATAGAATTTTGCTTTTAGCTGTTGAACTTTTTATGAATTTAAGCCAATCTCTACTTGGACCTTTTGATTGATCAGATGTTATAATTTCAACAATATCGCCATTTTTTAATTGAGTAACTATTGGCATCATTTTGCTATTAATTTTAGCACCAGTCATATGGTTACCGATTTCGGCATGTATGTAATAAGCAAAATCTATTGGAGTACTTCCTTTAGGCAATGCAATAATTTTTCCTTTTGGTGTAAATACATAAACTTCATCTTCAAAAAGTTCTGTTTTTAAGGTATTTAAAAACTCATCAGGATCTTGCATATCTTTTTGCCACTCTAAAGTTTCACGAAGCCATGAAAGCTTGTCCTCTTCTACTCTTACATTTGCTTTTTTGTTTCCCATAAAGCTAGCTTCT
This sequence comes from uncultured Clostridia bacterium, assembly GCA_934122155.1. Lineage (GTDB taxonomy): Bacteria > Bacillota > Clostridia > TANB77 > CAG-508 > CAG-273. Next base: position 87,166 of record CAKOVX010000001.1, read on the forward strand.
TTGTATGCCCAATGTGCAGCAATACCATATTCAGCTATACGGTGCATGTCCCATGTACGAATTTGTACCTCAAAAGGTGTTCCTTTTGGTCCAATTAATGTTGTATGTAGCGACTGATACATATTTGGTTTTGGTACTGCAATATAGTCTTTAAATCTACCTGGCATTGGACTATACAATTCATGAACTATTCCTAATACTGCATAACAGTCTTTTATAGAGTTAACTATTACTCTTAGTGCAAATAAGTCATATACTTGATCTAATGTAATATTGTCTCTTTTCATTTTTCTATAAATACTATATAAGTGCTTAGCTCTTCCCGTAATTTCTGCCTCAATATGTTGCTTTTTTAAAGATTGTCTAATTTCATCCATTATCATATCAATAAATTTTAAACGTTCTTCTCTTTTACGGTCAATTCCTTCAACCAATTCACGATATTCTTCAGGGTATAAATACTTAAATGACAAATCTTCTAGTTCCCATTTTAAAGAATACATACCCAAACGATTTGCAAGTGGCGCATATAAATCCATTGTTTCTTTTGCATTTGCAATTTGTCTGTCTCTAGTTAAGTATTTTAATGTTCTCATGTTGTGAAGTCTATCTGCTAACTTAATTAATATTACTCTTATGTCTTTTCCCATTGCTAAAAACATTTTTCTATAATTTTCTACTTGTTGTTCTTCCATACTTGCATACTTTAATTGGCTTAATTTTGTAACTCCATCTACTAATTCAGATATTTCTTTTCCAAATTCATTTTCTATGTCTTGCTTTGTTATTTCTGTATCTTCAACAACATCATGTAATAAAGCAGCACAAATAGTATTGTCATCCATTCCTAAAGTTGCTAGAATGTATGCAACTTGTACAGGATGAATAATATATGGTTCTCCAGACTTTCGAAGTTGACCTTCATGATGTGATTTTGCATAATTGTATGCTTTTTTTATTAGTTTACTATCTGATTTTCTATTATTTTTTTTACTAGTAGATGTTACATCTTCTATTGTCATTTCTTGTACTTCTGACATATATTATTCACTTCCTTTATGCTATATAGTTTTTCTTATATCTTTTAAATTAATTTGTATGTTTTCATTACCACCAAAATCATTTATTTCTAAGCTACCAACAACATCAACTTTATCTCCAATTAAATATTTTTGTGCTATATCTCCCATGTTGAACCCTATTGCATCTATTATGTAGTTATCTATTCCTAACTTTAATTTTAGATGTTTTTCATTTGATAAGATACGTATAGACAAAACTTTAAGGTTCTTTATTAAAAATAGTGGAAGTTTGTTAGCTTCTCCAAATGGTTCTAGTAATTTCAAATCTTTTATGTCTTGAATATTTATTTTTCTAATATCAATTTCTTTATCTATCTTTATAATTGGTATTATATCACTAATATGGCTGTTTTGTGTATATTCTTCAAATTCTTTTTTAAATTTTTCAAAATTTTCTTTTTTTACATTTATTCCAATTGCCATACTATGTCCGCCGAATTTTTCAACATATGTATTGCAGTGCATTACCGCATCATGTAAATTAAATCCCGGAATACTTCTGCCTGAGCCTTTTCCTTCTTCTCCTTCAAAGCAAATTAGTATACTTGGCTTAAAATATATGTCAGTTACCTTTGATGCAACTATCCCTATAATTCCATGATGCCAGCCTTCTTGGCCTAAAACAATACAAGGTTTTTGTTTTTCACTTTTTTCAATTTGCTCTATTGCTTGGTTAAATATTTGTTTTTCTTTTTCTTGTCTTTCTATATTATACTGATTTAATTTTTCAGATATTTTTTTAGCTTCTTGTAAGTCTTCTGTTAAAAATAAGTTTAGGGCTTGAATTTCTTCTCCCATTCTCCCACATGCATTTATTCTTGGTGCTAGGCCAAAAGAAATAGTTGTAGAATTAACCTCTTTATATCCTGTTGAATATACTAAAGTTCTTAGGCCTACGTTTTTAGACATTGGAACTAGTTTTAACCCTAGTTTTGTAATTACTCTGTTTTCATCAACTAGTGGAACTATATCTGAAATGGTGCCAACACTTACAACATCTAAATATTTTAAATATTCTTTTGCATCTAAATTCATTTTGCTTGAAATCGCTTGTATTAGTTTAAAAACAACTCCTACTCCTGCTAGTTGATTAAATGGATATTTATTATCTTTTCTTTTTGCATCAACAACAGCCAAGCATTCTGGCAGCTTTTCTCCTGGTTCATGATGATCTGTAACTATTACTTCCATTCCTAATTCCATAGCATATTTAATTTCTTCTACACATGAAATTCCACAGTCAACAGTAATTATTAGTTTGTATCCTTGCTCAGCTATTTTCTTTATAGCTTCTTTATTTAAGCCATAGCCTTCATTTAGCCTATTAGGTATATATTGGCCTACATTCAAATTTCTTTCTTCTAAAAACTTTTTTAATACTGTAATACTAGTTATTCCATCAACATCATAATCACCATAGATAATTGTTTTTTCTTGGTTCTCTATCGCTTGCAAAATTCTTGTAACAGCCTTGTCCATATCTGGCATTAAAAATGGATCATGAAAATCATATCTTGTAGGTGCTAAAAATTTTTTTATATTCTCTTTGCTTATAATGTTTTTAACAGCTAGTATGCTTGCAACTAGCCTGCTCAAATCATTTTCTTTGCATATTTTATCTATGTTTTTTTCATCTGTTTTACATATTTCCCATTTTTTATTCATTAATTTCTCCCTAAAATATATAGCAAATTGTATTATATTAAAGTATTTGTATAAGCAAATAGCATAGCTTAAAGCTATGCTACTATTTTTGTTTTACTCTTCTGATTTTGCAATTACTTCTTTTCCATCATAGTATCCACAATTTGGACATACTCTGTGTTGTAATACTTTTTCATGGCAATGTGGACAATCAACTAAATTTTGATTTTCTAATTTCCATGTAGATCTTTTTAAATGTGTTCTTGCTTTTGACCATCTTCTTTTTGGTTGTGCCATTTCTAATTCCCTCCCTTGATTGCTTTTATCTGTAATCTATATTTTAATTTATTACCTAAAAATTGATACTATAAAATTATACTAACTTTTTTTGCATTTGTCAACTGCTTTGCAATTTTTATTTGTTAATTTGTGCTAACATCGTATTTATTCATTTTTTCTGGTTCATCAAACCAGTGGTTAGTGCTACTTTACATAAAGTAGAGGTCTAAAAGAAAAGTAGCTGTCGCTGTCCGTCGCATTGATGTCGCCACGAAGACTCGTGTAGCAGCCGGAAATGTTGTAGTTGCCTCCCCTAACAATACAAGGGTGAGCAACATTACTGCTACTCGTGCCATTGCTGTATTCTGTGGTCCATTCAGCTGTGTTTCCTGCCATATCAAATATTTTGCATACTTTGTCTCCTGTTTCTCCTGTGTTTTTTAATGATTTATTTCCATCTGTTTGATTTGCATAGTTACTGTTTCCCATTGCTTGGATATATACTATTGCTGTATCCCATGCATAACTATTTACTAAATCACTTTCTACATAATTATCATTTTTATACATATTTTGACTTACTAGCGCTGCTTGTCCTTGTCTTATAAAATTCCACAAGGTTCCTTCTGTATAATTCATACTACTTGTACTATTTGCTGTTGATACTTTTGATAATGGTTTTGCATTTCCATATTTTTCTGCTGTTGTACTTCCTGAACTATTATATCCACTTCCATAACTTGCTTCATATCTTGCTATATAAAAGCCTTTATTTGCTTTTGCCTTGTTTATAAATGCATCTAAGTCTTTTGCTGTTGTATTTGTCCCTGTCTCATCTGTTTTTTCATTTGATAATCTGTTTTTATCACTTAATTCATAATAGTGGCTTTCTATCTCATAATTTTTATTTACCGTTCCATCTGCTACATTTACTGCTGTTACTTCTGCATATTCTGAACCTTTTTGTACTAATTGAGGTGTTCCTGGAGTAGTTCTTGCAAATGTATATCTTCCCAATGTTATTTCTACTGGTGTTCCATCATCTTTTATTATTTTATTACTTCCATCATTATTTGTATTACTTACCGGTATCCATACAAATTGGTTACCTTCTTTGTCTTCTATTACTATTCCTTGTTGCACACTTGTTCCCGAATCCGCCGCCACCTTAAATCCTCCTGGCACTACTACTTGGTTTCCTTTTTCATCTTTTGCTATCACTGTTGAGCTAGCTGTTGTTCTATCATTTGATTTTAAACTTGAATCTGTTATCTTTGGATTTAATTCATCCAAGTAATCTTGTAATGAATTAGATAATTTGTTTGCATCTTCTTTATCTTTTTCTATTCCTTCGTCTACTTTATTTTGGGCCTCTTTGGCTTTGTCCATTATTCCGCCATCATCAAACACTGCAGTTATTGTTATTGCTGCTAATATTAATAGAACCACTATTGTAACTACTAAAACTGTTAATGTTACACCATTTTGATATTTTTTACTCATCTTTACTCTTCTTCCTCCTTATTCTTATGTATTTTTATTTTATATTATCATAGTGGTTTTTAATTATCAATATTTTTAGCAAGTTTTTGTTTTATAGCAAATACACATAATAAAATAATTCCACCAATTAAAAATATATCTGACAAATTACAATTCATTGAATTTGCAATATTAATAAAATCTATTACATAACCTCTAAATAAAATATCTATTAAATTTCCTATTGCACCTGCTAATATTAGCATTAAGGATAATATTATATTATTTTTTGCTTTACTATATCTTTTGGCTAAATATATAACAATTGGAATTATAATTATTATACTTTCCAAGGCAATTAATGATATTTTTATTCCATTTGCAATTTCAAATATTGTTCCTTCATTTTGCCAATAATATATTTTCAAAACATTTGGAATAAGTTCCATATTTTTATTTATAAATAACACTTTTGTTAGTTGGTCTAATATTAAAGCAACTATTCCAATAATAATTGATGTTCTTTTTTTCATTACTTATTCCTCCTTTGTAGTATTTATCTTAAATAACTTAAATATTTCTACAATAACAATTGGCATAAATACTAATATAACTGTCTCTAAAATGTTCATTGCTGGTAATACTGGTATGCTAAATATATTTCTTAATGCTGGTACAAATAATACTATAAGCATTAAACCTGCTGATGCAACTGTTGCAAGTATTAATTTGCTATTGTTGAATATTCCTGTTTTAAATATAGATCTTTTATTGTTTCTAATGTTAAATACATGTACTAATTCAGAAAGCGCTAAAACAGTAAATGCCATTGCTTGCCCTATTTCTACTTTAACTTCTTCAGCTGACAATGTTCTTACAATTCCGTTTGCTTCTGTTATATTTACAACTGGCAACTCATTTTCTGGTGTTGCTAAACCAATTATAAATGCAACAAGTGTAAGTACACCAATCATAATTCCTTGGTATATTACTCTAAAAGTCATTCCTTTTGTAAATACACCTTGTTTTGGTTTTAATGGTTTTCTATTCATAATGTCTTTTTCTGCTGGATCAACTGCTAATGCTAATGCTGGTAGTGAGTCTGTTACTAGGTTTATCCATAATATATGAATTGGTAATAATGGTGTAATTAAGTTTACGTCTATGTTAAACCATTTACTTAAAAGTGGAGTCATTAAAATTGCTACAAATAATATGATTATTTCTCCAACATTACTTGATAGTAAAAACTGAATTGCTTTTAATATATTATCATATATACGTCTTCCTTCTTCTACTGAAGATACTATTGTAGCAAAGTTATCATCTGTTAATATAACATCTGCTGCTTCTTTTGATACATCAGTACCAACTATTCCCATTGCACATCCTATATCTGCTGTTTTTAATGCAGGAGCATCATTTACTCCATCACCAGTCATTGCAACAATTTCTCCATTTGCTTGCCAAGCTTTTACTATTCTTACTTTGTGTTCAGGTGAAACTCTTGCATATACACTATATTTTCTAACATTTTTTATTAAGTCTTCGTCTGACATTTCTTCAAGTTCACTACCTGTAATTGCTTCATCTTCATTTTCTAAAATTCCTAAAGCTTTAGCAATTGCAATTGCTGTAATCTTGTGATCACCTGTAATCATTACTGTTTTAATACCTGCTGTTTTACATTTTTCTACCGCATCTTTTACTTCTTCTCTTGGTGGATCTATCATTCCAACCATTCCAACATAAGTCAAATCTTTTTCAATAGTTTTCATTTCTTCATCTGTTGGCTCATGGTCTAATTCTTTATACGCCATTGCTAATACTCTAAGCGCATTTTTAGCCATTTCTTCATTTTGTTTAGCAATTTCTTTTTTGTATTCATCTAAGTCTGTGTTTACATTTCCATTTATAACATAGCTATTACATCTGTTTAATAACTCATCTACTCCACCTTTTGTATACACCATATATTTATTAGGAAATAGATGCACTGTTGTCATAAGCTTTCTGTTAGAATCAAAAGGTAGTTCTTTTACTCTCTCATATTTTTCTAGAATTGGTGGTTGAAAATCTAGTTTAAATCCCATATCAATTAATGCTGTTTCTGTTGGGTCTCCTGTAAGTTTTCCATCTGATATTTTTGTATCATTGCAAAACATACTTATATATGTTAATTTCTCTAGTTCATCACCTAAATTATTTGTATCTATATCATCTAAGTCCACTAATTTATTGTTATAAAATACTTTTTTAACTGTCATTTTATTTTGTGTTAATGTTCCTGTTTTATCTGAACATATAACTGTTGTACTTCCTAATGTTTCTACTGCTGGAAGTTTTTTAACAATTGCATGTTTTTTAACCATTCTTTGTACACCAATTGCTAATACAATTGTAGATACAGCTGCTAATCCTTCCGGTATAGCTGCAACAGCTAAACTTACTGCTGTCATAAACATTTCTATTGGTTCTTTACCATATAATAAACCTATTATAAAAATAATTACACAAATTACTATTGCTGCAATTCCAAGTGTTTTACCAAGTTTATTTAACTTTTGTTGTAATGGAGTTTCTGTTTCTTCAACTTCATTTATCATCCCAGCTATTTTTCCTACTTCAGTATTCATACCTGTTTCAACAACAATGCCTTTGCCTCTACCATAAGTAATTAAGCTTGAAGAAAATAGCATATTAGTTCTATCACCTAAACCTATTTTTTCATCATCTATTACATCTGTATTTTTATCAACTGGAACTGATTCACCTGTTAAAGATGCTTCTTGTGCTTTTAAATTAGCGGCTTCTATAATTCTTAAATCTGCCGGCACATAATCTCCAGTATCTAAAATTACAATATCTCCTGGTACTAATTCTTTTGATGGTATTACAGCTACTTTTCCATTACGAATTACTTTGGTAACATGTGAACTTAATTTTTGTAAAGCCTCTAATGATTTTTCTGCCTTACTTTCTTGTGCCACTCCAATAATCGCATTTACAATTACAACTATTAGTATAATAATTGAATCTGTTATTCCTTCTCCTTGATAATAGCCTACTGCTCCAGAAATTATAGCTGCAATTATTAAAATAATAATCATAAAGTCTTTAAATTGTTCTAAGAATTTAACAATTAAGCTCTTTTTCTTTTTAGCCTGTAATTCATTTAGCCCATAAATTTCTCGTTTTTCTTTTACTTGTTCATCAGATAATCCTTGATTACCCACTTTTAACTGTTCTTTAACTTCTTCAATACTTTTGTTAAACCACTGTTCTTCCATTTTTCTTCTCCTTTGCAATATTTTACCACTTAGCTTTTATTTAATTCATCGTAAATTATATTTTATTTTGTAAAAAATAGCAATAGTTTTATTTTTATGATATATTTTTTCAAAGTTTTATAGGAGGAATATTTATGTCAGTAGAAAGAGTAAAAAATTATTTAAAAAAATATAATATGGATACATCTTGTAAGTTAATTCTGTGTGACAATCAAATGAAAATAACAATATTTTTTCTTTACCAATTTGTCATTGACTCTTCGGTAAACTTACTTCAAGTTGTGTGATGATTATATTATACTTAATTTAATGATGATTGTATATATTTTTCACAGAATTATCATAATACCAAAAGAAAGGGTGATGTTATGGCATTAATAAAATGTCCCGAATGTGGCAACCAAATAAGTGATAAAGCTGAGAGTTGCCCAAAATGTGGTTATGAGTTAAAGCAAAAAGAGACTCCTACCACCTCTGATAATAAGGTAGCCAGTTCCTTTATAAATAAAGGTAATATTAAATATATACTAATAATATTAGCTATAATTGTAGCTGGTTTCTTGTTTTTTAATCAAAACAGTAACAATACAGGAACAGGCACAGGTGGCACTGGTACAGGAGGAACTGGTACTGGGCAGCCTACTACTCCATCAACTGATTATGGTTATACGGTGTACAATGATCCTTACCTTGGAATATCTTTTGAAATGCCTGGTACTTATAAAGTTGCTACAGACAAAGAAGGATATATTTATGTAGGTAGAAATATAGATAGTCAAGGTGCTTTAATTCCATATATAATTATTGGCAGATATGACAAATATACTAGCGAAGTACAATTTTTAAATGATTTTACAACTTATATGAAAAAACAATATAGTGATTTGAAAGTCACTATTGATTTACTTTCTGGCACTATTGGAAATAAAACAGTTTATGGATTAGCATATAATTATACTTCAAGTGGTCACTTAGTAGTTGATAATAGATATGCTATTTTAGTTAACGGCAAAGTATATATGGTAGGTTCTAAAGAAGAAAATACAAATTCAACTGAAATCAATAATGTAGTAACTCATATTTTATCAACTTTAACAGAAAGGGGGTCATAAAATATGGCTTTAATAAAATGTGAAGAATGTGGAGAAAGCATATCTTCTAGTGCTAAGGTTTGTCCACACTGTGGTGTAAAAATCAATTTACAAACTTGTCCTGAATGTGGTGCTAAATTAAATGGAGATGAAACTAATTGTCCTGAATGTGGCTACCCTGTTGGCAAGAAAAATGCTACAAATATAATAACTGAAAACTTAGATAAGATAACAGGTGCTCAATCTAAAAGCTATGTAAAATTCAAAGATTTATTTAAAAACACTTTCAAAAAACATACTGAAGAAGATTTGGATGAAGTTTTTGTTTGTGGTTCAGATAAAACTACTCCAGATGTTAAAGATATTAACCCAAAGAATGCAAGTGCATGGGTATATTTTAAAATATTTGTATTTTTCATAATTGCATATATCCCCACTCGTATAGGATTTATAGATTATGGAAATACTAACTTCTTACCACTTATGATAATGTTAGCAGCTTTTGCTGTTCCAGTAACTGTACTTATGTTTTTCTTTGAAATCAACTTATTTAGAAACATACCTTTTTACAAGGTAATAAAATACTTTGTACTTGGTGGAGCATTATCACTAATATTAGCTATATTATATTTTACAATACCATATTTTGAAACAAATGCTACTGTTCAAACTTATGAAGGGGCTTTATTGATTGGCTTAGTTGAAGAAGTTGCAAAAGCTGTTATAGTTGCTATTTTCTTATTTAAAAGTAAAAAGAGCAATTATATATTAAACGGATTATTAATTGGTGCCGCTGTTGGTGCAGGATTTGCAGCATTTGAAACAGCTGGATATATTTTAAGATATGGCCTAAACGGTGGTTTACAAACAATGTTAGAGATTATAAAATTACGTGGTTTCTTAGCACCTGGTGGTCATGTTGCTTGGGCTGCTATAGAAGGTGCAGCATTGATGTATGTTAAAGGATTTGAGAAATTAGATAAAAAACATCTAAATGATAAAAGATTTTTATTGATTTGTTTAATTCCTGTTGTATTACATGGTATATGGGATATGCCTATTCAAGCTCCTTATTACCTAGTTCAAATTGCAATGACTATTTTAGCTTGGCTTGTAATAATTTATTTTATAAACTTAGGCTTAAAACAAATTGATGATGCTAAAAAATTAGAATCAAATAAATAGTTGACTAAAACCTCCTTCTTGTGTAAAATGTATTCAGAAGGAGGGATTTTTTTGAAAAAGAGTTCAATTATTATTTTAATTATTGCTATTTTAGTTATTATAGCTGGTGTTGCAATTTATATGGTAACTAACCAAAATTCTACTAATAACTCTTCTATTAATTTGAAGACTATGATTGATACAATTTATAAAAACTCAAATGTTGAATTGCCATCATTAGAAACTCAAAAAATTGGTTTGTCTGATAATAATGTTGTTTCTTCATATACATTTTTATCAAATAATGATAATGTTGAAGAATTAGTAGTATCTGAACCTGTAATGAGTTCTCAAGCATACTCATTAGTTGCTATAAAACTAAAAAATAATGCAAATATCGAACAAGTTAAACAAGAAATTTATGACAATGTAGATATGAATAAATGGATTTGTGTATCTGCTGAAAAGTTCTATATTACAAATCACAATAATGTAATATTCTATGTAATGTCATATGAAGATTGGGCAAAACCAGTTTATGATTCATTTAAAAAATACGTAAATAACGAAGTTGGAAAAGAATTAGAAAAATCAGAAAATTCTGATTATGAACTTCCACCTGAAATGATAGTACAATAAAATGTCAATACTAATACATTGCAAGTTTAAGGGTGATATATAATACTTTTCTTCGCTCCAACCCCCAACTGCCTAAGAATGTATAATGCAAATCTCCACTGGTGAAGCCTTGCATAACACATTCTAAGTTGTCGGTCCCCACGAAACCACGCTCATCAAAGTATTATATATCACTCTTCTCAATTGATGTATTTACACTATCTTTAACATTCTTTGAAAGGATTATAGTTATGGTTTTTACAAGTATTAGCTTTATATACTACTTTCTTCCCATAGTATTAGTAGTATATTTTATATTGCCTAATAAATTTAAAAATATGGTTCTTCTCCTTTCTTCTATATTATTTTATTTTTATGGAGAACCTAAATATATATTATTGATGATTATCGAAATTGCTATTGCCTATTTTTCTGCATTGTTAATTGACAAACATAAAAATAAAGGCATCTTAGCTTTATCAATATTTATACATATTTTATTTTTGTGTATATTTAAATATCTAACTTTTATTACAGAAAATATAAACGGCATATTTAATATTGATATTCCATTACTAAACTTAGTATTACCAATAGGAATATCATTTTACACATTCCAAATAATCAGTTATGAAGTTGATGTATTTAACAAAAAAGTATCTGCTCAAAAGAACTTTTTTAAATTTGCAACTTATGTATTTTTCTTTCCTCAGCTTATAGCTGGTCCAATAGTAAGGTATGACTCTATTGCTAATGAACTAAACAACAGAAAGCATACATTCGAAAACTTTGCTTATGGTGCTAATAGATTCACCATAGGACTTGCTAAAAAAGTAATAATAGCAAATAGCCTAGGTGAATTGTGTAATGTATTTTCTTCAATACCTGATAAAAGTATTTTATTTTATTGGATTTTCGCAATTAGTTATATGTTACAAATATATTTTGACTTTTCCGGCTATTCAGATATAGCAATAGGATTAGGAAGAATTTTCGGTTTTCATTTTCCAGAGAATTTTGATTACCCATACACTGCAAAAACTATAACTGAATTTTGGAGAAAATGGCATATGACTTTAAGTTCATGGTTTAGAGACTATGTATACATTCCTCTAGGTGGAAATAGACGTGGAGTAAAAATTCAAATAAGAAACATCTTAATTGTTTGGGCTTTAACTGGTCTATGGCATGGTGCAAGTTGGAATTTTGTTTTGTGGGGCTCATTATTTGGTGTTATACTAATTTTAGAAAAATTTGTATTTAATAAACTTCTTGAAAAGTCACCAAATATTATAAAAAGAATTTATACTTTATTTATTGTTATGATTAGTTTTGTTATATTCCAGTCAACAGATATGAGTCAAATTGGAGTAATAATTAAAGGATTATTTGGACTTAATAATGAAGCTTTAATAAATACTACTACACTTTACTACTTAAAAGGTTATGCCGTAATTATTATTTTAGGAATAATAGGCTCTACCCCATTATTACGTAATTTAGTAAATAAATTAAGTAGTAACTCAAAATGGAACAAAATTATAAATATTTTACAACCTATTTACATGATTTTATTATTAGGTATTGTAACAATATTTTTAGTAGATAATTCATACAACCCATTTTTATATTTTAGGTTTTAGAAGGTGAAATATGAGTAATAAATTTAAAAATATAATTGTATCTGTTTTATTTTTAACAATATTACTATTAGTATTTGTTTTAAATATATTAAAACCAGATACAGAAATATCTATTGCTGAAAGACGTAAGCTCGAGCAGTTTCCAAGTTTTACATTTCATAATTTATTTAATGGTACATTTTTTAGTAAATTTGATACTTATGCAAATGATCAATTTATTAGTAGAGATAATTTTAGAATTGCCAAAGCTAAGCTAGACTTAACTTTCAAAGGGAACTATCATAACATTTATATTAAAAACGATTATTTAGTTGAGCAGACCTATCCTCTTTCTGATACTTCTGTGACAAATTTAACAAAAAAAATAACAGATATAAAAAATAAGTATTTAGCCAATAACAAGATATATTTTTCAATTGTTCCAGATAAAAATTATTTTGTAAATGATAATAATTTAAAAATGGATTATGATTTGCTTGAAAGTAAAATGAAAGAAAATTTAGATTTTGCCACATATATAAAGATATTCGACAAATTAGATTTAACTGACTATTATAAAACTGATAGCCATTGGAAACAAGAAAACATCCAAAAGGTTGCTGATGAGCTCTTAAAAGGTATGAACAATTATTCAAGTTCTAGTTATAATGTTGAGAATATTGCAAAGTTTACAGGTACTTATGCTTATCGAGTACCTGTAAATACTGACTTTGATGAAATAAATATAATGACTAACGACATATTAAAAAATGCCAGAGTATTTAATTATACAACTAATACTTATACTAATGTATATGATTTAAACAAAAAAAATTCATTAGACAAGTATGATATATATTTGTCTGGTGCTACTCCCCTTTTAACTATTTATAACGATAAAAATACTAGTGGAAAAGAATTGATAATTTTTAGAGACTCATATGGAAGTAGTTTAGCACCTTTGTTATTAAGTTCTTATAGTAAAATAACTTTAGTAGATACTAGATACATCTCACCTACAATATTAGGAAATTACATTGATTTTAGTAATAAAGATGTGTTATTCATATACAGTATTTCAATAATAAATAATAGTTATTCTTTAAAATAATATATATAAAAAACTTACGAACAATTAAATTCGTAAGTTTTTTTTGTGGAGCAGGTGATGGGAATCGAACCCACATAGCCAGCTTGGAAGGCTGGAATTCTACCATTGAACTACACCTGCATTTCGTATGAACAAGTATTATTATAAATGTTATATTATATTTTGTCAAGAACTTTTATGAATTTTTTTATTTTTTTTGAATAAATTTTATAAATAAATTTGGAGATTTGTTTATGAAATTTATTCTAGATGTTATTAAAGGTGTTTTTATTGGCAGTTGTGCTATCCTTCCTGGCATTAGTAGTGGTGTGTTCTGTGTTATTTTTGGCATTTATGAAAAACTAGTTGATAGTGTATTAAATATATTTAAGGATTTTAAAAAGAACTTTATATTTTTATTTTCTATTGCACTGGGCGGAATTATTGGAGTATTGCTTGTTAGCAAATTATTAAAATTTTTATTTGCTACATACCCTATGCCTACTAATTTTTGCTTTATTGGCTTAATTATTGGAAGTATGCCAATTCTATTTAAAAAAGCAAATAATAAATCTGGTTTTAGATTACACTATTTACTCTATTTTTTATTCACCTTTTTAATAGGAATATTATCAATCAGATTGGAACATATTTTGCCTCAGCTTATCAATATAGATCTTGGTTCAAATTACTTTTTCTATTTAGTATTAGCTGGGTTCTTGATGTCTGCCGGAGTAGTTATTCCTGGTGTAAGTAGTAGTGTAATTTTGATGACATTAGGTGTATATACTACATATCTTACAGCTGTCTCAAATGTTGATTTAAGTATTTTATCTCCTATGGGAATTGGACTTTTAATTGGCAGTATTTTATTTTTAAAATTAATACAATTTTTGTTTAGTAAATACTATGCTCAAACTTTTTATGGAATAATTGGATTTGTACTAGGCTCTGTATTAGTTTTATACCCACGGTTTCACCTTTGATTTAGAAGGTCTTATTTCTTTACTTTTATTTGCAATTGGTTTTTGGCTAAGTCTGCAATTAGAAAAGAAAGAAAGCACTTAAGCTTTCTTTCTTCTTAAGATCCATCCACTCTCTGCTTTAATTGGTAATTTCATTAAAACAGTTTGTTCTGCTTTGCCTGGATTTACAGTTGGTATTTCTTCTTCTGTTTCTGAGTCCCATAAAGTTTCTATTTTAAAGCTCACAGGCTCTATTTTTCCAGGTACCAAAATTTCCATTGTATCTCCAACAGATAATTTATTTCTAATTTCAATTATGTATTTATCTCCATTTCCACTTAGCACTTTTCCGCCAAATTCATAATTTGGATTGTATTGTTTACCATCATATTCTTGGAAGTCCTTGTTATTTCTATCATTAAAATAGAATGTTGTTAGTCCTCTTGTTTTGGTCTTTTCTAATTCACTTAAATATTTTGTATAATCATAATGTTCTGGATCATTTATATAATCATCTATTGCATTTCTATATGCATTTACTACTGATGCTAAATAATATTCTGTCTTTAATCTCCCCTCTATCTTTAAGCTATCTACTCCCATATCAATTATTTCTGGCACTTCTTTGATTAAGCATAAATCCTTTGATGAAAATATGTATGTGCCATTTTCATCATATTCAACTGGCATTAAGTTTCCAGGCTTATTATGTTCTTCAACATATACATTATATGCCCATCTACAACTTTGAGCACAGTCCCCAAGATTTGCACTTCTGCTAGCCAAAAAGTCGCTTAAAAAACATCTTCCTGAATATCCAAAACAAATAGCTCCATGCACAAATATTTCTGTTGTTAAATCTTTTGGAGTGTTGTTTATAATTTCTCTTATTTGTTCTTTATTTAATTCTCTACCTAAAATGACTCTTTTAGCTCCGTTTTTATACCAAAAGTTTGCACTATGGTAACTAACAGTATTTGCTTGTGTACTTACATGTATCTCAACATCAGGTGCATATTGTTTTAATATTTCCATTACTCCACCATCAGAAGCTATAATAGCATCTACTTTTAAGTCATTTAACATTTTAGCTTGTTCTTTTATTTCCTCATAGTAACTATCCCAAGCATAAATATTTATAGCAGCATAAACCTTTTTGCCTATGCTATGTGCATATTTAATTGTTTTAGCTAAATCATCATTGTCAACCTCTGCTCTACTTCTTAATGAAAGAGCCCCTGTGCCACAATAAACAGCATCTGCACCATATAAAAAGGCTGTTTTGGCTTTTTCAAAAGACCCAGCTGGTGCTAATAATTCTGGTTTTGTTTTATTCATTTTATTTCCTCATTTCTAATAGACGTTCACTTATTATTATACACTATTTGTCAAGTATCAATTAATAAATGACACTTTACTTTTTTATGAAAATTTGGTAATATAGATTGTAATTAAAAGGAGTTTTGTTATGGAAAACAATTTAAAAAAGAAGGTAAAATTGAATAGAATTCAACTGCTTATTTTATATTTCTTTTTATTTGCTTGTATAGGCTGGATTATGGAAACTTTGTATGCCATATATAATTTAGGTCATTTTGTAAAAAGAGGATTCTTGTATGGTCCAATTTGCCCAATTTATGGTTATGGCGCTTTAATTCTTATTATGTTTTTTAACAAATACAGAAAGCACAATTTTAAACTTTTTGTTTATGCCGCTGTTATTTTTTCTGCATTTGAATATTTGGTAAGCTACATTTTAGATGCAATGTTTGCTATGCATTGGTGGGACTATACAAATGAGTTTTTTAACTTGAATGGACGTATTAGTATTTTTTACTCATTTGCCTGGGGTATAATAGCTATTTTATTTATAAATCATATTTATCCATTTTTTAAAAAACATGTAAATATTATACTCTCAAAAATACCTTATACTATACAAATAATTTTACTATATACTTTTTCAGCAGTATTTGTTGTTGATACAATTGCATCTTGTGTACGTTATTTAAGTGTATAATAAGTATAACAAAAGATGACATTAAATGTCATCTTTTTATTCTTGATATAGCAAGTCCATCTCCAACTTCTAATATTTCTGTTTCTAAATTTTCATTGTTTGTAATTTCAGCAATATATTCTCTTAAATTTCTTACAGCAGTTCTTTGTTTGTGCTTGTTGTAATCACTCATAACATAACCTTTGTATAATATGTTATCTGCAAATATTACTCCTCCAGGCTTTATCATTCTTAGAGCTTGGTTTAAGAAAAATGGATATTTACCTTTTGCAGCATCTATAAATACAACATCATATTCATCATTTAAGGTTGGCAATATTTCTACTGCATCTCCTTCATATATGTTTATTTTGTCTGCTATTTCTGCTTTTTTTATATTTCTTCTTGCTTCTTTCACTCTTTCAGAGTCTCTCTCAATTGTGTCTATTCTACCATTTTCCTGCAAATATTCTGAAAAGCAGATGGCTGAGTAGCCAACTGCTGTTCCAATTTCTAATATTTTATTTGGTTTAAGCTCGCTTAATATTTTAGCAATAACTTCCAAAGTGTCATCCATTATTATTGGCACTTTATCTTCTAAAGCTTTTTGTTTAATAATATTAATCTCTTTCTTGTCCATTCGCTGTTTTTTCCTTTTTCCACAAACTACCACATTTTGCATATTGATCATTTACCCAATTTCTTATATATGGTTCATATTTCTTAAATTTTGGGTTTGATAATAATTCTTCTGTAAGTTCTACTTGTGGCTTTCCTCTTACTATACTATCCCTTATTATCTTATTAATTTCACATCTGTTTTTAGTGTCTTCACTTTGTTCTCTTTGAGCTAATTTTTTACTTGTTTCTTCTGTTTCAATAAGGCCTCTCCTTACTTCATCAACAAATTTTGAATGTCTTTTTTGACTTATTACCATAAAACTTCACTCCTTTATTATTCGGCACTATTTCTTCTTGCCATTCTTTCTCTGTCTTTATTATTTAATATTTTCTTTCTTAAACGAATATTTTTTGGTGTTACTTCAACTAATTCATCTTCTGCAATAAATTCAATAGCTTTTTCTAGTGACATTTGTACTGGTGGTACTAAACGAAGTGCATCATCTGATCCAGATGCTCTAGTATTTGTTAAGTGTTTTTCTTTACATACATTTATAGAAATATCTTCATTTCTAGAGTTTATACCAACTATCATTCCTTCATATACTTCAACACCTGGTCCAATTAATAGTTCTCCTCTTTCTTGAGCATTGTATAGTCCATAAGTAATTGATGTTCCTGGTTCAAATGCAACTAAAACTCCTCTTGTTCTTGCTTGAATTTCGCCTTTATATGGTTCATAACAATCAAATATGCTGTTCATTGTTCCTTCACCTTTTGTATCTGTTAGGAATTCTGTACGATATCCAATTAAGCCTCTAGCTGGAATTTTGAATTCTACCTTTGTATGTCCTGCTTCTGCTGGTTCCATATTTATCATTTCAGCTTTTCTTCTTCCAAGTTTTTCAATAACATTTCCTATACAGTCATCTGGTACATTTACAACTAATCTTTCCATTGGTTCACATTTTACACCATCGATCTCTTTGAAAATAACTTTTGGACGAGATACTAAAAGCTCAAATCCTTCTCTTCTCATTGTTTCTATTAATACTGATAAGTGTAATTCTCCACGTCCACATACTTCAAAGCTGTCTGGAGCATCTGTTTCTTTTACACGTAAGCTTACATTTCTTTCTAGTTCTTTAAATAGTCTGTCACGAATATGTCTTGATGTAACAAATTGTCCTTCTTTACCTGCTAAAGGTCCATTATTAACACTAAATGTCATAGATACTGTTGGTTCATCAATATCAACAAAATCAATTTTTTCTGGGTTGTTTACATCACAAACAGTTTCTCCAATGTTAATATCACTAATACCAGAAATACATACTATATCCCCAGCGCCTACTTCTTCTACTTCTGTTCTTTTTAGTCCTTGATAAGTAAATAATTTAGCAATTTTTCCTTGTGCTATTTTGTCATCTTTTTTACAAATAGCAACACTTTGACCAGCTTTAATTGTTCCACGTTCTACTCTACCAACTGCTAGTCTTCCTAAATACTCATCATAATCAATATTAGAAACTAGTAATTGCATTGTTCCATCTTGCTCACATGCTGGTGGGTTTATGTTTTTGATAATTGTATCAAAAATACATGTTACATTATCACTTTCGTCTGTTAAGTTCATTTTAGCAATTCCATTTTTTGCAGATGCATATACAACAGGGAAGTCTAATTGTTCATCAGTAGCATTTAATTCAATAAATAGCTCTAAAACCTTATCAACAACTTTTAATGGGTCTGCACCTGGTCTATCTATTTTATTTATAACAACAATTGGTTTTAAATTTAATGCCAAAGATTTTTTCAAAACCTCTCTAGTTTGAGGCATTGGTCCTTCAAAAGCATCAACTAATAAAAGTACACCATCTACCATTTTAAGTACACGTTCTACTTCTCCTCCAAAATCAGCATGGCCGGGCGTATCAACAATATTTATTTTTACACCATTGTACATAACTGATGTGTTTTTAGATAGAATTGTAATTCCTCTCTCTTTTTCAATATCTCCTGAATCCATTATTCTTTCAGATACTTGTTCATTTTCTCTAAATACATGGCTTTGTCTTAAAAGTGCATCAACTAGTGTAGTTTTTCCATGGTCTACGTGTGCAATAATTGCTATATTTCTAATATTTTGATTATTCATTTTTATTACCCCTATCATCTTTATTTTATAATAACTATAACATTTCAATTATACTCTATTGGCATTTATTTGTCAACATAATGTTAGCTTAAATATAAATGCACTGATGTTCTTCATAGTTTATAAATTTTACTAAGTCATTAAATTGTATAGCAATAGTTTTTGTATTACCATCTGGCTGAAATATTAGTGTTTTATCTTTTAGCTTACTATCAATTACTAATATTACTATATCATTAAAGTCATTTGCTATATCAAATGGTGTAACATTGCCTACTTTTTCTTTTCTTAGAACTCCAAGCAAATCAAGCTCACTTGCATATTTTAGTTCCGATACTCTTAGTTTTTGTGCTAAAGTTTTTAGATTAACTGTTTTATTTTCTTCAAAAACAAGTAAAAAATAAACCATTTTTCTATCTGTAACTAAAAAACTTTGACATATTGTTCCATTTAATTTTTTCTTTACGTCTTTTAGTTCCTTTAAAGTATATGTTGGTGAATGTTCTAATACCTTATATTTTATATTTAATAATTCTAAAATTTTATATGTATTCATTTTTCCCTTCTTTATATATTGGGCTATTTGTCTAACATTATAATGTTTTCCATTATTTCTTTGCTTACTTTTTCTAATACTTCTTTTTCTGGTTTACCAGTTTTATATTCACTAAAATCTAGTGGCTTACCATAATATATAGTTACTTTGTGAAATGGCTTCATTTCTCCTGAAATATTTACTGGTATTACTGGCACACCAGTTCTTAATGCCATAAATGCTGCTCCATTTTGAGCTCTGCCGTTTTTTGTCATTCCCTTTCTTGTTCCTTCTGGAAATAACATTAGTATTTCGCCATCTTTTAATACCTTTAAAGCATGTTTCATAGAATCTAAATCCATTTTTCCTCTTTTAACTGGAAATACTAAGCATTTTTCGCCTAACCAATATATAAATTTGTTTTTAAACAATTCTTCTTTTGCCATAACATGCATTCTTCTTTTGGTTGAGGAAACTAAAATTGGTGCATCCCAATTAGATTGATGGTTTGCGCACATAATATACGCTCCTTCTTTTGGCACGTTTTCCTTTCCCACTAATTTTACTCTAAATACAATTACTGAAAATATATGTACTAAAAATACTATTACACTTCTAAGCATTTTAAATTCTCCTTTATTTTAAATATTCGTTTATAAATTTACATTCTTTATAATCTAAATCATTTTTTGCTATATTTATTAGCTCATCTACCATTTCTTTGGTATATTTACTACTTTTCTTTTCATAAAATTTCTTTAATGGCTTTTGCATATCCATCATAACTTTTGTTGCTTTATTTACATTCTGTTCCTGTAATAGCCTATTCATTTTCTGAATTTGATTTTCATATATAACTTTTCCAACTTTAGTATTTTTAATTTGTTCTAAAGTGTTATCTTCAGAAATATCTTCTAATTTAATATATCTATCAGGAATTTTTTGCCCAAGCAATTTTTCAAAATCTTTATCTGTAACATTTTGAACTTTTCCGCTTCTATATACATCTGGAAAATCCGCTTCTGGCTTTTCATCTTTTGAATCTATATGCATTTTGCATTCTAATTCAATGCTTTCACAAGATTTTCCTACTAATATTTTATATTCTCCTGACTCTATCTCCCACTTTTTATTTTGTACATTATAATACTGAAAAGCAGAGTCATCTAAAGTAATATTTACTTCTTTTTCTTCATCTGGTTCTAGCTCAACTTTTTCAAAGCCTTTTAGTTCTTTTAAAGGTTTAAAAATAGTTGGGTTACATTGTGACACATAAACTTGTGCAATTTCTTTTCCTTTTACTTTACCCGTATTTTTTATTTTGAATGAAACAACATTATTTTTTACATTTAGATTTGAATACTCAAAAGTTGTATAACTAAGTCCATACCCAAATGGATACAACACTTTAATATTATTCTTATTATAATACCTATAACCAACATATATAGATTCTTTATATTCTACACTTATTTCTGTACCTGGGAAGTTATTAAAACATGGCGTATCTTCTAGCTTTATAGGATAAGTTTCTGCAAGCTTTCCACTTGGGTTTACTTTACCTAAAATACAGTTAAGCATTGCTTTAGCTCCTGATTCTCCACCTAAATAACCTGTTATGATAGCTTTTGCTTTATCTTTCCACTCCATTGTTATAGGTGCTCCATTTGATAAAACTACTATAATATTCTGGTTTACATTATATATGCTTTCAATTAGTTTTATTTGGTTTTTAGGAATTTCTAAGTTAGTTCTATCCATTCCTTCAGATTCGTAATTTTCTGTTAAACCTAAAAATAATATAACTGCTTCTTTATTTTTTGCAACTTCTACGGCTTGATTAATTAGTTCTTTATCTTCATCTGATTCGATTCTATTATATCCTCTAGCATAGTCAACTTCTATTCCATTTTGTATAAAGCAATCATAAGCATTTTCAACTTTATATGGATTTATTGTTGAACTGCCTGCTCCTTGATACCTAGGATTTTTAGCCATATCTCCTATAAGTGCTATTTTTCTTTTATTTATTGGTAACATATTATCTTCATTTTTTAATAATACTATTGATTCTTGTGCTAATTCCATTGCAATTTCATGATGTTCTTCTTTATTGTAGCTATACTCTGCTCTTTCACACTTAAATGCAATATTTAAAATTCTATCTACTATTTCATCTAAATATTTCTCACTTACTTTTCCGTCTTTAACTGCCTGTATTATTTCTTCTTTTCCATTGCCTCTACCGCCTGGCATCTCTAATTCGTTACCTGCTACTAATCCTTTTACTCTGTCATTTTCAGCTCCCCAATCTGTAATAACTATTCCGTCAAAGTTCCATTCCTTTTTTAAAGTACCTAATAATACTTCATTTTCAGTACAATATTTACCATTTAATTTGTTATATGCACTCATAACAGACCAAGGTTTTGCTTCTTTTACAAGCATTTCAAATGCTTGTAAATATATTTCTCTTAGAGTTCTTTCATCTACAACTACATTTATTGTTCTTCTTCTATTTTCTTGGTTGTTTGCAGCGAAATGTTTTACACATGCTCCAACATTATTGCTTTGTAAGCCTTTTACATATTGCGTAGCCATTATACCTGTTAAATATGGATCTTCTGAAAAGTACTCAAAATTTCTACCTCCAAGTGGAGACCTTTTTATATTTACTCCAGGTCCTAATACTATGTTTATATTTTCGCTTTTAGCTTCTTCGCCAAGTGTTTTGCCAAGTTTATATGCAACATCTTTATCCCAGCTATTTGCAATTGTTGCAGATGATGGAAAACATATTGCAACTTCACTTTTATTTACGCCTAAATTATCTCCGTTTTCTCTTTGAACTCTTAGTCCATGTGGTCCATCAGACATTTTTATAGATGGTATACCTAATCTTTCTATATTTTCACTGTTCCAATAGTCTTTTCCTACACATAAGCTGGCCTTTTCTTCTAGTGTCATTTTATTAATTATTTCTTCATATTTCATATTTTTTACCTCGTGACTATTATATAATATTTAAAATGTATTTGCAATTTTTTATTGACTTTTTGTAGTATACATAATATAATTGTCTTAACTTCATTATTTATTTCTATCTAGTTATTAAATGGGGGGATTTTATGAAATTTAGCATCGTTGTTCCTGCATACAATTCTGAAAAAACTATTCGGAACTGCCTTAACAGTATCTTGTCTCAAACTTTTAATGATTTTGAAGTGATTGTAATTAACGACGGTTCCAAAGACAGCACGTTAGACATTTTAAGCGACTATGCATATCATCATAAAAGAATTCATGTTTATAGTTTTAAGAATGCTGGGGTATCAATTGCCAGGCAAAGAGGTGTGTCATTATCAAATGGAGATTATATTGTGTTTGTAGATGCAGATGATTCTATTAATCATGATTTACTGCAAAATCTTTATTTTGCAATTTGCACTTCTAATCAGCCTGAGGTTATTCGCTTTCAGGCAAATTTAGTAGATGATTCCAGTTACAAAGACCATCAAAGGTATAATTTTTTTGATGCCACTAAAACAACATTGACTGGAATGTCCGCTTTAAAGCACTGGTCTGTCCCTGGTAAAAAGTATGCTGTTTATTGGATATTTGCATTTAAGAAAACGGTTTTTAATGACATTTTATTTTTTCCACATTTAAAATGCTATGAGGACATAGCTCTAATACCTGTATTAATTGCAAAATCTGATAGAGTAGTAACCCTCAATTATGTTGGGTATAATTATACCTGTAATAACCCTGATAGTTTGACAAATACCAGAAGTATAGAAGCCGAAAGATCTAGGGCTATTGATTTTGTTAAAGCATACAATTATGCTGTTGGCAATATCACTAAGCTTGATAATATTTCTTCTTTAGAGTTTGCTTTTTTTGTTGAAGATTATAACAAACGTCTTCAAGCAAAATTTCAATCTTTAAGTGAAGATTTAAAGGCTGAACTTGCTCCTCTATTTGGCATTTAAAAAATGAATTGAGTGCTTCTTAGCACTCAATTCATTTTTTTATTAATATTATTATTCTCCTAACATTTCGTCTATTTTCTCTTTAGCATTGTTTACTGAAGTAGCTGTTGGTACCATTACATATAGTTTTGTACTTCCCATTGAATATGTTGATGAACTTGCACCTGTACCTGTTAAAGAATTTGATTTTATTGTCCATGAAGACATGTTATTTATTTGGTCTTTTACCAATCTGCTAATATCTTCTTGCTCCATGTTAGTTTGAAAACTTTCTTTTAATGAATCTAAAATGTCTGTATATTTTGTTAATAATGTTGTACTATTTAATACTTTCTTCATAATAGCTTCAATAACATGTTGTTGGTTTTTAACTCTTTGATTATCACCTGCATTAAATGCATATCTTTCTCTACTAAATGATAATGCTTCTTGTCCATTTAGATGATTATATCCTTTATTAAAAGAATATGGATCATAAGTAGACTTAAATGTATAATCAGAATATACATCAACACCACCTAATGTATCAACTAATTTAATTACAGTTGTAAAGTTTACTCTAACATAATAGTTTATTTCAGTATCTAGTAAATCTTCTACTGTTTTAACTGTTTCATTTACACCATATATTCCAGAATGTGTTAATTTATCTTTTGCTCCATAACTATGAAGTGTAACATAATAGTCTCTTGGAATTGATGTTAATAATACTTCATGTGTTTTAGTATTTACAGTAGCAAGAATATTAGCATCACTTCTTGATACATTGCTTATACTTCCTGATGTATCTATTCCACTAATATATACATTAAACTTTCCACTCTTCACATTATATTTTGATGTTGTTTCTTCCACCTTTGTGTTTGTACTTGTTTGCAACTCATGTTTTTCTGTATATATAATTTTTGTGTTTGCTTTAAAATCTTTTAATTCATCAGAAATCATACTATATTGAGTTGAGCTTACTAAAATAATATCAATATCTTTTTGTAGCAATTCATTACCTACGTCTTTTAAGTTATCCTTTGTGTTAAATGTAACTTTTATTTTGCTTGATATTTTGGTTTTAACATCATCTGCAACTTGAAACATATATACATCTTTGTTTGATATGTCTTCTATTTTATTGTATGAACTATCTTTTCTTACAACAATATAATAGTCCTCAGTTTCTGCTACCTCTTGAAATACATTACCTAAAAAGCTAGTTGTTGCTAGTGCATATTTTGTTACATATAAATATATTCCTGAAACAAACAAAATGATTATAAAACATAGTACAGTTAGCTTATAGGTTTTATGTCTTTTTAGCAAACCAATTACCATTGCTAGTGTAAAAACTATTTCAGCCATTGTAAATATTGTAATAATCCATCCAGGTAATAAGTTCATTTTTAATATTGAAATATAAAAAATTATTGTAATTACAACATATGCAAATGCTATTAATTTAAAAAACACATTTAAGTTTTTGTTTCTTTTTTTGCCTTTTGTGCTTGTCTCTTCTGATTTCATTCTTCTTCCTTGTGCCATTAATTTTCCTCCTTTAAAGGTTATCTTCCAATAGAGTAATATTCTACTCCTGCTTTCTTCATATCTTCTAAGTCATATATATTTCTTCCATCATATACTAGTGGAGTTTTCATTAACTCTTTATATGTTTTTGGTTTTACAGCCTTTATTTCATTCCATTCAGTAAATATAAAGCATACATTTGCATCTTTTAGTGCATCTTCTGCATTACTTACATATATAATTTGATCTGGATATTTCTTTTTAAAGTTATCTATTCCAACTGGGTCATATGCATAAATTTTAGCGCCTTGTTTTAATAATAATTCTACATTATCTAGTGATGGTGCTTCTCTTAAATCATCTGTACCTGGTTTAAATGTCAAACCTAAAACTGCAACCTTAAGCCCATTAAATGTAATAAGTCTATCACTTGCTTTTTTATATAATTTTGTTTTTTGTGCTGTATTTACATCAACTGCTGCTTCAACAGTTTTTAATGTATATCCATATTGTTTTGCTAAATATTTTAAAGCTTTAGTATCTTTTGGGAAGCAGCTTCCGCCATAACCAATACCAGCTCTTAAAAAGTTAGCTCCTATTCTATCATCATATTTCATCCCTTCAGCAACATCTTCAATGTTTGCGCCAACTAATTCGCAAAGGTTTGCAATATCATTCATATATGAAATTTTTAAAGCTAAAAAGTCATTTGAAGCATATTTTATCATTTCTGCACTTCTTCTATTTACAGAAACTATTGGTAAATCAAATGGTTTATATATTTCCATTAATTTTGCTTCAGCTTCTTTGCTTTCTGTTCCTATTACTATTCTCTTTGCTTGTAGAGTATCCCTTACAGCTGTACCTTGTGCTAAAAACTCTGGGTTACTTGCAACTTCTACCTTTATATTTTTATTTGGTAGAGAATCTTTTATAAATTGTTCTACTTTGTCATTTGTTCCAATTGGAACTGTAGATTTTACAACAACTAGGCAATCATGCTCAACAGATTCTGCAATTTGTCTAGAAACTGTTGCAACATAAGTAAGGTTTGCAGAACCATCTGGTTGCTCTGGTGTTCCAACTCCTATAAATATTGCATCTGCATCTTTATATGCACTTTTATAATCTGTTGTATAATCAATTCTTCCCTCTTTATAATTTTTTTGCATTAATTCTTCTAGGTCTTGTTCATATATTGGTGACTTTCCACTTTTCATCATCTCAACTTTGTTTTCATCAACATCAACGCAAACTACGTTATGTCCTTTTTCTGCAAAACATACTCCTGCTACTAATCCTACATATCCTGTTCCAGCTACTGCTATTTTCATAATTTACCTCCTAAAACTAATTTGTTTTATAAATACAAATCTTTATTTATTTTATACCATTTTACAAAATTTTCAATACCTTCTTTAAAAGAAGTTTTTGGTTCATAACCTATTAGCTCTTTTGCCTTTGATACATCTGCAAAAGTTCTTTCAACATCACCTGGTTGCATAGGTAATTGATTTATTTTTGGTTCTTTTCCTAATGCTTCTCCAATTGTTTGTATCATTTCTTTTAATGTTACTGGTGATGAATTTCCTAAATTTAAAATTTCATAAACATTTGAATTGTTTTCAACATAGCTTATTGATTTAATTACTCCGTCTACAATGTCATCAATATATGTATAATCTCTTGATGTTGAACCGTCTCCAAACATGGGTATTTCTTTATCTTCTAACATTAATCTTGTAAATTTATTTATTGCTAAGTCAGGTCTTTGCTTTGGACCATATACTGTAAAAAATCTAAGCATTATAACATTAAAATCAAATAATTTATGATATACATGTGTCATAACTTCATTTGCTTTTTTAGTTGCCGCATATGGGCTAATTGCAAAATCCACTATCATATCTTCTTTAAATGGTACTGTTTTACAGTTACCATATACACTACTAGATGATGCCATTACCAAATTAGTAATATTATGTTTTTTCATTTCTTCTAATATGTTTTGAGTTCCAACACAGTTTACCTCTTGATATAACACTGGATTTTCAATTGATGGTCTAACACCTGCCATTGCAGCTAAATGTATAACCACATCAATTTTATTTTCATTAAAAACTTCTTTTACAGCTTGTCCGTCTCTAATATCTGTTCTATATAATTTAAAGTTGTCATTTTTACTTAGCTCTTTTACATTATTTTCTTTTATGCTTGGATTGTAAAAATCACAAAAGTTATCTATTCCTACAACATTATTTCCTTCTTTTAATAATCTTTCTGCTAAACTAGATCCAATAAATCCAGCAGCACCTGTAATTAAGTATGTTTTCATACAACCTCCCATTTTTTATATAACTTTGTTTGTTTTATTTTTGTTACTAGTTTGTCATATGCCTTATATACTAGAGGCAATAGATTTCTTTCTATAATATATTTTCGAAGTAATTCAATAATTGTACATATTATATATGTAATAGCTATACTACCCAACGCATGTAAAATTAGTATTGGTTTATTATAAAATAAACTATTTTTTAATATCTTTTCCCATAAAAACGGTCTTACATATGTATTTTCATGTATTAAATATACTCCAAATGTTGCACTTGCTATAATATTTATAGCTGTACTCTGTATGTTAATGTCCTTGAAATGTAGTACCAGCATTACTGAACACATTATAGTTGGTAATGAGTATAATGAAATAAAGTGATCCATATAGTTTGTAAATTTTACTTCAAAAATCAACTGTGTAGCAAATATAAGCAAATAACTTATTATAGCTACCACTAAGCTATACTTGAACTTTTTTTCCTTATAATATGTACTTATATATGCTCCTAATATATACAAAAATACAAATACAAACAAATTATTAATTCCTCTATTTACATGTAACAAAGTTATAACTATTCCACATGATAATATGCCCATAATTATTAGTAGTTTTTCAACTTCTTTTTTCTTCAAACTATTAAAAAGCTTATTAATATATGGACTTACTAGATATAAAATGCAATATGCAGTCATAAACCAGTAGACTGAAAATGTTGTTGGAAAACACATCTTTATAAATCCTTTTAAGCCTATCCAACCATTTATTGATATATTTATTATACCGAATATTACCGTATAAAACACAACTTGTAATATTATTTTTAACAGTTTTTTAAAATTAAATTCCGACTTTATTCCAAAGTATCCAGCAATTAGAATAAATATTGCTACTCCTATTTTTCCGCCAATAATTAGAAAATCTAATATAGCATTATTTAAACTTAATCCTGGTGTTTTGTTCCATTCTCCGTATAAGCAATAATGATGCGCTATAATCATTATCATTGCTAATATTCTTAATAATTCAATATTTGATTTTCTGTTAGATTCTTTCTCCATCTTATTCATTATAGATAATCCTTCCATCCATCTGTTGCTTTAAAATGCTTATTATATTTTTTCATATCTTTTACAAGTCCATTTTCGTTGTAAACATTAAATTTATTGTCTGCAGATATCTTTAATTCTTTTAGTTTATATCCATTTTCTATATACTTTATCTTTTGGGGATCAAATCCCATAATTTGTGCAATTACATAATCATTATTTAATTGGTTAAATCCTGCCACAACTAATCCAACTTTTTTATCGCTTGGAAGCAATGGTCCTTCTTTTTCTCCTGAAATTATCATATCACAAATATTGAATATTTTTCTTTGTGGAATATCTGTTAAAATTCCATTTTTATCTGTATAAATAATTAGTTTATTTAAGTCTAATATAGTTCTCCATATAGTATCATTTCCATACCATGATCCTTCTCTAAATCTTCCTTTGCCTAGCTTGTTCATGATAAATGATACACATTTTCTGATAAAATTAATAATTGGATTGTGTTTATATGTATATTTAGATAGCCATGAAAAAATATTTTTTATAAAATCATTTTCTGGGAATTCATCTCCATTTTTGTTTGGCCCCCCTGTTCTATGATGTGGTAAACACTCTTTGTTACCATTTATTCCAACAAAATTTTTCATACATGCAGTCATTCCTGCTTTTCTATGTGTTTTAGGTTTTGGCATATTTATTATTACATCTGCATTTAAAACATCTTTTGGTACTATATACTCATGCGTAGTTCCAGTATGATGTGCGTTCATTAATTTTAAATCATAATTTGTAATTGAATATTCTTTTTCCATATTATCTAGTTCAGAAAATGAACTTTTTTCATTTATTTTTACTGTTACACATTCTACTTCTGCATTTTGATTTTTTCTAAAATCCATAAGTTTGATTTTGGGATAAATTTCTTTGTATTTTTCTATACTTTCTTCCAAATTATTGATAAGCTTTATCTCATTAAAATCACAATCTTGAACTGGTGCATCACCAACTATAATGCTACCAGTACCATTTAGTGCTAATATAGCATAATCAATTACCGGACGTATTAATGAAAAATTTGTAATCATACAGTCTATTGTTCCTTTTGGATTAATATGACTAACAAAGTTTGGTTTTATTAAAACATTATCATTTTCTTTTATAAAATCTCTAAAAGGATTCCATTTGCTTGTTCCTATATTCTCTTTATCTAATTTCATATTTACAAAAAGTTGTCTAATATCATCATATATTCTATTATCACTTTTTATTTTTACAATTATGTTCTTTAATTCGCTATATTTTTCACTTGGGGTAAAAATTATATTATGATAATTTTCAACAGTATTTTTTATATAAACATTTTCTTTATTCATCTTTTTATTCTTCTTTCTTAAAAAATTGTCTGGATTCATCTCTATATATAATTGCAAATCCATGGCAGCTAACAGCTATACTGATAGCAACAACATTACATTTTATAAGAAAAATTTAATTTAAAATATTTTCTTCTATCATTTTTTTACTTTGTCTAAATCAATATAATTTCCTATCTTTGTATTCCATTCTTCTGGAATAAAGTAATTGGATAAACCACTTCCATGAAAAAATGTTAATTCTCCAAAATATATTTTTCCATCTATGTTGTACAAATCAACTCTAACATGTGGTATTCCCTTTGATAAATTTTGAGCTATTTCAACCATTTTACTAAAATTTTTTGGTTTATTAATTTTGGTAGGATAATTGCTTCTTGTTTCTAATACTGGCAACAATTCAAATTTCTCGTCATATACATTTCTATAATATTCTTTAGCATGACCTGTTCCTGTTCCTATTACTCCTATGTCTAAAAACATTAATTTAACTTCACCGTTAAAGCACATAAATTTATAGTCTAATAGTCCTTGTTCTTTTTGTAAAGTTTCTGCGTCAATATTTTTTTTATGTTTAGTTTCTATTTTAGTATTACTATCAGCTACTTCCATAAATTTTTCTATTATTATTCTTGGTTTCACATCTTTATATGGCCATTCCCTTCCGTGAAAATAAAAATTGTTTTTTAAACTTTTATTTATGATTTTTCGAGCTGAGTTCAAATCAAGTTTTTTCTTATCCTTACATATTATGATTCCACCACTATCATGCGTACATTTCATTACAAACTTATCTGGAAGTGTATCAAAATTTATATCTTCAAATCTTTCAAAAACTCCAAGTGTTGGTATAATATATTCCTTTCCAATAGTATTTTCTATATATTTTTTTACTTCATATTTATCTACTAAATTGGTATATTTAGGATTTCTATTATATAGTTTTAACCATTGAAGTTTTTCATTATAATTTTGTGGATTATTCAGGTCCAATTTTTTTCCATATGCAACTCTATACTTTAATTTTAAAAAAGCCTTATCTGACAATATATTAAATATTTTCATATCTAAAATATATATCATAGCATCTTTAGGGCTGTTCAATGCCTTTTTTATTTTATTTACTAATTTCAATATTTTTTCTCCTCTTTATTTTATTTTCAACTATGTCAACAATTTCTTTATTATAAACAAATACATTAATAGCGCATATTACTATTAAAGATATTATTGCAACTATTATAGCATATATAAAGAAATTCGTATATGTATTATTTAAGTCAAATTTGATTATTCTTGATATTGCGTAAATTAGTACTATTTCTATTGTGGCAAAGAATATTTTCTTACTTGTCTCAAAAACGTTTCTTTTTATTATGTTCTTTGACAAGTATATTATTATTTCTAGTGTTCTAGTTAACGTAGAAATCAATGTTCCTATTGCTACACCAACAATTCCCAACCTAAATACTAATATTATAGATATTAAAATATTTAATATAGTTTCTGTCCAAGCAAATTTTTCAGTTTGCTTAAAATGGCCGGCAGCTAATACTATATTAAGGTATGGTACTCTTATTGCTGAACTAAACTGTGCAAAAATCATTATATACGCAAACGCTGGTCTAATGTAATTTACATCATTTATTCCTAATGTATATATTCTGATAAATGGGATCTGTAATGCTAATGTACATGCAAACAGAAATGTAGTAGTAGAAAAATAAAATAACTCATAGAAATTTAGATTTCTATTTAGCATTCTATAATCTTCTTTTGCAAGCGTCTTTCCAAACCATGCGTCAATTCCACTTGATAAAGATGTACATAGTTCCTTAATACTATTTATAATTAACATATGTACTGAATATACTGACACTTCTAGAGGCGTTGACAAAAATGTAAGTATTGCAACGTCCACAGAGTTATGAACAATTGCTGCTATGTGTTGTGAAAATCCTGCCCACTTGTTTTGTAGGACATGTCCAGCCTTTACTTTTCTTAAATTTATCTTATACTTTCTTTTTACATATATTGTAAGAAAGACTGGAGTAATTAAAAACACCAATGAACTAGCTAATTTTACTGTTTGAATACTAAAGTTATTTAGCACTAATACTATAACTATTACTGTATTTAATATTTTACTTATTGTTCTTAGTATAGATACAATATAGTTTTTTTGTATAGCTTGTAAATATATGTTATATGTCATGCCAAAGAAATACTCAAAAAATGTACTAATTGAAATTATTATTAACAAAGATAATGTAAAACCAATTTCATATTCATGGCTATAAAATTTTGGAAATATTATACACAATATAGCTAAATATACTATAAATATTACTGCTATGGTTCTAAAAAAGTTCTCCGCTGTTTTTAGTAATTTCTCAATTTTTTCTTTTTCACAATTTACAATTGGTTTGTATAGGGCTGCTTTTACAACTGGTGAAATTCCAGCTTCTAATAATGTAATATATCCTAAAAATTGTGTGATTGAAGTAACTATTCCATTTACATTTGATCCATATGTAGATAAAATAAGTCTTGGAACTATAAAACCACATATCACTCCTACAATTTGCTGTATAATTGATGACATTATATTTCTTGTTACGTCATTATTTTTTTTCATTTTATTTCCTTTCAGGTAAACTTATCCAACTTCCCAATGTATAGTCCCATATTTCTGGTGAGAATTCTTCTAATCCACTACCTGGAAAAAATGTAATTTCTCCGAAATAAATCTTCTCATTTGCTTCATAAAAATCTATTCTAGCAAAAGGTATATCCCTTGACAATTTTTCTGCTAGTTCTATCATTTTAGCATAATTTTTGGGTTTATCAATTTTTTTACTAGATGATGGGTAATGTCTCTCAAATGGCATCTTATTCCAGTCAATATCAAAAAATGTAACTTTTAATCCTTCTAAACTTCTTCTTTCCGTACATACAAATGAGCACCTAACTTTTCCATTAAAGCACATGAATTTATAGTCATTTAGATCATCATTTCTATGATCATTAATAAGTTCTTCCACTATTATTCTTGGTTTTACATTCTTATATGGCCACTCTCTCCCACAGTAAAAAAAATTAGTTTTCAAGCATTTATTTATTTTTTTTCTTGCTTCTATTATGTTTAATTTTTCTTTATCCTTGCAAATTATTACTCCCCCTGAGTCATGTGTACATTTTATTACAAATTGATTTGGTAACTTATCAAAATCTATCTCATCAAATGTAGAATACACTCCTATTGTTGGTATTATATATTCATCTCCTATAACATTTTTAACATATTGCTTAACTTCATATTTATCAACCATTACTGTGTATAGATCATTTCTATTGTATAACTTTAGCCATTGAAGTTTTTCATTAAATGTTTGTGGCTTTTTTAAATTAATTTTTTTTCCTATTGTATTGTAATATAATATTTTTAAATATATTTTATCTGGTATCCAATTAAGTAAATGTCTCCTAGACATTGCACCCCAAATTTTATTTTTCAATTTTTTCCTCCAATAATTTTTTTAAAGTATTCTATATATTGATTATATATTTTTTCAGTTGAATGTGTCGTGTTGATTTTTTTGCTATTTTTAGATATTTGTTTTCTAAGTTCTGCATTAGATATCAGATTTCTAATTTTTTGAGTTATGCTTTCCACATCATCTACTGGAACCAAATAGCCATTTATTCCGTCTTCAATTAGCTCTGCTGGTCCCATATCACAATTTGTAGATATACATGGAATTCCTAATGCCATTGCCTCCATTAACGCATTTGGCATTCCTTCAAATCTTGAAGTTAACAAAAATAGTTGTGACTTAGCTACCTCAAAAATCGCATATTGTGTATTGCCCGGCAAAAAAATTTGATTTTTCATTTTTAGAGTATCAATTAAATTTTCTAGATCATTTCTCAGAGTTCCTTCTCCATATATTATCAACTTATACTCTGGATGTTCTCTAAGTATAGGTGCGCATGCTTTTATCATAACGTCATGAGCTTTTTGATATTCTAGTCTCCCCATTGTTGTTATTAAATTTTCAGACATTATACTTTTTGGGTCCACCTTATCTAGTATTGGATTTCCAATAGCATTATGTATCACTATACTCTTGGCCTGCACTTTTTTAGAATAACATTCTTTTGCACGTTCTGTTTGGAATATAAATCCGTCACAATTGCGGCTTGAAATTTTGGATAATATTTTTTTTATGCCTTTAACTTTATTAGGATTACATCTTTCCGATGAAACTAGCTTTATTTTTGATTTTCCAAACCATTTGTACATTAATGCATATATATTTATATCCCAAAACATCGTAAATACTAGGTCTGGTTTTATTGAATATAAAGTATTAAACATAAAACTCACTCTTTGTTTAATTCCCGCTATCTTTCCACATTTCTTTTTAACTTTGTTATTTATGAATTTAACTTTTGGATTTAATGTATAGCTAGATTCTCTTTCATCAAAACTAATCAAATATGTTTCTATTCCATTCTCAGATAAGTATGATGATAAGGTTGTTGCTACTCTTTCTGCTCCTCCCATTGTCAGAGATCCCATTAGAACTACAATCTTCATTAAAACATTCCTTCCTTAACACTTACATAAATAATATATTATAGTATGGCATCAAGCAATATCCATCCCACATTCTCCATATTCTAAATGCAAGCCATAGTAAGCATACTGTTACTGCAGTCACATCATAAATTATAGTATATTTTTTAGGTATTTTTTTTCTATAAAACATATATATATCTGCGTATAATATATATCTTAATAACTCAAAAAATAGTAACATTCTTCCAGCACCATTTATTATAAGAAATACCGGTAATACAATAACTTGAAAAATATAAGTTTTATATAATATTTCATGATTATGTTTTTTAATATCTTCAACTAAATTATCATTTAGCATTAGCATTACATAAAAAATAATTATAGGTATATATCCATATAATGATATTTCAGTACTATTTATATATCTACTAAATCCAGTATGATTTAGCATTAACTGAACTATTGGTATCATAACCATGCTTAATAAAAATATTGAACCACTAAATATTAATAGCTTTTTCTTGCTATTAATAATCTTGGATATAATTTTGTCAAAAATACCATAAATAATTAGTATTATTGCAATATAATGATTTAAAAAAGCTATAATACAAAATAGTAAATATTTTATATATTTTTTCTGACTCAGAAAATAGAGAGCAATATATCCTATAAAAGTTGCATATATATTTCGAATTATATTTAAACTTCTCAAAATTGGTATGAATGAAAGTATTATCATTAAGCATTCTCTTTCATCATTTATAAACTTATCTACTATAAATATATATGCTATTATCATAAACGAATAAATAAAAAACTCAAATATTGTAAAGTTGCCTCCAAAAAACTTTACTAAACACATAAAATTGTAAAATAAATATTCATATCCACTCAAACTTATAATATCTTTTATGTCAAACTTTATATATGTAAATCCGTCGAAAAATCCCATATAATTATAGGTATCTGCTCCACCGACTTCATTTCCGATGTATCTAAATACTAAAAAGATTATAAGTATACTGTAAATTATAGTATAATATATGTACTTTGTCTCTATATTTAATTTATAAATTTTAAAAGTTTTATGTTTATTTTTGCTTCTAATCGCTAATGCAAATAAAATAGATATCAAACTTGCAAGTAAAAGGTATATCATTAGAGTATTTGTACTCCACTGTTTCGCTATTTCCATTTTTTCTCCTATCCTTAAAACATAACATTGACAAAGTTATCCACAACATTCTGTATAAGATATCCTTTATTCTTAAATTCGTTATATGTATTATTTCTTTTTTTTGAATATAATTTTTTAACTGTATTTGCCCATTTATTCGCACTGTCACTTAATGACATATATTTTACTAGACCAGTTATATTAGCCTCTTTAGTAATTGTATCTGATATAACCGAATTAAGCCCTGATGCTTGAGACTCAATAATTACATTAGGCATTCCTTCATAGAATGAAGGAAACACAATAATATCAAATGCAGAAAAAAATTCATTTGCTTTGTCTGACATTCCATAAAATATAATATTATTTTCTATTTTTAATTTTTGGGCATATCTCTTAATTTCTTCCTCTAGTGGTCCTGTACCAATTGTTAATAAAACATATTTATTAGAAGTAGAAATTAATTCTTTCATTATATCTAATAAAAATTTATGATTTTTTTGATTACTATATCTTCCAATATGCCCTACAACTATTTTATCTTGAATATTAAGTTTCTCTCTGATTTTTTTTCTGTTTTCATTATTAAAGGCATATTTTTCAAATTCTAATCCATTTCTTATGTATATTACTTTGCCTTTCTTTGTAGCTCTTTTTCCAAACATATATATACCAGCTTCAGTTGATGGTGCTATTTTAATATTTACTATCCAATTTGAAATTGGTCTAAATATATAATGTAATGCTTGGTTTAGCTTACTTCCACAACTATTTGTATTGCTAGATCTTAACGCAAGTTTTTTAGCTCCTCCAATTCGAGCAGCCAAAAGTTCTAAACTAGAAATGGAACTTTGAGATATTCTAAGAACATTTTGATAGTTATTTTTTCTTACAATTTCTTTTATCGATATAAAATTTTTTAAAATTCCTTTTGTTTTAGGTACAACATGAAAAATTCTTCCTCCCATAGACAAAATTTCATCATCATAAAAGCATTTTTCTGTTTTAGCTACTGCAAAATCCATTTGATATTTAGTTTTATCTAATCGCCTATATATTTTCATCAAAAAAGTTTCTGCTCCTCCAGCTTCCATTCCGCCTACAATACATAAAAGCCTTTTCATACTTCACCTACTCTCTTATCTTCTGATATGCTTTTTTTATAAAAGCTCTCGTTTTGAAAAAAATATTTTTTTCACACTTTTCCCATTTTTCAGCATATTTTTT
Organism: uncultured Clostridia bacterium; assembly: GCA_934122155.1. Classification (GTDB taxonomy): domain Bacteria; phylum Bacillota; class Clostridia; order TANB77; family CAG-508; genus CAG-273. The sequence continues at coordinate 124,074 of CAKOVX010000001.1, forward strand.
GAATACATCTATTTCCGTCAAGTCATATAACGCCATTAATAATTGTATATGAAGTTCATGATAAAACGGACTAGCAATTATTTTTTCGCTATCATACTTACTCCAATAGTTAAGATCAAACTTTGAAATATATTCTTCTAATGTTTTTATTGTTCTATTTAAAAATTCTTTTGTTTCAATATCGTCATGTTTTATTATGCAATAGTCATATAAGCCAAATATTGAAAAAATCCATCCATTTAAAACAGTTGGCAATGTTGGATATTCTTTCAAAAATATCTTATCACCTTCATAGTAGGTTACTCCACCTGTTTCTATGTCTTTTTTCATGAAATTCATTGCTTTTTCGGCAGATTCAAGATATACTCTTTTTTCAAGTTTTACATATGCTCTCAATAGCAATGAAATTCCCTCTCCTTGCGCCATTGATGAATATTGGTTTTCATAGTCAAATGACTTCCAACCTCCGGTTTTCGTCTTGATTGTTAACTGCCCAGTTAGCAGCTTTTTCTAAACAATCTATGTATTTTTCATCATCGCTTGATAAATACAAATCATATGCCGCTAGTCCATATTGAAAAACACCTATGGAAAAGTAATATTTTGTGCCATCTTCCTTTGTGTACATTGGTAGTTCTCCAAATTTCTCTGTGCTCTTAGTAATTTTCTCTGTTAAATCATTGTAGTATCCCGCAATTCTGTATTTTGAGTAATTCTTTCCTATTTTTTGTTTTACATGCAATATACTTTTTCCAGTAATCATCAAATACCACTTTTTTAAGTTATACCTATTTAAAGCCATGCTATTTTTCCTTTCTATTCTATATATTTTGTAAGTGACTGTATTGCTTTACTAGGCATATATTTTTCAGCCTCTTTTAAACATATTTTTTTCATGTCTAAAATATTGTACCTTTTTGAGTATATATCTTCTAATATTTTTTCAAATTCTTCGTCATTTTTTGTTTCAAATATAAAACCATTTTCATTATTTCTTATTATGTCTTCATTATATCGCCAGTTTGATGCAACAACTGGCACTCCTGCTGAAAATGCATCTATTATTGTTCCTGCTAATCCCTCTCCCTCATAATAAGTTGGAAAAAGTAACAAATCGTATTGTTTTATGGTTTCTACTGATTCTTCTGATCTTACTATTCCTTTATAGCAAATACTAAATTGATTCTGCCTTTTCATTATGTTTTCAAACTTTTCTTTATATTCATTTCCTATTGGGCCATAAATATCTAGTTTATATATAACCTTTTTATGTTTCATATTAATTTTATTTACAACATTTATTGCATTTTCAATTCCTTTTTCTTCTATTACCCTAGAAAAAGTACATACATTTAGTTGCGTATAATTCACATCCTTAATTTCACTTTCTTTTATAGGTTGAATATTTTTAAAATTTAACATAATTTCAACATTTTGCACACCAAGCATATACAGTTTTTGTTTCATTTTATTAGTTTCAACAAATATTTTGGTTAATTGCTTTGTTTTCTTAAGTAACCATTTATTATGTTCTAAAAATTCTGGTAGCCATCCTCCAACAACTGCATAGAAAATCTTTTTATGATAAAATTTGTTCCAAAAATTAAAAAATGGTACAAATACTTTAACTCCATTATGTGCGGGTAAAATTATTAAATTTTCTGTATTTTTTAGTTCTTTTCTACATTTTCTAGCAAAATATATTGGATGTTTTTTCCAATTAAACGTATCTATTTTACTAATATTTTCTTCTCCATATTGCTTTACAAGTTCATTGTATATATTTTTTGTTTTTACTGTTTGCCCATCCAAAAAATTATTGTTTCCGACCAAAATGACCACAAACACATACTTTATTCATTACATTTCTCCCTATTTTATATGTAATATTTTAATCATTCCCCACCAGCATATATGAAAAGCGGAACGTATTACTGATAAGTGTTCTATTTCTCTATATAATTGCCAATGGTATTTTATTAAACTTAATTTATTACTTGATATTGAATTGTTACGTATTCTGTATTCCATTAAAACATCTGGCATTCCATATATAAATTTTTCTTTTTTTAGTATTTGAAGCCATAATGCATCATCATTTCTTTTACGTATGTTAGGTACCTCAAATTTTCCTAGATTGTCGACATTATACATTACTGTTGAATTTCCAACTGGACAATCCAATAGTATTCTATTGTAATTTGCTTTTTTCTTTGTCTTTATAACTTTGTTTAATTTATTTCCTTCTTCGTCAATCTGTTCGTATGCTGTACACGTAAAATTGTAATTGTTTTTTTTCATAAACTCTAGTTGTTTTTCTAATTTTTCTTTTTTCCATAAATCATCACTATCCAAAAATGCCATATAATTCCCTGTTGCCATTTTCATAGCTGTAGTTCTTGCAACTGCCGCCCCACTGTTTTTTTCAAGTTTATGATATTTAATTCTTTTATCGTTAAAACTTTCTACAATTTCTTCTGTATTGTCATTTGAGCAATCATCTACAATTACTAATTCCCAATTTTCATATGTCTGGTTAAGCACTGATTCTATTGTTTCTTTAATAAATTTTGCACAATTATATGTTGGCATTATTATTGATACTAGTTCGTTTTCCATAAATTAAAATTCCTCATTTTTTATTTTAAAATACTGTTTTAAAACAAATTTTTATATCTTCCCATATATTAAATTTTTTAATATACTCTAAATTCCATTTCATCTTTTCTGGCAAAATTCTTTTAACATAAATATCGTCTATTTTTTCGCCTTTATTTAGGTATTTACTTATTATTTCATCTTCATCTTTGTATTCTATACTTGCTCTTGATGATATACCTGCTGGCATAAGTAATGTTGCCTTCATTTTATTTGAATATTCTTTTACATATTTTTCAACCTCAGGTCTTGTTCCTACAAATGACATTTCACCTTTTATTACATTTAAAAGTTGGGGTAATTCATCAAGTCTACATTTTCTTATCTTATTTCCAACTTTTGTTATTCTTGGGTCTTGCCCCATTGTAACTAAGGCTCCTTTTTTATCTGCATCTTGCACCATTGTTCTGAATTTGAATATTCTGAATTTTTTGCCATATTTAGTTATTCTTTCTTGCCTATAAAACACTGGACCTTTTGATTCTAATTTTATCATTATTGCTAGTAATAGCATTATGGGAGATAAAATTATTAATAAAATCAAAGCTGCCAAGAAATCAAAAATTCTTTTTATTATTAAGCTAATCTTTTTATGTTTAAGAATTTCATAGTATTCTTTTGTTTCATTATTTTTCATACATTCTGGCAAGTCTTCATATTTTTTTAATATCATTTTGTATATTCCTCAACAATTTCTTTAAAGTTGTCTATAATATAATCTACTTGTTCATCTGTTAATTTACTATATAATGGTAAAGTAATTTCATTTTTATAAAAATCAAACGCATTAGGATAGTCTTTTATGTCAAAGCCTAATTTTTGGTATGCTGTAAGCATTGGAAGTGGTTTATAGTGTACATTACAAGCTATTCCTCTTTCTGCCATTTTTACTATTATTTCATTTCTTTGTTTCTCATCTATTCCATTTACTCTTACAAAATACAAATGTCCTGATGATCTATGATTTTCATCTTTATGATTTAGTAGCATTACTGGTAAATCTTTAAATGCTTCATTGTATTTTTTTATGATTTCGTGTCTTCTCTCTATTAGTCCTTCATATCTTTCCATTTGAGCAAGACCTATTCCTGCCATTATATCTGTCATATTGCATTTGTAATATGTGTCCACAATGTCATATTCCCATGCTCCTAATCCATTCTTGTGCATAGCATCTTTTGTTTGTCCATGTAAAGAAAGTAACTGATATTGTTTATATATTGCTTCATTATCTAAACCTTCTTTGCTTTTCCAAGTTGCAGCACCACCTTCTGCTGTTGTTAAATTTTTAACTGCATGAAATGAAAATGTTGTAAAATCTGCAAACTCTCCTGACATTTTTCCATCTTTTTGTGCTCCAAGTCCATGAGCACTATCTGATACAACAATTATTCTGTTATATAGTTCTTGTATTTCATTATTAGGTTTAAATAAATTTTTCTTTTCTTCTACTATTTTAAATATTTTATCATAATCAACTATAATTCCTGCTATATCAACTGGTATTATTACTTTTGTCTTTTCTGTAATAGCATTAGCAAGTTGTTCATAATCCATTTCAAATGAATCTTTTTGTGTATCAACTAAAACTAATTTAGCACCTAAGTGTGCAACTGGGCTAGCTGAAGCTGTATATGTATAGCTTGATGTTATTACTTCATCTTCCTCTTTTACACCTAATATTCTTAAAGTTAGTTCAAGTGCTGCTGTTGCTGAATTTAAGCATACAGCTCTTTCTGTTCTACATAAATTTGCAATTTCTTTTTCAAATTGTTTTGTTTTAGGTCCTGTTGTAATCCAGCCTGATCTTAATGTATCTACAACTTGTTCAATTTCCTTTTCTCCAATATCTGGAGGTGAAAAAGGTATATTCATTTTTGTATTCATTCATTTTTTCTCCTTATTTATCTCTTCTGGTTCCTTAAACGTTGGTACTATTTCTTTGATGTATTTTTTTACTTCACTGTTTTCATCTTTTTCAAGTTTTAGTAATTCTTTTAGCTTTTCTAATTTTTCATCAAGCTCTTCCATCGTTATACTCATTGGCTCTGTTATAAATATTTTGTCATGTTTAGTTGAAGTTAGACCTTCTTCTGACATTAGTATTTCTTCATATAACTTTTCACCTGGTCTTAACCCTGTAATCTCTATTGGTATGTCTACATTTGGTTCATAGCCTAGCAATTTTATCAAGCTAACCGCTAAGTCATATATTTTTACAGGTTCTCCCATGTCTAATACAAATATTTCTCCACCTTTTGCATATGTAACTGCTTGTAATATAAGTTGTACTGCTTCTGGTATTGTCATGAAAAATCTTGTAATATCTTTGTGTGTTACTGTAACTGGTCCGCCTCTTTCAATCTGTTTTTTAAATAGTGGTATAACTGAGCCATTACTTCCTAGTACATTTCCGAATCTAACAGCTACATATTCTGTTTTGCTTACTTTGTTTTTAGCTTGTACTATCATTTCACAAACTCTTTTGCTTGCTCCCATTATGTTTGTTGGGTTTACAGCTTTGTCTGTTGATATTAATACAAATTTTTCTACTCCATATTCATCTGCACAATTTACTACATTGTATGTTCCAAACACATTGTTCTTAATTGCTTCTAACGGACTTTTTTCCATAAGTGGTACATGCTTGTGTGCTGCCGCGTGAAATACTATTTCTGGTTTGTATGTCTCAAATACATTGTTTAGTCTTGCTTTATCTCTAACACTTGCAACAATTGCTTCTAAATTAAGTTTTGGATATTCTGCTCTTAGTTCCATTTCTATGTCATATAAATTGTTTTCATATATGTCCAATATTACTAGTCTTTTAGGATCATATTTAACAATTTGTCTACATAGTTCTGAACCTATTGATCCTCCACCGCCTGTAACTAATACAGTTTTGTTTTTAATCAATGAATTGATGTTTCTGTTGTCTAAATGTACTGGTTCTCTTCCAAGTAAGTCTTCAATTTGTACATCTCTTAAGCTGTTCATTGCCCCTTGCTTTGTAATTACTTCTTCTGTTGTTGGAAGTACTCTTGTTTTTATTCCTGTTTCTTGACAAATTTCTAATATTTTTCTTCTTGAAATTGCATCTATTCTATTAATTGCAAAAAATATTAAGTCTACATTTTTTTCTTTTGCCACTTTAGGTATGTCATATCTTGTTCCTAGTACTTTGACTCCTAAAATATAATGGTTTATTTTACTTATATCATCATCAATTATTCCTACAATATTGTATTTGTCTCTCATGTTGTTTTTTATTGCTATAATTATTTCTCTTGCACCCATTCCGGCACCAATTATAAGTAGATTATTTGCCTTGTTATCTTGGTTTTTGTTTATTTTTTCATATTTTGACATTTTTCTGCTTAAAATTGACCTTCCTGCTAGTCTGTACATAACGAAAGTGCCAGCAATTAATATACCTGACAATACATTTATTTTTAAATTTATATATTCAAAATTAAAAGCTTTATTTATTAATGACAAAATTATCATAGATAAAAATGCACTCATTATATATTTTATATAGTCTTTTCCGACCTCATATCGCATCATATTTTTATACATTCGAAAAACATTCAAAAATATTTGATATGTAATAACTACTATTGCCAGTTGTATAGCAAATGTTTTGATATCATTTATATGCACATCTAAAAACATCATTGATATTATATAACAGCTTATAATAATAACTACATCTATTAAAATTAAAAGAATATTTTTATTCTTTTTAATTATTTCTTTCATTTTTATTTCCCCTTAGTTTTTTCAAAAAATTATATTTTACGCATTTATAATTCTATAATATTACCATATAAAAAGCAACCCTTTTTACGACATTTTTCTGGTATTTTTAACTCAAAAATATACCTATAAGTACTTAAACTTATAGGTAATATCATCTGTCCATTATTGTTGTTTTTCTATATAGTTCCATGAGTCTCTGCACATGTCTTCTAAGTTCTTTTCTGCTTGCCATCCTAGCTCTTGCTTTGCCTTTGTTGGATCTGCATAGCAAGTTGCTATATCTCCTTCTCTTCTTTCTGTTATTTTATATTTAACTGTTTTTCCTGTTGCTTTTTCAAATGCTTTTACAACATCTAGCACACTATAACCTGTTCCCGTTCCCAAGTTATAAATATATAGGCCTTTTTGTTCTTTTTCTAATTTTTCTAACGCATTTACATGTCCTTTAGCCAAATCTACAACATGTATATAGTCTCTAACTCCTGTTCCATCTGGGGTATTATAGTCATTGCCAAATACTGATAACTGTTCTAACTGTCCGCTTGCAACTCTTACTATATATGGCATTAAGTTGTTTGGTATTCCATTTGGTTCTTCTCCTATTAGTCCGCTTTCATGTGAACCAACAGGGTTGAAATACCTCAATATACATATATCCCAGCTATTATCAGATTTATATACATCTTTTAATATTCTTTCAATAAATAATTTAGTTGTTCCATATGGATTAGTTGTTCCTCCCACTTTGCACTCTTCTGTTATCGGAATAGTTTCTGGCTCTCCATATACTGTTGCAGATGAACTAAATATGAATTTTTTGCAATTATATTCTCTCATTACATCTAATAGAGTTAATGCTCCACTTATATTATTTGTATAATATTCTATTGGTTTTTTTACCGATTCTCCAACAGCTTTAAATCCAGCAAAGTTAATTACAGCTTCAATGTCATTTTCTTGGAATACTTTTCTTAATCCTTCTTTGTTTAAATAGTCTAACTCATAGAACTTAAAGTCTTTACCTGTTATTTGTTTTATTTTGTCTAATACTTCTGGTTTGCTATTTGAAAAATTATCAAGTATAACAATTTCTTTTCCTTTATTTAATAATTCAACTGCTGTATGACTTCCAATATACCCTGCTCCTCCCGGTAATAAAATTGCCATATTAGTGTTCCTCCTTTTTTTCTAATATTATCTTTTTAACTTCTTCTACTACTTGTCCAATATTTAAATTTGTTGTATCTAATACAATTGCATCATCTGCAATTTTTAATGCTCCAACTGGTTTATTCATGTCATTATAGTCTCTTGTTTTTATAGCTTCTAGCACTTCTTCATATGTCATGTCAATACCTTTTTCTTGGTTTTCTTTAAACCTTCTTTTAGCCCTCTCTTCTGTGGTTGCATCAAGATATATTTTTACATTTGCATTAGGAAATACCACTGTTGTAATGTCTCTACCTTCCATTATTACATCTATATTTTGTGCCATTTTTCTTTGCAAGTCTACCATTATTTCTCTTACTTCTGGTATTGATGATACCGGAGAGACAAACGCTGATACCTCTTTGCTTCTAATATCTTTACTAACATTTTTACCATTTAAGTATACTTGCTGTTCTTTTCCTTCTTTTTTCATTTTTATATCTGCACTTTTAGCAATTTGTATGATTTTATTTTTTTCTTTGATGTCTGTTATTCCTTGTTCCAGTGCTTGAAGCGTAACACACCTATACATTGCTCCTGTATCTATATTTATAAGTCCTAACTCACTTGATATTAGTTTTGTTATTGTTCCCTTTCCTGTTCCTGCTGGTCCATCAATTGCTACTATAAATGACATATAATTATTCCTCCAAACTTATTGTTCTTTTTTCTCTGGTACATATATAGCCTTAGCTACAATTGTAATATCTTTTACATTCATTGTTGTAAGTTTTTCTATTTCTTTTCTAATCTTGTCTTTGAACTCCCTCAAAGCTGTTAATATATTGTATCCAAAAATTATAGACACTTCCATATATATATTAGGTCCTTCTGGTGTACTTTCTACTCTTGTTTTTAGCACTTTATATATTGCATCTGAACGTGTTGCTAAATACTCTGCTATTTGCCTAAATACAGAGTCTGAAATTGTAAAATTTCCTAAATAGCTAAATGTTGGTCTTATTATTGACTTTTCTGCTATGTATGGGTCTTTGTCTTTGCCTTTAAATTTAAAAATTTGAAGTGGGTCTAATATATACCCTGCAAAGTCTTTTTTTATTTCAAATGTTGGCACAGGAATAACATGTTTTCCTTGTGTTGTACGTATTCTCTTAGCCTCTTCCATTTCCGCTTCTGTTGCAACATCTTGAATATATATTCTTTTACTAACCTTAGGTAAGCCAAGGTTCTCAGCTATTTTGTCTATCATTCCATCAGAAGTACCCAAAATCAATATAGATTCCGGTTTGTATTTTTTTATTGCTTTTTTCATTTCATTTCTGTCTTTTTCATTTATAAATATTGCTTTTTTTACAGTTTCAACTTTTGTTGGCGCTTTTTTAGCTGACGTTCCCGCAATAACATTATTTTCGCTTACAAGTAGTCCATCATCAATAATGTATTTTACATTGTTTTCTTTTGCTACCATTTGTGCTCTGTAACTTTTACCTGTTCCTGACGGTCCAACAAACGCATATACTTTTATATCTTCATTTGAATTCAAATTGTTAAATAATAATTGCAACGTCTTTTCTCCTTTAAAATTATTTTTCAACAGTGATAATTTGATAGTCTGATCCTCTGTATGTAGTTCTTATTCTATTTCTAGCTATTTCTTTTAATTCATATTTTTCTACCATTTCATTATACCATTCTAGCCCCTCATGGTCAATTAGTATAATTCTTCCTTTATAATTTTGTAAATCACTTTCTTCAAATATTATTTTCAATGGTGGGCTAAAGTTTTCAAATGGTTGTAAATCATGCTTTTCATCAATATCGTATAAACACCAATTGTATTCTGGCATTTGCACAAATATGTTTGTTGCATGATATATGTCTTTATATAAAATAATAGTGTTGTCTTGATATTGGCTTTTTACATACTCTACTTCTGTTCCATTCACTGGCTTCATCAAACCATACTTCTGAGTGAAATGCACCTATTAATATAAATGCTATTCCTAGCACAAATATTAAAATATGAAATGTTTTTGCTTCTAATATTTTGTTCATGTTTATCCCCTTTTATCTAGTAATGTAACAGAATATTTATATGCATGATAGTCTATTTCAAACATTTTTTGTTTTATTAATTCAATATCTGAACCGTATCTTTGTACAAATTGATCATATATAGCATATGTTTCAGAATTTATAATCCATATTCTTCCTTTATAGTCATCTAATGGCTCTAATGTTTTTATTGTGGTCATGTTTTTTCCAAACGCCTCATATGCTGCTTCTTGATTCCAATAGCTCTCATCATAAAAGTATGTAGGCATATTATTTCCTAGTTGCATAGCTAGTGTAAATCCACTTCCTTCATTACCCCAAACTATTATGTCTCCATCTTCAAAATCTTGTTTAACATATTCTAAAGGTTGTGTGTTTGTTTCTGAATAGTTCATTTTTATTACATTTGTGTTTACTACTCCTGCTATTATTAATGTAGCAATACATATTAGTATTGGTATTATTTTAGTTCTTCCTTTTGCTATAAAGAATGATATAAAAAATATAAATAGTCCTGTTAAAACTAAGAAATATCTTGCATATAATATTGGCATTTTCATTGAAATAATTAAAGCTGTTAGCATTACTAGTATGTATATTGTAATAGCCCAATTACCAGCTCTTCTTTCTTTGCTCTTTATTGCTGTATATATAACATATGCAAGCATAATTCCGCCAAATATAAGTGCTACTATGTCACTTATAAATTTTGCATCCAAATTTCCTACAAATTGGAATATAAAAATTTGTTTAAATAATTCTAATGAAGGCCCTAAAATCCAATACCCTTTAGATACATGGCTTGTTTGGGTTAAAAAGCAAGCTATCCATGGCATATATAATATTATTTGTACTATTGCTGAAATTGTAAAACCTTTTAATTGTTTTGTATAGCACTTTTGTTTTATTGCTTGTCTTAGTAAGTATATAAATAGTATTAAATTTACTATTCCTGCTGTTACTAACGCATAATAATGTGTATATGCTGATGCTAAACTAAATATAGCAAATATTATCCAATTTTTTGTACTTGAGTTTTTATATATTCTATAAGCATATATTGACATTAATGTTACAAATAGCATTGCCCATGTATACATTCTAAGTTCTCCTGCATATATGCAGTTTATTGGTAAAAAGGATGTGAAAAATGAAAATAATATTCCTTCTTTTTCTCCAAAGTCTTTTCGTATATGTGTATATCCTAATATTCCAAGTACTACTAATGGAATTACTGACATTATTCTATAAGCGTATAAGTTTGTTCCAAATATTAAATAAATTATATGTAATATCCAATAATATAAAATTGGATGTACATCATTTCCACCAATTCTCCATATGTCTGCAAAACTATTTTTTACTATTCCTACTGTATAACTTTCATCAAACCATAGATTGTTATGAAATACTGGTATTGTTATAAATATTATTCCTAATATTATTACAGCAATATGTAAATATTTTATTTTTTTCATTTTTAATTTCATCCCTTCTTTTATGTGCAAATCTAGTTGATTTTTTTCTTTCAATTCTTCGATACAAATTATATCACTCTTACATTTTATTGTCTACACTAATTTGGTGACTCTGGAGACATGGTCAAGAGTCACCATTTTTGTCATTGGTCACATCTCCATTGCCACTCACTGGTATCGTATCTCCTATCCATGGTCACCACTCATTATTATTTTTGAAGAAGTTTGATTATTATACAACGCGATTCCTTGTAATAATCTATCTTCTAACATTGGGCTTGGCTTATTTCCCCATATTCCTGCTCCTAATACTAAAATACAATCTACATTTTCTAATTCTTTTGCTTGTTTCTCTGTAATTATTTTACTTTTTGTTTTATTTACTACTTTATAAACTATTTTATGGGGTTAAGTATCTTTTAAATCACCTAAAAAAACGGCAAGAAAAGTTTAACCTTTCTTGCCGTTTTATTGTTAACTTTGAACTTTTTCAGTTTCTGTTTCTGCCACTTCATGAATAGCAATTTTTCTAACATGTTCAATTTTTTCCCATGATGTATCACGTTTAAATAAACATTTAAAGTTTATAGCAATCCATGAACCTAAGAATAATGGATAACATATTAATCCTTTAATCATTGGCTTGATTGGTCTTTTATCTAATAACATTATTAGTATTGCTGTTCCAATTGGTAATAAGAAAGTTGGTATTACATATCTTAGCATATTCATAGCTAAGTCAATATTTGTCATTCCGTTTCCTGCATACATAATAACATTTATTAATAGTAATACAAGTGTAAGAACAAACATTGGTATACTTCCTATAATGTATAAAAATCCGTCAAAGTTCATTATTGTTTTGTGTTCTTTAACTGCTAAAGCTAATGGCTTTGTGTATTCTTTTATACATTGCATATGTCCAACTGTCCATCTTGTTCTTTGTTTCCAGCTTTGTTTAAATCCTAAAGGTTGTTCGTCATAAACTACCGCATCTACTGCCCATCCTAATTTTTTACCTTTAATTATTCTTTTTAGTGAAAACTCAATATCTTCTGTTAGAGTTTTTGTAACCCATCCTTCTGGTTTTACTACATCAAATCTAACCATAAAACCTGTACCATTGATTAATGGTGAAAGTCCTACATTATATCTAGCTAAATGATAAAAACGGTTCATTGTCCAATAGAATATTGCATATCCTGCTGTAATCCAGTTATCTGTTGGGTTTTTAATATCTCTATATCCTTGAACAACATCTTCACCTTGGCAAAGTTTTTTGTTCATATTCTTTATAAAGTTTTTGTCTGCAACGTTGTCTGCATCAAATATGCAGAAAGCATCATATGGTGCATCTTCATCAATTTTTTGTCTCAAGAACCAGTTTAATGCATACCCTTTTGTTTTTTTGCTTGGGTCAAATCTTTCATATACAATTGCTCCTGCTGCTCTTGCAACATCTGCTGTTCTGTCTGTACAGTTATCTGCAATTACATATATGTCAAGCAATTCTTTTGGATAGTCTTGAGCTTTTAAACTTTCTATTAATTCTGTTACTACATTTTCTTCGTTATGAGCTGGAATAATAGCCATAAAACGATGATTTTTGTCTACAAGCATTGGTTTATCTTTTAGTTTTACTAGTGAACACACACTAATTGCTAATTGATAAAACCAAAATATTGTTATAATCCATACTAATGCTTGTTGAACAATATATAAATATTCCATTTTTTTCTCCTTTTTTATATTATAGAATTATTATATACATATCATTAAGATAATTCAACTATTTTAATTAAATCTTAATATTTATTCTTCTTCACTTTCATTGTTGCCTGCTTCTAAGTCTTTCATATTCAAGTTAATTCTACCTTGATTGTCAATTTCAGAAACTTTAACTGTTACTTCATCTCCAACGCTTAGAACGTCTTCAACTTTTTCTACTCTTTTGCTTGATATTTTAGAAATGTGTAATAGTCCTTCATTTCCTCCACCAATATCAATAAATGCTCCAAATGGCATAATTCTTGTTACTTTTCCATCGTAAATTCCACCAACTTCAATAACTTTAGCAATATCTAAAATCATATCCATAGCTTTTTTACCACTTTCTGAGTCATTAGCATATACACATACTTTTCCGTCATCATTTATATCAATTTTAACTCCTGTCTCATCAATGATTTTGTTAATCATTTTTCCTCCAGGTCCGATAACATCTTTTATTTTATCTGTACATATATTTGCCATCATGATTTTTGGTGCATATTTAGAAACTTCTTTTCTTGGTTCGCTTATAACTGGTAACATTATATTGTCTAAAATATAATCTCTTGCTACTTTTGTTCTTTCAAAAGCTTCTTTAATTATATCATATGTTAGTCCGTCTATTTTAATGTCTACTTGTATAGCAGTAATTCCATCTTTTGTTCCACCAACTTTGAAATCCATATCTCCAAAGAAGTCTTCAATTCCTTGAATATCTGTAAGCATAATGTATCTGCTTGGATCGTTTTTATCTGTAACTAATCCTGTTGAAATACCTGCTACTGGCTTTTTAATTGGAACACCTGCATCCATTAATGCTAATGTGCTTCCACAAATACTTGCTTGTGATGTTGAACCATTTGAAGATAATACTTCTGATACAACTCTTATAGCATAAGGGAATTCATCTTCTGATGGAATAACTGGTACTAATGCTTTTTCTGCTAAAGCACCATGTCCAATTTCTCTTCTTCCTGGTCCTCTTGATGGTCTTGCTTCGCCAACACTATATGATGGGAAGTTATATTGGTGCATATATCTTTTTGTTGTTTCTTCATCTAATCCATCTAACTCTTGTGCTTCACTATTTGTTCCTAATGTTACAATAGACATTACTTGAGTTTGACCTCTTGTGAATATTGCACTACCATGTACTCTTGGAAGTACTCCAACTTCACATGAAAGTGGTCTTATTTCATCTATTTTTCTTCCATCTGGACGTTTATGTTCTTCTAGAATCATTTCTCTTACACATGCTTTTTCTAGGTCGTGAACACTATCTGCAATAGCTGTCTTCTTTTCTTCTGCTGATTCTTCTCCATATTTTTCAACAAAGTATGCTGTAATATCCTCTGTAATTTTTTCAATGTTTGCATCTCTTACAGTTTTATCTGTAGCTTGTACATCTTGATACATTCTGTCTTTGAAGTTTGCTACTATTTCGCTATATACTTCTGGATCTGTTGCAAATGATTTATATTCAAATTTTGGTTTTCCTATTTCTGCTTTTATATCAGAAATAAAGTTACATATTTTTTTGATTTCTTCATGTGCTGTTTTAATTGCTTCAAGCATTGTATCATTTGGTATTTCGTCAGCACCAGCTTCAATCATAGTAATTTTTTCAAGTGTTCCTGCTACTGTTAATGTTAATCTACTTTTTTCTCTTTGTGCTAATGTTGGGTTTATAACTATTTGATTATCAACATATCCAACTGCTACTGCTGCTGTAGGCCCTCCAAATGGAATATCTGATATAGAAAGAGCAGCTGATGCACCAATCATAGCACATACTTCTGGGCTATTGTCTGGATCTACTGATAATACAGTTGCTACAACACATGTATCATTTCTAAAATCTTTTGGGAATAATGGTCTTAAAGGTCTATCAATTGCTCTTGATGTTAATATTGCTTTGTCTGCTGGTTTTCCTTCTCTTTTTGTAAATCCTCCTGGAATTTTGCCTACTGCATATAGTTTTTCTTCATAATCTACTGATAATGGAAAGAAGTCAACTCCTTCTTTTGGTTCTTTTGCTGCTGTTACGTTTACCATAACAACTGTTTCTCCATAACGTACTACTACACTTCCATTACTTAGTTCTGCAATTTTTCCTGTTTCAATTGATAAAGGTCTTCCTGCTAATTGTGTTTCAAATTTTTTAAACATAAATTTTTCTCCTTTTTATTTTATTTATATTATAAGCAATATGAAAATTAGCGTAACCTCTATTATATGCTATTGTTTAGTAGCACATGATACAAGCTACTTTCTAATTTTATTATTGCTTTTAATACCTATTTTTATTATTTTTTACATTTTTTTATACAATATTCGCAAATTTGGACGTTTAGCATAAAAGCAAAACGTCCAAATTGTAAATTATTTTCTTAGTCCTAATTTTTCAACGATGTCTCTGTATCTTTGAACATCTTTTTTAGCTAAGTAGTTAAGTAAGTTTCTTCTTGCACCTACCATTTTTAAAAGTCCTCTTCTAGAATGATTGTCTTTCATATGAACTTTTAAGTGTGCTGTTAATTCATTGATTCTTTCTGTTAAAAGAGCTATTTGAACTTCTGGAGAACCAGTGTCTTTTTCATCTCTTTTATAAGTATTAATGATTTCTTGCTTTCTTTCCTTTGTCATTTTATTTTCCTCCTATATTTATTTGCCTTAAGCTGAGTTTTAGTTTGGAGTATTATTCCCTAAAACTAAGTAAAAGGTATGTTTAGCATAATAAATAACGCTTTTTATATAATAACACATTTTGCTGATAAAAGCAATAGTTTAGTGACTTTTTTTGATTAATTATAAATTATTGACAAGTAGTATTATTACTCCTAAGCTTATATATATAAATGCAAATGCTGACAAGCCTATTATTCCTAATACCATTCCAGCCTTTCCCAGTTTACTTTCTATTTTCTTTGCTGACTTTGCCCCAAATATAATTGCTAATATTCCTGTTGGTAATGTTATATACCAAAATAGTATTGATAATGTAGATATTATTCCTAACACAAGTGCAGCTACACCCATTGCAGATTTGTTTTTATTGTTTTCTTCCATACTTATATTCCTCCCTCAATTATATTAGTAATAATGTTTTCGATATTTTCATCTATTATTTCAACTTTATCTGTTCCTTGAGATGATGGCTGTTGTTTTGTTTCACTCTCTGTATCTTTTAGCTTTAGTTCACTCACCAATTTTAATGTTTCAAGGTCATTTACTTTTATTGCAGTTTCTGATACTGTATATAAATTATTATCTATATATAAGCCTCTTAAAAGCTTACTATTGCTATAATAATATGTTGCTTTTGCCTTTTCATGTGTTATAACGCCTTTTAATTTAAAGCCATCTTGCACATTTATGTTATATACAAAATATCCTTCTGCTATATATGGTTTACTATATTTCAAGTAATTTCTTGTCATAATTTCATAATTATTTGATGCAGTTATTTCAAAGTTTTCTTTATAATTATTTACAGGTATTGCTATCAATGATTTTTCTTTTGAGAATAATAACGCTTTTGGGTTTGTTAGTATTGCTGATGTTGTTCTGCTATCTCCTATTACTACACTTGAAACTTGAATTGGATTGCTTACATTTGAAACATTAAATAAAGCCATTTTCATTCCCACTATTTTAGTTGTTGTCGAAATCACTCTTCCACTTGAATTTCTATTTATTGTTTCTTTGGTTTCCATTCCAATTCCAATTATATAATTTTCATCATATGGGTGTAAATAAGTACTATATCCTGGTATCTTTAATTTTCCTAATACCTTTGGATTTGTTTCATCACTTAAGTCCATTACAAATAGTGGGTCCACAGTTTTATATGTTACGAAATAAACTTTATCTCCTATAAACCTTGAAGAATACATTTTCTCACCTTTTGCAACATTTTCTGATTCTCCTATTTGTTTCAAATTTTCATCAAGTATTGCTATTCTTGAGCCTTTATCTCCGTATAAAGCTATTCTTAAATGACCATCTTTCTCATCTAAAGAATATTGGTTTATGGTCTCTCCGTTTAATTTAGCTTTTGTTTTGTAATTTACATCTCCATTTTTATTCATATCAAATTTGTATATTTCTGTATAGTATCCACTATTATTTCTATTACCATCAACTATTCCAAATACTCCCTTTATTCCAAATAGTGCCCAAATACCAATAGTGTTATATTTACGTTTTTCATTTAACAAATATATGGCATTTTTAGATACATACGCATTTGATATACTCATTAAATATGAGTCTAACTTTACTTCTGCTGTTTCATTATTCAAATCAACAATTGATATTAAAGTTTGTTTTTGTGTTTTTACATCTTTTAAGTATTTTATTTTATCAACAGAAAGTTCTTTTTCTGTATTGTCTTCTTTATATGCCACAACAACTTCATCATCTTCTTTTCTTAATGAACCTGATGAAATTACATACAAAGTATTATCTATACATCTTGAAGTATAATATGGTTGAT
The DNA here is from genome assembly GCA_934122155.1 of uncultured Clostridia bacterium. GTDB lineage: Bacteria > Bacillota > Clostridia > TANB77 > CAG-508 > CAG-273. The sequence goes on from CAKOVX010000001.1 coordinate 141,465, forward strand.
ACATTTCATAGCTCTTAGTTAGCACAGGATTCTCTCTTGAAGTAATATTGTATATTTTTACCATTGTATTTGTTTTACTATCATAATAGTACAACATATTAGTTTGACTAACTACTGTTGATATTACTACTAATTTATCTTTATATAATATCATATCTTCTGGTACATCATTATCATTTGACTTTATAGTAGCTGCTATTTTAGGTTCATTTGGATTTCTTACATCTGTTATTATCACGTCATTTTCAGAAATTGAATAGATATAATTTCCATCTGTTTTTATAATATCTGCTTCATCTACATTTTCAACTTGTATATTTGTTGTTGAATATTCTTTACTAGAAGTTGAGTAATTTTTACTAGAATCTACACTACTTGTGAGTCCTGAAGTAATCGTCCCAGAACTTTTCATATCATAGTCCAAGTAACTATCATAGTAGAATAAACTAAATGGCATAGCTATAATTCGAATTAACTTTTCTTTTAACTCAGTGTCCTCTCCTTGGTATATCCTTAGCAACTCTTTTTTTGACTCTATTGTTTTTAATTCTGCTTCATTCTTATGCATCATTGCAATTACTAGCGTAACTATTACTATCAGAATTAATATTGCAACAAATATCTTTAATCCCTTTTTCATATATATACTCCTTTATTTTCTTATACTTATAGAATATACTAATATAGAAAATAAGTCAATTCACTTATCATTTTTTTAAAAATATTTACTTAATATTAATTCATAAGCTTTTTTTACATCTTTTTCTTCTGTTAAATTAATACCTGTATTTTTTATTTCATTAAACATATTATTTTTTGTCTCATTAATTTCATCTAATGACTTTCCTTCAAAATTCTTAGTATTTTCATATTCAATTAGTGTTCCTAAATTTTCAACGTCTTGAAAAGCATATTCTACTTTTTCTTTGCTATACACTATTACTTTATATTTTACTCTTATAAGTTCTTCAAATCCTAAGTGTTCAAATAAATCTTTAGCTTTTTCTAAGTCGTTACACTTCAAATCTATCTTTTGTTCTGATATGACATCGCCTTTTTTATCAATCTCTTTATTTTTATATGTAATCTTTTTTATTTCTTTGTTTCTTAATTTTAAATTTCTTAATAATACTGAATTTTTTAAAATGTTCTGAATATTATCCTTATTTAACTCTTTCATTTTTGATGTCATATATAAATCATTTATTTCACTTTCTCTAATCTTTTTGAATCCTTGTATTTCTAATTTTCTTATAGCACTTTGCATATTTTCATTTAATCTTACTGTTATTTCAATTTGTTTCATAATATAATCACTCCTATTCTATTAAAGTGATTATATAACAAAAAGGAGAATTTTAAAAGTAAAATTCTCCTTCTTCATTCAAAACTATTAAGTTTTAAATTTTTTCTATTGACTTAATAGTAATTTTCATACCATTAAAATCAATTAACTCATTAATATGTTTATCAATAAGTGCCTTTGCTACTGGTGCAGCAGCCGATATTATATCATTGTCTAAATCCGATTCATTATCTCCTAAAATAGTTAATGTCTCAGTTTCTCCATCAATATCATATACAACCTTTGAGCCAGGAATAACTTTTGAACCATCAAATGATTTAAAGAATTCACATTCTTCAATTATCATACAATCATGCATTCTTTTATAAAGTTTTTCCTTTTCAGCTGGTAAAGTATACATAGCTTTTACACGTAGTTCCATAAATTCAGGGTTTTCTCTTAAATCGTTATCTCTTTTTGCACTTTCTCCCATCTTTCTTTGTGTATCAACAATCTTTTGATCTATTGCTTGATATTCTTCACAAAGCTTTTCATATCCTTTTTTAGAAATCAATTCCATCTAGCATTCCTCCTAATATTGTTCATTTCTAAGTTGTTTTCTTACTTTAATAAGAATTTTTCCGTAGTTATTTTGGCCATCATTATTCGGTCCGCACCCCCAATAGTTTTCTTTCACCGTTGCTTCAACAATTTCTGCGCAGGATACCCTGCAATCTGAAGTGCAGAAATATATGCATTTGCCATAGGCAAAATTTCCCCTATTACATAATCATATTTATTCTGCTGTCCATTTGACTTGTATCTGTTAGCCCTTTCCCTACAAATATTCAGTACACTATATACATCTTTCCAAGTAGCAGTTTCAAATTTATCAAGGTTTTTTAACCCTTTAGTCTTTTTGAATTCAATAATGCTATTTACCAAAAATCTTTCTAAAACAACATAGCCAGAAGTTTCTCTGATTTCTGTTTTTGGATAAATGCACATACCATAATTGCCGTCTTCAGTTATACTAGGATTAATTGCATAATACTCCCCATCATAATTGCTCATAAGGTAAATCTCTGCAATTTTATAATCCTGTAAACTTCCAATAATAAACTTATGACATGTTTTTTTAAGTTTTTCAACTGTTTCAAATGCTTCATATGTTTCAATACTATAAAACTCTGTTGCATCCTCAGTTAAAGTAATCTGATGGTCAAATGGATCTTTAATATGAGCTTCCTTCATCTCAACATTACACTGCTTAGAAATAAATAAATAATTTCCTACACAGATAATTTTATGACTCAAGACTTCAGTTTCGAATACTCTTTCGATTTCAACTAAAGGCTTATATCTGAGTTCCACACACATCTTTCTACTTCCTGCACCGCACGTCTCATAATATGGCTTATAAATTTCTAGCAAATTAGCCATATCAAGTGTGTAGTCGAACTGACTATATGCGGCATTTTTACTACACCAACCAACTTCATAAGGAGTAAATGAAAGTCTCACTCCTCCAAGTCCATTTTCATGAAGAAGATTAATTCTCTTATGCATGTCATTTAGTTCTTCATTATATCTGCTATAACTCACAGTTGAAATTCTGGTTGTTACGCCTAATTCTTTAAATGCCAATCTGATAAAAGAATCCAGATATGGATAATTTCCAATATCATTATCTAGATACGGAAAAATTACTCCTTCATCATAATCCTGCTCACAAAGATTCACTTCATCCGTTAAAAGATACTTATTTTTAATCATAATGTCTACCTCTTTCCTTAATTGTTTTAAATAGTTCTCCAACATTTCTCTGAATATCTGCACTATCATTATTAAAAACAATAGTTGGACCATTTTCTAAAGAAAAAAACAGTAGTAAAGTCAATAAACTTTACTACTGTAAGAAATGGTGCCTCGAACTGGAATCGAACCAGTGACACAGGGATTTTCAGTTTTTAAATACCTAATCGAATAGCTTCTCCTCTTTAATAATTAAACTAACTTGCGAGAATGCTTTTGCACCTTTTTATAAATATATTATATAAAATTATATGCCGAGAAAATCATTGCCAATGAGTTAAAATGTGATATAATATTGACCTTTTGGGTTGTTTTTTCTTTTCTGCCCGCAAGGAAAACTATTCATATTTTTAGAGGCTCGTTGGCAATGAGGAATTGGAATATATTTTTATATGATATATTGTACTTTGTGCAAAGGGCTGGGATGGTTTTTGGGATTTTGTTTAACATTCTCGCTTTTAATATATTAGTAAGTCTTGTTGTAATAATTTTTTTATTTCTTCTTTGTCATAATTATTACTTACTTCTATTCTATGTAAGGGTATTCCTACTTTTTCAAACAATTCATTCTTAAATTCATCAGCTTTTTGTGCTTTTTTAGTGTTATGTGTATAGTCGTCTAATTCTATACAACATAAAATTTTGTAACTTGTATTTTTTACTATTGTATAATCTATATTTCTTGATTTTATTCTGTTTCTATCTCTATAATTATTATCAATTACTTTTATTATTCTTTCTAGGTCCACTTGTGGAAAAATTGTCATATCTAGTTCATCTGTTATTTTTTTTAATTCAATATAAAATTTTCTTTCTGTTCTTGTCATTATATATTCTTTTGCAATATATTTTTCTAAATCTTCATTATAAGTATTATAACTTGTCGCAATATTATTTTCTATGTTATTATTGTATTCTTTTTGTAAATTCAAATATCTATTATAAGATTGGTCTTCTAGATTTTGATATTCATTATAATTTTGCGTCATTTCGTTTTTTATTTGATTTTCTTTAGTTGGAGAAAAAGCAATATCTACTATTAGTATTAAAAATAATGTTATTATTATAATTGCTAATATTAAAATAAACATTTTTTATTCCTTTCTTTTGTATGGTCTAATTTCATCTGTTAGTTCTAGAATATAATCCGTAGAAGTTTTATAAAATATTGCTAATTGTTTTATATATTCTGCTGGAATATCTCTCTTTCCTGTTTCGTATAAGCCATATTGTTGTCTTGTTATTTTTAATTCTTCTGCAATATTTATTTGTTTTAATTCTGTATCTTCTCTTAAATCTTTTAATCTTTTTAAATACATATTTTTTACCTCTTTTTAAATTTTATCATGCATTTGTTTAAATTCTCTTGACAAGCATTTATTTGAATGCTATAATTCTTTCAGTAAGGCATTCAAACAGATGCTATTTATAAAGGAGAGTAAAAAAAATGAAATTAAAAGATGAATTTAAGTTTTTAAAAATTGACAGTATCAGAAGAAAAAATGCTGAAGAGCTTCCAGCAGATGAACAATATTTTTATGTTGTGAATGTGCTTGATAAAGAAAATAACCCAGTAAGATTTTTCAGTTTTGATAACAAATTAAATAGTCAGCTTACAAAAGATATACAAAGTGGCAAAGTTAAAGGTTTACAAAATTGCTTAATAGATTTTGAATTAAAATTCACTAATAATAATTGGAACGTTTCACTTGAAAATGTAACATTCCAATATTAAATTTATTATTAAAGTATTGACAACAATCCATACTTTAGCAGTTACAAGAGTAATAGTTCATTAGTGAACTGTTACTCGCGTAGCCCCGCATATTATTCGTGATAAACCGGCGAAACGGTTTAGAAAATAGCCCACCGGCGCATGAGGTGGTGCAACCTCTCTACATGCTATCTCCTTACTTAGTTGTAGTAAATATTTTATTCATGCGTGCTTTTAAATTTGTGCATAACAAATTTTACTAAAGATAAAGAGAACAGAAAGGAGAAATTCATATGGAAGAAGTCTCAAATGAAGTTGTAAATGAAGTAGTTAATAATGTAGTCATGAATGAACTAGAATTGCTAACTGCAATTCATAGTCAATTAGGTGTATTTACATCATTTCTATTATTCTTTATAGTCGTCATTTTATGCTACTTCTCATATAAGTTTTTCAATATGTTCTTTTAGATTACGTAAGAGAAAGGAGCATGTGAATATGGAATCAGGAGCAACTGCAACAGCAACATCTGTTTTATCAAAAATAGTAACTGGTGATATGTTAGCTGGTGTTTTAACAGAAATTACTAGCTTATTACCAATAGTTATACCTGTAATGATAGGCTTTATTGCTATCAGAAAAGGAATTGGCTTCTTATCAAGCATTTTACACTCTGCATAATGTCCCTATTTTTATTGCAGTTTGTAGAAAAAGGAACAGCAATAAAAAAGCTGTTCCTTATTTTTATTTAGAAAGGTTTTACAAATGACAAAAAAATTTATATATATTTTGCTATTTATTTTAGCTTTTATAGTAATACTTAGTATTCAAAATAAAGTAGAAGCAGTTTTGTTTACTGACGTTAATGATAATACCTATAATATTGATACTAATGATGATTTTTTTGAAGATTATTATATTGTTTATCAATATTATGGGTCTACTGATTTTGTTGCTGTTTTTACTTCTACTTCTGAATTTTACTTAAGAAAAGAGTCAGGTGAGACATACTTTTTTATTAAAAGTTCTTCTGATTTTAAAGCAAGATATTATTATGCTGATGGAACTAAGGGAGACGTTAAAGATATGGGTAGTGCCTATTCATGTCCGATTTATAAAGATTATCAAATAATTTATAACAACCATGATTTAAAACACACTTCTGGTAATATTATTTTTCCAGCTTCAGTCAAAGACCTTAATACATATTTGAATTTTGAATCTGGTGGCTTGATTTATAGCATATATGGTTTAGGTCTTACAATTCGTGACTATATTGCTGTTTTTAAATCCGATGGTGTTGCAGTTATTTTTATGAGTGATGATCACCCAACTTATAGATATGAAAATAATACATATTATTTACATACTACTTCTTCAACGAGTATTGATATTTTTGATTTTAAAACTAATAAATTAGTTTATGGAGATTATAGTAAATATTCTACTGGCGGTTTAGATATGGCTTTTAAAAAGGAACAACTTATTTTTTGTAATTTTGTTTTATATGATGAAGATGGCTATGTTGTTTTTAATCCTATGGGTACTCGTTTATCAGATAATAAAAAAGGAAGTGACGCTACCGGCAATTTTGTCGAAGGCGGCTCAGTTAATGGAAATTCTTACTTAGATGATTATATTACTGGTAGTGATTCTGATTATAATGGTTCTGGTAAACATGGTTCTGATACTATATCTGGTGGTTTTAACCGTGTTTACAATAATTTTGGTTTTACTGAAGATGTTAAAAAGAATGTTAATGGAATGGTAGATGTTATTACTAATACTAAAGAGGTTCCGAAGTTTCAAATTAATGTTAATTCTAAATATTATAAAGGAACTTTAACTATTGTAGATTTAAGTTGGTATGCCCCATATAAGGATATGGGCGACAATGTTATTTGTATATTTGCTTACTTAACATTTTTATGGCGAATATTTATTAAATTGCCTGACATTATTAGAGGTGCTGGAGCTAGTTCTTATGCTTCTAACATGTTAGGAGATATTGAGGCATTTAGAAAAACAGGTTTTGGCCGTTCTTCTAGTCCTAGAGATAAAACATTTTAGAAAGGTGTGTGTGTTAAATGGTTGAAACAATTTTTAAAATTGCTGTTTGGGGTATTATTATAGCTATTGTTATTGGTCTTTTAGGTACTGTTGTTTTTAAATGGTCGCTAGATACTAGCCCATATCTTCAAGGTTTGACTAATTTTTTACATGTTATTTATTACGTTTTGCCTATTGCAAAACTTAGCCCTATTATTGTTATATTTGTAGGTACTATGGTGTTTAGAATTATTATTAGTATTATTAGTACTATATGGAATCTTATTCCTATTGGGAAGTAGTGGTGTTTATGTTTATTTTATTATTAATATTTTTTATAGTTTTTATAATTAGTTTTGTTTATTTATTTTATAAAATAAAAGTTATTGAGGAAGATATTGAGGCATTGTATGACACATATTTTACGTTTGTAGAGAATTCTTTTAGAAAGGATGATAAAGATGTGGCTTAGTTCTTTATTTAGTGTTTTAAAGGCATTTTTGTCTATTTTAAAGATACCTTTTTATATTATTTCAATTATTATTGTTTTATTTACTATTTTATATTGTATCTGGTTTATTTATTATACTTGTAAAGGTATGAGACTGAAAAAAGGTTCTAGAGTTTTTGTAAAAAAAGATGGGTTTTTTAAAAAATTGTTTTTTAAATTACCTCAAAGAATGGTTTTAGATAATTTTGATAGAGACCCCGACTTTTTTAGGTATCAAGGTTTAGTTATTTTTGAAGGTAGACAAGGCTCTGGAAAAACTATAAGTATGATAGAGTATGCTAGAACTATGCAGCAAGAGTACCCTAAATCGCTTTGTACTACTAACTTAGCTTATACTGGAGAGAATGAACCCCTTCTTGATTGGAGAATGTTGTTAAGATATAAAAATGGTATTTATGGTGTAATTGTTTGTATGGACGAGCTTCAGAACTGGTTCAGTTCTAATGATAGTAAGAACTTTCCTCCAGAAATGCTCACAATTATTACCCAGAACAGAAAGAATAGACGTATAATTTTAGGTACTTCTCAAAATTTTTATTTACTAGCCAAAGCCATCAGGTCACAGGCAACCGAAGTACGTCGATGTTCGACGTTCTTCGGTGCCTTGACACTGGTTAGAAAATTTGAGCCTATTCTTGATTCTGAAGGAAATGTTCAGGAATACAAAAGACGTGGATGGTATTTTTTTGTGCATGATAAAGAATTACGTGAGAGTTATAATACATTTAAAGTAATTGAGCGAGCTACAAAAGTTGGTTTTCAAGATGTACCAAAGATAGAAGAAAACAATGTTTATAATTTAATTAATGTGAAAGGAAAAAAATAATTATGTATGATTTTTTTGATAATTTTTTAGATATATGTTTATTTCTTGCTTTATCTGTGGTTTTATTTTCTACTCTTTCTTTTTTTATTGATTTTGATTCTAATAATTTAGAAGAGCGTGTTGAAGTATTAGAAAAATACCATGAAAATGAGTATAATTGTCTTTATTGTAATAATGTTATTGATAATGTAAAGGAGATTTAGTTTTATGAAGAATAAAAATTTTTTATATATGATTTTATATGGTTTAGGTATTTGTGCTTTAACTGTTGTATTTAATTTAATTTTTAACATGTATCAGGTAACTACATTACATAGAGTTGTTTGTATTATAACTATTAGTATTTCGACTGCATTATATATTCCGTTTTACAGATTATTTTTTGCAGAATTGCATAAGCCTAGAAAGGGGATTTAGAAATGGAAGAAAAAAATTTAGATTTTAATATTTTTTACTTTCTTCCTCCTTCTATTATGTTTTTTGGTTTAAAAAAGATGAAAGGAATTATTATGGAAAATTGTTGTTTGAAAGATTTAGATAAAAAAGATGTTTTTGATTATTTGATTTGTAATAGAGTTTTTATTGATAGTTTATCTGATGAAGAAATAAAAAAATATAAAAAATATTTTGTTGCTATCAACAGATCAAGATTTAAAAAGAAAATTTTTAAATTTTTTAAAATTCTATAAATAAAAAGTTGGAGGGTTCTTAGTAACACCCTCCGAGAGTGACACTAGTGACACTTTTTGATTTTTTAATAGGGGTTTTTGATATGATAGATACAATTAAAATTTATACTATGATAGATAAAAATATTTATAACAAAATATATAATAATTCTATCATTAAATCAAGTTATAATAAAAAGGATGGCGAAATTTATTACGAAATTGTAAATGACAAATTAGAAGGCTCTTATAGTTCTAGTTTGTCGGTTCGTGTTGGTTCTGGTGCTAAATATAAATTTGTTAATATGTATTATTTAGAGGTTGAAGGTTCTTATCATAAAATTATGAATGGCTTTAATTCTCATAATGGCTATTATAATTTGCAGAGCATTGTAAAATGGCTGATAGGTGCTGTTGAGAATGTTTATAATATTAAATTACCTACTTTGCGACATTGGTTTTTACAACGAATCGACATTGCTCTTTGTTTTGATTTAGGTACAAATGAAGAGGTTAGAAGATATATAAATAATTTGTCTCTTTGTTCTTTTCCCAGAAGAAACAATATAAAACATTATCAGGATGAAAGTATTTATTGTTCTGGTACCTCTTCTACTTTGAAAATTTATAATAAAATGTTAGAATTTAAAAAACATGATATGAAAAAAATGTTTAATCTAAATTTTAATATTGATAATTATTTAGATAAAATTAAAGGATTTGTAAGGTTTGAATGTGAAATTAAGAAAAAAAAATTAGAAAATATTTATTGTAAGAAATATATTAGAGTTAGAAACGTTAATTATAATGATTTTTATGAAGTTTGGAAGTGTGAATTTATGAAGTTATTAAATATGTTTGAAAGTGATTTGACTATTGTTAGAAATAAAGAAGATATTAAAAGAAGATTATATACTTGTTATAGTGAAAGAAGAGCTAGTGTTTTGTATGCTTTTTATAGTTCTATTATCTTAGACGGTATTACAGAAGTAAAAAAAACTGTTCCCAAAAGAACTTATTATAGATATATCAAAGATTTGAAAGCTGTTAATATTGATTTATCTCAAAAATATACAGTTTCAGCTGAACGTGATACAGTAGATTTTAACCCATTTGAGTGGAAAGAGGTTGTATAAATGAAATGTTCTGAAGTACTAGATAAATTTATTACAAATCAAAAAGTTATTGGAAATACTAAAGAAACAATTGAATATTATAAAAAAAGAATTGGGTATTTTATTGATTTTGTGAATGATAAAGATATTGATAATGTTGTTATAGATGATTATAATTCTTATGCAATTTATTTAATAAATAAGATTACTGATAAAGGTACTAACTTATCAAGTGCAACTATAAAAACTACTTTAAATGCTTCGAAAATATTTTTAAAATATGCTTATGATAATAAATATATGATTAGTGATGTTTATAAAAATATAAAGCCATATAAACAAGTTAAAAAAACTATTGTTGTTTTATCTGCTGAAGACATAAATAAATTGTTATCTTCTCAAAATGAATTTACTATTATTGGTCTAAGAAATTTGTTAGCTATAAGTTTGATGTTAGACGCTGGTCTTCGTGTTAGCGAAGTAGTGAATTTGAATGTTGATGATGTTAGTAAAGAACTAGGTGTTATTAAAGTTTTTGGAAAAGGTAAAAAAGAAAGATTAGTTCCATTAACAGATAGTATAATAAAATATTATGATAAGTATGTGTTTTTAGCTTCTTTGTATTCAGGTCCTTTATTTTTAGATAGTGATACAGGTCTTCGAATGACTTCTTCTGGAATTAGTCAGATACTTCGTAGAATTAAGAAAGAGCAACATTTTATGAAATTACACCCTCATTATTTAAGACATACATTTGCAACCTTATTTTTAGTAAATGGTGGTGATCCAGTACATTTACAATTAATTTTAGGACATACTACCTTATATATGACAGAACAATATTTACACTTAGCAAATCAAATGACATTACAGAAGCAAAAAAAATTTAGTCCCCTTACAAATATAAAAAAGCCCTAGAAATAGGACTTTTTTTTGGTGCCTCGAACTGGAATCGAACCAGTGACACAGGGATTTTCAGTCCCTTGCTCTACCAACTGAGCTATCGAGGCATATATAAAAAAAATGGCGACCTGGAACGGGCTCGAACCGTCGACCTCTAGCGTGACAGGCTAGCGTTCTAACCAACTGAACTACCAGGCCGTAAATTATTTACAAATTTACTTAATATTAAATTTTAAACAAAAAAATGGTGGGCGCAATAGGGATCGAACCTATGACCTCCTGCTTGTAAGGCAGATGCTCTCCCAGCTGAGCTATGCGCCCATTTCCTTTGACTTGTTTAGTATACTAAATTTAATTATAATTGTCAATACATATTTAAAAAAATTTTTATTTTTTTGAATATGTATAACATTCAAAAGGTAAAAAGCCTTTAAGTATTATGGCTTTTTACCTTTTGATATACTATTTCAATATTTCTATTGCTTTTTGAAGTTGAGTGTCATCTTCTTGTTTTAAAGTAATTTGCTTTTTAGCTTTCTCTGATAGTTCAACTTCAACATCTGGAGTTATGCCTATTTTATGAATTGAATTATGGTTTGGTGTGTAGTATTCACTCACTGTTATTTTTAGTCCACTTCCATCTGATAATTGATGTAACTCTTGGATTATTCCCTTTCCATATGTTTTAGTACCAACTAAAGTAGCTTTTCCGTTATCTTTTAATGCTCCCGCCAAAATTTCTGAAGCACTGGCTGAATATCCATTCATAATTACAACTGTTGGCATATTTATTATTGGTTGCTCTGTTGCTTTTGTTACTTCTTCTTTATTATTTTTGTCTTTTGTTATTAATAGTGTAGAATTCTTTTCGACTAACATATCGGCAATTTCAAGTGCCTCATCAACAATTCCTCCACCATTATTTCTAATATCAATTATTAGTTTTGTTATTCCCTGTTTTTCAAGTTCTTTGTATTTAGTCTTAAATTCATCTGCACAATTTCCTTCAAAGTCTGATATTGCAATATATCCTATGTTTCCTGAAACTATATTTGCTGTAATATGGCTTACTGTAACTGTTGCTCTAGTAATTTCAAAAGTTTTAGTTTCTCCATCTCTATATATCTCTAATTTTACTTTTGTTCCTTCTTCTCCTCTTATTTTGTTTGAGGCTTCCTCTAGTTTATCTCCTGTATATTCTACATCATCTACTTTTGTAATAATATCACCTGGTAATATTCCCGCTTTTTCTGCTGGAGAATTTTCTATTGGTTTAATAACTAAAATTGCATTTTTTTCTAGGTTTTGTGTCATATATATACCAATACCAACAAAATTTCCATTTGTTTCTTCCATTATTTCTTTCATTTCTTTTTTATTATAGTATGTTGTATATGGATCTCCTAAAGCATTTACATATCCTTTTATTGCGCCTTCTATTAATTCTTCATCATTTATTTCTCCAATATACTTTTTCTCTAATTCACTTCTAAATTGAGCTAGAGTATACTCTAGTCCATCTAAAGATGTGGTATTTATTTTTTTAGAGTATATGCCTTTGTCACTTAAATACTTATATGTTGTAAATGCTGTTACCATAGATGTAATTATTATTACAATTAATACAAGCATAATAATTTTATATATTCTTTGCGTGTTTTTATTTTCCATCAGTTTTAATTTCCTCTTTTCTATTTTTATTGCATAATATGCTTTAGCTTAAGTAAAATTTCAGTATTAGTATATTATATTTACCTTTACTTTTAAATATTATTATTTATGGTTCATTAACATATTTTAGTGGGTCAACTGTACTTCCATTAACTCTTACTTCAAAATGCAAATGTGGTCCTGTTGAATTTCCTGTTGAGCCGGTTTCCATTATTATATCACCTTGTTTCACACTTGCTCCATGTTCTGTTAATATAGTTTGTCCATGGCCATACAACGTTGATATTCCATTGCCATGATTTATTATAACACAATTTCCATAAGAGCCTAGTTCTCCTGCATACGTAACTACGCCGTCTAATGCAGCAACTGCTGGTGCTCCAAAACCTGTGTTTCCTATATCTATTCCTAAGTGGAAGTTTGTAATTCCTTGTATTGGGTGTTGCCTTGTACCATAGTCAGATGTTATTTTAGTTCCCGTTTTAGCAACTGGCCATATCATAAGCCCTCCAGTATATTGAATACTATAATCACCTGTTTCTCCACTAATTTCTCTAATTCTTGTTTCTATTTGTATTGCCTCTGTTTTATATTTAGTAATTTTATCATTTAATTCTTTCTCACTTTTTGATAACTTTTCTATATATACTTCTTGTAAAGTCTTTGTGTTTTTACATATTGTTTCTGACTTTTCTGCTTTTAATTTTAATGTTTTTAACTCTTGTGTCTCTTTTTCTATTTTTTGTTTTGATTTTTCTATTGTATCTTTTTCTTGTTCTACCGTAGATATTAGTTGATTATCAAACTCCATTATTTCTAGCATTTTGTAATATCTTGATAAAAAGTCGGATAAGGTCTTAGCTGAGAGCAGTACATCTAAATATGAAACAGAACCAGCTTCATATAGAGCTACTAGCCTGTTTCTTAGTTGCTTCTCTCTTTTTTCATAATCATTTGTCACTATATTTAACTTATCAGTAGTTTCTTGTACCGAAGCTTCTAGCACTTTAAGTCTTTCAGATAGATTTGTGTTTTCCTCTTCATATCCTCTTATTTTATCATCTAATTCTTGAATCTTAACTAGTATATCTGACATTTCAGTTTTTACATATTGAAGTTCGAGTGTAGCCGAATTTATTTTATCAGTTATTTCATTTTTTTGATCTGTTAAATCTTCTATGCTGTTTGTATTTATATCTACATTTTCTACATTATTATTTTCTATATTAGTAGTTTCATTTGTTGCTAATACACATGATGATAATATGTTTAAAATAAATATAAAGATAAGGAGAACACTTATAAACTTACTAATTTTCATATATGCATTCTCCTTTCTCTAATTATTTATTAAATTTTACCAGTGGCAATAATCAAGAGGGTCTACCTCACTACCATAATATTGACTCTTACGAACTTCAAAGTGTAAGTGTGGTCCTGAGCTTACTCCTGTGTTTCCGCTTTTAGCAATTTTTTGTCCAACAGATACTGTTTGTCCTTTTGATACAAGAATTGAACTTAAATGTTGATATAATGTATATAAATTATCAGCATGTTTTACTATTACAAATTTTCCTCTAGCCCAATTTGAGCCTGTTGAAATTACTATTCCATTTCCTGCTGATAATACTGGCGTTCCTGTGCTAACCGCTATATCTATTGCTCCATGGTTTGTAGTAGCTCCCGGCACTGGTGCAGTTCTATTTCCAAAATATGATGTTATATAATGTAAAGATTTTGCAAGTGGCCAACTTAATGTTCCTACAAATCTTCCTGTATATGAATCATTATAATCATTTGCAGATTTTGCAAGTTCTTCTTCTAATTTTTGAATTTCTTTATTATATTTATTTATTTCAGTTTGTAATTTTTTTTGTTCAGCTGTTAAATTTTCAACCTTTGCCTCTTTGCTAGCTTTTGCAACTTTTATTTTGCTTTGTTTATCTTGTACTGATTTTTTACTACTTGCTAGTTCTTTTTTTTGTTTTTCTAATTCTGTTTTTGCACTTTCTACTTCATTTTTTTGGGCTTCTACCTTGTCCATTTGTTCATTATCTGCATCTGTTAATTGTTGAACTTTTGAACTCATAGAAATGTAGTCCCATATATTATCCGAAGCCAATAAAACATCTAAGAAGGTTATTCTTCCTTGTTCATAAATTGCAACAAGCCTATCTTCTAATAATTGTTTTTTCTCATCATAGTCTTTTTGTAATTTATCAATCTCTGCATTTTTTTCTTTTATGCTTTTTTCCATCTTAGTTATTTTACTGTTTAATTCGTCAATTTCAGATTGATATTGTTCAATCTCATCATCTAGTTTATCAATTTCGTTTAAGACTGTTTCTTTTTCAGCTGTAACTGCTTTTTTACTTTTTGTTGCTGTACTTAAATTATCTTTGGCTGCATTTAGGTCTGACTGTGTTGTTGCAAACACTCTTGCACATGCAGCTTGCAATATAATTAAAATTAATAAAATAGATATAATTTTTCTTTTCATATTTTTTCTCCCTTATACCTCTAAATATTTTTTCATTGAAATTGCACTTCCTAATGCTCCAATTCCAATTCCCAATACCAAGTATACTATTAATAAAGTTTTAAATAATTCTTGGAATGTTAGTAGTGGTATATTTATCATACTGTTAATTAATGATTGCTGAATTTGAGCTGTTACTGCATTGTATGCAAATGCTAAAATTACTAATGAAATTAAAACTGAAATTAGTCCAATTAGCATACCTTCTACCATAAAAGGCCATCTAATAAACCCATTAGTTGCTCCAACGTATTTCATGATAGAAATTTCTTTTCTTCTTGCATGTACTGTTAATTTTATAGTATTTGTTATAATGAATATTGAAATAAATATTAAAATAATTAATATAATTGTTGTAATAATATTAATTCCATCTGCTATTTTTATTAATGCATTAATTGTATCTGTTCTAACTTCAACACTTGATACTATTTTTGAAGTTTCAATTTCACTTTTTACCGCTTCTGCTTTTGTTAAATCTGTAAGTGTAATAACAAATGAATCTTTAAATGGATTGTTATCTCCATCATATGTATCCCACAAAGACTTTTTGTCTTTAAACATCCTCTTCATTTCTTCTAAGGCTTCTGCTTTTGTTTTATCTTCTATTGTGTTTACATATTGGTTGCTTCTTATCTTATTTTTCAATTCTGCCTTTTGTTCTGCTGTTGCCTCATTTAAAATAAAAACCTGCATTCCTTGTTGTTCTTCTATTGTTTTAGTAATATGGTTTATATTTTGGCTTACTGCAAAAAATATTCCAAATACAAACATAGTTGCACACATTATAATTAGTGAAGCTATTGTTGATTTTTTATTTTTGAATACATTTCTAAATCCTTCACCAATCAAATAACCAAAAATACTATATCTCACTGCTATATCCACCCCTTCTATCATCTCTTACGATATTGCCTTCTTCAATCTGTATAACTCTTTTTTTCATTTTGTCTACAATATCTCTTGCATGTGTTGCCACTACCACTGTTGTTCCTCTTTTATTAATATCATCTAATAGTGACATAATTTCCCATGCTGTTTCTGGGTCTAAATTTCCAGTAGGCTCATCTGCAATTAGCATAGATGGATTATTTACTAATGCTCTTGCTAGTGCAACTCTTTGTTGCTCCCCACCTGATAATTCATTTGGATACATTTTGGCTTTATTGCTTAGTCCTACTAAAGATAATATCATAGGCACTTGTCTTCTAATATGCCTTGGTGTTGCTCTTACAATATACATAGCATATGCTACATTATCATATACTGTTCTATCTGGCAAAAGCCTAAAGTCTTGAAATACCACTCCCATACTTCTTCTTAAAAAAGGGATTCTTTTTGGTTTTAAGAATGTTGTATCTTTTCCATTAATAATAATATTTCCTTTTGTAGGTTCTTCTTCTTTTAGTATTAACTTAATTAAAGTAGACTTACCAGAGCCTGAACTTCCTACTAAAAATGCAAAATCTCCTTTTTCTATTGTAAAATTTGCATTGTGAACAGCTTCTGTTCCTGTGTCATAAGTCTTGCTGACATTTCTAAATTCTATCATTAAAGTTAACTCCTATCTAAGATTAGACATCTTATTTCATATTCTCCTTTATCATAACAATAAAACCTATTATTTGCAATAGTTTTTTTTGGAAAAAAGCAGAATAATTTTGCTTTAAACAAGCAATTATTCTGCTTTACCGCTCTTTTCTAGGTTTATTAAAAATTCACAAAAAATTCACAATTATTCTTTTACCTTTTCTATAATAGCTTCACTATCTAGTTTAAAATATTTTAATAGTTGCTCTGCTTTTCCAGATTTTCCAAATTTATCTTTCATTCCCATTCTTGTTACTTTTGTTGGGCATTCTTCTGATAGTACTTCGCAAATTGCAGTACCTAATCCACCAATTATGCTATGGTCTTCAATAGTGATTAGCCTTTTAGTTTCTTTAGCACATTTTATTATCATTTCCTTATCAATTGGTTTTATTGTATGTACATCAATTACACGAATATTTATATTTTCCTTTTCAAGCTCCTCTTTGGCTTTTAATGCTTCTGCTACTTCAACACCTGTTGCAAACACAGTAGCGTCTGTACCCTCTCCTATTTGTACCATTTTGCCTATTTCAAATTTTTGATTTTCATCATATATAACTGGTGTTGCAACTCTTGCTAAACGAATATATACTGGGCCATCAATTTTTGCCATTTCTTTTATAGCCCATCTAGTTTGTACATCATCAGAAGTACATAGCACTGTCATATTTGGAATGCTTCTCATCAAGCTTAAGTCTTCTAACATTTGGTGTGTTGCTCCATCTTCTCCAACAGTAACTCCAGCATGTGTTCCACAAATTTTTACATTAAGATTTGGATAAGCAACACTATTTCTAATTTGGTCATATGCTCTTCCTGCTGCAAACATTGCAAAAGTACTTGCAAAAGGTATCTTTCCAGTTGTTGCTAAACCTGCTGATATTCCTATCATATTTTGTTCTGCTATTCCTACATTTATAAACCTATCTGGAAACTCTTTTTCAAAAAGACTAGTTTTAGTTGCTCCTGCCAAATCAGCTGTCAAAACAACTACATTTTCATTTTCCTTTCCTAACTCCACAAGAGCCTTTCCAAAACTCTCACGAGTAGCAATTTTATTATCTAAATCCATATTCATATATCTCCTTTTTAATTTTTAATTTGAAATAGAATTAGTATATTGCAAAGCGAGGTGTATTAAAAAGGCAAGGGCGCATACGTTGGTATGCAACTGCGTTTTTAATGCTCCTCAACGAAGCAAGATGCTGATTATATTTCAAATTAACCTATAATATGTTGAAGCTTAAGCTCATTTATAGCCTCCTCATATTGCTCCTGATTTGGAGCTTTACCATGCCATTCTGCTTTTCCTTCCATAAATGAAACTCCCTTTCCTTTTATGGTATGAGCAATCACAACACTAGGCACTTCCTTTTGATGTTTTGCAATAGCAAATGCATTTATCAATGCTTCTATATCATGTCCATTTACTTCAATAACATTAAATCCAAAGCTTTCAAATTTTTCTTTTATATCTATTAACCCTGCTACGTCTTCTACATTTCCATCTATTTGTAAAGTATTATAGTCTACAATTGCACACAAATTGTCCAGCTTGTTTTTGCTTGCAGCCATTGCAGCTTCCCATACTTGTCCTTCTTCAATCTCTCCGTCTCCAAGTAAACAATATACTCTGTAACCCTCATGGTCTAATTTTGAGCCAATTGCCATTCCCACAGCAGCTGATAAGCCTTGTCCTAGTGAGCCTGTTGACATATCAACTCCAGGCACTTTTTTCATATCTGGGTGACCTTGTAAAACGCTTTCTACTTTTCTAAAACCTTTTAAAAGTTCCTTATCAAAGTATCCCTTTCTTGCAAGTGTTGCATATAATGCTGGAGCACAGTGTCCTTTTGATAATACGAACCTATCTCTTTCTTTTGCATTTGGTTCTTCTGGGTCTATATTCATTTGATTAAAGTATAAAACAGCTAAAATGTCTGCACAAGAAAGTGAGCCTCCTGGGTGGCCTGAAGATGCGTTATATACTTGTTCAATAATTCCTATTCTAATATCATTAGCAATATTTGCCAAGCCTTCTGCTTTTGTAATTTTCATTATATTTATCTCCTTTCACGGTTATGATATGCATATTATATATTTAAAATATGTTTAATTCAACAAATTCACAAAAAATCCACAATCTAATTTTTATATTTGAAAAAGGCAGCTTATATTAAATAAGCTTGCCTTCTAAATTTATTTTGTACCAAATATTCTGTCTCCAGCATCTCCTAATCCTGGTACAATATATTTATTTTCATTTAAGTGATCATCTATATGTGCACAATATATTGGTACATCCGGATGTTCTTTTTTTACTCTTGCTAGTCCTTCTGGTGCTGCAATTATGCACAAGAATTTCATTTTTGTGACTCCTTTGCTTTTTAAAAGTTCTATTGCATCAACAGCAGATCCTCCTGTTGCAAGCATTGGGTCTAATATAATTACTTCTTTTTCTTCAATATGTTTTGGTACTTTAAAGAAATAGTTTACAGGTTCAAAGGTTTTTTCATCTCTATACATTCCTATATGTCCAATTTTTGCATTTGGTATCACTCTAGTTATTCCTTCTAACATTCCCATTCCTGCTCTTAAAATTGGAACAAATGCATATTTGTCTTCATTTAATTTTCCTGATTTAAATTTAGTAATTGGTGTTTCAACTTCTACTTCTTCTAGCTCGGCTTCTCCCATTGCTTCATAGCACAAAAACATTGCTATTTCACTAACTAACTCCCTAAATTCTTTTGTTCCCGTTTTTTTGTCTCTCAAAATTGCCAATTTATGTTCTATTAATGGGTGCTTTAACTCTTTTACTTCCATAAGCTTTTCCTTCTTTCTTTATTATATTTTTACAGTTTCCTTTTTTATTTCTTTTTTGCTCTCTGCTGACTCTAGCCTTTTATTTTTTGTTTTATCACTTGGTATAAAAAGATTTAATAATATTCCAACTACTGCCGCTAAGCTCATTCCAGAAATGGTAAGTGAAAAATCTCCATTTACTATTGATACTACTGCTCCACCTAAGCCTAATACTAGCATTGTTGATGCAACTACTACATTTTTTGGATCTTCAAAGTCCAATTGATTTTGAATAAGTACTTTTAATCCATTTACTGCTATAAATCCATATAAAAGTAATGAAACTCCTCCTAATACTGGTTGTGGAATACTTGAAACTATTGCTGTGAATTTACCTAAGAAACCAAGTCCTATTGCTATAATAGCAGCTAAACCTATTACCCAAACTGATGCAATTTTAGTCATTCCAACTACTGATGTGTTTTCTCCATATGTTGTATTAGCTGGTCCTCCTAGTGCTCCTGCTACAAATGTAGCAATACCATCTCCCAATAAAGTTCTGTCTAGTCCAGGGGTCTTTAATAAATCTTTATTTATAATTGCACTTAAGGCTGTGTGATCTCCAATATGTTCTGCCATTGTTACTAGTGCAATTGGTGCTATTGTTAGTACTGGTCCAAAGTTTAATGCATAATCTTTAAATGGTAGTATAAAGCTTGGCATACTGAAGAATCCTGCTTGTGCCACTTGAGTAAAGTCTACTAGTCCTAAGCAAATTGATAATACATAACCTGTTCCAATTCCAACTAAGAATGGAATTATTTTCAAAAATCCTTTTGCTTTAGTCATTACAATTGCTGTTACCAAGAATGAAACTGCTGCAACTAATACACCTTTCCATTCAAATGGTGTTCCTGAGGTTAATCCTATTTGTGATATAGCACTTGGTGCTAACCCTAAGCCTATAATCATAATCATTGGTCCAATCACTACTGGTGGTAATAGTTTGTCAAGCCAGCCTTTTCCTGTAAAGTGAATGATTGTTGCTACTATTACATAAATTAAACCTACTGCCATAATTCCTGTCATTGCTCCAGATGTTCCACCTTTCAAAAAGGCTGCTGCAATTGGTGTTATAAATGCAAATGAGCTTCCTAAATAAACTGGTGATTTTCCTTTTGTGCATAGTATGTAAATTAATGTTCCTATTCCTGAAGTTACTAATGCTACTGGAATTGTAAGTACTGTTTCTCCTGCTGCTGAATTTACTAGTATTGGTACTAAAATAGTTGCACCAAACATAGCAAAAACATGTTGGATCGCTAAAATAATCCATTTGCCAATTGTTGGCTTTTCATTTACGTCTAAAATCATTTTGCTTTTGTTCATAAACATTTCCTCCTTTTACTTTTTGACACAAAGCGCAAATAAAAAACACTAATAATATTTATTAGTGTTTTTTTAATAATATAGAAAATAAAGAAATTATGAAAACAGCAATCGCTTGAATTGCTTGCTCTGTTTTAGCTAATTTCATTTTACCTTCTAAAAATTTTGTCATTTTTTGTACCTCTTTTGAGAGATATTACTATACTTTTAAAAAAAATGCAATAGTTTTTTATAATTATATATTAAAATATATAATTAAAGCCCCTGCTATTGATATTAAAAAGCCTAATATTTTTAGTCCAGATGTCCCCTCATTTTGGTCGCCAAAACTAAATACTTTTTTTGTTATTATTCTTGCATCAAAAATACATACTACTCCAACTGTTGCTATAATTAGTCCTATTATTATTAAAATTATTTTTTCCATAATTACTCCCTAAAAGAATTCTACTGTATACTTGCACTCAAACAATGTATTTGGTTTTAATGATATAATATCTTGTTTTTGTGTAAATACTCCTGTGCTTTTTACATTGTCTGCTGTTGAATACCATGGTTCAATACATATAAATGGTGCATTTGGTTTTGACCAAATAGCTAAATATGGAAACCCTGTAAAGTCCATAGTAAGTATTTTCTTTCCTGTTGCTTTATTTTTTAAACTTATTTTATTTGATGTAATACCTTTCATAATTAAAGCATCATTATCAAATGTATGTGAATCAATTAGTATTTTTCTTTTATCTACTATGCGGTCTTTTGCATAGTCTATTCCAACCAACCCATCTACTAGGTATAAAAAGTGAATTTTTTCTTCGTCTTCTTCAAACTCTAAATAATAATTTCCTTTTTTTAGTTCTTGTGCATCTATTTTAAATGCTGGGTGCCCACCTATTCCAAATGGTAGGTTTATTAACCCTGTATTTACTACTCTATATATTGTAGTTAGTTTATTTTCCTCTGTACGATATGTATTATATAGCTCAAATTCATAAGGGTATCTTGTTAATGTATATTTATTGCTTTTTAAAACATAAGAATGGAAGTGATCTAGCTTAGTTATTGGCTCAAAGTCCATATCTCTTGCAAAGCCATGTTGCATTAGTTCATATGTTCTTCCACCTATTAATGTTTGATTTTTCTTTAGTTTGCCTACTATTGGGAATAATACTGGTGAATGTCTTTTCCAATATATTTTGCCATTTTCGTCCATGCATTGTTCGCCTTGATGTATTTTTTCTTCACCATTTACTTTAAAGCTTATTAGTTCCCCACCTTTTTTTGATGTTAACATTTGAGTGTACATAGGCTGCTCCTTTCTTATTTTTACCATATATATAATATTGCTTTTTTATGTAAATGTCAATATTTTTAGCTCAATTACAAGGAAACGCTTTGCTTTAATTTGTTATCTACTAATTTTCTAATTCTTTCATTTTTTTCTTGTATTAAGCCCTTGTCTTCTCCTTCTATTCTTAAAGCCACACTTTGTACTGATTTTAGCATTGGCATGTCTACAAATAAGTTTGCTATTTTAAATTCTGGAATTCCATGTTGCCTTGTTCCAAAAAATTCTCCTGTGCCCCTTAGTTCTAGATCTTTTTCTGCAATAACAAACCCATCATTTGTTTCTTGCATTGTTTTCATTCTTTCTTTTCCTACTTGCGAGCACTTGCTATTATATTTTAGTATGCAATATGATTGATATTGTCCTCTTCCTACTCTTCCTCTTAATTGATGAAGTTGTGCTAGTCCAAATCTGTCTGCATTTTCCACTACCATTATATTTGCGTTTGGTACATTTACTCCAACTTCTATAACTGTGGTAGACACTAGTATGTCTATCTCTCCATCTTTGAACTTTTGCATTATTTCGTCTTTTTCTTTTGGCTTCATTTTTCCATATACACATTCTACTTTGTACTCTGGAAAGATTTGCTCTTTATATATTTTTGTCCATTCTTTTACAGCTTTTAGGTCTTTTGTAGTCTCGTCTTCTTCCTCTTTTTCTTTCTCTTCTACTAGTGGGCATACTACATATATTTGTCTGCCTTCGTCAATATTCTTTTTTATGAAGTTGTTTATTCTTTCTTCCATGCTTTTGGTTACAGCATATGTTTCTATTTTCTTTCTATTTGGTGGAAGTTCATCAATTATAGATATATCCAAATCTCCATATAGTATTAGTGCTAATGTTCTTGGGATCGGAGTTGCTGTCATTACTAAAGTATCTGGATTGTTTCCTTTGGCTGCAATTGCAGTTCTTTGTTTTACTCCAAATCTATGTTGCTCATCTGTTACTACTAAACCTAAATTTTTAAATGTAACATTTTCTGTTATTAAGGCGTGTGTACCAATCAACACATCTATTTCTCCATTCTGGAGCCTCTCTAATATATCCTTTTTATTTTTAACTGTTGTGGCTCCTAATAGAAGTTCACATTTTATGCCTAAAGGAGCTAATATTTTACCAAACTCTTCCATATGTTGTGTTGCAAGTATTGCTGTTGGTGCCATTATTGCTGCTTGATATCCTGATTTTACTGCTTTATATGCAGCTATAATGCTTATTACTGTTTTGCCTGAACCAACATCTCCTTGAAGTAGTCTGTTCATTGGCTTTTCCGATTCCATATCTGTATCAATTTCTTCTAATACTCTTAATTGTGCTTTTGTTAATTTGAAGGGCAATGTATTTATTACATCTGACATTTTTGCATTTTTATCAAATGTAATTCCTTTATTTTTTTCACTATTTCCTTTTAGCTCTAATAATGCAAGTTGCATTGTCAATAATTCTTCAAATACTAAACGTTTTCTAGCTTGCATTCTATGTTCCATATCTATCGGAAAATGTATTTGGTTTAGGCTGTTCTGCAAATCTAATAAATTGTATTCATTTAAAAGATAGTCTGGTAAAGTTTCTTCTAGTTTTCCATTTACCATATTCAAAGCATTTTCTACTGCTTGTCTAATTGCTGTTTGAGATAGTTTATATGTAGTTGGATAAATTGGCATTATTTTACCTGTGTTTTTTGATGTATCTACTTTGTCAAATACAGGGTTTCTCATTTCAAAGTGATTAAACTCATTTACTGCTTTTCCAAAGAATTTGTAAGTTTCTCCTCTTTTTATATGTTGTTTAATATATGTTTGGTTAAACCATGTTATTGTGCACCTTCCTGTATTGTCTTCAACTGTTGCTTTTATAATTGTCATATTTTTGCGTATTCTATTTATAGTAACCTCTGACACTACTGTTGCTTGTATTGTAACTTCTTCTCCATTTACCAAATCTGCTATATTCTTAGTTTTGCTTCTATCTTCATAATCTCTTGGAAAATATGTAAGCAAGTCTTCAATTGTATATATATTTAAGCTATTTAGTAATGGTACTTTGGCTGGTCCAACACTTTTTACATATTGCACATTTTGCTTTAAATCAATCATTTTACTACCTCTTTCTAGGCATTATTCTATCAAAATTTTTATTCAAAATCAATTATTATTCTTGTTTATTTGCATAAAGTATTGTATAATATATATTGTACTTGGGGATGTATTTGGTTTCGACAATATCCTAGAAGTATTGATAGCGAGTAGTGGATCTCTCACTTGGCCACTTTAATAATGTGAGAAATTAAAAATAAACGCTGATAATAGAGAATTAGCATACGCTGCCTAATTAATGGCGCGTCATCTTACTTTAGGTGCCCACGCTTAGAGATTAAGGTGTCAAATTAGTGGGAAACAAAACTATTTTTAGTTATGAAAATAGTGGGTACTCTTAAATAACTACCTTTTTAATAAATTTGTTTATTGTGTTATTATTTAGGGAATCTTTACAATAAACTGCACTCGGAGAAGTTGATATGGAAAGAATATTGGACAGGAGTTCGACTCTCCTCATCTCCACCAATTTTTTTATTAAAAATACTTGCACATTATTTTGTTTTATGCTAATATAATAAAGTATTAAATATTTAGGGGTATAGTGTTAATGGTAGCACATCGGTCTCCAAAACCGCCTGTGAGGGTTCGAATCCTTCTACCCCTGCCATATAAAAGAAGTTGATTTTTTATCAGCTTCTATTTTATTGCTTGATATTTTATTTTTGTTAATGTATAATAATTACACTAAAGATTGGAGATTAATATGGAAAAATTAAAGAAACTATTAAATAGAGAAGTTATTTTTTATATTATTTTTGGAGTGTTAACTACACTAGTTAATATTATTACATCATATGTTTTAAAGGCATTTTTACATGTAGAAGCTAATATTGCAAGTACTATTGGAATTATACTTTCTATTTTGTTTGCATATTTTACTAACCGCAAATGGGTTTTTAATTCTGAAGCAGATACTATTAGAAAGAAATTAATTGAATTTTTCAAGTTTATTTTAGGAAGAGCATTTACTATGATAATAGAAATTGTGGGTGTATTTTTATTAAATGATGTTCTTCACGCATTTTATAACTTTGGTGATAATATAGGCTTTTTAATTGATAAGTGTATTATTACTGTTATTGTTATTATATTAAACTTTTTTATTAGCAAATTTTTTGCTTTTAAAAAGTAAATACTTAAATTTTATTGTATATAAATTGGGGGCTACTAGAATTGGAGGTATTTTATGTCTAGTAGTTTTTTCAAGCCTTTTTATTATTTATTTGTTTTTA
Organism: uncultured Clostridia bacterium; assembly: GCA_934122155.1. GTDB lineage: Bacteria > Bacillota > Clostridia > TANB77 > CAG-508 > CAG-273. The sequence goes on from CAKOVX010000001.1 coordinate 167,033, forward strand.
TTTTTATTTTGATTATATTTATTTCATGTTTTTTTGGTCCTTCAATAGCTCGGTATAGAGTTCTACCCTTTTGATTCTAACGAAGAATATGTCTGGCCATCTCCACGGCTATACTTATATAACCTCATATTTTGGTTATAGAGGGTTACCAACAGCTGGTGCCACTGCTTATCATGCCGGAATTGACATTGGTGCTCCTGAAGGTAGCAAATTTATTGCTATTTGTGATGGTACTATTACTTTTGCCGAATTTTTAGGCGGTGGTGGTTACACTATTACTTTAACTAATGATAATATGAAAGTAACTTATTGTCATGTTTCACCTAACTTTATTGTCAAAGTTGGAGATACTGTTTTAAAAGGACAAGTCATTGGAAATGTTGGCCCTAAAAATGTTTATGGCGTCAAACGGAAATCAGTATAAAGACGAAAACCGGTAACCCTACTAATGGAGCTACCACTGGTCCTCATTTACATTTAGGAGTAAGAATTGATGGAAAATATATTGACCCTTTAAGTTTATTTGAAAAGCAAAAAATCGCTAAATGCTTTTAGCATTTAACGATTTTTAATTTACATATCTTCATCATTGTCATCATCATTATTCTCGCAATCACATTCTTGTTCTTCATCAGAACAGCCATCACAATGTGAACAACATCCACCGCAACCTTCTTCTTCATTCCAATCTAATTCAATCACATTATGACATTCTGGACATTCTACATCTGAATTTTCTTCACTATTTATATCTGTTATAAATTCATGATTACAATATGGGCATACAATTTCAAATTCATATGATTCATCGTCCTCATAAATATCATTTTCTATTCCGTCTACTGTTTTTTTGACCATTTCAATTCTATTGTCAATTTCTTTTTGCTTTTCTTCTACTTCTTTTACTCTTATATCTGTTAAGTATGTTAGTCTGTCTATAACGTCCATAAACATCATAGATAACTCTTGAAATTTATTTAGAACAAATGCTCTTTCTTCTTCATCTTGAAAATGATTTTCTAATTCTGTTAATATTTTTTGATAATGATTTTTTAAATCTGACATTGTTTTATTCCTTTCAGTTTATACTCTTTCCATATATTCACCAGTTCTAGTATCTATACGAATAACATCTCCAATATTTACAAACATTGGAACTGAAATTTGATATCCATTTTCTAGAGTAGCTGGTTTTCCAGAAGTTGTAGTTGTGTTACCTGCGAAACCTGGTTCTGTATATGTAACTTCTAACTCAACAAACATTGGTGGTTCTACTGAAAATACATTACCTTTGTATGATAAAATTTTAACATTCATATTTTCTTTTAAGAATTTTAAACTATCACCAAGTTGATCTTTATTAAGTGGTAATTGTTCATAAGTTTCATTATCCATAAAATAATAAATATCACTATCATTATATAAATATTGCATTTCTCTTTTTTCAATTTGTGCTGCTGCATATTTATCTGATGGGTTAAATGTTTTTTCAATAACTGCTCCTGAAATTACGTTTTTTAATTTAGTTCTAACAAAAGCTGAACCCTTTCCTGGTTTTACGTGTTGGAATTCAACTACTTTGAATACATTTCCATCCATTTCAAATGTTGTTCCATTTCTAAAATCTCCTGCCATGTATACGTCTGCCATGTTTAATTTCCCCTTTCAAAATATGTTTATTTCTGTAACTTTATGTTACTTGTTTTTTGTAAAGCCTTTATATTATACACCTTATTGCTACTAAAATCAAGCATTTTATTCTGCTTTATCTACTATAATATAATTTTTATCCGATTTTGTTAAATTTATGCAACCAGATTTTGTAATTAATGTTGTATCTTCTATTCTAATCCCAAACTCTCCAGGAATATATATTCCTGGTTCATTAGTTACAACCATATTTTCTTTAAGCATATTATCGTTTTTAAAACTTATAACTGGTGCTTCGTGAATATCAAGCCCTACGCCATGCCCTAAAGCATGTATTAAGCTATATCCATTTAATTTAAAATCGTTTTCAACATTTCTTGCTAAAATTCTAATACTTGCTCCTTCTCTCATGTCATTTTCTGTTTGTAATTGATTTTTTAGTACTAGATTATATATGCTTTTTACTTTTTCTGGCACGAACCCTGCAAATATAGTTCTTGTCATATCTGAGCAATATCCTTTATATTTACATCCAAAGTCTATTGTAATTGGATCTCCTACATCTATTTTCCTTTCTGTTGTTATTGCATGTGGTTTTGATGAATTTGGTCCAGATGCTACAATTGTCTCAAATGCTAGTCCATCTGCTCCATGGTCTAAAAAGTACTTTTCAATTTCAAATGCTACTTGTTTTTCTGTCATCCCTATTTTTATAAAGTTGAGCAAATGTGAAAAACAGTTATCTGTTAATTCACAAGCTTTTTTTAAAAATTCAATTTCTTGTTCGTCTTTTATCAGCCTTTGTTTTTCAATTATGTTCTCAGTTTCTTCTAGGTGGTTTGCTTTATATTTTTGCATATAGTTTTTATATGTTGCATATGTAATGTAATTTTCTTCAAAGCCGACATTTTCACAAAATGAAAAAAAGTTTTCATAATCGTATTCACTAATATCTGTATAATTGCTTACAATAATTTCGTCATCTATTGTAACAGTTGCTCTTGCTGCCTCTATATATCTAGCATCTGTAATATAGTAATTTTCTTTTCGCGTAATAAGCAATACTCCTTCTGCGTCAATCCCTGTCAAATACCTAATATTTGCAGGGTTGGATACAATCATTCCTTGTATGTCTAGTCCTCTAAGCTTTTCTCTAAGGCATTTGATTTTTTCATTCATAAAACTCCACCTACTTTCTTCACTTTAAATTTTTCCTTTAAAAGTTCCTAAAGTAAATATTTTTAATACTATGGCTAACAGTAAATCAAATGGTGTAAATATAACAATAAATGTACTTGCTACAATAAATGGTCCAAATGGAATATATTCACCTGTTCCTTTTTTCTTTGTTATTAATATTCCAATACTTATAATTGCTGCTAATAAAAACGATATTACTGAAACAATTGCAGTGCTAGGCCATCCTAAAAATAGCCCAAGTGCTCCCATTAGCTTAACATCTCCAAATCCCATTGCTTCTTTCCCAGCAATTAAACCTCCTATTATAGTAATTAATAAAAAGATTCCACCACCAATAAGCATTCCTAGCAAATTGTTTATAAATATATTCATGCCAAGTCCTGTGTCTATTATTACAGATAAAAATGTAAAACCTAGTCCTGCTTCAAACATTGTTAGTGTTAGTCTATTAGGTATAATTTGAAATTTATAGTCTATAACAAATGCTATTAAAAGCATTGGTGTTAGCACTAAGTATTTAAACAAGTTAATGCTTACTCCCAATGAATACACTAGCCCTAAAAACATAATTACTGTTATTGTAATTAATATATAGTTTGGTTTGAAATTTTTAAAGTATTCTGTAAATATCTCCTTTGAAAAAACTTTTTTATACTCTGGTAGTCTTTTATTACACCAATCTATAAACTGTCCTACTATTATTCCTATTAACCCTATAATTACATATACTAATATATGTGTGTCATTTATGTACATTTTATTTTCTCCTTTGTTCTTTTTGGCTTAAATATTTTTGTATAATTTTATTTTCAATTGGCCTTTTTATTCTTGTGGCCCATATGTCTTTTTCATCAATTGGTTTTACTAATATTGGGAACATTTTAGCTCTATTAGCTCCAATTACATCTGTAAAAATTTGATCTCCAACTACCGCTATTTGTTCACTTGGTAATTCCATATTTTTCTTTGCTTTATTTAGTCCACTCTTTAGTGGCTTTTTTGCAAAATATGTATATGGAATATTTAATTTTTTTGCAGTATTTTCAACCTTTTCTTTATGGTTGGAATTTGAAACAATATATAACTTTATATTATTTTGTTTTAAATTTTCTGCCCATTCTTTTATTCCTTCTGGCATTTTTTTGTTAAAGTCTATTAGCGTATTATCTACATCTAATATTAGCCCATTTATATTATTTTGCTCTAACATTTCAAGCGTTATTTCTTTTACATTGTTTAAGTATAGTTTTGGATATAAAATCATTTTGCCTCCAATAATTAGCTATTTTTTCATTTACAATATTATCAATATGCTTTCCATTTGTCAATATGTATAATGGCAAAATTTAATTTAGCAAGACTCTTCACATATACAGAAAAATTGGCACGTTTTAATTAGTTAAACTAAAAATTAAAAACGTGCCAATCTTCTGTCTTCACTGGCATTTTATTTGCAAAATCTGTGGTTTCCAATTGTTACAGTCATTGGTCTTGACCATATCCATTTGTTTGTAGCTGTATTAGGGTTAAAATAATAAATTGCTCCATAGCTTGGGTCCCAACCATTTAAAGCATCTTGTGCTGCTTTTTTTGAAGTCGAGTCTGGCGACATATTTATTTGCCCATCTGATACTGCATCAAATGCTCCTTTTTGATAAATAACACCTGCTACCGTATTTGGAAATGAGCTACTCTTAACACGATTTAATACAACTGCCGCAACTGCAACCTTTCCTGTATATGGCTCTCCTCTTGCTTCTCCATGTACTAATCTAGCTAATAAATCTAAGTTGCTTGAATAACTTGAGCTTGAATTGCTATTTGATGAATTATATATTCCCATTGCTGCTAATGTATTCTTTCCGGCAATTCCATCAGCAGTTAGGCCATTTTTTGATTGAAACCATTTTACAGCCTTTTGTGTTTTGGTTCCATATATTCCGTCTACACTTCCATTATAATATCCCCATCTTTTTAATTTTGTCTGTATTTGCTTTACTTCATCTCCTCTAGAGCCATATTTTGACAATGCCTCTACTTCGCTATTTCTAAAAAATACGTTATATGAAACAAATACAGTAAATACTAATATAATCGCTACTATTGAAATTATAGCCTTTTTATTTTTTAACATAAAAACACCTACTTTGGTAAAATTTATTATTATTTTAACCAAACTAGGTGTTTATATACACTAAACTTTAGAATATTCCAATAATGTTACCATTTTCGTCTAAGTCTATGTTCTCTGCTGATGGAATTCTAGGCAAACCAGGCATTGTCATAATTTTGCCTGTTAATACAACAATAAACTCTGCTCCTGCTCTTAATACTACATCTTGTACATGTATATTAAAAGGTTCTTTGCATTCTAAATTTTTAGGATCATCTGAGAAAGAATATTGTGTTTTTGCAATACATACTGGTAGACCTGCATAACCTAAATTTTCAATTTCTTTAATATGTAATTTTGCTTCATCTGTAAATTCTACATCTTCTGCTCCATACACTTTTTGTGCTACTGCTTTGATTTTTTCTTCTATTGATTCATTTAGTTCATATGCAAATTTAAAGTTTGAAGGTTTTTCTGTTAAGTTTACAATTTTTTCTGCTAAGTCTTCTGCTCCTTCTCCGCCTTTTTCCCAGCTCTCAACTAAGCTTAAGTCAATGCCTTTTTCTTGCAATTTGTCTTGTAAAAATTTAATTTCTGCTTCAGTATCATGTGTATATTTATTTATTGCTACTATAACATTTAAGCCATAGCGATTTTTTAAATTATCTACATGTCTTTCTAGGTTTTCAAATCCTTTTGATAAATACTCAATGCTCTCATTTTTTATTTTTTCTTTTGGCATTCCACCATGATATTTTAATGCTTTAATTGTTGCTACACATACTACTGCATCAGGTTTTATGTTTGCTTTTCTACATTTTATGTCTAAGAATTTTTCTGCTCCTAAGTCTGCTCCAAAACCTGCCTCTGTAACAACATAATCTCCTAATTTCAAAGCCAATTTAGTTGCAATTACACTATTACAGCCATGTGCAATATTAGCAAAAGGTCCACCATGAACTATTGCTGGAGTTTGCTCTAGACTTTGTACTAAATTTGGGTTTATTGCATCTTTTAATAATACTGTCATAGCTCCATCTGCTTTTAAATCTTTTGCTGTTATTGGTTTATTTTCTTTAGTATAACCAACTACAATATTTCCAATCCTTCTTTTCAAATCTTTTATATCTGTTGCTAAACAAAAAATTGCCATTATTTCAGATGCAACAGAAATATCAAACCCGTCCATTCTTGGTACTATATTTTTTTCTTGTGATAACCCTGTATTTACAACTCTTAACTGTCTATCATTTAAGTCTACACACCTTTTCCATACAACTCTATCAAAGCCCAATTCATTACCAAAATATATATGGTTATCTATCATTGCCGATAATAGATTATTTGCAGATGTAATTGCATGTATATCACCTGTAAAATGCAAGTTTATATCTTCCATAGGAGCAATTTGGCTATGTCCTCCTCCTGTTGCACCACCTTTTATTCCAAATACTGGTCCAAGAGATGGTTCTCGTAATGCAAGTACTGCATTTTTGCCTATTCTTCTTAGTCCATCTGCCAAACCTATTGCCATAGTTGTTTTTCCTTCACCTAATGGAGTAGGGTTTATAGCTGTTACTAAAATTAATTTTCCATCTTTTTTATCTTTTAACTCTTGATATACTTCTGGTAGAATTTTTGCTTTGTATTTTCCGTATTGTTCTAAATAATCTTCACTTATTTTCAAGTCTTCTACTATTTTTGATATTTTTTCTAATCTTGTGTTTCTTGCAATTTCAATATCTTCCATTTGTAATCTCCTTTTTTATCTAAATTTTAAGTAATTACTAACATTTAAAACAGTAACCCCACTGCAACACCAATAGCTGCTCCAACAATAACTTGAACTGGTGTATGTCCTAACACTTCAACCAATCTTTCAGATACCTGTAATCCTGTTAGCCCTGGTGTCTCAACAATTTTGTTCAATAATTTTGCTTGTTTTCCTGCTGCTCTTCTAACACCTGCTGCATCATACATTACAATAAATGCAAAAATTAGTGACACAGCAAATAAAGGTGAGTTAATTCCTAAATTCTTTCCTATCATAGTCGTTAAAGAAACCACTACTCCAGAATGAGAACTTGGCATTCCACCTGCTTGCATTAATTTTTTAAAGTTAAATTTTCTACTTTTTATTAAATCATAAATAAACTTAAATAGTTGTATTCCAAACCATACTAAAAATGGAACTATTATATATTTGTAATCTTCAAAACTCCCCTTCATTTTTTATTCCTCTTCTTGCACAAAATTTTCTTCTTTTATATTGTCTTCATCTTTCAATAAAATAGTGATTCTTTTTTCAGCATTTTCTAAAATGTCGCTACACTCTTTTGAAATTTTCATTCCTTCTTCAAATTTTGCAACAGCTTCTTCTAATTTTAAATCTTCATTTTCTAATTCTGTTGCTATTTTTTCAAGTTTATTCATTGCTTCTTCAAAGTCTAAATCTTCTTTCATGTTTTTCCCCTTGTCAATTTTATTTTTCATTTACAATTTCTGTATTAACATCTACTATGTAGCCAGTTATTAATTTAGTTGATTTTGTATCATATACAGTTACTAAATACTTGCCATTATTTTGTATGCTTATATTAAACAAAACATCTTTGTCATTGCCCCATTCATCAATCCATTTTTCTTTTGCTAATTCTAGGGCCTTTTTTTCCTTTGTTGTCATTTGCTCTGTATCTTCCTGTTTATCACTTTTTTGATCTTGTTTGTTTTCATTGTTTTCTACTTTATTTGCTTCTGTATTTGTAACTGTATTTTCGTTTGCATTTGTAGACTTATTTTCTTCATTTAGCATTTCATCTAACCCAGTAGTAGAATTTATATTGTTTTTTACTATAACATTATCAGACAAAATTGGTTTTGATTTAAGTCTTTGATAAGTAACACATACCAAAGAAAACAGCATAATTACAGTAACTATTGCAATTAAAATATTTCTATCTACTTTATTCATACACATTTCTCCTTAAATAATAACTTTTGCTTTTGTTTCTCCATCTTTCATTTTAATAGAAATTTCATCATCTTTACTTAATTGAGTTACACTTTTTACTATTGTTCCATTTTTTGATATAATTCCATATCCTCTAGCTAATGTTTTTAGTGGACTCAAAGAATCTAGTTTTAATATTAGCTCTTTAGCTTTAGATTTTTTAAATTGTAGTATTCTTGTTACACTATGTTCAATTGACTTTACCTTAATATCAATTAACATATATTTTTCATTAATTCTTTGCTGTGCTCCTGTAAATGCTTTATTATTCATGCACTTTTCGTAGCGTAACCTCATTAATTGAATTTTGCGTAATAAAGCTTGCTTATACCTATTTTGATAGTTCTTTAACTTTAAAGTCACATCTTCAATATTGGCTACTGCAAGCTCTGCCGCTGCTGATGGAGTAGGTGCCCTTAGATCTGCTACAAAGTCTGCTATTGTAAAGTCTGTTTCGTGACCAACAGCTGAAATTATTGGAAGTTCTGAGTTGTATATAGCTCTTGCTACAACTTCTTCATTAAATGGCCACAAATCTTCTAGTGAGCCACCACCTCTTGCTATAATAAGTACATCTGCCAAATTGTGCTTATTCATAAATTCAATTCCTTCAGCTATCTTTTTTCCTGCTCCCTCTCCTTGAACCGGAACTGGAAATAACCTTATATGCACATTTGGATTTCTTCTAGTAGATACATTTATAATATCTCTAATTACTGCTCCAGTATTTGAAGTAAGTACTCCAATTGTTTTTGGCATCATAGGTATTTTCTTTTTATGTTCTTGAGCAAATAGTCCTTCTTTTTCTAAGTTTTCTTTTAGTTTTTCATATTCAGCTCTCAAGTCTCCAAGTTTTCCAACTTGTTTCATTGCTTTTGCATATAGCTGATATGTTCCATCTCTTTCAAAAACAGAAACACTCCCTAAAACTATTACTTTCATTCCATCTTGTGGCTCAAAATCTAAATGTCCTGTATAAGTTTTAAACATAATTGATTTTATTAATGACTTTTCATCTTTTAAAGTAAAATACATATGCCCTGTATAGTGATTTTTAAAGTTTGAAATTTCTCCCTCCACTAGTACATTTGCAAAGTATTCATCTTCTTCAAATTTTTCTTTTACATATTTATTTAACTGACTTACAGTAATTGGGTTATATGTCATATTTACTCCTCATCTGTTATTCCTTCTTGTTTAATTATATTAGCCAATACTCCATTTATAAAAGCTGAAGAATTATCATCTCCATATTTTTTAGCTATTTCTACCGCTTCATTTACAACTACTTTGTATGGCAATTTAGTGTAAATAATTTCATATGTAGCAAGTTTTAATATTGTAACATTTACCTTTGATAATCTGTCAATACTCCATTTTTCTTTTAAGTTTTGAGATATTAATTTTAATATTTTTTCTTCGTTTTTATTTATTCCATTTACTGTTTCAACTATATATTCTTTTACCTTTGGTTGACTAATGTTTTGCTCTGTTAAAAATATTTCAATTTGTTCATTATATTCTTCTTGCTTTACTTTTTGAATTTCTAAGCTATATAATAATTCAAATGCAAGTTCTCTTGTTTCAGTTCTAGTCATTTATTTTGTTACTCCCTTTTATAACTTATCTATAAAATTTTTTGTCTTTTCTTTTACATTATCTTTATTTTTTTGAATGTAATTTCCTGCCCATATACATACAATTATTAAAGCTATTGTAAATAATACTTTATATAAATTTGTACAAAACAAAATTATTGATAAAGCAATTCCTATTAGTCCACCTAAAATGCTTCCTCCATATTTCTCACAAAATATTTTAAAACTATCCATTTAAGTTGCTCCTTTCGTTTTACCCTTGGTTAACTTGCTTTGCATGTTCAATATCTTTTATTTTAATATTAACCTCTTTAACCTCTAGGTCTGATGTCTTTTTAATTGTACTTTTTATTTTAGTTTGTAAGTTTGTTGATAATTCTTTTATAATTGCATTTTCTTTTACACTTAAATTTACAAATACTGTTACATTATTTTCTTTATCTAATTCTACTCTTGTTGTAACATTTTCAGCACTATCAAAACCTTTTACCACACTATTTACTAAATTTTCTATTGTGTCTTTAGTAATTAAAAGTTTACCATCTGAGTTTTCTAATAATATTCCATTTTTATAGTCCATTTCTTGCTTTGAACTTGAATCAAAGAATATACATTTAATTGCTAATAGTATAAACAATACGCTTAATGTCAATATAATATTAGAGCTAACTTGGTTGTTAATTGCTGCAATTACTATTGAATGTATTAGTTCTATGTCTAGCCATCCAAAAATAGTTAAGCAAGATATTATTGCTAATATAAGTATTAAACTTGAAAAAACAGCTAGTCCTATTCTATCTAAAATCTTCATATTTTGTTTCTTCCTCTCCTTCAAATTTCAAGTTAGGCACAATAAAATTTTACTGTGCCTAACTTTTATTTTATATTACTCATTATCTTGTGGTTTTTCACTGTTTGCTTCCATATTGTCTGTGCTTACACCTTGAATATGAACATTAACTTCAACCACTTTTAGTCCAGTCATGTTTTCAACTGCTTTTTTTACTCTGTTTTGTATTTCAAATGCAACATCTGGTATTCTTACTCCATATTCTACTATAATGTTAACATCTATTTTTGTTTCTTTTTCTCCAGAGTCAACTTTAATACCTTTTGCTAAGTTTTTCTTTCCACTAAGTACTTCTGAAATTCCTCCAGCAAAGCCTCCTGACATTTGTGCTACTCCTGGAACTTCTGATACAGCTACCCCTGCAATTACAGAAATAACGTCATCTGAAATTCTTATATTAGTATTATTTTCTAATGCCACTTCTCCATTATTTTCAACTACTTTTTCAACCTCTTTTATTTCTTTGTTTTCTTCTTCCATAAAGAAACCTCCTTTTTCTTAAGAAATTTATATGTACTAGTATATCAATTTTCTTTAAATTTTACAACTATTTTTATAAAATATTATATAGTTTTGTGTAAAAAAATGGCTTTAAATATGCAAAACATAAAAAAACAGTATCATACTTTTTAAGTAATGACACTGTTTTCTTTTAGGCTTACTTTTTACATTAATAATACACTTTAAAAATATGTTTAACCTTAGATTTTCTTTTGATAAGGTCTAATTTCATCAGTCCTACATAATAAATAATCTACACTTGTATTGTAAAAATCAGCTAATTTACATAACAATTCTAAAGGAATGTTGCGCTTATTTAATTCATAATAAGAATACGCTACCTGCGAAACATTTAAAAATTCGCTCAATTGTTTTTGAGTAAAATCATTATCCTCTCTTAAACTTTTTATGCGAGTTTCCATATTTTTTAGTTCCTTTCTTATAAAAAATTAGATATTGGTAATAATATCTAATGAGGAAATACCACTTAAGAAAAACTAAAAAAATTATAAAATAAAACAAAATGTTATATTGATATTTAAAACATATTGTTATATAATGAGACGGTAGCAAAAGAAAAGGAGAAAATATTTATGAATTTAAAATGGAAAAATAAAATTAAAAATAGCGGAATAACATTGATTAGTCTAGTTGTGACTATTGTCGTTTTACTTATACTTGCTCGGAACATCAATTAGCGCTTTATTGGGAGAAAATGGACTATTTAACAAGGTACAAAGTTCTAAAGAAAAATATAGTAAAAGTGAAGTTAAAGAAAAGTGTTCTTTATTATTAGTTGAATATACAATAGAAAAAGCCTCAGAGGGAAATTTAGATTTTTCAAAATTTTTAGCCAAAAATCTACAAGTAGGTGTAGCTCAAAATGAAAATAACACCTATTCTTTTTTGTTAGGCGAATGGCAAGTTGTAATGGATGAATATAAAGTTATCAGTGTAGAGAAGTTTCACCTAGATGTAGACAAAATATCCCCATCAGTAGCAAGTATGAAAGCAAGTACAGAATTAGCAGACGGCCAATTAGTTCAAACTGAAGGATATTGGAATAAATCTTATGGTGGAGGAGCTTATTATGATATAGTAAATACTACTAATTTAACTGTTGATAATGCAAAATGTATACAATTAGATAATGGATTATATGCAGAATTACATGTAATAAATGATACAATAACTGTAAATCAATTTGGTGCTTATGGAGATTTAGAACATGATGATGCACAGGCAATACAATTAGCTTTAAATTCTGGATATAAAAATATTAGTTTTGAAAGTGAAAATTATAATATTAATGATTTTATAGCATTTAGTACTAGCAATATTAATGTTTTAGGAAACAGTGCAAAACTTGTAATGCAAGATGGTTTTCAACTATCCGGTTCATATGACTGGGCATTTTTTCTTGGTGGAACATTAGAAACTCCAATAACCAATGTCAATTTATATAATTTAAAGATAGAAACAGGTAATATAAATTTTTCGAGAGGAGATGTAGTACAGCTTCAAATTGAACATATAAAAAACTGTGAAATTTATAATTGTGAATTTTTAGTATCAGAAATTGATAGAAGTAAAGCTAGACCAACCACAAACATTTGGATTACTGGAAATAATAGTAATATAAAAATTAATAATTGTAAGATAATAAACCTTTCTAATAGCAACAAAGGTGGAAGTATATGGATATCTGACATGAATGATACTAATATTGATGCAATAGAAATCAGCAATAATTATATTGAAAAAAGTTCTCATGATGAAACCATAGCAGTATGGGGTGGAACAATAAAAAATGTTATTATAGAAAATAATGAATTTAATATTCATGAAGAAAATGTTGATGATCCATCAGATATGAACTTTACATTTGGAAATTCTGGTGGAATATTGCAAAATTTAGTATTTTCAAATAATAAAGTGTATTGCGAATCCAAAAATTATTTTTCATTTATCAATCCAGCTAATGAAAGTAGTTCTATCTCAATAAAAAATAATAATATAGAGTGGATACTTAGAAGTTCCTCATTATCCTATGTTCCGGTCTTTAGTAATAATTCTAGTGTGATAATAGAAATTTCAGGGAATAATATAATTTACAATACAATTAATGAAGATAGTCCAGGAGTATATAATTTTGTCGGTGATAATGAATACTTTTATAATAATAACATAACCATTAATGGCAAACTGCAAATTTTTCAATGTATGGATGTCAATAATCCTTTAAACGGATTAAATAGTAAATTGGACAGTAATAATATTATTATAAATACTGACATTTTTTATCTCTACTCTGGTTATTATTTTTGCAATAATACAGTAGAATTAAAAGGCTTTTCAAATAATTATAGTACTGTTTTTAGATGTAGCTTTCAAATGAAAAAAGATATGAAAATATTAAATAACACAATAAAACTTAATGATAATAGCAACTATTATGAGGCAGATACAATAAAATTTTTATTTTGTCAAGATCCCACATTTAATAACTACAACATAGATATAAGTAACAATAAAATATTATCAGATATTAATAAAGCGCAAATACTAATTTTTGTGAGTAATGCATCAGATACAACTCCACAGACTATTTATTGTAATAACAATACTTATAATAATTTTAAAGCAGTTTATTTCTATAGTAATTCAGCAACCCACAAAGTTATTGTTAATGGTAAAGAAATTACTTCTAATACCATTTTAAAATAGCATTTCATCTTGTATAAAGCACCTTTTGATGAAAAGGTGCTTTTCACAAGGGCAAAAACGTAATTAAAAGGAATGAACCCTGTATGATACAGAGTTCATTAATTTACAAGATCTAAATTTATTTTACCATAAGGATGTATTTATTTGAATATTTATTTTTTACACAAAATTTCTTACCTCCTCTCTGGTTCATTAAACCAGTGGTCAGTGCTACTTATAAAGTGAGGCTCTAAAGCCGTGGACTTCGTTGCTGACAGTCGTAGTGAGTCCGTTGCGCTCAGAAGCTGGACAATTAGAACCAGTGAAGAGGCAATAGCCACCCCTATTAGCACAGTGGCGGTAGCCAGAAGAAAAAACACTATGTTCTAATGTCCACTCCCACACATTTCCAGCTAAGTCATATATATTCATTTTTTTACATGCATCACTTGCTCCTGTGGTTAATAATATCGCACCATCACTTGAACTTGCTGAAACTTTTGTACTTTTTCCATTTGCATATGTTACACAGTTTTCTAATGCTGTATTATAATTATTCCATACACTACTAAATGCTCCATTTTGTGCATATTTTCCTCTATTTATTTCAAAACTTGAATCACGATAATTTCCCCAATCTTTACTATCACTTGTTAATGCACTTTGTATTGTTGCTAAGGCTGTTCCTTTTTTTACTTCTTTTACTTCTATATGTTTTAATACTAAATCCCATTGTACTCCAAACATTAAACTACTGGTATAACTTTTTCCTGTTGATAATTTGCTTGCTAATGTTTGTGCTTGACTACATGTTACATATGTATATGGGTATATCGGTGTGTCTACTGTTCCTTGTTTTGATAATGGTGCTGCTGTTGCATCCTCTCCTCCTGTTCTATTTTTTGTTATTCCTGCTTCATATCTTCCTATCCAAAAGCCTCCATTTTCATACACACTTTTCAACATTTTTTGTTTTAAGCCTGTATATTTTTCACTTGTTAATCCTGTTACATCATCTGAATAATATTCGTCTTTATTAGTTGTTCCATTTCTATAATAATCTGTATATTTTTTCAAACAGTATTCTATTTTATCATAGTCTGTTGATTTTTCTGGTTTTTGGTCTGCTGTTATTGTTTTGGTATTATAACTATTATTTGCATACAAACTTTTTGGTACTTCTATCCATACATATTCATTTCCTATTGCATCTTTTATTACTAGCCCTTTATCTAAATCTGTTCCTTTTTCTTTTGTAAATGTATTATCTGGATAATATGGCTCTGTCTCGCCTGCTACGCTTGGCAAATCACTGGTTGGTGGATTGTCATCTTCTCCTGTTGTTCCATTTGTTTTGCTCTCTATCCATTTGTCTAAATCGTTTATTGCATCTAGGTCACTCTTTTTAGCGTCTTCCATTATATTGCCTGCATTTTTTGATTTGGTTAATATACCATTTTCATTAAACAGTGCATTTAATGTTACTCCTGCTAATATTAATAATACTACAATTGTTACTACTAGTGCTATTAGCGTAATACCTTTTGAATTTGAGTAAGTTCTGTTACTCCTTTTTAATTTTGCATTTGATTGCATTTTAACTTTCCTCCCTTTGTGCCTCTTTCTTGTTTTTCTTTTGATTTTGTTATAATCATAATAATATAACTTTTTATAAATTTTCTAACATTTTTTTACAAAAATTTCAAGTTTTTTGTACAGTACAATTGTACCACTAATAAAGATGTTTTAAAAAATTTACAGGCCCTTTTCTTCATCAAATAACAGTCAGGGCTACTTGTAAAGTGAGGACCTGAAACCAATATAGCCACCGGTACGAGTTGTTTCTGTGCAGCTACGATCAAAAGCTGGACAGCGTGAGCTACTATCGTTGCAACTACCACCCCTAGTAACACAAGGAATTCCGGCAGAATTGTGATATTCTAATGTCCACTCAAATACACTTCCTGCTAGGTCATATATGTTCATCTTTTTACATGCATCACTTGCTCCTGTGGTTAATAGTATTGAATTACCATAATCTGTATTAGAAACTTTTGTACTTTTTCCATTTTCATATGTTACACAATCTGTTAATGCTGTATTATAATTATTCCATTCACTACTTAATGCTCCATTTTTTGCGTATTTGCCTCTATTTATTTCAAAACTTGAGTCTCTATAATTTCCCCAATCTTTACTATCACTTGTTAATGCACTTTTTATTTTAGATGAGACTGTTCCTTTTTTTACTTCTTTTACTTCTATATGTTTTAATACTAAATCCCATTGTACTCCAAACATTAAACTACTGGTATAACTTTTTCCTGTTGATAATTTGCTTGCTAATGTTTGTGCTTGACTACATGTTACATATGTATATGGGTATATCGGTGTGTCTACTGTTCCTTGTTTTGATAATGGTGCTGCTGTTGCATCCTCTCCTCCTGTTCTATTTTTTGTTATTCCTGCTTCATATCTTCCTATCCAAAAGCCTCCATTTTCATACACACTTTTCAACATTTTTTGTTTTAAGCCTGTATATTTTTCACTTGTTAATCCTGTTACATCATCTGAATAATATTCGTCTTTATTAGTTGTTCCATTTCTATAATAATCTGTATATTTTTTCAAACAGTATTCTATTTTATCATAGTCTGTTGATTTTTCTGGTTTTTGGTCTGCTGTTATTGTTTTGGTATTATAACTATTATTTGCATACAAACTTTTTGGTACTTCTATCCATACATATTCATTTCCTGTTGCATCTTTTATTACTAGTCCATCATCTAAATCTGTTCCTTTTTCTTTTGTAAATGTATTATCTGGATAATATGGTATTGTCTCACCCGCAACACTTGGCAAAACACTGTCATCGTCATCTCCTCCTGTTGTTGTTCCCTTTGTTTTGCTGTCTATCCATTTGTCTAAATCATTTATTGCATCTAGGTCACTCTTTTTAGCGTCTTCCATTATATTTCCTGCATTTTTTGATTTGGTTAATATTCCATTTTCATTAAACAACGCATTTAGTGTTACTCCTGCTAATATTAATAATATCACAGTTGTAATTACTAGTACTATTAGCGTGACACCTCTTTGATTTGAGTAAGTTTTGTTACTTGTTTTTAATTTTTCATTTGATTTCATTTTTTAATTTTCCCCCTTTTGTTTTTTGCTTTTAAAAAGCTCTTTTGTTATTTTTAAGATACTTTGCATAAACTTTTGTTAAGTGTTGTGGCTTTGTCATATATTTGTACCCATGAATAGACTCTTTCTAATTCTGGCTCTTCTATTGCTTGGTTGCATATAGATGTATATAGAAATGTTTTTATTCCACCGCTTCTCAAGTTTTTGCAGTGTTCTATGCTATCATCTATAAATAAATCTATGTTGTTTTCTTTTGCTGCAATTAGTTTATTTTGTGAATTCATAATAAGTTTGTCATAGTGTATGTTATTTTTACTTAGCCATTGTTTAGTGTAGTTTTCTACTATATTGCTATTTGGTAAATATTCACATCTTGAAGTAATTAAAATAAGGTTATTTTCCTCTTCTTTAAGTTGTTGTAATATTTCTGCTACATAGTCTTTTGGAGTTGCTATTGTTAGCATATCTATAAAATACCTTGCCCAAAATGAATGTATTTGTTCTTTAGTCCAATGAGAGTACATTGTTTCTATATAACTATGGTTTGGTATTTTTCCATACTGTTCAGGTGTTCCGCTATTTCCTAATTCTATGTCAAATTTTTGTGCACTTGTAAATATACTTTCAAATGAGTTTGATATTGTGTCATCTATATCTATTCCTATATTCATATTATCTCTCCATTCTTTAATTTCATTTCACAATTTTATCATATATATTTTTTAATAACAAGATATTTTTTTACAAAACTTTTGTTTGACATTTTGAATTTGTTGTATTATAATGAGTACGAACATTTATTCTTTTATATGGAGGACTATATGGAAATTGATGAAAAGTTAGAAATATTATCCGCTTCTGCCAAATATGATGCATCTTGTAGTTCATCTGGCGGTAGCAGAAAAAATACACCTGGTGGAATTGGTGATAGCGAAGTTTCAGGAATATGTCATAGTTGGGGTGCTGATGGTAGGTGCATTTCTTTGCTTAAAATTTTGATGACTAATTGTTGTATGTATGATTGTAAATATTGCATAAATCGTAAAAGTAACTCTGTTAGAAGAGCTACTTTTACACCAAAAGAAATTGCTGATTTAACTATTGGTTTTTACAAACGTAATTATATTGAAGGGTTATTTTTAAGCTCAGCAGTTATAAAGTCACCTGATTATACTATGGAACAGATGATACAAGCTATTACTATTTTACGAAGCGAATATCATTTTAATGGATATATTCATGCCAAAACTATTCCTGGTAGTAGTCAAGAGCTTATTGATAAATTAGGTACATTAGTAGATCGTATGAGTGTTAATATTGAGCTTCCTTCTCAAGCCAGTTTAAAGCTATTAGCTCCTGATAAATCTAAGGAAAATATTGTTGAACCAATGAGCTATATCTCAAGCCAGTTGAGTTTATCTGCTCAAAAGTTTTTACCTGCTAAAAAAACTTTCAATTTCTTGCCTAGTAATGTAGTCCATAAGACAAAAGATAAAAACTTTGTACCAGCTGGCCAAACAACTCAAATGATAGTTGGTGCAACACCTGATACAGATTTGCAAATTCTAAAGTTATCTGAAAGTTTATATACTAAGTTTCATTTAAAAAGGGTGTATTATTCTGCTTATGTTTCAGTTAATGAAGATTCTAATTTACCCACTTTAGCTAAGCCACCACTACTTAGAGAAAATAGAATATATCAAGCTGACTGGTTACTTAGGTTTTATGGTTTTAAGGCAGATGAATTATTAAATGAAAAGAATCCTAATTTTAACACATTTTTAGACCCAAAGTGTGACTGGGCTTTAAGGCATTTGGATAGTTTCCCCGTAGAAATAAATACGGCCGATTATTATACTTTACTTAGAATTCCTGGTATTGGTGTTATATCTGCTAAAAGAATTATTGCTGCAAGAAGGTATTGCCATTTACAATTTGAGCATTTAAAGAAGTTAGGTGTTGTGTTAAAAAGAGCTAGATACTTTATTACTTGTGATGGAAAATACTATGATACAGTAAAAAATTTTAACAATGGTTTTATTGAGCAAAATTTATTATTTTTAGAAAAAAACAGTTTACCTATACCTGCATATGTTCAAACATCTTTGTTTGATAATTCTGAGCCTACTAGATTTGACAGGTTAAAAGTACTTACTGGAAATTTATAAAGGAGTGTTGTATTATGATTAATTGGAAAATTTTAAATAATGAAGTTTATTTGTATGATGGGACTTTCAACGGTCTTCTTAGTATTGCTTTTTATTGCTATGTTAACAGGTCCATTCCTTATAAAATAGCTACTGAAGCAAATTATATGTCTAATTTATTAGAAAGCATTAAGTTTATGCCTACAAACGAAGTTAATTCTGAACGTATTTTTAATGGAATGTATAGAGTAGCTGGTAGAGAGGCTGTATATGACTGTTATAACGCTTTTTTGTCTGGAAATATTAATAAAGAAATGCCAATATTAAAATACATTCTAAATAGTTTTGAAATTGATTCTAATATTTGTAATATGCTTTCAATAGATTATGTTTTAGAGGTTGTAAAGTTACGCAAAAATGTGCTTATGGAAGCTCATAAATTTGATGGGTTAGTTCGCTTGCAAGAAATTGGTAATAACATTTGGTATGCTTCTGTTCATCCTGATAATAATATAATTGAAAAAGTAGGGCAATTTTTAAAAAGAAGGTTTCCTATGCAAAATATAATTTTGCATGATAAAAATAGAAACTTAGCATTTATGTATAGTGTATTAAAACCTAACAGCTATGAAATAATTGAGGTGCCTACCAATATACAGTTTTCTGCTTTTTCAGAAGATGAAGTCAGATTTCAGTCTTTATGGAAAACATTTTTTAAAAGTGTTGCAATTAAGGAAAGAACAAATTCTAAATTACAAATGCATTTTATGCCTAAAAAATATTGGCAAGACTTAATTGAGGTTTAGCAAAAGAGCATACAAAATTGTATGCTCTCTTAGTTTTATTTATATTCTTCTACTTCTTTTTTTATTTTTGATATGAATTCATCTAGTGCTATTGCTCCAATGTCTCCATCTGTTCTTGAACGTACACCAACTGCACCTGTTTCTATTTCTTTATCTCCTATAATTAGCATGTATGGAATTTTTTGAAGTTGTGCTTCTCTAATTTTGTATCCTATTTTTTCTTGTCTTTCATCAATTTCAGCACGAATTCCATTTTCATCTAATTTTTCTAGAACTTTTTCTGCATATTCTTTATGACTATCTGCTATTGGTAATATTTTTACTTGTACTGGAGAAAGCCATGTTGGGAATGCTCCAGCATAATGTTCTGTTAATATACCAATAAATCTTTCAAATGATCCAAATAGTGCTCTATGTATCATTATTGGAGTTTTCTTTTCTCCTTCAGAGTCAATGTATGATAAATTGAAACGAAGTGGTAGTTGGAAGTCTACTTGTACTGTTCCCATTTGCCATTCTCTTCCTAAGCAGTCTTTCATTTTTATATCAATTTTTGGACCATAGAAGGCTCCATCTCCTTCATTTATACGGTAATTATCTTTTCCACAAATTTCATCTAACACATCTCTTAGGTCATCTTCAGCTTTATTCCATAGGCTTAATTCTCCCATATAATCGTCTGGTCTTGTTGATAAAGTTAAAATAAAGTCTAGTCCAAAAATGTTGTATAATTTTTTAGCAATTTCTAATATATTTTTTATTTCATCTTTAATTTGTGATTCCATAACATAGTTATGTGAGTCATCTTGTCTAAACATTCTTACTCTAAATAGTCCATTTAGTTGTCCTGATTTTTCATTACGGTGTATAACATCTATATCACTAAATCTTAGCGGTAACTCTTTATAGCTTCTTAATTTGCTTTGATAAATTTTAATAGAGTTAGGGCAGTTCATTGGTTTTAGAGCTTGCTCATTACCATCAGCATCTGTTAATACAAACATGTCTTCTTTATAGTGGTCCCAATGTCCAGAAGTTTTCCATAGGCTACTACTATTTAGTTGTGGACCTGAGAATTCTTGATATCCTCTTTTTTTATGTTCTTTTCTCCAAAGGTCAATTAGTACATTCATCATTGTGAAGCCCTTAGGTAACCAATATGCCATACCAGGAGCAGTTTCATCAAAGAAAAATAGGTCTAATTCTTTTCCTAGTTTACGGTGATCTCTTTTTTTAGCTTCTTCTAACATGTGTAAATGTTCTTCTAACATGCTTGCTTTTGGGAATGATATTCCATAAATTCTTTGAAGTGTTTGTTTTGTTTCATCACCTCTCCAGTATGAAGCTGATGAGCTTAACAATTTAAAAGCTTTTACTAAGCCAGTGCTCATAATATGTGGTCCTGCACATAGCTCTTTGAATTCTCCTTGATCATAAAAACTAATTTCTTCTCCTTCTGGTAGTTCTTCAATTAGTTCTACTTTATATGGCTCTTTTCTTTCATTCATTAGTTTTATAGCTTCTTCTTTTGATAAAGTATATCTTGTGATTGGTAAATCTTCTTTAACAATTTTTTTCATTTCTTCTTCAATTTTGGCTAAGTCATCTTCTGTAAATGGCTTTTCTACATCAAAGTCATAATAAAAGCCATTGTCAATAGCTGGGCCTATTGTTAGTTTTACGCTATCTCCATATATTCTTTTTATAGCTTGTGCCATAATATGTGATGTTGTATGCCAATATGCTTTTTTACCATCTAAGTCATCAAATGTTAAAATTTCTAGTTTGCAGTCTTTTTCAATTAGAGAACGTAAATCTTTTACTTCTCCATCAATTTTTGCAGCCATAGCATTTCTTGCTAATCCTTCACTTATTTTTTTTGCTACTTCTAAAACAGAAGATCCTTCATTTACTTCTATTTTAGAACCATCTTTTAGTTCTACTTGTACCATAAATTTTCCTCCCTTATATTTTTTTTGGATGTAAATAAAATAAAGCACTCCTAAAGTATTGCTACTTTAGGAGTGCTTTTATATACACGGTTCCATCCTATTTTTTACTTAATTATTCTTTAACGCAGATATACGCCTAGCTTTTAACTAGGAACTAATGAGGTAGTTTTTCAAACCCGTTTATTTAAGTTAGCTTTCAGCCAGTGACCAACTCTCTCTTTTAACAACCTTGATTTTACTTTGTCTCATTCTTGTCTTTATTTTTAAACTATATATTATTATACTCGCTGTTTTTATTAGTGTCAAGAGGTTTCCATTAAAAGTTTTTTGAATTGTGAATTTTCATTGCTATTTTTTTCCATTCCACTCAGCATAAAATTCATTTAAAAACTCTTGCATATATGTTGTTCTTGATTCTGCAATCTTTCTTCCTTCTTTTGTGTTTATGTTATCTTTAATCTTTAACAACTTTTCATAAAAATGATTTATTGCATGTCTTTTTTTGTTTCTATATTCTTCTTCATTTTTTATTTCAATAATTCCTATATCTGGATCATAAATTTGATTACCTTTTTTGCCGTTATATGCAAAAGTTCTTGCAATTCCAATAGCACCAATTGCATCTATTCTATCAGCGTCTTGAACAATTTGTCCTTCTTTTGATATTTCTATTTTATTAAATCCACCTTTAAAGCTCAAATTTTCAATAGAATATATTATATTTTCTTTGTCTTCTTCATTTATTAAATTGTAAATTTCTAGCTTTTTCATAAGAATAACTAGATTATCTCTAATATTTCCATCTGAAAATTTAGAGTCAAATAAGTCATGCATTAAAGCTATCATTCTAATTATAAATTCATTTTGATTTTCACTTTCATTAATCTTAATAGCCAAATCATTAACTCTTTTTATGTGCCACCAGTCATGGCCTGTACTTTCTCCATAAGATATTTCTTTTACATATTTTTCAACTTTTTTTACAATATCCTCATTCATATTTTTATTACCTCAAAAGATTATTTTTAAAGACTCAACTCCGAATATTATATTCGAAGTTGAGCAGAGCAAATATTAGATTAATATATTCCTCTTAGGTATCTGTTACATTTTTCACCCGACACTCTTCTCATCGCAATTTCCATCTTTTTAGAAATAATGTCCGTATTTCTTTCTTTTACTTCTTCCCATAATTCCATGCTCTCTTTGCTTAATCTACATAAAGGAACTGTTCCATCATGATTAATATATAAATCATGAGTACTCCTGCAATAATCAACAGGTGAACTCATAGTAATAGCTTTAGAGCATGTACACTGAGTTAAGAAAACACAAGGATATCCCATTGTATTGTTATATTGCATAGTTCTTGTAGTATTCTCAGTATAAAAATACCCTAGCTGTTTAAGTTGATTCTCTAGTTCTCCAATTGTAATACAATTACTTAGATCAGTGTTTGGAAATAATTCGGTACATTTAACTGTTGCATCAATTTCTCTTGCAAAGGAAATTAATGCTTTTAGCTGTTCAGTGTTCCAGTTATTTGATTTGCACGGAGTCACATTAAGTCTAATTTTCAGATTTGGATATAGTCCTCTTACAATTTTTAAGTTTTCTATTACCTTTTTAAACACTCTTTTACGATTAGTAATAGTTTCGTAAATTTCTTCATTCATTGTGTGTATAGAAACATTAATGCGCTCAACATATTTAAGCATAAGCAAGTGTTCAGATAGTAATGACCCATTAGTAACAATTGTTATCTTCGCTCCAGCTAAATATAACTTTTCAACTAATGCATCAATCTGAAAATAAATAAGTGGCTCACCACCAGATAATGTTACTTCATTCCACTGTTCTAATTCCTTGTATGTATTAAACAACCATACATAATCATCAACGGTTAAATCATGCCGCACAAGACTGTTTACAATTCCTTCGTTATGGCAGAAGTAGCATCCATAATTGCAGCTGTTTGTGACTAAAAATCTAATATCTCTTTTCATAATGAACCTCCTTCATTCATAGTGTCATTATTTCTTAGTTTAAGGTTTATTATTATAACATGCATTTGCATATACTTATATTATAATACGTTCTTTACTTTATGTCAAATTGCAGGCGGAATACCACTTTTTTAAAAGCATGTTGCATAAATTTCAAAGTTAATAGTCTTATATAAATTTTAATATATCTTCTTTTGGTTGTACTCCTATTGTTCTTGCTGTTTCTTCTCCATTTTTTATGATTATAAACGCTGGGATTGTCATTATTTCATATTTTTCTGCTAAGTCATGGTTTTCATCTACATTTACTTTACATACTTTTAATTTTTCGCCCATTTCTTCTGCAATTTGATCTATTACTGGTGACATCATTCTGCATGGTCCACACCAGCTTGCCCAAAAGTCTATTAGTACTGGTACATTTGCCTCCATTACTTCCTTTTCAAAATTTTCTTTGTTTAGTTCTGTTACACTCATTTTATAACTCCTTTCTAAAATTTCTAATTATTTTTTAATACAGCTAAGCCAGCTTTAGCACCCTCATACACAGCTTTTGATATTTGTAATAGCCCTCCTGTGCAGTCTCCACATGCAAATAAGCCCGGCACTGTTGTTTCCATATTTTCATTTACAATAATATTGTTATTTTCAATTCTGGCTCCAATTCTTCTAGCTAAATCACTACTTGATGCTATGCCCATTGCAACAAATACTCCATTTATACTTTGAGTTGTATTGTCTTCAAATTCTACTTCTTCGAGTTTTGTATCTCCTCTAAATTCTCGTATTTTTTTGCTATTTACTTTAATACTACTATCTCTATTTTCTATAATATTATTTCCGTTTGTAAGTATAGTTACTGAACTTGCAATTGGTTTTAATGTTTCAAATTCATGTATAGCATAATTTCCATCTCCTAATACTGCAACATCTTTGTTTTTATAAAAAAAGGAGTCACATACTGCACAATAGCTTACACCTTTTCCTTCAAATTCTTTTATTCCCTTTATATTTGGTACATTTCTACTTGCCCCTGTTGCTAATATTACTGCTTTTGCCTCATATTTTGAATTGACTGTTTCCACAGTAAATTGATCTATACACTCAATATTTATGACTTCATCTTCTATAAAGTCTATGCCTAAGTTTTTAGCTTGCTCTATTCCATTTTTATATAATTCTTTTCCAGATATTCCATTTACAAAACCATAATAGTTATCTATTTTTTCTGCTTTTTGTAATGCTCCGCTTCCTTTTGATATAACTAATGTTGATATATTTCTTCTCTTAGCATAAATTGCTGCGGTAATTCCCGCTGGACCACTACCAATTACTATTACATCATACATTTTGCTTCCTCCTGGTAGTTATTATACACTAAATTGTACTTTTTTAAAATATAATTTAAAAATAATTTTATATTTAAAATTTTTTTCAAAATTCGCTTGACAAACCGAACAACTTTTTGTATACTATATACGAACATTGATTCGGGAACATATTCTATTTGGAGGTATTAATTATGAACATTTTTAAAAGCAGAAATAATGTAATTTCATATACAGTAAATAAGGAAGTTGGCTCAAACTGCTACGTTTCAGTAGATGGTGGCGAAGTTGTAGTTAATGCTCCTTGGTATTTTTCTAGAAGACAAATTCAAACAGTTATTGAAGAAAAAACTCAATGGATTTTAAATAAAATAGAAGAATATCAACAACAAAATATGGTATATTCTGATAAAGGAAATATTATAGTTTTAGGTGCAAGTCATCAAGTACGTTTATATTATAAAAATATAAATACTCCTAGTATCAATTTAGTAAATCGTACTATTGAAGTAGTTCTTCCTAATAAATATAAAAAAATAGAAACTGCTCAAATTTTAAAAATATTGGTTGATAAACTTTATGAAAAAGTTGCTGAGCAAGAGGTTGAAAGAGCTATGGAAAAAACAAGATTATTACTAGGTTATGCTCCAGAAGATTATGAAATTAAAAAGATGTCTAATAATATTATGGCACACTTTTCTAGTGAAGAGCAAAAAATATCAATAAACTATAATATTGCTAAATATGACAGAAATGTTATTGACTATATTGTATTACATGAATTCTGCCATATGAAATACAAAATTCATACAAAGAATTTTTGGAAAATAATTGCTAAATATATGCCAAGTTATGAAAGATATGAAGATATTTTAAAAGGCTTGTCATATTAAAATAAATAACCTTAATTAATTTCTAACAACAAGAATGCTAACCTATAATGGTTAGCATTCTTGTTTGTTAATTTCTAATATAGTCTATATATTCATAATCAAATGGATTTGCTTCATTTTTTAGTCCTTTTTCTACTTTAACTGCTTTCCATTCTTCTGCTTTAATTTCAGGGAAGTATACATCTCCTTCAAAATCTTGATTTATTTTTGTTATATACATTTTATTTGCATATGGCATAAGTAATTTATATATAGTTGCTCCGCCTATTACAAAATTTTCTTCTTCTGAGTTTATATATTTGTCTAATAAACTTATATCTGATAATATTTCAACATTTTCATCTTCAATATTCATTTGCGCATCATTACATAGTATAACGTGCTTTCTGTTTGGCAATATTCTTCCTAATGATTCAAATGTTTTTCTTCCCATAATTATGGTATGACCTGTTGTAAGTGCTTTAAACCTTTTTAAATCTTCTGGCAAATGCCATATTAATTTATTGTCTTTTCCTATTACATTATTATTTGCTATTGCTACTATAATACTTAACATATTTTTCTCCTATTCTATACAGATACTGGCATTTCTATTTTTCCTAAGTGCTCATATCCTTCTAGTTTAATATCATCTATTGTAAATTTATAAAAATCTTTAATTTCTGGGTTTATCCATAACTTTGGTGCAGGTAATGCCTTATCTCTTCTTGCTAATTGTTCTTTCATTCCTTCTATTTGGTTTTCATAAATATGAGCATTACTAATACAAACTGTTAGTAAACCAGGTTTATATCCTGTTACTTGTGCTAATAAATGTACTAGAACTGCATATTGAACAACATTAAATGGGTTTCCTAAAGGCAAGTCATTTGAACGAATTGTTAACATACAGTTTAATTTTCCGTTTGTTACATCCCAGCAACTATTAAATACACATGGGTATAATGCTCCTGTATTTAAGTATGGAATTTGCCATAGGTTTATAATCATTCTTCTGTTTTGTGGATTTGTTTTTAGTTGTTCTATTAAAGTATCTATTTGATGAAATTCTTTTACAATCCAACCATATGATGTTCCTATTGTTCCGTCTTCCATTTCCCATTCGTCCCAAATATGTACATTTTCTGCTTTTAACTCTTCTACACTGTTAGATTGTTTTTGAAATATCCATAATAGTTCTTTTACTGCTGTTTTAAATGCTACAAACTTTGTTGTTAATATTGGAAATTCTTCTTCTAAGTTAAATTGCATAATTTGGTGTGGCAATTTATATGTTGCTACTCCTGTTCTATTTTGGTCATAATAACCATCTTTTAAAATTTTATCTACTATGTCTAAATAAATATCATCAAATTTACTCATTATATTTCCTCCTAATATATACTTATATTTTTATATCATAATTAAACATAAAAGTAAATTGTGAAAAAAGGGTTGTAATACAAATTTAATTTGTTTGTAACATTTTTGCAACATTTATATACTCGCATTAAAATCTGGTACATATTCTTCTTCATGGTCTCCAAGTTCTTGTATATAGCCATTTTCTAGTTCTAATGTATATAAATAGTTTTCTATTTCTTTGTATTCTTTTTTATTTAATTTTCTATTTAGCTGTTTATCTTGTTTTGCCTTATATGTTGGAAAATATTGTGCCATAACGCTTACATATGTACCTTCTGGCATATTTTCTTTTATCCATTTTAAAATATGTTTTGAATTTTGAATATGGTTTGGTAATACTAGGTGTCTAATAATTACACCTTTTTGAATTATTCCATTCTCATTGAATACTGGTATTCCAACTTGTTTTTGCATTTCTTGTATTGCCGTTGTTGCTATTTTAAAGTAATTATCTGCTTTAGAATATTTAACACTTAGCTCATTTGAATAATATTTCAAATCTGGTAAATACACATCTATATAGCCTTCTAGCATTTTTATAGTTTCTACATTTTCATATCCATTAGTATTGTATATAACTGGTATGTTTAAGCCATTTGCTTTTGCTATTCTTAGTGCTTCTATAATTTGGTAAGCATACATTGTTGGAGTTACCAAATTTATATTGTTTACTCCTTTGGCTTGTTGATCCAAAATTATTGCTGCAAGTTCTTCTACGGTTACTTCCTTTCCTTTACCGAGTTGACTTATTTCATAGTTTTGACAATATATGCAATTTAGATTACAGTTACTAAAAAATATTGTTCCAGAGCCATTTTTACCACTTATGCTTGGCTCTTCGTAATTGTGTATAGATGCTAGTGCAATTTTTATTTTGTCATTACATTTACAATATCCAATTTTTCCATTTGCTCTATTTACTCCGACAATTTCTTGGACAAATATTACATTTTTCTAAATTCATTTTTTCTCCTGATTCAATTGTTATTTTTTAATATTTGTATTATAATATCTTATAATTGTTTTGTAAAGTTTAGGAGGAAAAAATGAGTTTTATTGATAGAGAATATAAAGTTGATATTAGGCATATTGGAACTAGTAATTTGATTTCTAATTATGGTATTTTGTGTTTGCTTGAAGATGTTGCTACTGTTCATTCTGATATTGCTGGTTATGGTATAGCTCAAATGCCTTTTACTCATGTTTCTTGGATTTTACTTAATTGGAAAGTATCTGTTTTTAAAAGAGTAGCTTTTGGCGATACTGTAAAGGTTAGAACTTGGTCTGTACCATATAATGAACTATTTACTTTTAGAAATTTTGAAATTTATGATAATGAAAATAATTTAATTTGTATTGCAAGTTCTAAGTGGACTTTAGTTAATTCTGATACTAAGACTCTTACCAAAATTACAAAAGAAATAGAGCTTAGTTATGAGCCTGAAGATAAGTTGGTATTTGATAAAATTGAAATTGCAAAATTGAAAGAGCCTAGCAATTCTGAGCATACTTTTAGTTTTAATGTCTTAAGACGAGATATTGACTTTAATAATCATATGCACAATTTGTACTACCTTTTATATGCTTATGAAGCATTGCCTTTTGAAGTTTATGAAAAGGGTGAATTAAATAATTTTGAAATTATGTACAAAAATGGTTGTATGTTAGGAGATAAAATAGATTGTTATTATTCTTATGAAGGCAATTCACATTATGTTGTAATGAAAACTGACAAGAAACTACATGCAATTATAAAATTAAGTTAAAAAGCGACTGCAAAAATGCAGTCGTTTTTTCTCACCATTTTAGCTGCTGTGTCATAAAATGTAATATAAATTAATTTTAAGGAGGAATATTAAACATGTTTAATCGTTATAACAGATGTTGTTGCCAAAATAAGTACAATCCTGAAATTATAGAATCATTATGTAATGATGTTGGCACAACAGCAGATTATGCCCAAGACCCTGTAAATAGTTGTGGTTGTGGCTGTAATAATATAATGAATAATAGTAATTCATGTGGATGTGGTTTTGATGAAGAGCCTGTTTCTAATATGTTTCCATCTAACCCAATGCTAGGTCAAAGTTATGTTCCACTTCAAGAAATGGATAGAACATTTACGCCTTGTTGTGGTTTAAAAATGGGAACCATATTTCCTGAATTAGTAAGTCCCTATATGCCTGGTCAAAGTATGGCTGAAAATTACTATTTAAGAAGAACTAATGAAATTGGAGAGGGGTGTAATGGTTAATGGAAGATGAAAATAGAGATTGCAATTGTGGTGTAAATAAAATGATGTGTAAAGATTGCAGCTATACTCCACAAGGTATTAATGCTGCATTTGGATACAATACTCCAGATATGATTGCAAATAATGTTAATAATAATTCAGGTTGTGGTAATACAGATGACCCTGATTGCAGCAGAGCTGATATGTTAAATAGTATTAAAAGTTTAAATTTTGCTGTTATTGAGTTAGGTTTATATTTGAATACTCATCCAGATGATGAAAGAGCAATTTGCTTACACAGAGAATATTGTAGACAATTAAGAGATTTAAAAGACAAATATCAAAAAGTTTATGGACCTTTAAGCATTTACTGCCCATGTAATAAGTGGAGATGGCTTGAAGAACCATGGCCATGGGAAGGAGGAAATATTTAATATGTGGACTTATAATAAAGTATTGGAATACCCTGTTAATATAAAATGCCCAAATGCAAAACTTGCTAAATTTATCATTTCTCAATATGGTGGTCCTGATGGTGAACTTGCCGCTTCTCTTCGTTATTTATCTCAAAGATTTGGTATGCCTGACCAAATTGCAAAGGCTACTTTAAATGATATAGGCACAGAGGAACTAGCCCATTTAGAAATGGTTGGTACTATTGTTCATCAATTAACTGAAGGGTTAAGTATTGAAGAAATTAAAGCTGCTGGTTTAGGTGATTATTACACTGACCATGGTGTAGATATATACCCTCAGTCTGCTGCTGGTGTACCTTTTTCTGCAAATTGTATTGCTTGTAAAGGTGACCCTATTGCTAATTTACAAGAAGATTTGGCTGCTGAGCAAAAAGCTAGAGCAACTTATGAAAAATTGATTGATTTATGTGCAGATGACCCAGATGTCGTTGACCCTCTTCGTTTCTTAAGAGAAAGAGAAGTTGTTCACTTCCAAAGATTTGGTGAGGCATTAAGAAATGTTCAAGATAGACTTGCTCAAAGAAGATTTTTTACAAGTGGAATGAATAATACAAATTCTATGAATAATAACACAAACAATAGTGATTGTGGTTGTGGAATGTAAATATATTAAAAGTGGCATCTTATAGATGCCACTTTAGTTTTTTATTCTTTATTGTTTCTGCCAAATGTTGGTATTTCTTCTATTGCAGTATTTTTGGCTGTTCTTATTAGAGTTTGAAAAAACTCCATAATCATTTTTTTGCTCTCATCATCTAAGCTTTGATATTTTTTAAGCATTAGTCTTACATCTGTAAATAGCTTTTCTCTAATTTCTTTAAAGCTATTTGCATCTGTTGTATTTATTATTTCAAATATTGCATCAATTACTATTTCTCTTTGTTTTGGATCTATTCCTTTTAGCCATTCTTTTAATGTTTTGTCAACAAATTGGCTTCCATTTGTAACCTCTGCTAAACTTATAAGTTTTTTTCCTTCAAGTTGCCAACTATATAAGTCATGTTGCATAATTCCTTTTTGAACACTTTGAACAATAGTATATTTTTCTTCATGGTTAAGTAATCTTCCCACAACTGATGATTGTGGAATATATGTATGTACCTTTTCTATGGCCTCTTTATATTCTTTTGTGTCTGTTATTTCTTCTATAAATCCGGGTCCATCATTGTTATATACATTTATAATTTTATTCTTTGCAGCTTTATCCGCAAATGCTGCGGCATATACTGCTAAGTTTCCACCCTTTGAGTGTCCACCTGTTCTTACTTTTTGTCTATATTTTTTTGCAATATTACTTAGATATTTGGCGGCATCTAGTTGTGAGGCAATATGAGCTTTAAAACTCATATTGAAGTCCTCCTTCCAGCCAACCAATGTGTCATCTGTCCCTCTGTAAGATACAAACACAGTATTGTCTGGCATTACAACTGTAACTGCAAAAAATTGTTTTTCTTCTTCTTTGTTAAATTTATTTACTAGATTGGTTACAAGCATTTTTCCAAACCTTGCTGACTTACCAAGTAATGGTATTAGGTACTTGTCATCTTCCCAGAGTATTCTTAGTTCGGTTTGATCTGCTTGTTCAAATCTTTTTCCAAATTCTTCTATTGTTATTTCTTCGTCTTCTTCTGTTAATTGTTCAAATGGAAAATAAGATAATCTAGATAATATTAACCCATCTATCTCATTAAATGGATCGTTTTTTAGCTCTAAATCTCCTCTCCATTTAACATAGTCACAAACATTAGCCATTTATTGCTCCATTCCTTTCTTAATCTGCTTTTTCAACAGCCTCACAAATTCTGCTCATTGTTTCAACACACTCTATTGGATATTCTCCTGTTGCAGTTTCTCCTGATAGCATTACATAGTTTGCCATATCATATACTGCATTTGCCACATCATTTACCTCAGCTCTTGTTGGTCTTGGATTATGTGTCATAGATTCTAGCATTTGAGTTGCTATTATAACAGGTTTTCCTGCTCTATTACATTTTCTAATAAACTCTTTTTGTCTAATTGGTACTTCTTCCATTGGAATTTCTACACCTAAGTCTCCTCTTGCTACCATAATTCCATCTGATATGTCTAAAATTTCATCAAAGTTATCTATTCCTTGTCTATTTTCTATTTTAGCTATTACTTTAATATTTTCTCCACCATTTTCTTGTAGTACCTTTTTTATGTTTAATATATCTTGTGCACTACGTACGAAAGATGCTGCAATACAGTCAAAACCGGCTTTTATACCAAATTTTATATCTTCAATGTCTTTTTCAGTTGGACTTGGAAGATTTATTTCCATTCCTGGAATATTTATACTTTTAGTATTAGTTAGTTTTCCTCCATCTATTACTTTACAAATAATGTCTGTACCTTTTATTTCAATAACTTTTATTTTAATTAAGCCATCATTTATTAAAATAACTGTTCCTTGGCTTACTTCATTGTATAAGTTTTTATATGTTATTGAAACTTGTTCTTTATTTCCTAGTACTTCTTCTGTTTTTAAAGTAAATATATCATTTGAGTTTAGCCAAATTTCACCATTTTCAAATTTTCCAATTCTAATTTCTGGTCCTTTTGTATCTAGCATTAAATCTACTGGTTTTCCCACTTTATCTCTTACTTTTTTAAAGTTCTCTATTCTTTCTTCTTGGTCTTGGTAGTTTCCATGTGAAAAGTTTATTCTTCCCACATTCATTCCTGCTAGTATTAATCTTTCTAAAACTTCTGGTTTATCCACTGCTGGTCCTAGTGTACATATTATTTTTGTCTTTCTCATTTATATCCTCTCCTTATATAATAATTTTGTTGTAATTGCTTATTCTTTTGTAGCTTTTATTGTCAACCTCTGTTTTTTATGATATAATTACTATGTTAAAACTTTTTATATTGCTCCATTTTTTCATTAATTTTTTAACTTCATTGTAAAATTATTTTTTAGGAGGTATGTCAAATGTTGAGTTTAAGCACAGCCATAGCATTATCACGAGCTATTAACAACTTGATACGTCCGGACACCGGTATTGGAGTTACCATTGACGAAGTTCGGCGTATGAAGGAAATACAAAAAGCTCCTGGTTCAGATGCATTTAAAGTACTAGCACTTCAGAAAAAAAACTTGACCATATTTGTATTAGTGAATGATAGAGAACCCAAAGGTTTAATTCGTTATAAAATTAACTGGTACCTTTGGTAATATTTATTCATCTAAGCTCTCTCTTTTTGAGAGAGCTTTTTTCATTTTGTAATCCATTTTACTAAGTCTAGGTTAGCAGCTTCTAATATCATTTCATGCTTTGGCATCACTCTAAAAGTATAACCATAATTTCCACCATTAATCAAGTTTATTTTTGCTTTATATGTGTATATTCTATTTTCATCATCAGAGCTTTCTAGTTCCATTGGAATAATAGTAATATCATCAACAGTACCATTTTGGCTTATTCTTCCAAAATATACTTGTGCCTCAATATTTTCTTTATCAATGTTAGGTAATTTTACATTGCATTTTACTTCTATATTATTTCCTGCATCTAGTGTAATATTGTCTAAATTATTGCTTTGGATTATTTCAATATCATCCCATGTATTTTGTGTAGTTTCTTTCCATGCATCAAACTCTCCAACTTTTCCTAAGTCAGTATAATATGTATTATATAAATTGCATAATGGCATATATAATTTTTCTACATAGTCTTTTACCATTCTTGCAGTACTATACTTGCCTCCAGTAGATATAATAGAGTTTTTCATTACTTGCATCCAACTAGTTGAAATTCCCTCTTCATTTTTTTCATAATACATTGGAATTATTTTGTTTTCTAATGTATCATATATACTTTGACAATCTACTCTATCTTGTGCCTCATAGTCTGCATACTCTAACGTCTCACCAATTTTCCATCCATTTTTTGAATTGTATCCTTCTGCCCACCATCCGTCTAGAACACTAAAATTAATGACTCCATTGACAGATGCTTTTTGTCCACTTGTTCCAGATGCTTCCATTGGTCTTCTTGGTGTGTTAAGCCATACATCAACTCCACTTACTAAATACTTAGACATAGCTAAATTATAATTTTCTAATAAAAACACTTTTCCTTTAAATTGTGGTTTCATTGATATTTCATGTATGTATTTAATTAAGTCTTGTCCCTCTTTATCTGCCGGATGTGCTTTTCCTGCAAATATAATTTGAACTTTTTGATTTTTGTTGTTAAAAATTTGTGTTATTCTTTCTAAGTCTTTAAATATTAATGTAGCTCTTTTATATGTTGCAAATCTTCTTGCAAAACCAATTGTTAATGCATTTGGGTCCAAGCAATCAACTATACTATTAATTTCTTCATAGCTATATCCACATCTTCTTAGTCTATTTATAGTATTGTTTTTTACAATAGCTAGCATCTTAGTTTTTCTTTCTTGGTGAGCACTCCAAAGTTCCTCGTTTGGTATATCATTTATTTTCTTCCACACATCATCATCATAGATTTTGTCTTGCCAATATGGAATCAAGTATCTATTATACAGCTTTTTTAAGTTTGATGCAAGCCATGAGCATGTATGAATTCCATTTGTTACATATGTAATTGGAGATTCATTTGCTGCAATGTTCGGCCATACCTCTCCAAACAATTCTCTTGAAACCGCACCATGTAATTTACTTACTCCATTTTTCTTTCCTGCTACTTTTAATGCTAGTATTCCCATATTGAAACCAGTTGTATCACTTTTAGCATTTGGTTTCATTCCTAATTGGAAAAATTCTTGTTTTGTAATTCCAAGTTTGTCCCAATAATCTTTAAAATATTTTTCTACTAAACTAATTTCAAAAATATCGTTTCCTGCTGGAACTGGAGTGTGTGTAGTAAACACTGTTTTCGCTGAAACAATATCTTTAGCCATTTTAAAAGATATTTGTTTTTCTTTCATTAAATTATATATAAGTTCTAGTATTAAAAAAGATGAGTGGCCTTCATTCATGTGATATACAGTTGGGTTATATCCTAATGCCTTCAACATTGAAACTCCGCCTTGGCCTAGCACAATTTCTTGTTGAATTCTCATCTCTTTATCTCCACCATATAGAGTTTTTGTAATTTCTCTATACTCTTGTATATTTGCATCTATATCTGAATCTAATAAATATAGTTCAACTCTACCAACATTTACTTTCCACGCTTTTAAATATAATCTTTTTTTAGGAAAGTTTATTGCTACAAGTACATCTTTTCCTTCTGAGTCTTTTACACTTTCTAGTGGTAAGTCTTCTATGTTTATATCATTATATCCAGTTTCTTGTATACCATTTTGGTTTATCTTTTGATTAAAATATCCTTTTTTATATAGTAGCCCTACTGCTACTAATGGTATTCCTAAGTCACTTGATGATTTTAGGTGATCTCCTGAAAGAACTCCTAACCCTCCTGAATAAATAGGTAAGGTTTGGTCTAATCCATATTCTGCTGAAAAATATGCAATTATATTGTTTTTATTTTCTGGATATTTTTTGTCAAACCAATTATTTTTGCTTTTCATATAGTTTTCAAAATTTTCTACTACTTTGTCATATTTTTTCAAAAACTCTGTATCTTGGCTGGCTTTTTCTAATTTTTCTTGTGTTACTGACTTTAAAAATTTTATTGGGTTTTTATTTGTGCTTTCCCATAAGTCAATATCCATTTCTTTAAACAATTTTAAAAACTCTGTATTCCAAGCCCACCATAAGTTGTAGCTTATTTCTGACAACTTATCAATTCTTTTTGGTAATTGTGGATTCACAGTAATTCTATTAAATATATACATATCTTCCTCCTTAGTATATTTAAAGTTCTATACTTTTATATTATCTATTAACTTTTTATTTTTGTCAATTAATTTTAGCTAATGTAATTCTAAAAATTCTATGTCTTTTTTAGAGTACTCTTCTGGCTTTAAACCAACTTTATTTCTCATTCTGTCTAATAGTAACACTATAACTATTGTCATTACACATCCTATAACTAGCATAGTATTAGAAGCTGTTGTTATTTTTAATAACTTTGATGCCATTAAAGCTACTACTGCTCTTGCAATGCTTTCTATTAAGTTATATGCTGATGTAATTTTATTTCTTAAAGATGAGTTAGTAAAGTTGTTTAAATATCTCTTTATAAGAGTGTAAAAGGCCCCTTTTGCTACAAATTGTATTAAAAATAGTAATATTAATATAACTAATGTTATTGTATAGTTTGAACTTGCTAATATCCAAAATCCTGTTATGATACATGTGATTGTTGTAGGAATTGATATTACAGCTAAAGTTTTATTTGAAAATCTATTATGAATTCTATCTTGATTTTTAGCTGTAACTCCTGATATTATGCCCAATATAGCAAATATAACTCCAAAGTACTGTTCAGGAACACCAATTTGTTCTAATGTGCCACTTCTTAAGCTTGTTAGTACTCCAAGTAGTGCAGCAAAACTTGCTCCAAATGCAAATAGATATTTTAGCCTGCTTGACTTAAACATAAACTTGAATGAATCTTTTAGTCCTTTTATGTACTGTTTATTACTTATTTCATTATTCTTATTTTCTTTTACATTTTTAAATTTGAATGATAATACTGTTGAAAGTAAACAACAAGTTAAGCATAATATAAATGGTAAATATCCATTAATTATATACAAAAAGCCTGATGCAATGGATGTTATAGCTTCTGCATAATAATACCACGCCATTCCTTTTCCATCTATTTTTGAAAACCAATAGCCTCTTTTTTCATTTTTAGGTAAGCTGTCATACAATAAATTTGTTTCTACCATTCCTTTTATGTCAAATGCCACTGCTGATAAAAACTGTCCAACTAGTACTAATGTTAAATTATTTGCAAGTATATAGCTCAAAATTGAAAGTACATTCATTGCATTTGCAAAAATTAAGCTGTTTCTTTTGCCAATTTTTTCTATTAAAGCTGTTAATGGCACAAGTAAAATGGTTTTAAATATAAGATAAAAAGCTTCTGATAATAACACATCAGAAGCACTAATATTTTTTATTTGAGTTAAAAATATAAAATTTATCGAATAATAAAATAGCAAATCCCATGATAGCATTTTATATATAGGGTATATTTTTGTATTTTGTTCTTCTTTGGTTTGTTTCAATATAATCACCAATAAAATTATATCGATAATTGTACTAAAATGTCAATTAAATCTACATATAATTTTAAGAAAATTTTAATAGCTTTTTTATATTATTAGGTTTATAATATATTTATAAATTAAATATAGGAGTTTAATATTTATGATTAAATTTATTAAAAGGTCTTTACTTTTTATTTTAATCGCACTTATTATTGCAAGTGGATTTGTTATATATAAAGGCCATCAGGTTTATACAGATGCTTTAAAAACGTCTAGTTTGGCTGATAAAGTTGAAAAGATAAAAAGTGATAGTAGTTATGTTGAGCTTAGTAGCGTGCCTAAATATTATAAGGATGCTGTAATTTCTGTTGAAGATCGTCGTTATTATGATCATGGTCCTATTGATTTGATTGCTATTGCAAGGGCTATTGTTTCAAACATACGTAATAAGGATTTTTTAGAAGGTGGTAGTACTATTACTCAACAAGTTGCTAAAAATTTATATTTTATTGGTACAGATACTAATTCTTTATATAGGAAAATTGCTGAAATATTTATGGCATATGATTTAGAAGATGAGTATACTAAAGATGATATTTTGGAATTTTATATTAATACAATTTATTTTGGTGATGGATATTATGGAATTGAAGAAGCTAGTAATGGCTATTTTAAAAAATCAGCAAAAGATATTACATTATATGAGGCAACTATGCTTGCAGGAATTCCAAATGCTCCAAGTGTTTATGCTCCAACTATTAATAAGAATTTAACTTTGAGTAGACAAAGAAAAGTTATTTCTACAATGGTTGAAAATGAGTATTTGAGTCAAGAGCAGGCAAATGAATTGCTTAAAATGCAAGAGAAAGAGGAAATTTAATTATTTCCTCTTTCTTTATATCTTTCATATTTACTGCACAAGTTAATAGTAGTTTTATTTTTTATTTCATTTTTAGGAATTAAATATATTGATAAATCACTAGTTACTATAAACACTAAATCTACTTTAGTATCTATTATGGTTTTATAGGTTGTCCCTTTTGTTCCTCCACAGCTTTTGAGTGCTACTTGATAATTGCCATACTTAGTTTTACAGCCAGTTGACTTTACTTGTACGCTATAAAACTTATTCTCTTTCTCAGCAATTAAATCATAGTCTTGAGTATCATTAAGAGGTATTGAAACAGTATATCCGTTGGTTGAAAAATATGCAATTGCTATTCCTAAACTAGAATTCCCTTTTTCTTTATTAGTTCCAAATTTCATATTTTCTCCTTTTTGTTAGAATGTTTGTTCGTGTTATTGTGCTTTTAAAAACAAGTTTTGCAACTTGTTTTTGGTGGGCAGAGATGGATTCGAACCATCGTACTCGTACGAGAACAGATTTCTTACTACTATAGTTTTCACTACCATTAAAATGTTTGTAGTCTGGACTTTCTCTTTATCTTAATTTTACTAAGATACCAGGTATAAAGTCTCTACACTCGAAATTTCTTTCTAGCTCGGGATTATCATCAGCCTAAAACCTGTTAAGACTTCCCCGAATTAGCCCGGTTTTCATCATACAATCACTTGTATGCGCTGCAATTTTTGATTCCTTAATTTAAAAATCAAAGCCTACAGTCTGCCGCCTTTAGCCACTCGGCCATCTGCCCATATATTAAGTTACGCAATACCTTTAGTATTGGTCCGCCATCTAGGATTCGAACCTAGGACCCACCGGTTATGAGCCGGTTGCTCTGACCAACTGAGCTAATGGCGGATTTGTAATGCAGAATTAAGTATAAAGCATTTTGCTTTAATTGTCAAGTAATTTATTGATATTTATGAAAAAATTTGTATTATATTAGTTTTACAAATTTAACATGATAAAAGTGGTTAGATTTTTTATCCAACCACTTTAACATATCATTAATTAATGTTGTTCTCCTCTTCCTTCTGGAAGTGCTGGAACTTGAAGTACAACTTTAACTTTAAATGCATAGCTTATAGCTTTAACAATTTTGCTATTTTTTATTCTTTGCCATAAAGTTGGTTTTACTTCCACTCTAGTTTGTTCAAAATATGTTTTTTCTTCTGGAACTGTTTCCTCTATTTGATTTAAAACAGCTTCCACTTCATCATCTTCTTGTGGTGTTGGTATTAATTTTAAGGCATCTGCTATTTCTATTCCAATATAGCTTAGTGCTTTTGATCTATCTTCAATTCTCTCCATATCTATTTCAATATGTAGATTAGACTCTAAATTAGCAATTCTTGCATTTATTAATTTTACAGCATCTTGATAATTTTGTGATTTGGCAGATTTTGTTCTACCTATTAACCCTAAAGTATCTATTATATCTTCTGGAAAATCTTTAGAAATTTTCTTTACAGTATCTTTCCAGTCTTCTTCCTTGTTTTCTACTGCATCTAAAGCTTCTCTTAGTCTTGCTGCTAATGCAATATTTTTTTCTCTTTGTCTAATTAACTCTTCTATTTTTTTTGTATTTTCTTCAAATTGATTTGGTGCATACTCTACCAACTCATAAGCAGCTTTATATACGCTCTTAGGAAAGTTTTTCTTTTTAGGGTATTCAATTAAATATGTTTTTATTGATTCTATTAAATCTTTAAAATAAGCGTCTTCTTCTAACTGAACAATTTGTTTCTTGCTGTTAGGATTTATTAATTTTTGTACTTTATCCATGTTGGATAATATTTTTTCTTCCGTGATAACCATTCTCACGTTTACTATGCCAGATCTAGACATCGTAAACTTCCCTCCTTTATCCTATGTTATTTTTCCTATGCGTTGATATTACTATAAGTTGAACTTAAAAAACACAATAGGACTTTTTCTTTTTATATTTCTGCTACGATTTTATTACAATATTTTCACAAAGTCAAGGTTATTTTGTAATAATTTGTACTTTTTTGTACAAGTTTTTATTGCTTTTTCTTTAGCTCTGCATAACGTTTAATTTTCATTGTTGTTGTTTTTTCAAATTCGTCATGTTTAATTTCTAAATTTTTAATTGCTTTATATGAAGTTAATTTTTTATTTACTTCTTTTATTTTAGGCCAGATGATGTCTTTAATTTGTTCATCTGTTAAATTTTTTCCATGTTCTTTTTCTAGAACTTCTGTGTTTGGTATAACTCTTACTGAGATTATAAGTTCTTTGTTGTTTTTATCCTTTTCATCTTCTTTTCCATATACCATACATTCTTTGATTTCTGGTATTTGTGCTAGCAATAATTCTATTTCTTCTGGATAAATATTTTTACCATTTTGTGTAACTATTACATTTTTGCTTCTTCCTGTTATGTATAAAAAGCCTTCTTTATCTAAGTAACCTATATCTCCAGAGTGAAACCATCTTTCTCCATTTATATTTTCAATAACCTCGTTTGTTGCTTTTTCATCTTCATAATATCCAAGCATTAGTGTAGGTGTTTTTATTAAAACTTCTCCTTCACCATTTTCGTTTGGATCTTCAATTTTTATTTCACCTTTTGGTATTGGTTTACCAGCTGACCCCACTTTGGGTTGGTATTCTGGAGTTAGGGCTGCAATTGGTGCTGTCTCAGTTAGTCCATATCCTTGCAAAAATGTAATTCCTATATCTTCTACCCATTTGCCAATCTTTGCATCTATTGGTGCTGCTGCTGATACTATAAACCTTAAGTTTCCTCCTAAATTAGCATAAATATCAGAAAATACTTTGCGTTTTATATCTACCCCTACTACTTTTAAAGCATTAGTTACATGTATCATTGAATTAACTAGTCCATCCTTATTAGCTTTTTTTATACTAGCATTAATCTTTTTATATAAATTTTCTATTAAAAGAGGTACTGAAATTATTACACTTGGCTTTGTTTCTAGCATATTTGGTACAATGTGTTTTAAGCCTTGGCAAACAGCAATTGAGCTTCCCCACGCCATTGGAAGTAGAAAACCTATTGTTGATTCATATGTATGATGTAGTGGTAATACTGAAAAAAACCTATCTTCTGGGTACACTTTAGCATATGCAGTAGCTGCATTTATATTTTCTGCTAAATTACGACTAGATAGCATAACTCCTTTAGGTGTAGATGTTGTTCCTGAGGTGAATAATAATACTTTAAATTCATCTGGATCAATTTTTACTTTTTCAAAATAATCTTCTCCACTTTGTACTAATTTTTTTCCTTCATTTATTAAATACTGCATTCCAACTGTTCTATCTTTTATTTCTTCTTCTGAATACATTTTAATAAAATATTTTACTTGTGGAAAGTTCTCCATTATTTTCTTTACAGAATCAGACTTCTTTTCAGAATATATAATTGCATCTGCTTTTGATCTTCTTACTACATTTTCTAGTTCATTTTCTGGAAGTTCTTTGTCAGTAGGAACTGCAATTGCATCTCCACATAATAAAGTAACATATGATACATACCATCCATATGTTGTTTCACTTAATATCATAATTCTTGGCTTATTTTGTAAGTTTAATATTTTGTTTAAGGCTGTTCCAAACCCTCTTACATCTTCTCCAAATTGTTTATATGAGATTTCTTTGAAATTCCCCTTTGGATCAAACTTTTCTAAAATAAATTCTTTATTAGCATATGTTTTTGTTGAATGCTCAAATATTTCTTTAATATCATTATATTCGGTAGCAATAAATTCTTTTTTATCCTTTTTCTTTTGATTTTCCTTTGATTTTTCTAATGTTTCATAGTCCATATTCATTTCTTCAATTTCAGATATGTCTTTCATTTTAAATTTTGGAAACTTAAAATTTGGCACTTTAAAATCTCTTAAACTCTTCATTCATTCTCACTCCCAATTAAACATACTATTATTATACAGTTTTATTTTACTTTTTGCAAGTTTTCAAATATTTTTTTACATTTTATACCTTATTTATATTAAAAACCTATTAATATACTAACTGCATATTAATAGGTTTTGATACTTATTTTTTCTTTCTATCTAATACGTCTAAATTATCTAGTGCTTTTCCAGTTCCTAGAGCAACACATGAAACAGCATCTTCTGCTATCATAACATTCAAACCTAATTGTTCTTGTAATAACTTGTCTAGTCCATCTATTAAGCAGCCTCCGCCTGTCATATATATTCCTCTATCACTTATATCTGCTGCAAGCTCTGGTGGTGTTCTTTCAAGTACACTATGCACTGCTTCTACGACTTGCATTGCTGGTTCTATTAATGCCTCTAACATTTCACTTGAACGTACTGTAATTGTTTTTGGCAATCCTGTTGCTAAGTCTCTTCCTCTTATGTCCATTTCCATGTCTTGAATCTTTGGATACACACAACCAATATTTATTTTTAACTCTTCAGCAGTTCTTTCTCCTATAACTACATTATGTTTTTTTCTAATATATTTAA
The DNA here is from genome assembly GCA_934122155.1 of uncultured Clostridia bacterium. Classification (GTDB taxonomy): domain Bacteria; phylum Bacillota; class Clostridia; order TANB77; family CAG-508; genus CAG-273. Next base: position 209,581 of record CAKOVX010000001.1, read on the forward strand.
CTATTGCTTCATCAAATTTATCTCCAGCAACTTTAAGTGATGTACTTACTACTGATCCTCCTAAAGATATAACTGCTATATCAGTTGTTCCTCCACCAATATCTACAACCATATTGCCACATGGTTTAGATATATCTATTCCAGCTCCAATGGCTGCTGCTATTGGTTCTTCAATTAGATATACCTTTCTTGCTCCAGCTTGTGATGCAGCATCTATAACTGCTTTTTTTTCGACTTCAGTTACTTGTGATGGTATGCAGATCATAATTCTTGGTGCAAATATAAATTTACCGCAAACACGATTTATAAAATATTTAAGCATCTTTTCTGTTACAGTATAATTTGAAATCACACCATCTCGTAGTGGTCTTGTTGCTACTATGTTGCCTGGCGTCCTTCCAAGCATTCTTCTTGCCTCTTTTCCAACCGCTAATACTTCTCCTGTATTGTTGTCTACTGCAACTACTGATGGCTCTCTTAGCACAATTCCTTTACCTTTAGCATAGGCAATTACAGTCGCTGTACCTAAATCTATTCCTATATCTTGTCCATACTTAAACATTTAAATCTTTCCTTTCAACAGAGCTTATTTCTTTTTTATTACATTTGCATTACAATTATATTACAAACCAACTGAAATAGCAATATGTTTTACAAAAAAACGAACTTCAAATGTAAAATAGAGTATGTTTCTACATACTCTATTTTGCCATATTCTTCTTATTTTATGCAAATAAACGCCATAAAATCAATAGTTGTAATATTCCGGCTGGTCCAAACGCAGGTGTAAATTCTAGTTCTTCTGGTGTTGCTTTTAATATATCATCTTCTGCCGCTGTTGAAATTTTTACATAACTTACATTGTCATATCTAAAACCTAATTCAAATTGTTTTTCTTCGTCAATATCCAACTTGTCTATTTTTAAGTATTTAGTTCCTACATTAATATCTCTTGGTGTATAAAAATCAAATCTTATGTATTTATCTATCATTTTTTCTTGTGTATTGTTTTTAATAGTTCCTTTTACATTACCATTCATATTAGATGCTTCAGCTGTATTTACTGTTATTAATGGTGTTTCTGTACTTATTTCATATTTTTCCATTGGTGTATATAATGATTTAGTGTATAAATATATCATTATATCTGAAAATACAAAAACTATTATAAATAATAATAAATAGCAACATAATACTTTTATTCTAGGTCTACTATTAAAAATCCATATTGATAAATAATCGCTCATATATACTCCCCTCTTTATTTTATAGTTTTCTAAATACTCCTGCTACCTTTCCTAAGATTTCGCATGTTGGTACAATTATTGGATCCATTGTGCTATTTTGTGGTTGTAATCTAATGTGATCTTTTTCTTTGTAAAATGTTTTTACTGTTGCTTCATCTCCAATTAGCGCTACAACAATTTCTCCATTTATTGCTGTATTTTGTTTTTTTACTAGGATGTAATCTCCATTTAATATTCCAGCTTCTATCATGCTTTCTCCGCGAACTGTAAGCATAAAGCTTTCACTGTTTCCAACAAAATCAATCGGAATAGGAAATGTATCTGTAACATTTTCTACTGCTAAGATTGGTTCACCAGCTGTTATTTTGCCAATAACAGGAACTTCAACCATTTCTCTACCTGTATAATAGTTTTTGTCTTCATGTTTTTTTACTGGTTCTCCATCTCCGCCTTTTAATAGTCTCAATGTTCTACCTTTTTGATCTTCTTTTTTTATGTAACCTTTTTCAGATAGTTTTGCTAAATATCCATGTACTGTTGCAGTAGATTTTAGTCCTACTGCCTTTCCTATTTCTCTTACTGATGGCGCATATCCATTTTCTTCTACTTGTTTTTGAATGAATTTTAAAATTGCTTTTTCTCTTTTATTAATTGACATAGGATCTTTTTTTCTAGCCAAAATTACATCACTCCTTATATTTTATAATTCTCTCGAACAACTATTTTTCATCTTTTTATATAATAGCATACAAACAAAAAAATGTCAAACAAATATTTGACATTTTTTAAATTTTATAATTATTTTAGGCTTTACTATTTTTATGCAGTCCCTGCCTTTTTAGTTGTAGTGCTTCTTCGTATCTTTCCATTTTCAGCCTTAGGAATTTCTCTATTATTATTTATAATAATTTTAGGAGGTTCTCCATTTTGAACAGTTGCTTTAGTTATTATACATTTTTCTATTTTAGGGTTAGATGGAATTTCAAACATTATGTCTCTCATAATTTCTTCTATAATAGATCTTAAACCTCTAGCTCCAGTTTTTCTTTCTATTGCTTTGTCAACAATTAGTTCTAAAGCTTCTTTTTCAAATTCAAGTTCAACATTATCTAGCTTAAATAATTTTTGATATTGTTTTACTAATGCATTTTTTGGTTTGGTCACTATATCTATTAATGCATTTCTATCAAGCTCTTGTAATGTAGCTATAATTGGTAATCTACCCACAAATTCTGGTATTAATCCAAATTTCAATAAGTCTTGTGGTAATAGTTGTTCAAATACTTTGTATTTGTCTATATCTTTGTTACTTTCTATTTTTGCTCCAAAGCCTATTGATTTTTGACCAATCCTGTCTTTTACTATTTTTTCAAGTCCTTCAAATGCTCCTCCACAAATAAATAGTATATTTGATGTATCTATTTGTATAAATTCTTGATGTGGGTGTTTTCTGCCACCTTGTGGTGGTACAGATGCCACAGTTCCTTCTATAATTTTTAGTAAGGCTTGTTGTACACCTTCTCCACTAACATCTCTTGTAATTGATGGGTTTTCTGATTTTCTAGAAATTTTGTCAATTTCATCAATATATATAATACCTTTTTCTGCTTTTTCAATATCATAGTCAGCAGCTTGAATAAGTTTTAATAAAATGTTTTCTACGTCTTCTCCAACATACCCTGCTTCTGTTAACGTTGTTGCATCAGCAATTGCAAATGGTACTTGTAAGATTTTTGCCAATGTTTGTGCTAATAAAGTTTTTCCACATCCAGTTGGTCCTAGTAATAAAACATTACTTTTTTGTAATTCTACATCATCTGGTTCATCTTGATGATTTATTCTTTTGTAATGGTTGTATACTGCAACAGATAGTGTTTTCTTAGCTTCATCTTGGCCTATCACATATGAATCTAAAATCTCTTTTATTTCAACTGGTTTAGGTAATTCATTTCCAACCTTAGTTGTATATGTCATTTCAGCATCTTCATATATTTCTTCATCTAAAATATTATTGCATACTTTTATACATTCATCGCAAATATATACTCCTGGTCCAGCAATAATTCTGCCAACTGCTTCTTGTGATTTACCACAAAAAGAGCATTTTACGCCTTTGGTTTTACTTGCCATTTTTAGCTAATTTCCTTTCTATTTTTAATTAAATTCTTTTTTCCATAATACCGTCAATAAGACCATATTTAAGGGCCTCTTCTGCTGTCATATAATTGTCTCTTTCTGTGTCTTTGTTAATTACTTCTAGTGGTTGACCAGTTCTTTCACTTAAGAATTTATTTAATTTTTCTCTTGTTTTAACCATATGGTCTGCATGGATTTTAATTTCTGTTGTTTGGCCAGATAAGCCGCCGCCACCAATTAGTGGTTGGTGAATTAAAATTTCTGCATTTGGTGTTGCAAATCTTTTGCCTTTTTCTCCTGCTGCTAGAAGTACGGCTCCCATACTTGCTGCCATTCCAATACATATAGTTGAAACTGGACATTTTATATAATTCATTGTATCTACAATTCCCATTCCATCTGTGATAGATCCCCCTGGGCTATTGATATATAAATGAATCTCTTTGTCAGGATCTTCTGATTCTAAGAATAGTAATTGTGCAATTACTAAACTTGCTGAGGTTTGGTTAACATCTTCTCCTAAAAATATAATTCTGTCTTTTAATAGTCTTGAGAAAATATCATATGATCTTTCTCCTTTTGCTGTTTGTTCAATAACATAAGGAACCAAACTGTTTTGTTCTTTCATATTTGTACCAACCTTTCTCTTTGGATTTCATAGTAAGGCAAAATACATTAAATGCATTTTGCCAAAACTAGATAATAATTATTTTTTAAATTTTGCATTATCAACTATGAATTTAATAGCTTTTTCAAATTTCATATTGTTTTCGATATATTCTTTTACATATTCATTTTTAAGCATTTCTTCTTCAGTTTTACCATAGTTTTTAGCCATTTCTTTAAGTTTTTCTTCAACTTCTTTTTCTTCTGGCTTAATGTCTTCTTCTTTGATAATAGCTTCTATTACTAATCTTGATTTAACAGCTTTTTCAGCTTGTTCTTTCATTTCGTCTTTTACTTGTGCTTCTGTTTTTCCAGATAGCATAAAGTATTGTTGTAATGTTAAACCTTGATATTGTAATCTTTGTTCAACGTCTTTCATCATGTTTTCAACTTCACTGTCAATCATTCCTGATGGAATTTCTACTTCAACGTTGTCGCAAACTGCATTTATAGCAGCTTCTTCTGTTTCATATTCTGCTTTTTGCTCATTTGCTTTTTGCATTTTTTCTTTAATGCTATTTTTTAATTCTTCTAATGTGTCAAATTCGCTAACGTCTTTTGCAAATTCGTCATCCATTTTTGGAAGTTCTTTTTTCTTAATTTCATGAAGTTTTACTTTAAATACAGCTGGCTTTCCTGCTAATTCTTTAGAAAAGTAGTCTTCTGGGACGTTAACTGTAATATCTTTTTCTTCTTCTAATTTCATTCCAATTATTTGATCTTCAAAACCTGGAATAAATGTGTTGCTTCCAATTTCTAATTCATGTTTTTCTGCTTTTCCACCTTCAAATGGAACACCATCTATAAATCCTTCAAAGTCGATAACTGCTATATCGCCTTTTTCAACTGGTCTATCTTCTATTGTTATCAATCTTGCATTATGTTCAGCCATATGTCCTAGTTCATGTTCTATGTCATGGTCAGATACATTATACTCAACTTTTTCTAATTCTATACCTTTATATTTTCCTAATTTAATTTCTGGCTTTACTTGTACTGTTGCTGTAAATATAAGGTCTTTTCCTTTGCCTATTTGAGTAATGTCAATATCTGGTTGGCTTACAGCTTGAATATTGTTTTCTTTAATTGCTGCATCAAAAATGTCTGGCACTAATTCATTAAATGTGTCTTCATGGAATATCTCTGTTCCATATTGTTTTTCTACCATTTGCATTGGTGCTTTACCTTTTCTAAAGCCTGGAATTGTAAAGTATTTAGCTGTTTTTGCATATACTCTTTTCATTGCTTCATCAAATTTTTCTGCTTCTATTACGAAACTTAATTTTACTTCATTTTTGTTTTCTGTGTTTTCTACTTTTACACTCATTTTATAATCTTCCTTTCAAAAAAATTAATTAGCTTTTATATTATACCACATTTTTCAGGTATTTCAAGTGTTTATGTTACTTTAATCAAATCAAAATTCAAATAGTCTGCACTTATCAGTTTAAAGTCTATTTTATTAACAATTCCTTCAACTGCATCTTGGTGTGATTTGCCATGTAAGTGTCCATAGTAGCATTTTTTTACATTATATTGTTTTAGTATTTTTATAAACTCCGAATTTTGGTTGGCATGTGATATTGGTGGATAATGCATAAATACAATTATTTCTTTATTATCTCCATACTTTTTTATACCATCTTCTATGGCTAATTTTAATCTTATGCTTTCTCTATTTATCATTTTGTTACTATTTTCTGTGTCCAGTAAATTCCAACCCCTGGTTCCTGTTAATATTTTATTCTCTACTAGGTAGCTATTGTTATATATAAAGTCAATATTTTTAAATTTATTCTCTACCAAAAAATTTCTCATATTTGTCAGTGTTGTCCACCAATAGTCATGGTTTCCCTTTAGCAAAAGTTTTTTACCTGGTAATGAATCTAAATATTGAAAATCCTTATATGTATCTTTTAAGTACATAGCCCATGAAAAATCACCTGGCAATACCACTGTATCCTCTGGTTTTACTTTAGATATCCAATTATTTTTAATTTTTTCGCTGTGTCCCTCCCAGTTTTCTCCAAATATGCTCATAGGCTTATCTTGTGAAAATGAAAGGTGTAAATCAGCAATTACATATATTGCCATTTAATATTCCTTTCTTTAATTTATGCCTAAGTTTGGTACTGCATTTAAACTTAAGTCTGACGTATTTCCTGCCATATATGTATAATAACCAGCTGATGCTATCATTGCTGCATTATCTGTACATAGTATAGGTTCTGGATAATATATCTCATATCCTTTATCTTTTAATTTTAGGAACTCACTTCTTATATATGTATTTGCAGATACTCCTCCAGCTAATGCTATTTTATTTATATTTAGCTCTTTTGCTGCTCGTATTGTATGGTCTATTAACACTTCTGTAATAGTTTTTTCAAAGCTATTGCATAAGTCTGCTTTGTTTATGTCTGGATTTTTATGATGCAAATTTATAACAGCTGTTTTTATTCCGCTAAAGCTAAAGTCTAAGTTTTCTATATGTGTTTTAGGAAGCTCAATATTAGGTTCTCCATCTTTTGCAAGTTTGTCCACTTTTGGTCCTCCTGGATAACCTAACCCAATAACTCTTGCAACCTTGTCAAATGCTTCTCCTACCGCATCATCTCTTGTTCTCCCTAACACTTCAAATTCTGAATAGCTTTTTATATGTACCAGATGTGTGTGGCCACCTGAGATGACTAAACATAATAGTGGTGGTTCAAGCTCTGGGTGTGTAATATAGTTTGCTGCTATATGGCCATGTATATGGTTTGTTCCTACTAGTGGTTTATTTAATGCATAGCTTAGCGCTTTTGCATATGATACACCAACTAATAAAGCCCCTACTAAACCAGGCCCATATGTACAAGCAATTATATCAATGTCGTTCATAGTAATACCAGCTTGGTTTATAGCTTCCTTTACCACATTTGAAATAGCTTCTATGTGGTTTCTTGAGGCTATTTCTGGTACAACGCCGCCAAATTGCTCATGTATTTTTATTTGGGAATTTATCACATTAGAAAGAACTTCTCTCCCGTTTTTTACAACAGAAGCAGAAGTTTCATCACAACTTGATTCAATTCCTAAAGTTAATATATCTTTCATTTTTTATTCCTTTATATAAATAGGCTGAATAGCCAACTTACTATTTTATCAATTCCATATGTAATTGCGTCAATTGCAGGTGACACAATTGTACTTGCTATCGGAGTAATCCAAATAACCAAAAATATTATATAAAATATTCTCTCATTATCTTCAAACCATCTTTTTGCATTATATGGTAAAAATCCCATTAATATTTTTGAACCATCAAGTGGAGGTAAGGGTATCAAATTAAATACTCCTAATCCAACATTTACAATTACAGCATATTGTAGCATTGTCATTATGATTCTTCCAGTTTGGCTTGTAAAAGCAAAACTTGTAGCAAATATTTGAATTGCATAAAATATGATTGCAATTACAAATGCTAGTAAGATGTTCATTAAAGGTCCTGCTGCTGCAACTATTGCTTCTCCTGTTCTAGCAGATACTTTTTTGTCAAAGTTATTAGGATTTATTTCTACTGGTTTTCCCCATCCAATATGTGTAAATAACAATAACACTATTGCTATTGGGTCTAAATGGGTTAATGGGTTTAAACTAAGTCTTCCTTGTACTTTTGGAGTATCATCTCCTAGTTTATATGCTGCTAACGCATGAGCGTATTCGTGGAAAGTTATTGCTACAAGCACACCTGGTAATGTTAAAAGTACACTTAATATATCAAAGTTCCCACTAAATAAGCTCATTACAACAATAAGTCCTAAGATTATATATAAATATCTAGTATCAAAATTCATTAAAAATTGCCTTTCTAACTTAATTTAAAGGTTTCATTGTTGGGAATAATAATACATCTCTTATAGAAGCTGAGTCTGTAAGTAACATTACTAGCCTATCTATTCCCATTCCTAGTCCACCTGTTGGAGGCATACCATATTCTAGTGCTTCAATAAAGTCTGTATCCATCATGTTTGCTTCTTCGTCTCCAGCTTCTCTTGCCTCTACTTGTTTTAAAAATCTTTGATATTGATCTATTGGGTCATTTAATTCTGAGTAAGCATTTGCAAATTCTCGCCCACCAATAAACAATTCAAATCTTTGAGTCATTTTGGGATTATTTTTACATTTTTTTGTAAGTGGAGAATTTTCAATTGGGTATTCATATAAAAATGTTGGTTGTCTTAAAGTTTCTTCTACCTTTTCATCAAATATTTGTGCCATTATGTCTCCTCTTGATGTTTTTATTGGGTCTATTTCTATCTCTATACTTTTTGCTGCCTCTTGTGCTTGCTCATCTGTTTGTATCTCATTAAAATCTATGCCAGTAGCATTTTTAATAGCATCTATCATAGTAATTCTTTTAAATGGAGTTTCTAAATCTATTTCTTCACCCTGATATGATATTTTTTCTGTTCCACACACTTTGCTAGCACATTTTCTGATTAGCTCTTCTGTTAAATTCATCATTCCTTCTAGATCTGTATATGCTTGATATAATTCTATACATGTAAATTCCGGATTATGTTTAATGTCCATTCCTTCATTTCTAAAGTTTCTGCCTATTTCATATACTTTGTCAAAGCCTCCTATTATAAGCCTTTTTAAATATAATTCTGTTGCAATTCTTAAGTACATGTCAATATCAAGTGTATTATGATGTGTAATAAATGGTCTTGCAGAAGCTCCTCCAGCTATTGTTTGTAATATAGGTGTTTCTACTTCCATAAACCCTTTTTCATCTAATACTTTTCTAATTTCTTTAATAATCTCTGTTCTCTTTTTAAATGTTTCTTTTACTTCTGGATTCATTATTAAATCAACTGATCTTTGACGATAACGTAAGTCAGTATCTTTTAATCCATGAAATTTTTCTGGTAATGGTCTTAAAGATTTTGACAAAAGAGTAACCTCTTTTGCATGTATAGAAACTTCACCTGTTTTTGTTTTAAATACAAAACCTGTTATTCCTATAATATCTCCAATGTCATCTTCTTTAAATTGTTTATAGCTTTCTTCTCCTAATTCATTTATGCTAACATAACTTTGTATTCTTCCTTCATTGTCTTGAATATGGCAAAATGATGCCTTACCCATTATACGTTTTGCCATCATTCTACCTGCTATTGTAACATCTTTTCCTTCTAATTCTTCAAAATTTTCTTTTATTTGTTTGCTGGTATGTGTAACATTAAATTTTATAATTTCAAAAGGGTCTTTTCCCTCTTCTTGTAATTTAGCTAATTTTTCTCTTCTTATTTTCATAAGTTGATTTAAGTCTAATTCTTGTTCTACATTATTTATATTTTTTTCTTCCATACAAATTCCCTTCTCTATTGTTATTTTACTATTAAACATTATACCTCATAATTTTTAATATGTAAACATTGGAAGGCGAATTTTTATGAAGCTTGTCTTAGTTCTTGTGCATGTGCTTTTGCAATTTCTGTAATTTCACCAGATGATATTCTGGCAATTTCTTCAATTGTTTCTTCTTCACTTAGTTTTTTAATGTGTGTATATGTTTTATTTTCTTTAGTTTGTTTACTTATATAATAATTATAATCTCCTTTTGCTGCAATTGTTGGTAAGTGTGTAATGCAAATTACCTGATGAAATTTTGCAATTGATTTCATTTTTTCTGCTACTGCTTTTGAGGCTTTACCACTAATACCTGTATCAATTTCATCAAATACCAATGTACTTACTTCATCAACATCTGCTAATACATTTTTTATTGCAAGCATAATTCTTGCCATTTCTCCTCCTGAAGCTATTTTTATAAGAGGTTTTAGTTCTTCTCCAATATTTGTGCAAATCATAAATTCAACTTCATCTATTCCTGTTGCATAAAATTTATCTGCATTATTTATTTGTATTTCAAATCTGGCATTTGGCATTTCTAGGTCTTTTAGCTCCTTATTTATTTTGCCTGATAGTTCTTTTGCATACTGTTTTCTAATAGTGCTAATATCATTTGCAATTATATATAACTCTTTTTCTAATGTTGTTATCTTTGCTTTTATTTTTTTATGATATTCATCTAAATTCTCAATTTTGTGTATTTCCTCTGCTACTTTATCTGAATATTTTAATATTTCTGAAATTGTATTTCCATATTTTCTTTTTAATGAACAAATCAAGTCTAGCCTACTTTCTATTTGATTTCTCTCTTCTTCGTCAAAATCGACCTCTTCTCTCATATAGCTTAGGTCTCTTGCTAATTCTTGTATATCATAATAACTACTTTTTAATATACTTAATTTTTCAGTATATTTGCTACCACAATCTTGTATCTTTTCTAAACTACGAATTGCACTACTTATTGCAACTATTGCATTTTGGTTTAATTCATTATCAATATCACACAAATTGTTTCTTAGCTTTTCTGCGTTTTGCATCATTTTGTGTTTTTCTTCTAGTTCTTCTTCTTCATTTTGTCTTAACTTTGCCTGCTCAATTTCATTATATTGATAGCGTAGCAAATCAAGTCTTCTTTCTTTTTCTTGATCTTCTCCATAGGTATTTTTTAATTCTTGTTTTAAAGTATTATATTCTAGTAATTTTGTTTTATATTCATTTAAGTTTTTTTCTAATTTTTTGCCAATAAATTTATCTAAGTATATAATATGTTGCATAGGATTTAAAATTAGTTGACTATCATGTTGTCCATGAATATCAAGTATTTTATTCATAAATTCTTTTAATTCGTTTACAGTAACTAGTCTGCCATTTATTTTGCATGAATTTCTGCCATTTAAGTGTATTTCTCTTGATACTATAATATTATCATCTATTGCTAATTCATTATTAGGACAATAAAAATTTGCTTCTACAAATGAAAATTCTTCTCCATTTCTAATCATTTCTTTTGAAAATCTACCACCTGCTAAAATTGCAAGTGAACCAATTATTAATGTTTTACCTGCTCCTGTTTCTCCTGTTAATACATTAAACCCTTCATTTAGTTCAAGGCTTAAATCATCTATAATTCCAACATTTTTTATATGTAGTGTAGTAACCATAATTTTCTCCTTTATACGAATTGTTGTTTGCATATTTGTATTATATACCAAATTTTTGTTTTGTCAATAGATTTTTTTCACCCAATAAAAAAAGATGAAAATGTAATACATCTTCATCTCTAATTTGGTGACCCCTACGGGAATCGAACCCATGATTAATTTTAATGCTTTTTCATTGTTTTACAAAATCTCTGTAATCGCTTAAATATCAGTATTCTTCGAATCATAACTTATGCAATGTTATACAAAGTTTCAAAACTCGAGTGGGAAAAAAGTGGGAAAATCAAATGTAAAAAACTTACATTTAATTCTTATCGAGCAATCCTAATAAATACAATTTAGAAAACACTTCAATATTATCTAAAATCATTTTTGATTCTTCCTCACTGAATAATTTTTTATTTAATTTTACTCTGTCTTTTACTATTTCTATTATTTCCATATTTTTCTCCTTTTACAGAGAAACGCGTTTCTTTTTTTTATTTGACTAGATTATATCATAAATTCAAACATTGTCAACAAAAATATTTCGACAAAATGCAGTGATTTCAAGCCTTTTAGAGTATTTGTCGAAAAACAAGTGTGCTTGTATTAGGCATTTCAAGTTTTAAATAGTTCGCTGGGAGCGAAGAATAGAATTTTGCAAATAATTATAATAAAATTTGAGCATAATAACTTTAGAGGTAATTTATGTTTGTTTTTATTATAAAAAATGTTAGAGAATCTAAAAATATAACTTTATATAGGCTTATGAAATTGACTGGTCTTTCTTATTCTTATCTTTCTGAATTAGAAAATAACAAGGTATTTAATCCCAGTCTTAAAACTATGTACACAATCGCAAATGCACTTAATGTTAAAATAGATGATTTGTTTTACAGTGAATTGGATCTAGAAAAATTACGAGAAGAAATGCACAATAAAATTGAAATTTTTGGACTAGATTCAAAAGAAGTTCTTGAAGTTAGTCAAATTATAGATCTGTTGATTAATGTGAAAATGAAAGAGAGCTAACTAAATATTAGCTCTCACTTCTTTGCAGAGTTCGTTAAAATTTTTATTGCTTATATATCGTAAACTTTCAGCAGTTAACACATTATTTTGTATAGCATACTTGTCCCATTCTTTCTTACTTATAATCTTTGGTAATTCTCTCATCTTTCGTAGTGATTTTTGATACATCTTTTTCATCTTAATCACTCTCCTTAATATATTTTACCACGTTTTGTAAAATTTTTGTGTCGAAGCTTGTCGAACGAAAAAATGCGTAAAATCAAGGAAAAACCGACGCTCCAGAATCGATTTTAAGGCGTTTTTATTTTTGAGACAGCAAGTTATATGGCTCAAAAAAAGACTATTGCTAGTCTTTTTTCTCATTATTGTTTTTTGTGTTTCTCCACTTACTATTATATTTAATTTTATTATTATTCTCTAATATTATATTTAAAGAACTTGTTAAATTATCTTTAAATAAATATTTAACTATAACTCTTACTAATACAAATACTTCCGCAATACCTCCAGAAATATAAATGTTAAGTGTCGAATCGGAATAATTTAATACATTACATCCTCTTAATACAAAAACCACCAATAAAGCTAATAATTGTACAATAAGAATACCTATTAATATTTTTGCATACTTTCCTCTTAGTTCTTGATCTTTAGAAATTCCTTCTGCAAACAATTCTATTATCTTATCGTTCATATTCCATTTTTTACTTAATTCATCTATTGCTTTTGTATTATCTTGTTCTTCAACTTTAGTTACATCCTTTTTTGAATTTAACATATTAATTATCAATTCTCTAGTTAAATCCTTATTTTCTTCTGTATGTCTTGCAGAGATGTTGCTTTTTTTACTCATTATAGCAAACCTAATATATCTAATCTAACAGTCATAGCTGATACTGAAACTTCAAATATTTCTGCTAATTCTGCTATTGATTTTGTTTCTTGATACATTTTTTCTAGTAATGTTCTATTCATAAGTAGAGCCCCTGCAAAATAATCTACTTCTTTTTCTTTTTCATCTGGCATTCTAAACATTGTATCAATGTGAACCTCATCATCTATTAAAATCTCTTTATGCAAAAAGAAATGTCCTAATTCGTGTGCTAATGTAAACCTTTTTCTGGTTTTTATATCATTTTTATTTAAAAGTATCGCAAATTTTTTCGTACTATTATCATATTTTATTGCTCCAGATACTTTTTTATCTAAGTCACCCTCATATACATCAATATCATTTGCTTTTGCAATTTTTATCACGTCTGCTGGGATTCTATACATGTCATTAGCCATTAAAATATCTGAAGTTAATTCTTCTAAATATTCATTAACTTTACTCATATAAAACCACCTTCCTTTTATGTTATTATATTTTTATGTAATACTATTGTGACATTCAACATTATATAATATAATAAAATCACTGTCAATGTTTAGGCAAAAAAATAAGCTAGGTAGTGCCTAGCAAGTAAATATATAAGTATTTTACTATTCTTACATTTATTGGTGCACAAAAAATCCATAATTTTCCAAAAAGTTCTTGATAATATTATATAAAGTATGTTATTATATAATATATAGCTTAAAAAGGAGATAATTGTATGCTTAGTATTATAGAATTTGTATTTTCACTTATTGGAATTATTGGATATTTTAATGATAATATTGTTTGTATGATAATAGGCTTAGTAGGAATAATTATTGGCGATTTTATAGATACGTTTATACTCGGTAATAACCCATTTACAATACTCTTAGCAATAATTATAGCAATCGGTGCAACAATTGCCAACAAAAATCCATTATATAATTTTACAGTTTTGATGTGTGGAGAAAGTTTTCTAACATTTGGCATTGGTCTTTTGATAATTCTAATAAATTGTTTAATTTCTCTTATTAAAAAAGAAAATATAAATAATAAAGAAGAGCCTAGACTAAATAAATAGTCTAGGTTTTTTCTTTTTTAATAAGTATATGAATTATTTTTGTAAACAGTTACTCCTGCAAACTTACTCATAATTTCTAGTTTTTCCTTTGCTGTCTTATTTGGTAGCTTTCTTACATGATTCTCTATTATTTCTCTATCTGAAGAACTACTTGGTTTGTATTCTAATGCATATAAAATAAGTTTTTGAGTATATGTCGCTCCTTTTATTGAGTCAATATAATCAAATACTTTGTCTTTCTTGCTTCCCGTTATCGACTTTCCATTAACTGTCCCATCGTCTTTCTTATCTGCTTTAAATTCTTGTGCTTTATATTGTAAGTACTTGCTCATATTTAAGCCCGAGCCTGTAAAAGATTCTTTAACTATATCATATTTTGTATCCTTTTTTCCTATTGAATTTTCATATATTGCCTTTTTAGTTTTTTCATCATATTTACTATTGGCAAGAACCTCTAATTTTTCTGAATCTTTGTCTAATCCTTGTGTGTTAGCTAAAAATTCAAAATAATTGCTAGTATTGCCACCGACTTTTTTAATAGCATTGGTTACTTGTGATAATGTACTCTGTTCATTCTTTAAACAATTTTGTCTGGCATAATCAATTTTTACTTGTTCTGTACTATAACTATATACTTTTTCTATTGCTAATTGCTTTTGAGAATCGGACAATTTTTTATATCCATCAGAATTTATTAAATTCTTTAATAATTCATATGAAGTTTCTCCAAATTGTTTTCTATATTTAGCAAATTCTTTTGATGTCATAACATATTTCTTTTTATCTATTGTCAGATTCTTGTTTATAGTATCAGGGAATACTGAACTTTCTCCAGTATTCTCATACACCTTAGTAATCTCTTTGTCTACATTGTTTGAATTTAATTTTTTTCTTGCCCATGGAAATACTGCATTTTCCAATGCTCTTAAAGCAATGTTATCTGATTGTTTCTGTTCTTGTCCCCATATATCTGTTTTTATTGGAAGTTTTTGTCTTAATCCAGGAATTTTATTCATTATTTGAGTTCTTGTTGTATCTATTGCTTTTGGTAATACACCTGTTTTTGTCGAAGTAGTATTTCTTTCATATTCATCAGTTGTTTTAGCAATTTGACCTAAAGCTGTTGGTATAAATTGATTTACGTATGATTTAATTGAATTTGTTCCTATACCAGCCAACATTTTTGAACTTCCTTGATCATAGCTTTTAAGTGCAGATGTCAAACCACTAAGCATAGACATTTCAGTCATTGGGTTCATTGCATTACTAAATGAATCTAAGATATTCATTGATGCGTCAACTACTTTGTTATAGTATTCATCCTCATCACTAGAAGATGTTTTCTTTTCTTTTTGAGTTTTCATTAATTCATAACATTCTGCTCCTATAAATAACGGAATACCTGATGGAGCAAGCCAATCTAATGAGTATGTATTGTTTCCAATTGTTATTGCATAGTTTTGACTGCCTCTTCCTTCTTCAAATTTTTCTTTGTCTTCATCATCGCTTCCAGTTGCCTTTAAGACTCCACAGTTTGCAAGAGCATATCCCACTAATGCTATTCCTGTTCCTGTTAATCCTTTAGAAATGTTGTCTATATATTTATTAGCTGTAATATTGCCTTTTCTTAGTTGAACTGTATCATATACTGCACTTTTTACTAAACCAACTGGGCTATATTCTAGTCCAGCTTTTGCGACATTTATAGGTGTTTTTTTGAATGGCAATGTAGCATCTAATACAAACTTTGAGAATTTGTTCTTATTAGATAATTGATTTATCAACGAAGCTAATTGACTGTCTTGATGAAATGTAGCTTCTTTCGCTTGTTCAATAGCAAAATTTCTTGCTTTTCCTAGCTGTTGGTCTGTTATAGTGTCTGGAGTTAATTTGTTTGCAGTCATATATTCTGATAGAGCTTTCACATAGCCTGCTTTTAATCCCCAACCATCTTCTGCTTCTAGTGCTTTATTATTTAAGTCAAACGCTTTTCCAATAGTATTTTCCATTGCATCGCTTTTGAATGTACGCATATTATTTTCTAGTCTAGTTTTTGGATTATATTTATTTTCATTTAAGCCCAGTCTGTCAACAACATTTTCTATATCTGCCTTAGCAAATGCTTTTACTTCTTTGCTAGCTGGAATTACGGTATGATTTCTTTCCATGTCTGGATTTATTTTGCTTACCGCACTTTCTATTCCTCCTGCGACTTTATTCTTTATTCCTTGTACTCCCCCCATTGCTGTATTTCCTACAATGTTTCTTATATGGGTTCTAGGATTAGCCAACATTGAAAAATATCTCCAGGCATCAATTTTTTGTGCCGTTGTTTTTGTTACTTGTTGTCCTAACTCTTTATATACTTCATTTAAGTTTTGTTCTAGTACTTTAGCGTTTTCAGAATTAGTAATTTTGTTTAGCATTTCTGGTGTCAATTTAAATTGTTCCGCATCTTCTCCTCTTGTTCTTTTTAAGTCTTTGTTCATTTTGTCTACTGACCTTTGCAACCACACTGCTTGACCTTCTGGAGTTTGATGATTCAACAAAGACATTGCTTGTACTGTTTGACCAGCTGTTGTTCCTGCCATTGCCGTTGCTTGAATGGCGTCCTGCAATTTTGTTTTATTACCAGTTTTGGAATAATATTGTATTAACCTTTCTCCTATTGCTATATCTTCAGCTTTTATAGTACCTCCAGTAGTTGCTCTTGATAGTAAAGACGCTAATTCGCTATCAGCTCCAGTTGTTGATATTCTGTCATCTGCTAATTCTAATTGTTTTGAATTGGATTCCGGAACGTAAGTATCAGTTCCCATTAAACTTTTAGCAATTGCCTTTGCCTCATCAGTTGTATAGTTACTTCTTATTATTGACTCATAATGCTTTCTTCCTTTTTCGCCTTCTTTTTTTCGTTTAGTCCACTCACTGGTTTCTAATTCATTTGAATTATTTTGTTTTTTTTGCATATAATTATCAGTAATAGTATTTTTGACAGAATTATTATTTTGTGATATACTATTGTTAACAGTAGATATATTGTTATTTGTATCTACAGAAGAACTAATTCCCTTAGGCAATTGGAGCCTAGTAGTGGGTAGTTCTTTTATTATGCCTTCATCTATATCATATAGTAAATTGCCTTTTGCTATTTCTGTTTTCATAAATCTATCATAATTATTCTTTCCATATGCACTTGTTAATCTATTAGAAAGAAAATCAATATTACCTATTTGTCCATTATAATTTACTTCTATACTTGCTATTATAGGTCTTTCATTTGTGTCGGCTAGATCTGTGATAACAACAATACTGTCTTTATTACTTGAAGACTGCAAAACATTTAGTGGATTCGCTATAGCTTCTGGTATCTTCTTTATTGTTTCAATTGGCAATCCGTGCATTTGGTCTGTACCATCGCTACTTTCTTTTATTATACTTTTCAATTTTCCTTGTTTTAATACCATCTCTTCGTTATTTAATCCTATTTTTTTAAGGATTGTTGGAGTCTCTCCTAAATATAGAAAGTCTCCACTAGGTAATTTATTTTCTACATACTTATCTATTTGTTCCGAAAAAGTACCGTTACGTTTCAAAATACTTCTTATTTTTTCTTTATTATTATTTGCATCTTCTAAAGAGTTAATATTTTGCCTTATTGAACTAATATCTGCATCTGATACTTCACTCATATTGTTTAATACATCTAACATCATTGTTTTATAATCTTCTGATATATTGCTATTTGTTATTTCTTTACTTGCCATTTGTTTCAATTGATTTGAATATGTGTTTTCTGTGTTTACTGTTGGCCAAAAATTTTGTTCTACATTTGTATTGCTACTTGTTTGTTGCTCTTGTGTTATATATCCATCTTCATTTATTACTTTTTGAGCCTCATTTATCCAAAAGTTAGTTTCTGAATCTAATTTTGCTTCTTTTTCAGCAAAACTTTCTCCTCCTAATCCTAACAAATTCATAGCTATAGTACTTATAGTAGTTACCTTTGCTGTTTCTTTTGTGTTGTTCCACCACTCTTCAAAACTTGGCAAATCTTTATTATTAACTAATTTATCTATAATGTTGTCTATATTATCTTCTAAAAACTCTTCAATATTCTCTCCCGCAACACCAGTTACTCTATTAGCAATTTCTTTTCCTACTTTAGATCTAAAAGTATTCGAAATCCAATTTGTTACTTGATTTTGAACTGAACTTTTGCTTCCTCTTATTGTTAAAATATTGGCGTCAAATAAATCTTCAAGTTTTTTTGCAACTATTCCTTTGGCAGTTCCTGTAATTACAGCTTGTGCTATATTATCCGGATTTTCTGCTAAAACTTCTTGAGATGAACTTCCAGCGACGCCTATTCCTTGTAATGTTGAGCCACTAGTTCCTGTAGCTTCTCCAAGTAGTGCATCCATTAGCTGTCTTCCCATTGTACTCGCTACACTTCCAATTTTTTTTATCGTTCCATTTTCAACTCCTTGATTTCCACTTGCAATTGTATTGAAAGAACTATTTGTATATCCGCCTTCAGCAACTGCTTTTTCATAAGCTTTTTTAGATTTTTCTTCTATATCTTTATTGCCTAAAAATCCTGCAACTGCTCCAGTTCCTTTCGCCATTGTTGCTTCAATAGTTTTTGATGCGTCTATAAATCCTCCAACACTTTGTAGCATTCCACCTGCTAGATTTAGACCAGTATTTAGTAGTCCTGCTTTTATTGGGTGGTCTTCAGCTATTTCATTTATTGCATTAGCTTGTTTTTGTTGTGCTACCTGGTTTAATTCTGTCAAATTTTTATAGTCATCAGTATTGTACTCCCATGCTTTTTTTCTTGCTAAAGCTAATCTCGAATCTTTAGAAGATACTACAGGAGCATTATTTTTAGCAAGTTCTGCTGGCGTTGCATCACTCATATTAGCAGTTGCCTGGTTCGCCATAGGTAAATCGTATGGAAGTTTTAAGCTTTCTCTACTATTTTGTGAATATAATTTTTCTTGCTGTTTATGTAATTCTTCTGCGTATTCATTTGCTTCCTCCACAGAATCAAACTTGCCAAGATATTCTCCAGTTCTGTAGTAGTTGTTAATAGCTTCACTATCACTAACTATTTTGCCGTTTACCACAGTAGGAACTAATACCTCTTTTCCTTCTTCGTCTTGAAAAGACATACTTCTAACCGTGCTAATGCTTCCATCATCATTCTTAACAATAGGTCTATTTGTTAAGTCTATATTTCCCTTGCCATATTTATTTGTATATGGATATTTTGTTCTACTGCTATATGAATTATTTCTTTCTGAGAGTCTTGATAACTTTGCTGTCGGTAACTCTTGAGAGCTTGATGTATCTCTTGTTGTTTGTTTTTCTTCTTCCATTGCAGTTGCTATTTTATTTATTTTTTTCTTTTCTTCATCTGACAATTTAAATTTTATTGCCATAATTCCCTCCTATTGTTTGCTCCAATATTTAATTACTTCGTCTGGAGAACTGAAATATTTTCCGGAATATTTATCATAAATTTTTTGGCTAACTCCTGGACCAGCTACATGTTGCAAACCCTTAATAATATCTTGTAAAGTAATATTTTGAGTAGTTTCAGTATTTGTTTTAGTACTGTCTCCAAATGTTTTTGAACTACTAGAACTATTGCTTTTTCTCGAACCACTTGTGCTTCTCGAACTACCCGAGCTAGTAGCTTTTTTTTTTGACAATTCATATTGTTTTAACGCTAAATCATATTCTTTTTGCCATTGACTATCTGAAACCTTATCTCTACTTACTTGATAATTATAATCTCTATCATTCATTGTTTTTGTATAATCATAATTTGCAAAATTCATATAATTGCTTAATGCATCTTGATATTTTTGATATGCTAATTGATTGCCATATTTTTGTAACTCTAGTTTTGCATTTTCAATATCAGCTAACAATTCGTTTTCTTTTGCCATGTATTGTAATTGTGTATTATTTAATTCTTGATTTATATTTTGAATTGATTTATCTCTATTGGCTTGCAATGAAGCTAAATTATTGCCATAAGCATTCTCAATGTTTGCATATGCACTTCCCACAGTTCCTGTTTTGTCTAAACCTGCTTGCGACAATTGTTGTTCCATTGATTTTTTTGCTAGCATAGAATTAATGTATGCTTGTCTAGCATTATCATTGTATGATTGCATCACATCGTCTTTTTGTGCATTTATTTGATTTGTTGCTATTTGTTGTTGGTTTGCTAATGCATTTTTTCTATTTTCAGCTATTTTTTCATATTGTGCTAGTAATGCTTGCGAATCATTTCCAACATTTGATGTAGCTTTATTTGCGTAATCTTCTGCTAGCTGTTGTGTTGTTTTTGTAGGTTGAGTGGGTTGAGCCTGAGTTGTTTGTGTTGGTTGTGTAGCAACTGTAGTTCCAGTAGTTTTAACTGTATTTGTTTGTCCTGGTAATTTTAACGTATTTCCCGTATATATCAAGTTAGCATTTTTTATATATGGGTTTAGTCCCATAAGAGTACTTACACTTGTATTATATCTTTTTGCTATTCCGCTTAATGTATCTCCACTTTTTATTTTATATGTTGACATCTTTCCCTCCTAAAAAATAAGCTAGGCATATAGCCTAGCTATTATTTCATTTGAATACCATCTATTGTGTGGCCAAAAATTCCTGCATAACTTTCTGTTCCTGTTTCTGTTTTGCTATTTACCCAAGCTAACCAGCCGTCCTCAATTGTGTGTACTCTGTAATCTACATGGCCTTTTGTTGATTTGATTTTTATGCAATCAATAGGTTGTCCATATATTCCAGCGTAAGAATCTGGATTATTTTTATCGTTCTTTTTGTAATCTTTACTATTAACAGCACCTAACCAATTTCCACCTTTAATATGTGCTTCATATATAATATCCCCATTTTCTGGAATACATCTAAAACCTGAAATTGGTCTTCCGTAAATACCTGCATATCCATCCGCTGTATTATCGCATTTATTTACTTCTGGCAACCATTTGTTGGTATAGGCTTGATAAGTGATTACTCCTGTGCAGTCTGGCTCAATTGGTGTAGGTGTTGGCACTGGTATCGGTTTAATCTCTTCGTCATAAGCTGGCCTACCATATCCTGCTATATAATCTGATCCAACAGGATAATCCCATTTTGCTACTTCACTGTTGCCTGAATTGCCCTCAATCGTATAAACTCTGCCATTCTCAACCTTGTATACTAAACCAGTGTGATATATATCTCCTGCTTTTCCAAAGAAGATTTGGTCGCCCACTTCAGGTGTTTTATAAAATTGTCCTTTCTTTTTATAGAAATTCATTGAAAAACTACAGCCGGCTCCCGTTGATTTTTTAGGCTGACATAGTAATTCTAGTGCTTTATCTACTCCAAAGGCTTGTACAAAGCACCAGTCTACAAAAATATCGCACCAATCATAACCATTCTTCTTGCCATTATAAAAGCCCGCAATATTATCTAAATCGCGAGCATACTTATTATATTTTCCACTTGTATTTGCTGTTTTGCTATCAAGTTGTGAATTGCTCTTTTTTCCTTTGTACCCCACTTCATTTAGGGCTATTTCTATTGCTTTTTTTAGCATAAGCTTACTCTCCTTTATTTTTGTAATTTATATTTGAAATTCCTAATACTGCGCCCATAAAAGTTGTAACTGCTGTCATTATTGTTAGGACTATGTCGGTACAACCAACGTTAAAGCAATTAAGTATTACACCAGTTAATGTAGTTAGAGCTGGTAAAAATACTAATGTGATCCATTTCAATACATCATATACTTTGTTACTCATAATCAATCTCTCCTTTCCTTCAAAATTATTAAATCTTCATGTATTGCTTGAAACCCTGCTATTGCTCTCTCGTCGTGCTGTTTAAATTCTGTATTTGTGTTATCCATGCTAGTTTTTAACAGATTTAAGCTTTCTGCTATATTCCTATTGGATGCTGACAGTTCGCCCAGCAGCTTACTAGTAGATTCTCTTTCTGCTTTTTTCTCTTCTTGTTCTTCCTTCCTTTTAACCTCATCTTGAGCTTCTTTATCTTTTCGGTCTTTCCTGTCAAGGTACAAAAATACAATAAAAAGAACAGCCATAGTAACTGTTCCGCCGTTTGCAAGAAGAATATTTATGAGATTATTCGTTTCTTCCATAAGTTTCTCCTTTCTAATAATCTTCTGAGCTCCTAAATTTATCTAATGTTTTTAAATAATCATATGCTTGTTCTATAGTCATATTTTCTGTATAATCTTTATTGATATATTCAGTATCTATAAATACATCTATAGATTGTGCATTTTGTATAGCAACTTTTTCTTCCTCTCGTTTTTCTTCAGATGTATATGAACCTACTTCAATTATAGTAGATACATTTGTTATATTGTTTAAACTTACTATTCTGTGATAATTCACTATTACTCCATTATCTAATGTTATTTCTTTTTTTAAGCCCATAAAAACCTCCTCAATTCCATAATTCCACTTTTGTTATATATAATTTATTACTGTCGCTTGCCGGATTAGACGAGCTAAAATAAACATCAGCTTGACTGTTTCTCGATATTGTTATTGTTGTTCCATTTATCTCAAAAAGTGCAGAATTTATCATCATAAGACTGTTAGAAATATTTTTTCTAATAATTGTTCCATAAATGGTACAATTAGCATCTCCAGCGCCTGAAAAAGTAGTTGACCCATATTGTCCGTCATCATTTTTATAAGTTATTCTTATATGTTTATAATTATTAGCACTATAAGACAAAGTTACTGTTCCTGAAGTTCCTGACGCATTATTGTAAGCAGTAAGAACAGCTGCAACTCTAGCTCCATTCACATACAAATCTTTATTGAAATAAAATGGTATATTAGCCGAACTGTATATATGACAATAACTTGAATTTTGTGAACCTATCGAAACGGTGTTTCCATTATTAGTTGACTTGAGTAGCCCCCCGTTTGCACACATGTCCTTTCCTTCAATATTTGCTCTACCATTCTTTTGTCCATTACTAAATTTATAATCAGTAATCGGATAAGTTGTTTTATTTCCAGTACCAGCTCGATAATTAATATATATATTAGTCGTACTCTCTGATGCAAAATTAAATTCATTATTAGCATATATGAAATTATTATTAGCTGAAGAAAATTGCCCGGTTATTGTTCCTCCATCAGTTGTTATGACTCTTCTATTGTTTTCATACAAGCTTCCATTTATATTCACATCATCTTTACCAATATCGATTATAGGTAAGCCTCTTGTAACAGTGGTACTGTATGTATTACTTATAAAATAGTCGCTTAACACAAATTCAAAATTAAATGCTTCTGTATAACTAAAATCTGTTCCTAGTTCTCCTGAAAAAGTAAAATTATTACCACTTCTAGTTGCTGTTACCGTGATATAATTTCCCCAGCTTGTATCTGTCGACTTTTTATATCTCCATTTTAATTCGAAACTATTGGTTTTCACACCAAAACTTCCATTGTAGCATAAACCTTGGACGCTAGCATTTATCGTGTTTGAAGTAGTTGTTGGTCTGCTTAATAGTGCTGATACAATAACAGGTTTAATGTATTCAATAAATTCTTTAGTAATATTTTCGGTAGCAGTTAGCCCTCTGCTGTCAGTACAAGTTAAATTAAATGTATCACTATCAACTGAATTTATAGTTGATGTTGACGTTGTTTTTGTTTGACTACCATTTACTACTTTAACTGAGCTAATTGTCGCACTATTCTTAGCTATTGCCGTTATAACTACTTTTGCGTTTGATATATATCTAATTAGCTTGTTTTTATTGCCAGTTGCTTGAATTGCTGATGTGTTTGTATCTTCTACTATACCACTAATCGTTGGATTACTATTTACAACAAAGGCATTGAATGTACAAGTCGATGTTCCAATAAGTGTATTTCCTGAATATGTGCTACAAGTTATTGTTCCTTTCCCTGAATTTGCATTTGGTATTTTTGCATAAAAAGATGCTGGAATTGTCCAACCTATACTTGTGCCTGATGTTTTTGTTGCTATCGTTCCTGTCAAACCTTGAAAACTATATGTAAGTGTATGTGTAAAGCTAGAACTTGCTCTGTTAATATTTATTGTAGTTGCACTTCCAATATTTCCGTCTGCACAAGTTACTGAGCTTGTTCTTGGAATTGTTGGTAACTCTATTGTTCTGCTTATGCTACCATTTGGATAATAACTACTCAATTTTCCATCAAAAGAAAATGTTATAACAATTGTTTTTTTACCGTCTGCTGAATGCGAAATTTCTGCATTTGGACTTATATTCAATACTGATTTATACCCATTGGAGCCTAAATCATATTTAGGATTTTTTGTTATTGAATACAACTGACTTCCACTTGTTTCCTTAATTGAAAAAGCAGCACTCGAGGTACTGTTGTATGGATAGTATGTACTATTATTTCTTTTCACATATCCTTGAACACTAGTAATAGTTGTTTTATTGGTTGCTATGTTTTGCGAATATGTTACATCTACCTTTAAATTAAATCCCTTTGACGGAGTTCCTATATCCCCATTGAAACTAATTGTTGCCATTTTTTTATCCTCCTATCCAGTGAATATGGGTTCTTTTCTCACTATTTACAGTTGTTTTCATAAGTTTTAAATACCCCATTTCCACTTCACCTGTTGCTTTTAAGTCTACCGTTTCCATACCATCTTTATCATACTTGGCTATTTGCTTTCCATAAGCGTACATGTATGTACCAGTATTATTCATTGTTGTACTAAATTCGCTATCAGATTTACCTACGCTGACACCAGCCTCGTTTATATCAACCGTTGTGTTCTTTACTGTTTTAACACCCTCATTATTTATTTTATCTATTTGTATTTGTAAACCTTGTGCTGTTGTAGTCACAGTAGTTTGTTGCTGTTTTATAATATCTATATCGTCTTTTAGTGTTTGATTTTCGGCTTCGATTTGTTCGGCTGTTAGATAGTCATTGTTTAGTCTAGTTGTCGTTTCAGTTACTTGTGAAGATATTTGTCCTAAATTTGTGGATATTTCAACTGTCCTCTCTGTTATATCATTGAAATTATTATCTATTTCTTCTTTCATAGAATCTACATAATCAATAGTGCTATATGATACTTTTTTCTTCCAATCGCTTTCTTCGTATCCTTTTCTCCCAACGGTAGTAACTAAGATCTCTCCTCTTTTTCCTTCCGGGTGGTCTGTGTCAGATTGTAAAATCCACATATCTCCTGCATTATAGTTTTCCGGCTTTGTTAGATAAGTTTTATTCTTATTTTTTGCTTCTTCTTTTGCTCCACTTTCTGTCGTCCAATCTTCATCATTATATAATCCTATTGTTCTTGTGTTTATACAAGTATAGACTATATTGCCATCTATCCAAGTATCTCCTTTGTAATAAGGTGGTTTTGGCTTTGAACCATAATTTCTACTAACATTTGAATACTGTGAGTTAATTTTTTCTTCAGTACTTGACAACCTTTTATTTAAATATCCCAAATTAACCGAATCTTCATCATATTTAGGTTCTCCCATCTTAATCTCCTTTATAATAACTTCCTACTGTGTAAACAACGCATATAGAATTAAAATTCATATTCGTTGTTTCTTTGTTTTCTATATATAAAGAAAAGAAAGAAAGTTTTTTAGCTTTCTTTCTTATTATTGTTGTTTTTGGATATGTTGAATTTGCATATACTTTAGATAACACTTGTTTGTCTCCATTTTTCAACCTATATCCTACATCTAATCGTGAATTTGTAGGATTGCTTGATATTGCAACTCTTTTTATGTTCTTTTTATTTGCTATATTATTTAAATCTAATATAACAGAGTTCCATTCCGCTTCTACATTAGCTGTATTGTCTTTGAATCTATTTTCATCATCGTTATCTCTAAATTTGCATATATTGCCATATTTGTCTCCAAAATACAACTCATTATTCCATACAAACCATATTTTTACTGGTAGATTAGTCCAATAAAGCCATTCATATTGATAATTGCTATATTTTGAATTGTTATTTGTTGTTTTAAATCTACTGTCTGCTACATAAACATGGTCATTTATTGCTAGATAATATTTTCCGTCGTTTGATATTCCTACTGCGTTCTTTAAATTAGGCTCTTGCTTCAATTTTGTATCAATATAGTAGCTCTTATGATATACATATATTTCATCTGTCAAAGTTGCTGTGTTTAATGCAAATACACCATTAGATGTTAGTATCAAAGGTTCATTTATTAATGTATCATGTGCATAATTACTTATATTTCCTTCACCTTTCACACTACCTTCAATATTAAATCTCTCTTCTCCATTAAATGTTGCATATCCTATTCTAAATAAAGTTGCATCTGTATCTGATACATCTTTTAATGCTGCCATTTTTCCATCATTTAGTCTAACTAATCCTGTTAGTGGTACAACTTCTAAACCTGCTACAATTGTATTGTCTGCCGGTATGTAGGTAATATTATTAATATGCGAATAACTTATTATATTGGGCAAATCTGGGTTTCCTGCCATAAATGCCCTATTGTTGGCTCCTGCATATCCATACACACACATCATACTACATTTGTTTATTTGAGATTTATTGCTCTCAATTACTTTTTTATATTTAATTCTTACATTATCTCTATTATCTATTACTGGTTTTCCAACTGCTGAACTAAATATAACTTGTCCTTTACTTAAATCTACCCTATAATCTCCATCATTTACTTTTTTTATAACCCATTCAGCATTTTCATTCAAAACTTCTACTAATTCTACAGATGTTATATTTGTATCGTCTAATTGATATGTTGTATCAGTTTCTGTACTTGTAAACAAATTGATTCTACTGTCTGACATCAAATTTACTTGCTCATAAATTTGACTTGCTAATCCATTAGGAGCTCTTGCTATTTGTGTTGTAGGAATATATCCTATTTCATCTAAATATTTAACTTTATTAGTACTTTCTAATAAATCATATACTACTGCTCTATTCCCATCTAAAATAAGCAATTTTGAGTTAATTATAACTCCTTGCGATATAGTATTTGCTAGTCCTGATAATATCTCTGTATAACTACTAAAATCCGTTTTCATTTCATATAGTTTAGTACCACAATGTACAATAAAAAATTCTCCTGACACCGTGTCTACATTCCATATTCCGTTAATATTAGCTTTTTGTCCCAAGTAAGCTAACACTTTATATCCATTTCTTTTTTCTATTGTTCCATTGTTATTTATAAAATTATATCCTCTAGGGCTTCTTCTTTTATCTATATCTGATATTGAAGAGCTGAAATCTACACCTAAAAATCCTGTTAAATTTACTTCATATGTTGTTGGACTTGAAGGAACATTAAAGTTTGCCATACTAATATACCTCTTCTATACTTTCTTGATTTTCTACATTGATATATAAATCTTGTAATCCTACTTCAAACTCATTTCTGTATGCAGTCGCCTGTGATATATCATCATCTTTATATAATTGACTAGCAATATATAAAGGAATTAGCACACAAGCTTCTTCTGGTAATTCTATTTCGTAAGTGTCTTTTGTTGTACTGTCTATTTTTGTAATACTCGTTTTATTATATTTTTTATTCTCTTCATCATACTTGTACAAGTTCATTACATATGGTTTTATTCTTTGTATTGCTTCATTTGCAACAGCTGGCATAGCACTCAAGTACCATTTACAGTCATCATCATCATTTCTTAATTCTGTCAAATTGTTTACAGTTATAGGTTCATCTTTTGCAAACATTTTTTGTAGTGATATTATTTGTATTTCTCCCCAAGTCATATTTTCCTCCACTTCTGCTAGAATCGAACTAGCTTATTCCTTTTAAAGTGATATATTAGGCTAGATTATACTAGCCCTGCATTTCTTAATTGCTCAAAAACTGGTCTTGTTACATCAGTTTCTTCGCCTCTTACTATTTTTGCATATTTTTCATTAATACCAACAATGATTTCTTTATCCTGTGGGTTTAATTTATCTATTGGAATCAATATTTTAATTGTTTCTTCGTTCTTATTCTCTTTTTCTGTTTTCTTTATTTCTTGTTCAATTTTTTTAGTAGCCATTTTTTCTCCACCTTTCTTATTCTCTTTTTCTGTTTTATAAAAATGAAGGGGCTTTTACGCCCCTGTGTTAGGCTTTTACACCTGTTTCAACTCTTACTAAAGCAAGAGGTTGAGTAATAACAGCTGTAAAACAGTTTTTCCAACCAACACTTGCTCTTTGGTTTAATGGATCTGAAGTACCTGCAGAACCGTTAGGTTTTACTATAATTTCAGGCTTTCCTGCTCCACCTTCTAGGTCAACACATGCATAAGCATCTTTTCCATATGCGTACGCAATATGTACAGCTATCTTTGTGCTCTCTGCTGAACTATTAACAACAGATAAGTTAGTTGTCTCAAAGAATTTCATACCATGCATTTTACCAAGTTCGCCTTTAACCATTTGTTCTGGTTTAGCATACTTAGATACATCAACCCATGCACTATCGCTCATTAAATCATAAGCAATGTCTGGATCAACTTGCATGTGATAAAATCCATCTGCAAATCTTTTAGCATTTGCATTTTTTAACTTTCTTACAATTTTCTTGATATCTTCAGCGGTTAAGTTTTTAGTTGTTGCAGTTTCTAAGCCAGCTCTTGTTGTTGCACTTCCAGCAAAATACACATTTGTGCCTCCAGCAATCGCTGTTTGAATACGAGTATCAACAACATTTCCTGCTTCTTCTCCAAGTAATTCTGAGGTTTCAGTAATAACAGGGTCAATACCTGTCATTTGAATTAAGTCAGAAAATTCTACGAAGTCGCCTTCTTGTGCAACAGTTGCTGTTACTGTAGTAATATTTAAGTTGTTTCCGTCTGGTGTTTTACCTTCTGTTAAAGAAGATGTTGGTGCAGTTAATGAATTAAATTTTCTAAAATTCATTGTTCTACCTGAATTTTTAGGTAATTTTTTCTTCATTGCATCCTTATAAAAGTTTAGTTGTGGTAATAATCTTGTTAATAGTGTTTTTTCATAAAAAGTCTTATCCTCTGCTGATAATTGATTTTGGTTTGTTACATTTGTTATAACTTGTGTTTTTGTAGCCATTTTAATTTCCTCCCTTATTTTTAATTTTTTGGCATTAAAAAATAGCTACTTATCTTGTAAGTAACTATTTCAACTCGCCATCTTTGGCTTTTTGAATATATTTCTCAAATTGTTCACTCGACATACTGTTCCAGTCTAGGTCTTGAACTTCTGTATCTTCAATTGCACCTGGTGTAGTCGAATTATTAGCTACAATTTGCTTAGCTGTTTCGACTGATTTCTTCTCATATTTATTAATTAATTTTTGATAATCTTCATAAATTTGTGCAAGTGGAACTTTTCCTATTTTTCCATTTGCAAATAAGTTAAAATCTTCATCTTTGCCAAGTTCTTGTAGTTTTTCCGCAGAATATTTTTCTACAAAATCTTTAGTATCATCTTGATACCATTTTTCTTGTTTTGACTGTTCTTCTGCTTTTACTTTTTCTTCGGCTTCTTTTCTAGCCTTATCTTTTTGAAGTTCCCTATAACCACTTATAGGATCCTTACCATTAGAATCTAACTCGTACATATCAAGGTACTCTTGTACATCATATTCATCTTTTATCGCTTGTCCTGTATAAGGATTGTTTCTTCCAATGTATGATTGTACCTTACCTTGATTCAGTCCTTGCTCGTATGCTTCTTTTCTTGCCTGCTCAATCTGCTTTTTAGCATCTTCTTGAGCTTTTCTACGAATACTTGCATATTTTGCATTTTCTTCATTAGATTGCTTTTCTGTCTCTTGTTCTTCTTGCTCTCCTACCTCTTCTACTTGCTCTGTAACTTGTTCAGAAACTTGCTCAGTAGTTTCAGTTTCATTAGCAGTATTTTCAACCACTTCTTCTTGTTCAGCGACTTCAAGATTGTTTACGCTTTCATTTACTTCTTCTTCCATAAGTATCCTTTCTATTAGAGATTTTTACGCTATTCACTGCGAATTTTTATATAAAAAAATAACTATATAAATGTATAGTTATTGATTATATCTGATTAACATTTTGCTCTATATTTTGTTGTGTCGGAGCTGGTGTCTCTGCCTGTCCAATTATTTGCATCACATACTGTAATATTTGTGGGTTTTGTGCTATTTTTTGACTTATCTCAGGTGGCAATAATTGTTTCTTTCTTATTTCTTTTAGTTTAGCCTTAAATGGCATTGCTGTTTCTGGATATAAATCTATATAATCATCAAATGTTATATCCCCTCTTTGTAACGCTTGTTCCAATAAATTGATTGACAGACTCTCACTATATGCACTTCCTGGTCCAACGTCTACAGTTGTTTCAAAGTCTATATCTCTATACATTGCTCCATTAAACACATTGGTTTCTGCATTGTTATCTTCTTCTACCATATACTCCGTATCAAAATTATAATAAGCCTTAAAGAATTGTTCCCACACTCTTGCTATCTTTTCGTGCACTCTCCAAAATCTCTTTTGAATATCTTCAATAGGTACTTTAGCTTGTGTTTGTAGTGCTACTATAGCACTACCACTCATATTCTTCCCTAGCACTTCTCCATTTGCTACTTCTGTTGCTCCTGTAACAACTCTTGTTACTTCTAATAACTTGTCTGATATAGTTATAGGCATACTACTAAACGCTGGTGGATTTAAGTACTTAATTCCATTAAACATTGGACTATAATCTGTTATTACTTCTCCTGGTTTATTTGTTATCGTTTTGCCTTGTAACGCTCTTGGATGTAATATAACTTTCGGAAATCCCATATTTTGAGATGCCATTTGCATCATTGCATAGTTAAAGTTAATAGCTTTTTGCGTAGGGATAAGTTGTTCTACTTCTCCTATACCATAAATGCTTTTTTCTCTTTCCTCGTGGTTTCCTACCACAATAGGATATAATGACATCTTATATTGAGAATGTTCTGGTTTATCTATATCAACTGCCTCGTTGTCTTCGTTCGTCTTATCTTCTTCATCTATATCTAACTTAACTTTTGTCGCATCTGGCGTTAATGGTGTTTCAGGTTGTACTATCATATTTTTACAACTTTTAATATAATATACTTCCCCATTTTTTCTGAAATATCGTGTAAGCACTGTCGCATATTCTTCTCCGTCTTGCTCTTCATAATCATAATTTCTCTCGCTGTCGTCATCAGATGTTATTAGTTCTATTTCTGTTTTACTTATTCCATTTTTCTCTGCTATCTTTTTAAGTGTTTGTACATTCTCTCGACTTTGAATAATAATCCACTTTTGTTTTTGCTCGTCTTTTTGCTTTGGATTAGCAAATACGATGTTTAAACAGTCTATTATTTGACCATTTAGCCCACCATCAAATTTTGCCATTCCAGTTGTGCTTTCTCTATCCCAGAAGTAATGAAACACATAAGTTCCTTTTTTAAGCCCGTCTAATATTGCTCTGTCGTCTAAGTCTTCTTGTTTAATCTCTTTTCTGATATGATTAGCAAAACTAGTAAAAGCACTAGCTCCCTTAGTTGCTATGTCTGACTGATCTTGACTATATACTAATGGTTTATATATTGTTGATATTTTACTCGATAGGATATTTGCTTTTTTACCATTTACTATATATTTTATAATGTTGATTACCGGCCTTGGCATATTTTTTGTTTTCTCAGTTGCTTGTGGCCATTGCCTTCCTTCAAAGAAATCTACGCTTTGTTCACAAGTTTCTTTTAATCTCAATTTCTTTTGATAAGCTAAACCTTGTTCCCAGTCGTTCCAAATTTTACTTGCTAATTCTTCTCTAGTCATCGTTACTCTCCTTTCACTTCTCCAGTCATATACTCGTCATATATATTTGTTTCTTGATTTGTTTTGTCTGGACCGTTTAGCCATTCATTAAAAATTTGTTCTGCTGATGTTTGTTTTTCTGTTGCTTCTTTCTTGTCTGTTTTTTCAACAACTGTTTTGTATATAAATGGTGCTATTCCTAACACATAACCCACTACTACTGCTATTAATACCATATATCTTCATCCTCCTCTTCTGTTTGTAATTCAAAAGGTAACTCTTGTTTTTTTGGCATAAAAATAGGCTCTTGTGTCCAATAAACACAAAAACCTCTTATTGCATCCACCGAATGTGTTAACTCATGTGGTTCGTTTGCTATATCTCCAACTCTTTTCTCATCATGTTGCACTTGTGGCAAACATCTTATTAAGTTCTTACAAGTATTAAATATCTTTAATTTAGCCGTCATACAACCCTGCTCGTCTTTATATGGCTTTAGCCATTCTTTCATTTGTAGCCAACCTTGTATTCTGTCATTGTTTGTTTTATACAAGGTTATGTCTCCTTCTTCAAATATATCTGCTGTACTCTTACCTGTTTCTTTGTGCCTATTCCACAAATCTGGTGGCGCTAAATACAAATATATCTGTTCGTTTGTCATTTCTTTTATTTTATCTCTAGCTTGTGATACTAATAAATTACTTTCATAAACTTCTCTAAACACATAAGCATTATTGTTATAGTCTACTGCAATCCAGTAACCGGCCAGTTTGTCTAGTCCATAGTCCATAACAAAATAGATATACCAGTCTTTTGGTATTTCAAACGGTTCTATTACATGTATATCTCTTTTAAATTCTGTAAAGAACTGACCGTCAAAAATGTCCCAGTCACCATACTTTAAAGCTCTTCTTTCCTTTTCCGGTAAAGCATCTAATCTTTTTATATAATCTGGGTCATATGTTAGCATAAATTTATTATCTTGTACCAAACTAGGAATAAATATTCTTGTTGTGGTTTCTCCTGTTTCTAATTTACAAGTATGTATAACATTTGGTGCTCCTATATCTATAAATCTTTCTTTTACCCAATTATGTCCAACTCCACCTGGATTTGTAGAGCTTTTTATACATTTAGGATATGGATTAGCTCCACGACATCTAGATATCATATATGTGTACATAAATTCTGTAAAATGCGTCAATTCGTCAAAACGTATTACATCATATTCTGCTGATTGATACTGATATACATCTTTTTCATATTGTATATAGCCAAAGTCTACAATACTCCCATTTTTAAATTTCCAAGTATGTTTAGAGCTGTTATAATCTGCTATAGATAATGGATACAAATCCATACTTGTTCTAATCAATGACTTTTCTAGATCTGCAAATGTACTTCTAAAAATAATTTGTTTACTTTTAGGATATTTTAATGCATATAATAGTCCATCAACTAACTGTCCATAGCTTTTTCCTCCTCCTGCAGCTCCACCAAATAAAGTTTCAAAAGCTTGGCTATCTGTAAAAGCTTGCTGTTTTTTTGTTATTGAAATCTCCATATTACTCAACAACCTTTATATCTACTTCAAATTTATTATTTACTGTACTCTCTCCTTTGGCCAATGCTCGTTTATCATACATTGTTCCTATCGCTACTGCCAATTCTTTTAAACTATACAACTGCATTCCTGCTATTTTACCTACTAATGCTTTTTTCTTTGTCTCGTTCATTTCTTTTTTGTCTGTCATCCATATCTCATCAATTATTTCTTCTAACTCATTTTCATGTTCTGTTGCTAAGTCTATTCTTTGTTCCATTAAATTTGTTGCCTTGTTTATTATTCGTGTAGCTGTTTCCGCAAATTCTTCCTTTTTTTGTATGCATAGTTTTGTAAATTCTTCTTTGTCTTTATTCTCTTTATATATTTTTTCTACTGTCTTTACAGGTATGTTTAATTGTCTTGATGTTTCGTTGAAATTATTTGTACTAAACATACTTATCATTATCTTATATATAGTTTCGTTGTCTGTTTTCTTCCCTTTTGCCATTCTTCCCCTCCATATCCGCACAAATCTCAAAGTACACACACTTCTCGCATTGTTTTTCTCCCTCAACAACACACTTTTGTCTTTTCTTGTTTGTGTATGCTTTCTTTTTCTTATACTCTTCATCTATATATGACGCTATTATACTACCTCTCATCTAAATACCTCTTTTGTGTTTTAATTATGCTCTATGTAATGCTATTTACTTTAACAAGTTAGCTGACCTGCTTGTTTCAGTAGCATTTTTGCTGTGCAACTGGTATAATAATTTATTTAGTATTATTATTATCTTTTATGTGGCACATTTCTGTGCCTGCCCGCTTATAGGGCAAAGTTATTATTTTAATTAATTTTCATAAAATACTTGTTTCCCATATTGTACTGCTACTTCGTGTTCTATTTTACAACCTCTTGCTTTTTCCCAGTCTTTCATAAAATATACAGCATCGACTTTTCCTATATATCTTATAGATTGTGATAGCATATATATTGCAATGTCTTCATCTGCTGGTGCATTCTCAAATACTGTATCTACTACTTCAAGTCCTTCTTCTTGTAGTCTAGTTACCAATTCTGCTCTTTGTTCTCTAATTTGTTCATTTGTTTTGCCTTTCATTGGCTGACTTATCATTATTTT
The DNA here is from genome assembly GCA_934122155.1 of uncultured Clostridia bacterium. Taxonomy (GTDB): domain Bacteria; phylum Bacillota; class Clostridia; order TANB77; family CAG-508; genus CAG-273. The sequence goes on from CAKOVX010000001.1 coordinate 244,209, forward strand.
CATATTGTATTTTTCCTTTCTTGCATAATAAAAGAGCCTACTATTTTGTAAGCTCTTTGCTGGTTGGAAGTATGGATTCGAACCATATACTCTGAATCTAAAATGACATAATAAACGATTGTTAGTTTACTCAATTAGGCTTCCATTATTTTTATACAACCAGAGTACCTTCCAAAATTGTTTTTCTTCATAAGCATTTCTCCTTTCTTAGCGACTGCATCTTTTATTGTAGAAACTATTGTTGATTTCCAGTCTATAAGTAGTAGAAGTACCCATAAAGTAAACTCAACTAATTTTATTATGCCAATTTTTAGCAAAATCATATTTTGAATTATATTACATCTATATGAATTTTGCAATATAAAAAGCTAGATTACTCTAGCTTTCACACACGATATAAACAACTTAGTAGTTATGGGCTTATCCATATTTATGAATAACTACTTTTTAACTTATTAACATTTTAACACATTAAAACCGGACAAAACGGACAAATACTATTTTTTTTCAAAAAATCTTTCAATTTTCTTTCTAGCCTTATCCTCTGTATTATAATTCATTAAATGCATAATTTTAACCCAATTAAAATTATCAAAATATTTATACCTTATTATTTGTCTTATTTCACTGTCTTCTATATAATTAAGATCATATTCGATTTGCACTAAAAGTTTATTTATTTTATCTCTCTTACTTTTTAATAACTTTCTATATTTTCTGTCTCTAATCTGTTTTTTATAATCTACTCCTTGTATTACTCGATGGCACTCTATGTATGGGAAATTAGTTGAACTTCCTTTCACACTGTCAGCCACCGTACTGCTAATATTATTATTCTGTAATCTTCTTTCTAAGTCTTTTACTTCTCTTTTAAGAGATATGATTTGTTCTAAATCTTTTTTATTCATTAGTACCCTCCTTCTGTTTGTTTTTTATTTGTTCTCTAATAAGTTCGTCACTAAACTTGTCCAATATGTTGTATGCTTTATTTAGTTTTTTCTGATTTTCTCTTCTTTTTTCGTTGTTAAAAAAGTCTACTGTCTCTATCTCATACATAGCTTTTTTAATTATTTCTTGCACGTGTTTAATTGTCATATGTACCTCCATTTATTTGATTTCTTTTGCTTTGTCCTCAAAATATTGTTTGATACACTCTTTACATTTTTCCGTATCCTCAAATTCATTACAATTTGCTTTTTGCCCCATTTGTTTGCAGATGTCTTCGTCTATATCATGATTATTTATTGTTTCTGCCATTAAATCTATTATTTTATCTTTTTGTCCTAGTTCTTGTTTTTGCCATTTCATATATTCAGCGTTAGCTCTAGCTAATTCATCTCTCATTTCTCTTACTTTTTGAATTGGAATATAGTTTTTATTTGTGTACTGTTGTATTTTCTTTATGTTCTCAAACGGCGTATTTCCAAATAATTCTTCAAATTCTTCTTCGTTCATATTATTACTCCTTTTCTAACAGTTCTTGTAATGCTTCTCGTTTTAATTCTAATTTATAAATTCCGCTGTCGTAAATAACATTTCTTTATATTCTTAATTGTCCTATTTCATTTTTATATTCTTCTATCTTGTCTTTTACTTTTTGAATTGGAATAAGCTGACCTGTTTCCCAATCTTCAACTAATTTATATATATCTAAACTTTTCATTCGGTCTATTTCTTTGTGCAACTCTTCATTCTCTTTTAATACTCTTTTATACTCTGATAAAATATGTTCTATTTTGTTTGCTAAATCCTTATTCCAATTCCAATCTGTATCGTGACTAAAATTTTCTCTTTTACTTGTAAAACTTATATATTTTTCTATGTCTTTTATATCTTCTTCTGTACTATTTTCTTTCACTTAAAACACCTCCCAATATTTTTTGTTTGTTATTTCTATCTATTCCTACATAGCAACCTGTATTTTCTTCTTTTACATCTTTTCCTGGATATAACATACACTTGCTATTTATGTTGTTCATACAATCTTTGCATTTTACTAAATCTTCAAATAATTGCATTATACCCATTCCTTTCCACATTTTTTGCACTTATATACAAGTTTGTCTATTTCCATATCTAAATATTCGCTTTTCATTCTTCCACCACATTCAGGACAATGTAAACTAAATATGTCTTTAATTTTTTCTATTATTCTTTTTATTTTTTCTTTCACTTAAAATACCTCCTCATTAGCACTTTTTCTCCATGTTTTTCACAATAACTTTCACAAAATAAATGTAAGAATTTCCATTTTATAAACGGATTATCTTTTGACCTTTCTATTATTTTTTTGCATTTTGGACACCTAAAATATATTTTTTTATCTGCTGTTTTTTCTTTCACTATGTATCACTCCTCTCTAAATCATAAATTCTATCTCTTTGCATACTTCTTAACATTGAAGACAATATTACCTCTTTATCTGCTTTAAGTTCTTG
>CAKOVX010000002.1 GCA_934122155.1 uncultured Clostridia bacterium
CTTGTACCTGTTGTTGAACTTGTTCTTGGATCTGTTGTTCCTGCTTCATATCTTCCTATATAAAATCCTTTGTTTTCCTGCACACTTTTCATCATTTTTAAATATTCTGTATTTTCTCCATCATATCCACTTCCATATGGTTCAGTATAATCTGGATTAGTTGTGCTTCTTTTAAAAGTATCTTTGAATCCAGTGTCTAATCCATTTTCATCTAATGTTCCTGTTGCTGTGTAATTTACTGGTATCCATACAAATTCATTTTTATATTTATCTTGTATTACTAGCCCTGTTGATACTGTTTGTTCTCCATCTGTACCATTGTCTGCTGCTACATCTGATACTTTAAATCCCTTTGGTATTGTTACTTTTACATTTTCACGGTCTACATATTCAGTGTTCTCTTTTAATGTTCCATCTGAGTTTTTGCTTGCTTTATTATACGTTTCTCCACCAAATATCGCTGTATAATTTTTAAGCATATTTGCTAACGTGTTCACATCATCTTTATCTCTTTGTATGCCTTCATTCATCTTGCTTTCCGACTCTTTAGCTTTGTCCATTATTCCGCCATCATCAAATACTGCACTTATTGTTATCCCTGCTAGTATTAGTAATACTACTATTGTTACTACTAAAACTATTAGTGTAATACCTTTAGCTCCACTAATCTTTTGTCCTTTCATTTTATTTTTCCCCTTCCTTATTTTTGTTAATAATGGTCTTTTACTTTTGTGTCGATTTAAGTCTATTATTAATAATTTTATTATACATAACTTGTTATGTGTGGTCAATATTTTAATAACTTTTTGTGGTGTTTTTTGTCATATTTTCCATTTTATTCGCTTTTATTTTTTGCTCTTCTAACGTCATCCAAGCAAAATATGATGATACAAACTCACCATATTTTGTAACATCTTCATATCCTTCTATATTGCCTATTTCTTCTTTGGCAATTTTTTTATTGTTTTTTTTCATAAAAAATACACACTCCTATTTAATATAGTTATGTGTATTTTTTTATTTTTCTATTCAATTATATTATTGCTCTAGCACATATTTTTCTATTGCTTTTGCAACTCCATCATCATTGTTACTACTAGTAACCACATCTCCCATTTTTTGAATATATGGTGCACTATTTTCCATTGCAACACCTAAACCAGCATTTTCAAGCATAGTTTGGTCATTTACATTGTCTCCAATTGCAATAACCTCTTCTTTTTTTATTCCTAATTTTTCTATTAAAAAGTTTATTGCATTCCATTTGTCTGTTTTTTCATTTGTTATTTCTGTGTAGAAATATTCTATTGAATATTGTTCTGTTCCCATTTTCATTAATTTTCTTGTCATGTGTCCAACATCTAGTACATCTATTTTTTTTACATTTCTTAATTTTTTTATTACACTATTAAAAATTATATTGTTGTTATCACATACCGTTATTTTAGTATAGTCTGTTTCTTCTCTATTTAATATATATTGTCTTACATCATCTGTGAGATATATATTAGTTTTTTTGCAGTCAGGTTTATTTGCATTTTCATGGTTATAAAATAGTACATTATAGTTTAATGACTTTGATATTATGCCTTTTTCTGTATATATGCTGTAATATATACTATTTTCTTCACATATATCTATTAGTTGTAAAACTTTTTCTTTGCTTAAAAAGTTTTCATATATTATTTGTTTTTCTTTTAAATCATATACTATTGCTCCATTTCCGCAAATCATATATTCGTTAGTTTCAAGCTCAGTCGCAAAGTTTTTTACGGACATAGTTCCTCTTCCTGATGCTAAAACTACTTTTACGCCTTGTTCCATTGCTTTATTTATTGCTTCTTTGTTTCTTGTTGTTACTTGTCCATATGAGTCAAGTAAAGTTCCATCTAAATCAATTGCTATTAGTTTATACATAATTACCCCTTTACTATTTAATTTTAACATATTATATTCTTTTATATTCTTAATTGTCAATGTATATTTTGTAAAACCTCTTGCAAAAGAAATATAAAACATATATAATAGTTTCATGCCAATGAAAATATGTAAATTTTGGAAGGAGAGATTATTATGAACATAAAAATAGTATCTAAAGATTTAACAGCAACAGATGCAATAAAAGATTATATTGGTAAAAAATCTGAAAGATTAGTAAAATATTTTGGAGAAGACTTTGATGTTACTGCAACAATTAAAACAGAAGGTGGTTTACAAGTAGCAGAAATGGAAGTTAAAACTTCTACTGACAGATTCAGAGCAACTACTGAGCATAAAGACTTATATGCTTCTATCGACAAGGATCTTGATATTTTAGAAGGTCAAGTTAGAAAAATGAAAACTAAAAAAGACCAACAAAATATGACTGAATCTATTCGTATCAAAGAAATGGTTCAAAGTGAAGCTCCAGTAATTGAAGGAGAAATAATAAAAACAATATATTATGATATAAAACCACTTTCTCCAGAAGATGCAAAATTAAAGTTAGAAGAAAAACCTCAAGACAAATTCTTAACATTTATTAATGTTGAGAGTGGAAAAGTTAATGTAATTTATCGTTTAAAAGATAATAGCAATTTTGGTTTAGTAGAACCTGAGGCTTAATATAAAAAGAAACTTACCTAAATTTAAAATCTGGTAAGTTTCTTTTTTTGTTGTATTAGAAAAATTGTATAACTTTTCTAGTACAACAGATTTAATGTGATCTTAAACTATTTCATGTTGTTTTCAGCTTGTTGAATCATTTTTCTAACCATGTTACCACCGATTCTACCAGCATCTTTAGAAGATAAATCTCCATTGTATCCTTGTTTTAAGTTAACACCAACTTCGTTAGCAACCTCATATTTGAATTTGTTTAAAGCTTCTTTAGCTTCAGGAACTACTGATTTGTTACTGTTTGTCATATTTTTCACCTCCTAGAATGTGATTATTTTTGTTTTTGAAAAAACTTTTTTGCTTTTTCATTATTTATAATGCTCTTTTTGTCTTTTTTTAAACTGGTAATTTTTTGAATAATTTTTTGTATTTTGAATTGTAATATTATGTAACCTGTGTTATAATATTTATATATTTTTTTAGAAAGGATGATTACTAATGTATAAAGTAGATTACATTGAAATTTACTACGAACTCAGCTCTACTCTTGAGCTGCAAGGAAAATACTCTTCTATTGAACGGTATTTAAGTGCCGGCTATTACATTCAAGAAGATCGCAATGGCTACTGGGTTTTGGTCAGACCTTCAAGAGTTTTGGTTTCTGCTTATTGCGGCAAAAATGGAACATTTACTCATGACATGAAGTCTGGAATTCTGAACCATTATAACCGGATTAGAATTTCACAAAAATTAATTAAGACTTTTAAAAATGACTTTTTTGATGGAAAGGTCAAAATTCTAGCTGATGAAACCGGCTATTTAGTAATTTAATTTCCTTACTGAGAACTGCTGCAAAATGCAGTTCTCTCTTTTTTTGTAAAATCGCTTGCAAAATCTCTTTCTACGTGGTATAATATTTGAGTCAATTTATGAACGTTTAAGAAGGAGGTGCAAGACATGCCAAATATTAAATCAGCAATCAAACGTGTTAATGTTATTGAAAAGAAAACTCTTAGAAATAATATGATTAAGTCAGGATATAAATCTGCAGTTAAAAAATTCGAACAAGCTGTTGAAGCTGGAAATAAAGAAGAAGCAGCTAAATTATTATCTGCTGCTACAAAAAAAGTAGACCAAGCTTGTACTAAAGGTGTTATTGTAAAAAATACAGCTGCTAGAAAAAAAGCTAATATGGCAAAAAAATTAAATGCAATGAATGCATAAGCTTAGAAAATTGTGCACAGTTTTTTAAGGTTAAAAGATGCTAGAAATAGCATCTTTTTTGTATGCCAAACGGTGACTGAGAATTTTGGTACAAATTTCCTTTGTTTTTCTTCTTGTTTTATGTTAACATTTAATTAAGATGTATTTTAATTAAGTGAGGGATTTAGAGTGAAACAAATATTATTAGAATTTAAAAATTTAGATAATACTATTATTAATTTAATGAAATCTGGTCTCAAATTTTCTTTTTTGCTTATCATTTTAGCAAGTATAATTTTATTGACATATGATTTTTTATTTACATATCCTATTATCTATTATACCGGTTTTTCATTATTTAAAACAAGTTTATTTTTTATGGCAGGATTTGTCATTTTTGCATTTGCATTTAATAGAATAAAGCAAGAAATCTTTTAATTTTTAAAGAGGTAGTAATATAATATTTTTGAGCGTGGGAGCTCAAAAATATTATATTACTACCTCTTTATTTATTTATTTTATTAACTCTTCTAAAAATAATTTATTAAGTAACTGAGGATTAGCTTTCCCCTTAGTCTCCTTCATTGCTTGACCAACTAAAAAACCTAATGCCCTATCTTTTCCTGCTTTGTAGTCTGCAATAGATTGTGGGTTATTTTCTAGTATTTTTAATACTATTTCTTTTATAGCTCCCTCATCTGAAATTTGTATCCATCCTTTTTCTTTTACTATTTCTTCAGGATTTTTTGGATTTTCAAATAGTTCTTCTAATACTTTTTTACCAATTGCAGAACTTATTGTTCCTTTATCAATTAGTATAATCATTTCAGCTAATTGTTCTGCTGTAAATGGAATTTGAGATGGCTCAAGTTCTTTTTCATTTAATATTCTTGAAACATCTGAAAGCAACCAGTTTGCTACTGATTTTGCATTATTACATATTGATAATGCTTTTTCAAACATATCTGACATGTGTTTTGAAGCAGTTAACATTCTTGCATCTTTTTCAGATAAATTGTATTCTGTTAAATAACGTTCTTTTCTGCTTTCTGGTAATTCTGGTAAATTGTCTTTTATATTTTGAATATATTCGTCTGATAATCTAATTGCAACTAAATCTGGTTCTGGAAAATATCTGTAATCTTGTGCATCTTCTTTATCTCTCATTGAAAATGTTTTACCAGATATATCATCCCATCTTAAAGTTTCTTGGTCAATTTTTCCACCATCTTCAAGAACATCAACTTGTCTTTGTGCTTCATATTCAATTGCTCTTACAATTGATCTAAAAGAACTCATATTTTTCATTTCTGTACGAGTTCCAAACTCTTTACTTCCTTTTTTCATAACAGAAACGTTAACATCTGCTCTTAATGAACCTTCTTGCATTTTACAATCTGATACTTCAATATATTCTAATATAGATTTTATTTTTCTCATATATGCTTCCGCTTCTTTAGCTGAACGCATATCTGGTTCTGAAACTATTTCTATTAGTGGAACTCCTGCTCTGTTTAAATCTACTAAGCTTCCTGCTCCAAATTCATTATGATTTAATTTTCCAGCATCTTCCTCAATATGTATTCTTGTAATTCCTATTGTCTTTTTTTCTCCATCTAATACAATTTCTACATTTCCATGTTCACATAGAGGTTTATCAAATTGTGATATTTGATATGATTTTGGAAGATCTGGATAAAAATAATTTTTTCTATCATTTTTAGAGTCTTTTGAAATTGTGCATCCTGTTGCTAGTCCTGCTTTTACAGCATATTCAACTACTTTTTCATTTAGCACTGGAAGAGCTCCTGGCATTGCCATACATACTGGGCATACATGTGTGTTTGGTTCTGCACCAAATTCAGTAGAGCAGTTACAGAATATCTTTGTTTTTGTTGAAAGTTCAGCATGTATTTCTAGTCCAATGACTACTTCATAATCTTCTATTGACATTTTAAATCTCCTTTATTCAAATTTTTTATAAATTTGGTTTATATTTGCTTCTAAAGTTTGTTGCTTGTTCATAAGTATATGCTGCATTTAATATAGTTTCTTCATCAAAATAATTTCCTATCAATTGCATTCCTATTGGCATATTATTGCTATCTACTCCACATGGAATTGAAATAGCAGGAACTCCTGCAATATTTACAGGAACTGTACATATATCTGATAAATACATTTCCATAGGATTTGATGATTTAGTACCAATATCAAAAGCAACTATTGGTGAAGTAGGTGTTAATATCACATTATACTTTTCAAATGCTTTTTGAAATTCTTGTTTTACAAGTGTTCTAACTTGTTGAGCTTTTTTATAATATGCATCATAATAACCTGAAGATAGCACATAAGTACCTAATATAATTCTTCTTTTTACTTCTGAGCCAAATCCTTCACTTCTTGAATTTTTGAATAATTCTTTTAGGTTTGTATAATTTGGTGTACGGTATCCATAACGAATTCCATCAAATCTACCTAAGTTTGAGCTTGCTTCTGCTGGTGCAATTATATAATATGTTGCTAAAGCATAGTCAGCAATATCTAAGCTAAATTCTTCTATTTCTGCACCTAGTTCTTTATATTTTTCAATTGCTTCTTGTATTTTTGCTTTTACTTCTGAATTTATTCCTTCTCCAAAGTACTCTTTTGGAATTCCAATTTTTAAACCTTTAACATTATTCTTTAGGCATTTAGTATAGTCTTTTTTATCAGCTTCTGCTGAAGTTGTGTCTTTTTCGTCATGTCCACTAATTACATTTAATAAAAGTGCTGCATCTTTAACATCTTTAGTTATTGGACCTATTTGGTCAAGTGAAGATGCAAATGCTACTAGCCCATAACGAGATACCAACCCATAAGTTGGTTTAAGGCCTACCACTCCACAAAAGCTTGCTGGTTGACGAATTGAACCACCTGTGTCTGAGCCTAGTGCCCATGGTACCAAATTTGCCGCAACAGCTGCTGCACTTCCTCCTGATGAACCACCTGGTACTGTATTTAAGTTCCATGGATTTTTTGTTGGATGGAAATATGAATACTCTGTTGATGATCCCATTGCAAATTCATCCATATTCAATTTTCCAAGCATTATCATATCTTCTGCATTTATTTTTTCCATAACTGTTGCATTATATGGTGAAACAAAATCTGCTAACATTTTAGAACCACATGTAGTTTTTATACCTTTAGTGCATATATTATCTTTTATTCCAATTGGAATACCGGCTATTTCTCCTACTTCTGATTTTTTGTCAATCTCTTCTGCCCTTTTGATAGCTTCATCTGTTAATGGTGTAATAAAAGCTTGTACATCTTTTTCTTTTTCATTTATTCTATCTACATAAGCTTTAGTAATTTCAGCAGATGTTAATTCTTTATTCTTTAATTTTTCTAAAAGCTCATGTACAGTTACTTCTGTAATATTCATTTTATTCATTCCTTTCTGTTAATTATTGAATTACTTTTGGAATTTTAAACATATTTCTTTCTTTTTCTGGAGCATTAGCCATTAATGCTTCTTTATCTTCAAAGTTTTTAACTTCATCTTTACGAAATACATTATATTTATTTTCAACACCAATAGCTTCTGATAATCCTTCTGTTGGTGCTTTGCTTACTATATTTGCATAGTTCAAAATGTCTTGTAAGTGTAAAAGATAAGTATCTACTTCATCTTCTTTCAAATTCAAACTTGACAAATTTGCAATGTGTAATAACTCTTCTCTTGAAACTTTCATCTAAGCTCATCTCCTTTATAAACATTGTCCTTATTATATATATTTTTTGCCCAAATTACAAGCATTGAAGCTATAATTTTTACTTTGTTTCAGTTATTCTAATATTTAATTCTCTTAATTGTTCTTTTGTAACAAAGCCTGGTGCACCCATCATTAAATCTTCAGCTTTGCTGTTCATTGGAAATGCAATAACCTCTCTAATGTTTTCAGCATCTGTTAAAAGCATTAACATTCTATCCACACCTGGTGCAATTCCAGCATGTGGTGGTGCTCCATATTGAAATGCATTAAATAAAGCAGAAAATTTCTCTTCAATGTCTTTTTTAGTATAACCTGCTATTTCAAATGCTTTTACCATTATTTCTGGATCATGGTTTCTAACTGCTCCAGATGAAAGCTCAATTCCATTACATACAATATCATATTGATATGCTAAAATTTCAAGTGGATTTTTTGTAAGTAGTGCTTCCATTCCTCCTTGTGGCATTGAAAATGGGTTATGACAAAATGCTATTTTTCCGTCATCTTCTAATTCATACATTGGAAAATCAACGATCCATGCAAATTGAAAACTATCTTCATCTATTAATTCTAATCTTTTTCCTAGCTCTGTTCTTATTTGTCCAGCTAACTCTGATGCTCTTTTTTCATTATCTGCTATAAAAAATATTGTATCTTCGCTTTTTAAATCTGCAATTTTTATTAATTCTTTTTTCAAATCAGCTGGTATAAATTTATCTATTGGGCCTTTTAATGACATATCTTCTTGTATTTCCAAATATCCAAGTCCAGGCATTCCTAAAGACATTGCATATTCTAACATTTTTTCATGAAATCCCTTTGATAAATGTTTATTAACTTTAATTGCTCTTACTGTTCTGTTAATAAATGGTTTAAATGTACATTGTTTAAAAAATTCTGATAAATCTATTATATACAATGGGTTTCTTAAGTCTGGTTTGTCTGTTCCATATTTTAGAATTGATTCTTTGTATGCAATTCTTGGAAATGGATATTTTGCTATTTTTTTAGTAGAAAATTTACTGAATGTATTATAAATAACAGGTTCTATTGCACTAAATACATCTTCTTGTGTAGCATAAGACATTTCCATATCTAATTGATAAAATTCGCCTGGGCATCTGTCAGCTCTTGCATCTTCATCTCTAAAACATGGTGCAATTTGAAAATATTTATCTATTCCAGATACCATAAGCAATTGTTTAAATTGTTGTGGTGCTTGTGGAAGTGCATAAAATTTTCCTTTATGTACCCTGCTTGGTACTAAATAATCTCTAGCTCCTTCTGGTGAAGAACTTGTCAAAATTGGAGTTTGTACTTCTAAAAAGCCACTGCCAATCATTTGCTCTCTTAAATATTGAATTACTTTTGAACGCAAAATTAAATTGTTAGTTAGTTTTGTACTTCTTAAGTCCAAAAATCTATATTTAAGCCTTAAGTCTTCTCTTACAACTTGATTTTTGTTTACTTCAAATGGCAACTCCTTTGTTCTTTTTCCTAAAACTTCAATTGTTTCAATTTTAATTTCTACAAGTCCTGTTTTTAATTTTGGATTTATGGTTTCCTCATCTCTTTTTTTAACTGTTCCTTCAACACAAACTGATGATTCTATTGGTATATGTGATGCAAAGTCTACATCTTCTGTTTTTCCAGAAGTAACTACTTGTGTAATTCCATACATATCACGTATGTCTAAAAATACCAATCCTCCTAAATCTCTAATTGTTTCTACAAATCCTGCAATTTTAACTTTTTTGCCTACATCTTCTAGGCTTATTTCATTACAGGTATGTGTACGGTAACTCATAAAAAATTCCCCTTTCTATATTATATTTTTTCTTATATAGTGTAGGGATAAACAAAAGTCCCCGCACTATAAATAGTGCAGGGACGAAATCTCTTTTAGTTCCGCGGTACCACCCAGCTTGAAACTTTTATTATTGTTTCCTCTTTTCAAAATTACAGACTACTCCTATGTGTTGGCAAAGTTATGTTCTTCTACAAAAGGCTCTCAGCGCAGTCACCTTTATTCTCTGTTAGCAACTTTTAACTCGTCGTCATATTCATCACAATCTAATAATTTTTATAATTGTGTATTATACCTCATGAATTTCAGTTTTGTCAATAGGTAATTAATTATTTTTATACTTCATTTCCATAATAGCTGTCTATTAATATTTGTTTTAATTCTTCAACTAATGGTAGTCTTGGGTTTGCAGTTGTGCATTGATCTTCAAATGCTCTATCTGCTAGCAAATCAAGTTTTGCCATAAATTCCTGTTCATTAACTCCTGCTTCTTTAAAGCTTTTTGGAATATTCAAATCTGCATTTAATTTTTGAATTTCTCTAATTAAAGAGTTAACTCCTTCTTCATTTCCATAAGCAGGGAAATTCATTCTTCTTGATAAATCTGCATATTTTTGGTCTGCAATATAATACTCATATTTAGGGAATGACACAAACTTAGTTGGTCTTTGACTGTTATATCTTATTACATATGGCAATAAAATTGCATTTATTCTTCCATGTGGCAAATGGAATTCTGCACCTATTTTATGTGCTAAAGAATGGTTTACACCCAAGAATGCATTTGTAAATGCCATACCTGCAATTGTACTTGCATTATGCATTTTTTCTCTTGCATGTGCATTGCTTCCATTGTTATATGCTTCTCTTAAATTTTTAAATACTAATTCAAATGCTTTTTCTGCTAATCCATCTGTATAATCAGATGCCATATTTGATACATAAGCTTCAATAGCATGTGTTAAAACATCCATACCAGTGTCTGCTGTAATTGTTTTTGGTAAACTCATAACTAGATCTGGGTCAACTATTGCAACATCTGGTGTTAATTCATAATCTGCTAAAGGATATTTTTTGTTTATTTTTTTATCTGTAATAACAGCAAATGATGTTACTTCTGAACCTGTTCCTGATGTTGTTGGAATTGCAACTAATTGTGCTTTGTTACCTAATTTAGGGAATTTATAGGTACGTTTTCTTATATCCATAAATTTAAGTTTCATTCCTTCTGCATCAGCTTCTGGGTGCTCATAAAATAGCCACATTCCTTTTGCAGCATCAATTGGGCTTCCTCCACCTAATGCAATAATTACATCTGGTTTAAACTCTCTCATCATTTCAACGCCTTTATAAATAGTCTCAAATGATGGGTCTGATTCTACATCTGAAAAAATTTCTGAATGAACATATTCTTTTCTTTTTCTTAAATAATATAAAATTTTATCAACATATCCTAAGTTTACCATTGATGAGTCTGTAACTATAAATGCTCTTGATATATTAGGCATTTTTTCTAAGTATGCAATAGAGCCTGCTTCAAAATATATTTTTTGTGGTATTTTAAACCATTGCATATTAACTCTCCTTTTTGCAACTCTTTTAATATTTATTAAGTTTACACTTGATACATTAGCTGTTGTTGAATTTCCTCCAAATGTTCCACATCCTAATGTTAATGATGGCATATTTGTATTATATATATCACCTATTGCTCCATGTGTTGATGGTGAATTTACTATTATTCTGCCTACTTTTACCTTTTCTGAAAACTTCCTTATTGTTTCATTATCCTCAGAGTGAATAACTGCTGAGTGCCCCATCCCACCAAATTCAATTAGTTTTTCTGCTAGTTCTATTCCTTCATCTGCATTTTCAACTACATAATATGCAAGTACTGGACTTAGCTTTTCTTTTGAAAATGGGTATTCAATACCAACTCCATTTTCTTTTAATACTAATACTTTTGTGTCTTTTGGAACTTCAATGCCTGCACTCTTTGCAATAATATATGGACTTTTTCCTACTATATCTGCATTTAGTGCACAGCCTTTTTCAGATATAAACATACTATTACGCAATTTTTTTGTTTGTTCTGCATTTAAAAAGTAGCATCCAGCTTCTTTCATTAATTTTTCAAATTCTTTGTGAATTTCTTTGTCAACTATAACTGATTGTTCAGATGCACAAATCATTCCGTTGTCAAATGATTTTGATAATACTAAATCATTTACTGATGTTTTTAATTTTGCTGTTTTATCTATATAGCAAGGCACATTTCCAGGTCCAACACCTAATGCTGGTTTTCCACATGAGTATGCTGATTTTACCATTCCACTTCCACCAGTTGCTAAAATCAAATTGACTTCTGGATGATTCATTAATGCAGTTGTAGCTGTTATTGATGGTTCTTCAACCCATAAAATACAATCTTCTGGAGCTCCTGCTTTTATTGCAGCATCTCTTAAAATTGTTGCAGCCGCAACACTACATTTTTGTGCAGATGGGTGAAAACCAAATATTATAACATTTCTAGTTTTAGCCGCAATTAATGATTTAAACATTGTAGTTGAAGTTGGGTTTGTAACAGGTGTTACACCTGCTATAATTCCTATTGGTTCTGCAATTTCTTCATAACCTTCTTCTTCGTTTTCTTCAATTATTCCAACTGTTTTATCATATTTTATACTGTGATAAATGTATTCTGTTGCAAACATATTCTTAGTAATTTTATCTTCGTAAATGCCTCTACCAGTTTCTTCTACTGCCATTTTAGCAAGTTCCATATGATGCTCTAATCCCGCCATTGCCATTTGCTTTACAATTTCATCAACTTGCTCTTGGTCTAATTTTAAGTATTCTTCAGATGCTTTTTTAGCTCTTTTTACTAAGCCATCTATCATCTCTTCAATTCTTTTTTTCTCTTCTTCACTAATTTCTTTTGCCATTTTAAAACTTTCCTTTCTCTCTTGTGAATAATTATTTCCAATTCTTTGTAATTATATACTAATAAATATTACTTGTAAACAATATAACTATAAAAAATAAACCCATAGCTAATATTATTAGCTATGGGTAAGGACTTTACCTAAGTTCATTTAGAACTTTATAAATTCTTTCTGAGAGCTCACATTCAGAAATCTCACCTTTTTCAAAATCACTAATTGCTTCTTCTACTTTTTGTTGATATTCTGCGAATTCTTCTGGCCAGCTTGCATGTTGTTTTTCTAGGTTACATAGTAGTTTGGTCGTTTTTTCTACCCGCTTGTTGCTCCAATCAATATATTCAATTGAGTAGAGCAGTTGTTGCAAGAAATTAGCATAGTCTTTTTGAATCTGTGCATTCTTCATTCTGCTTCCCCCTTTAGCCCTTTTATAAAATAATATGAGTTCTTTTGTATATTATCATAAATTCAACTTTTTTTCAATAGTTATGTCTTTTTATATATGTGCATTTTTAGTTATTTAGCTTTGTTTTGTCTTACAATATATTTACTTTTTATCTTCATAAAACCAATCTGTACTTTCTTTGTACTTTGTTGGGTTTTCTGCCTTAGATAAATCCTTACTTATTAAAAACAATGCAATTATATATAATATAGATAAAAATTGTACTATAAAATGTGCATAACCTAAATAAATTATATCTATAACGTCTTCTATATATGGAAGCAATTTTATGGTATCATATATTAGAATCCAGCCTATTGATGCAATTGCTATATATGTAAATATACATCTTTTTTTCCTTTACATTTTTACATTTTCTTCTTCATCAAATAATACTATATCGTCTTTATTTAGTCTTTCTTTTTTTGCATTATTTTTTTGCATTTTTAGTATTTGATAAATTAATAACATATTTAATAATAAATGTACTATTAATGTTGCATAACTTTTTACTTTAAATACATTATATGCTTCTATACACTCATCAATATAATATTGTTTGTCTGTTTTTAGTGCCATTCCTGTTATTCCAATATCTACTTTTGTTTTTTGCTTATCATTTTGAGTAGTATTTTGTGCATTTATTCTTCATTACTTATAGATGGTATGTTTCCTCTATCCATAAAAGCCATTTTGTTTTCCCCCTAACTTTCTAAGTCTCTATTAAAGTAATTTTAGCATATAAACTTTTTTAGGCAATATTTCCATTAAATTCCTTATTATTTTATTTTTTAGCAAATTCTACTTTTCTTTCTTTAAAAATTGTTATATAATAAAGCTCGAATTAATTATAAATACAAGAGGAGTGAAGTTTATGGGATACAACTTTAAAGATGTTGAAAAAAAATGGCAAGACAAATGGTATAGTGAAGGCACTTTTTATGCAAAAAATGATCCTTCAATGAAAAAGTGGTATGGATTAATTGAGTTTCCATATCCTTCTGGACAAGGATTACACGTTGGTCACCCTCGTAGCTATACTGCATTAGATATTATTGCTAGAAAAAAGAGAATGGAAGGATATAATGTGTTATACCCTATTGGGTTTGATGCATTTGGTTTACCAGCTGAAAACTATGCTATTAAAAATCACGTTCATCCTAAAATTACAACTGAGAAAAATATTAATCATTTTAGAGAGCAATTAAAAGCTTTAGGTTTTTCATTTGACTGGTCTAGAGAAGTTAATACAACTGATCCTAATTATTATAAATGGACTCAATGGATTTTTATTCAATTATATAAACATGGCTTAGCATATAAAGCTACAATGCCTATAAACTTCTGTACAGGTTGTAAAGTAGGTTTAGCGAATGAAGAAGTTGTTAATGGTGTTTGTGAAAGATGCGGAAGTCCAGTTGTTCAAAAAGAAAAAAGTCAATGGATGTTAAAAATTACAGAATATGCTCAAAGATTAATTGACGACCTAGATGATGTTGACTATTTAGATAAAATTAAAGCACAACAAAGAAACTGGATTGGTCGTAGTGAAGGTGCTGAAGTTAAATTTAAACTTGCAAATCATAATAAAGAGTTGGTTGTATACACAACAAGACCTGACACACTATTTGGTGCAACATATATGGTAGTTGCTCCAGAACATCCTATTATTAAAGAATTAGAAAATGAAATTACTAACCTAGATGAAGTAAAGGAATATCAAAGACAAGCTAGTTTGAAATCTGATTTTGAACGCGCTGAATTAAATAAAGAAAAAACAGGTGTTGAAATTAAAGGTATTAGAGCAGTCAACCCTTTAACAAATACAGAAATTCCAATTTGGGTTTCAGACTATGTTTTAATTACTTATGGTACTGGTGCAATTATGGCTGTTCCTGCTCATGATACAAGAGACTGGGAATTTGCTAAAAAGTTTAGCTTACCTATCATTCAAGTAATTGAATCTGCAAATGAAAATACAGTTTGTGATATTGAAAAAGAAGCTTTTACAGATGTTGCAAGTGGCAAACTTGTTAACTCTGGTTTCTTAACAGGTCTATCTGTTGAAGAAGCAAAGAAAAAAGTTATTGATTATTTAGAAGAAAATAAAATTGGAACTAGAAAAGTAAATTATAAATTACGTGATTGGGTATTTTCAAGACAACGTTATTGGGGTGAACCAATTCCTATGGTTCATTGTGATAAATGTGGATGGGTTCCACTTCCAGAAGAAGAGCTTCCATTATGTTTACCTGATATTGAAGATTATGAACCTGGCGAAAATGGTGAATCACCTTTAGCTAAGCATACTGATTGGGTTAATACAACTTGCCCTCATTGTGGTGGAAACGCAAAACGTGAGACAGATACAATGCCTCAATGGGCTGGTTCATCTTGGTATTATTTAAGATATATGGATGCACATAATGATAAAGCTTTAGCTTCTAAAGAAGCCCTAGAATATTGGAGCCCTGTTGATTGGTATAATGGTGGTATGGAACATACTACACTTCACTTATTATACTCAAGATTTTGGCATAAGTTCTTATATGATATTGGTGTTGTACCAACTAAAGAACCTTATCAAAAGCGTACTTCACATGGTATGATTTTAGGTTCAAACGGAGAAAAAATGTCAAAGTCAAAAGGTAATGTTATAAACCCTGATGATATTGTTGAAGAATTTGGCGCAGATACATTCCGTGTTTATGAAATGTTTATGGGACCATTTGATCAAACTGCTCCATGGTCTATGGAAAGTATTCGTGGATGTGGCAAATTTTTAGATAGAGTTTGGAATATGCAAGAATTTTTAGTTGATGGAGATAGCTATTCTCCTGAATTTGAAAAAATGATGCATAAAGCTATTAAAAAGGTTTCTTCTGATATTGAGGAAATGAAGTTTAATACAGCTGTTTCTACTTTTATGACAATGACAAATGAATTTTATAAATTAAAGAAAATAAACAAAGCAGAATACAAAACATTTTTACAATTGTTAAATCCTTTTGCTCCACATATGACTGAAGAGTTATTTGAGATAATTGGCTCAGAAGACACAATAGCAAATACTCCATGGCCAACTTATGATGAAGCTAAAACTATTGATGATGAAATTGAAATTCCAGTTCAAGTTAATGGAAAAGTAAAAGCAACTGTATCTATTGCCTTAGACACTGACGAAGCAATTGTAAAAGAAAAAGTTTATGAAAATCAATCAGTAAAAAATGCAATTAGTGATAAAAATATTGTTAAAGAAATTTATGTAAAAAATAAAATTTATAATCTTGTTGTTAAATAATTATAATTTTTAGCATATGTATTTAAAAATGAGAAACTTTATAACAAAGCTTCTCATTTTTGTTATATTTTTGTAACAAAACTGTAATGTTATTGTAATATTATTTTGTATTATTATGTTATATAATGTAAAAGTAAATTACTAAGGAGAAGCATTTATAGATGAACATTGAAGCAGAATTAAAAAAAGATGGAATTGAAATTATTGGCAGACTAGACACATTAAGTGTAAATTCTCTTGCTAAAAGTGTTGCTGAACAAATATGTAGCACATTTCCTAGTGCTCATTTTGATTGCAGTCAACTATTTATTGAGTTTTCTAGAACGCCTATGTATATAGCTACAATGCCTGAAGGTTATGCTGAGGCTACTTATTTTTATAAAAATTCCTCTATATATTTTAAAGCTGGAATACCTTTAAAAGACTTAGAAAAGTTTGCTATTCATGAGCTTATTCATCATATTCAAGAAGTTAAAGATAAAAATGGTTGTTTATATCGTTTGGGATTATGCGAATTTGGTGCATTAAAAACTTATGGAACAGCTTTAAATGAAGGGGCCGTTCAGTTAGCAACATCAAAAATATTAAATCAAGAAGAAACTATTGTTAAATATTATGAAATTTCGCTTCCTACAAATAGCCCAAACTGCTACCCTCTTTTATGCAATCTTGTAGCACAGTTAGCTTATTTAGTTGGTGAAAAAGCTCTATTTGATAGTACATTATTTAGTACAGATCAATTTAAAATTGACTTAATAAATACTTGTGGACGAAAGAATTTTGAAATGATTCAAGATTCACTAGATAAAATTTTAAATATTGAAGAAAAAATTATTGTTTTAAACAATAAATTATTAGAAAATGAACTTGCTGATGAAAAAGCTCAAAAAATTGCATTTAAAATTGGTAAATTAAAGGCAGAATTAAAGTCTACATTTATAAGTACTCAGAACCTAATTTATGGTTCATATTTTGATAATGAGTTTCATAAGTTACATACTACTCAAGAAATTGAGCTTTATCGTACTAAACTATACAATTATAAAAATTATATTGGTATTACCGAAAATTATAATGATTTTAATAGCTATTATATTGATAAAATGTCTACATTAGAAGAAAAACATGAAGCAATATTAAATAATGTTTCTTTAGTATTGGTTAAAGAAAATAAATTGTCTAAATTATTTAATAGTATAAAATCTATCTTTAAACTAAATAAAAGTTTTGAAAATGATGAAAATATACAATAAAAGTTGGAATTATAAAATTTCCAACTTTTATTGTTTTTCTAAATATTCTATTATGTATCTTGCTGCCTTTTTTCCATCACTCGCTGCCCACGCTACTGTTGAGTTTTGTCCTGTAACATCTCCTCCTGCAAATACCTTTTTATTTGAAGTTTGGTTTTGTTCATTTACTTGTATATATTTTTTAGGCGTCATATTAATATTGCAACTTTCTATAAGTTCTTTTTCTGCCTTCCCACCAACTGCCATAATCACATAATCCATATCCATTATATAATTACTGTTTTCAATATTTACTGGGTATTTACGTGTCTCTCCTTCTTTTTGTACTAGTTCAGTTTTTATACATTCTATCTGTTCAACTTTATCTGTTCCTAATATTTTTACAATATTGTTTAAAAATAAAAACTCTACTCCTTCTTTTTTTGCATCTGCAATTTCTTTTACTTCTGCTGGCATTTCTGCTTCAGACCTTCTATATATTACAACTACTTGTGCAGCTCCCATCTTTTTTATAGTTCTTGCACAGTCCATTGCAACATTTCCACCTCCAATAACAGCAACTTTTTTATTAGTATAATCAGGATGGTTTTGATTTTCTAGCAGTGAATTGCCTCCATATACTCCATTTAGTTCTTCACCTTCAATTACCATTTTTTTGGGCACATTTGCTCCTATTGATAGATATATTGCATTATACTCTTTTTCTAGATCGGCTAAGTTTAAATTCTTGCCCAACTCTTTTTTACATTGTACTTTTATTCCTAGAGACAAAATCTGTTTGATAGTTTTTTCCACAATTTCATTTGTTAATCTGAATTCTGGTATTCCTCTTTTTAAAATTCCGCCTAAGTCCTCTTGTTTTTCATATATTGTTACTTGATATCCATTTTTTCTTAAAAATGCAGCTGCTGTTAGTCCAGATGGACCTCCTCCAACAATTGCAACTTTTTTGCTTTTTTCTTGAATATTTCCACAGCAGTTTAATAGGCTATCTGAATTATTTAATGCCCAATCTCCTACATATGCCTCTAATTCTCCAATTGAGACAGGTTGTGATTTGATACCTCTTATACATTTACCTTGGCATTGTCTTTGATGTGGACATATTCTACCACATAAAGCTGGCATAACAGTTGTTTCACACAATATTTTATATGCTTCTTCTAAATTGCCTTCTTTTACTTTTTGTATAAAACCTGGAATATTATTTTCAAGTGGACAACCTGTTCTGCATTGTGGATTTTTGCAATTCAAACAATATTCAGCTTTTTGTTTTATATCATCTTCCATATCTTACTCCTAATTTATTTTATATTATAAATTCAAAAAATTCACAACCTCTTTCAAATCTTTCCAAAACTCAATTTTTTTATTTTCATCTCTAAGTAGGGCAGCAGGATGCCAAGTAGGCATATATTTTATTCCTTTTTGCTCTATCCATTTACCTCTACTTGCTGTAATAGAATAATCTTTGCCTAATACATTTTTTAGTGCTGTACTTCCTAAAAGTACTATAACTTTTGGCTTTACTAATATTACCTGATTACGCAAATAATTTAGGCACGCTTCTGCTTCATCTTGTTCAGGAACTCTATTTGCTGGTGGTCTGCATTTTACTATGTTTGTAATATACGCCTCTTGCCTTTTTATTCCTAAACCTTGAAATGCTTTGTTCATAAGTTGACCAGCTTTGCCTACAAAAGGTAGACCTTGAGTGTCCTCGTCTGCTCCTGGACCTTCACCTATAAACATCAAATCTGCTTGTATATTTCCATCTCCAAACACAATGTTTTTTCTTTTATTACATAATTTACATTTATTACAGTTTTTTATTTCGTTTTTTAAATCTTCCCAATTGTTATACATTTTTTGTTCCTTTTCTTATTTTTCAATATACCCGCTTGTTTTTTGAGTGTACATTTCATCTGTTACTGATTTATATGTTTCTCCTTTGTAATCATCTGTAAATCCGTTATATGCTTTATATATTTCTCCTGTATCTGTATTATAAACTCTTTCATAACCTAAAGTTGCATCACTTTGTTTTTGGCTCATAATATCATAAGTTGTTTGTCTGTTTTCCCATGCTTGCATATATGAGTCAAATGCTGCTTGAATTGAGGCACTTAAAGCTAAAGCTTGTTTTGTTTGCGCATTTCCGTCATCTATTGTCTTTTTTACATAAGCATCACTAAATTCAATTGAATTAGCTGATTGCAACAAAACATCTTTGTAGTCTATAAATTCATCTTTAGCAGAAGTTATTGACATTATATCATATACCATATAATATAGCATATCTGTTCCACCTTGATATTGGTTTCCAAAGTTTACTATTGATGCCATAAACATACCTTCTCCTTGTTTGTCATTATCTCCTGTAAATGTGGCTCTCAATACTTTACTATCTAATGCAACACTTTTCATAGATGCTTTAGAATCAGATTCTTCTAATTTTGTAAAGTTATTAAATTTAGGAAAATTAAATGTGCTTAATGTTGGTTCAATTGAATTCATGTATGAGCCTATTTCATTAAATTTTTGATAAAATCCTTCTGTTGTTGGTTTTTCTAAAACCACAGCATCTGCAAATACTTTGTATTGGCTGTTGTTTCCACTTAGCTTATAGTAGTTTTGCCAAAAAGCTTTTCCTGCTGTACTTTTTAGTAATGGTTGCATTTTTAACATTAAAAATATTTGATTATTTGTTTCATTTGGATCATATACTTTAATTGCATAATACATTCCTGTTCCACCTGTTTCAACTTTCCACCCTTGTGGTTTCTTCATTGAAAACTCTGCTGTTGAATAATCCTCTAATGTTATTTGACTTGCTGTATTTGCAATTATTTTAACATTATCTTGGCCTTTAACCGTTCCTCCGTTATTGTTATTTTGTTCTGTATTATTGTTTCTTGTCATTAAATATCCTCCTCCAAATACAAGTATAAAAACTACTACAATAGCTATTATCCAATTTCTTTTATTTTTATCCATATTTTCTTCCTCCTTGAGTGTATTATACTATAATGTAATTATAAAAATCTAGTTTTTATATTTATTTTTACCAATTTTTCTGTGACTATTCGGTAATTGATTTTTGCATAATTTTGTGCTAATATAGATGAGCAAATTAATGGAGGTTTAATATGACTTTTAGTGAACAATTAAATAAATATTTAGAACAATTTTCTTGTTCTTCTCAAGAACTGGTAACTGCTTCTGGCTTATCTTCAACAGTTGTTAGCCGTTATCGCAAAGGAGATAGAACTCCAAGTATAAAAAGCACTCAACTTGAGCAATTAGTAAAAGGGCTATGTTCTATTGCAACTGACAGAAAAATTAATATCTCGCAAGATGAAATTTATAGTAGTTTGGCAAATACTTTAAATGATGTTTTTGTTGACTTTGAACAATTAAGTAAAAATTTTAATGAAATAATTTCTGCTTTAAATATAAGTGTTGCTGATTTAGCTCGTTCTATTGGTTATGATGCTTCTTTTTTATCTAAAATTCGTACAGGAAATAGAAGCCCAGCAAAGCCAAAGGATTTTATTGAATCTGTTTGTAAATTTATAGTAGCAAAGTATACATCTCAAGCTAATAAAGAAACTATTGCTTTGCTTATTGGGTGTAAAATTGAAGATTTAAAAGATGCTAATTATTTAATTAAATTAGAAAGTTGGTTTTCTACTAATACCTCTACTAATTCTATTAGTAGCTTTTTAAAAAACTTAGATGAATTTGATTTGAATCAGTATATAAAAGCTATTCATTTTGATGAAATGAAGGTCCCTTTTGTACCTTTTTATAAATCTTCTTCTAAAAATTATTATGGTATAGAAGAAATGAAAAAAGGAGAATTAGACTTTTTTAAAGCTACTGTTTTTTCAAAATCTGAT
This sequence comes from uncultured Clostridia bacterium, assembly GCA_934122155.1. GTDB lineage: Bacteria > Bacillota > Clostridia > TANB77 > CAG-508 > CAG-273. The sequence continues at coordinate 21,213 of CAKOVX010000002.1, forward strand.
GAACCTGTTTTTATGTGTAGTGATATGCCTATGGAAGATATGGCTGAAGATATAGATTTTGGTAAAAAGTGGATGTTTGCTATTGCAATGACTTTAAAAAAGGGATTGCATTTGAATATTATTCATAATTTAGATAGACCTTTTAATGAAATGATGTTAGGTTTAGAAAGTTGGATTCCTATTTATATGACAGGACAGGTTTCTCCTTATTTTCTAAAGGGTACTCCAAATTCTATATATTGTCATTTTAATTATGTTTCAGGAGCTGCTGCTCTTACAGGAGAATGTATAAATGGATACCATAGCAAGGGAAAATATTATTTAACTAGTTCTAAAAATGATATTGCTTATTACAAAGAAAAAGCTAAATGCTTACTTAGTAAGGCTACTCCTCTTATGGAAATTTATAGGTCAGAATCAAAAAATGCCTTTTCTGTGTTTATGGCTTCAAGTACTAAAATCAATTGTCCTCGTAGAAGAATAGTGTCTTCATTACCAATTCACACTATATCTGAAGATTTACTTTTAAAAATTTTAGAACATAATAATATTTCTAAACAAGATGTTGAAAACATATTAAATGCTGTTAATGAACAAAAAAGGTTAATTACAGCTGTGTTAAAAGAAAATACTTTTGAAGATGAAATAACAGAACTTTCAAAAGAAGATTTTGAAGTATTACATCCTTCCCTTTCTCTTTCAGATAGTTTTTACGAAGGTAAAATTTGCTATAATTATGATGAATATTTAGAGCATTTAGAATTGACAAAAAAATATGCAGATAAAATTAATAATTATATATTAAATACTAATTGTTACCATACATTTAAAAATATACAAATTTTATTCTGTGGAAATGAATGGGTAATGATTTCAAAGGCTAATAGTCCTTCTATTCATTTTGTAATTCATCATCCAAAATTAATGGAAGCACTTAAAAATTTCATACCACCAGTTATAGAAAAAAGAGACAGTGACTTATAAAATGTCACTATCTTTTTTTATTTTACACATTCTTCTATTAATTCAATTTTCTTTTCTAAGTTTGTATCAATCTTTGCCATTGTTCCAATTGGTATAACAGTTTTCTTATCTATATGACCAAAATTATTTGATTTTATTATTGGAAAACTGTATTCTCCATCTAATGTATCTAACAAAATTTTTTCTATACTTACTGCCCCATCATAATTTCCTAGCCAAATTCCTTTTATTTTATCAAATACTCCATTTTGTTTCATATGATAAAAATAATTGCTAACTAATTCTGGTGGTGTTTCAACAAATAGCTCTTCTAAAAATAGTATTTTATCTGTAAAATCAATACTATATTTTCCACATATCATTTCATTTACCAAGCTTAAATTACCACCTACTAAAATTCCCTTTGCTTTTCCTTCTTTAATTGTAACATATTCGTCATCTGCTTTTCCAAAGCTTAAACCACCTTCTACAAATCTTTTCATTACTTCTTCATAGCCATATTTAGTTTGCCATGAAGTTAATGCTTTAAATGTTGGGCCATGAAAAGTTACTAATCCAGTTTTTGCATAAATTGCATTTAAAAGTGATGTTGAATCACTAAATCCACATATTATTTTAGGATGATATTTTATTGCATCATAATCTAAATAATCAAATGTAGAATTTGAATTAAAACCTCCTGATATGCAAAATATAGCTTTAGTTTCGTCATCTTGAAACATATAATTTATATCTTCTGCTTTTTGTTTTGCTGTTGCCGAATATCCTAATTTATTAGTTATTGCATTTGGTGCAAATTTAATATTAAACCCTGAAATTTCCATAAGCATTATTGAATTATTTATTGTTTCTAGATCTTCTTTTAATACAGGGCTTGATGGTGCTATTAAACCAATAGTATCACCTTTTTTTAACCTTTCAGGTATCATATTACTCCTCCTATTTTATTGCTATTATTGCCCCATTTACTCCAAAGCTTTTTCCATCTGCTCTATATGAATGAAACTCTTTTGAATGACACATTGTACAAATATTACTGTCTATTATATTTTCCGTTTTTAATCCTATATTTTTTAATGACTCTATGTTAATTTTTACTGTATCAATATAGTATTTCTGCTTTTCTTCTTTTTTGTCTCCTAGTTTAATTATTTCATCAATGTTTTTTAACTCTTTGTATTTATTATAAAATAAGTCTTTTACATCTTCATCAACTTCAAAACAACATTGTCTTATACTTGGACATATACAGCATATAATATTTTCTGGTTTACTCTGATATTCAGTTACCATCTTTTCTATTGCTTTTACTATTATTCCTTTTAAAGTACCTTTCCAACCTGAATGAATACTCCCTATAGCTTTTTTTACTGGGTCATACAAAAGCATTGAAATGCAGTCTGCAGAAGTTGTAAGTAATGTAATATTTTTTTTATCAGTGACTATTCCATCAACATCCTTTAGTTCATCAGTTGTTTTTACTTCCTCGACTTTTTCTACTATATCTGTATGGGTTTGGTATGGCCTTACAATTTGTGCATTTTTTAAATTTAAACTCTTTAATATTTTATCACAACTTTGCTTAAAAAAGTCACGATTTTTTATTTGAAAATTCAACTGGTTATTACTTCTCATTGTATAACAATGTATTATTTCTGGATACTCTAACAATTTTCTAAACTGAATATATTCAATTCCATTTCTATTTTCATATACTATATTCTCCACTTGTAGTTTACTTCCTCCCATATTAAGTTATTCTTGACAAATTTTAATCAATTGTTATATAATAATAATAGGAAATGAAAAACCACAAACGTGGTTTGCCATATAAAATGCAAAAAGCGCATCTACAACGGTCAAATTACAGATGCGTTTTTTTTATTGGTTTATTTCTGTTTACTCAAAATTACAGCTAATACTATAATTAAGGCAAACGTAATGATAGTTACTCCAATTAAAGAATAATATAATATGTATATTGTTGCAATTAATGATTGTATTTCTACCATACGCCTCACCTCCTTGTAGGAGGCAAACCACATCTGTCTTTTTCATTTCCTATAATTATATAGTACAACATTTACTTATAAATGTCTAGCGAACACTTGAAATTTTTTCCAATACTTTTTCCTTATTAACATTTGGTATGTAATTATAATTATTTTTTGTAGTTTGATTAAACTGACAAATCGCCTTATAACTACAATATTCGCAAGGTGTTTTCTTATCCCTAGTTCTATAATATGGTTCAATTCCAATATTTCCATTTAAAATTTCTTCTGAAATTTGTTTTATGATTTTTTTCATATAATTTTGTAAGTTTTCAAATTGTTTTCTATTTAATGTATTTGGTTTGTCACTAACCTCTCCGTCTTTGCCTATATATGCTGGAACAATATTAGAACTACCAGATACTAAATTCGTGTCCATTTTTCTTACAATATTACTATCTACAAGTATAAGCCCTTGCATTTTAAATTGTTTTCTTAGTTCTTCTGTAATTTCTTCATCAGTCATATTTGGATTTGCATTTAATACTGGGTCTATTAAATTAAAATACAATGCGCCTGCTGGTGTTACTTCTTCATTTTCACAAGCAGCATCCAAATATGTTAATAATTGAAGTTGCAAACCTGCATATACTTCATTTAAATTTATATTTTTTATTGATGATTTATAATCTATTATTCTAATATAATTTCCCTCTGCAGTTTTTGCAATATCTAGTCTATCAATTTTTCCAGTTATCTCAACTTTTTTACCATCTTTTAATTCATATATAATTGGCTCATATTGGCCACCTTGTTTAAATTCAAGTTCATGTCCTATTACTTCAAAGTCACTATATTTTAAACTATCTACAATATATTTCATAGATTTCGTAATTACTTTTTTTAGTCTTTGAGCTAATATTCTGTATTTTGGAATACTATTAAATATATCATATTTTTTTAATGTTAGTTTTTCTTCAACAATATCTTCTGTAATTTGTTTTATTTGTTCTTCTTCAATATTTTTTACAGATATGTTTAATTCATCTAATCTTTCGAAAAAGCTATCTATTACTTCATGCATTAAGTTTCCTGTATCAACAGCCTCAACATTAAAGCTATCTTTTTCTTTTAATTTTAGTCCGTATTTTAAATAATATGAAAAAGCACAAGCTTGATATTGTTCTAGTCTTGACACACTTGTTTTTAAAGTATTGCCATATAATTTTTCCAATTTATTTTGCTTTAATTTTTCTGGCTCATTTTTATATTGTAAAGCTTTTATTGCTGACTCTAATTTTGTTTTATAATTAGCTTGATAATAATTGTATACATCGAACCAAATAGGTTCTATTTCCTCACCCTGTGTAAAATTTCTTAAATTTACTAATAATTCATCAAATGTAGTTTTAGAAAGTAATACTTCACTTTTTCTTTCTATTACATCACTTTGTTCTTTTATATTAGGAAATATTCTTTTAATTTTATTTATTAATATTGACGCTCTTAAAGATTTTCCCTCTGCATCTGATGAAGCATAAGATAAATAAAGTTTTTCTTCTGCTGTTGTAAATGCCTTGTAAATATTAAAATTGTCGTCATAAATTTGCTCTATTGTTCCTTTTGCAAGTTCTATTCCTTGCTCTTTTAATATATTTCTATCTTTATCGTCTAAAAATCCTTCATCTTTTTGTATACTTGGAAAGCTTCCATCATTTAAACCTATAATAAATACTGCCTTTACTTTATGTGATCTTGAACGGTCTACATCTCCTACTATTACTTGGTCTGCAGTTGCAGGAATTGTGCCTAAGTCACTTTGGTTAAATCCCATTTTTAATATTTTTGCATATCTATCAAAAGTTATATTTTTATTGCCTAAAACTAGTACTATTTCATCGAATAAATCGGTTAAAATTTTAATACTTAATTCATATTGTTTTGCAATTTCTAGTTCATTATTTTGTTTCAATTCTTCAATTTTTTGTTCTAGCTTTTCATATATATTATTTTGGACTAAAAATTCATATAATCCAGTCGTTATTTCTTTTACTGTTTTTAATCCTGCTAACTGTTTTTTGAATTTCAAAAGAGGTTCTACAACTTTATCTCTTGCATATATTATTTGCTTTTGTTGCTCTTCTGTTTCATTGTAAAAGTTCCATTCTTTTGCATGCCATTTACTTCCTTTTATGCCCCATTTTAAGCAATAATTTTCTAATACTGCTATTTCTTGTGTATCTAAATCTAGTAACCCTGTTTTTATATATCCAAAAACAGATTCATAAGACCAGTTCTTTGCAAATATTTCTAATAAAGATAATACATATCTTACTAAAATATTACTTCCTAAGTCTTTTTTCTCATCTATAAAAACTGGTATATTATATTGCTCAAAAATTGCTTTGCATAAACTTGAATATGTTTCTATGTTTTTTGTAATTACAGCCATTTCTTCATATTTGTAGCCTTTTTTTGCAAGTTTTGTTATTTGTATTGCAACATTTTCTATTTCAGAATATGGATTACTTGCCAAAAATATAGATAAGTTTTCATTTTGTTTGTCATATTTTTTATAAAAAGGAGAGGCCATATCTTCTGCTAGATGTTGTAATTCTTCAGTTTTAAATCTATATGGTGTATTTAAAAAAATTGGTTTTTCTACTTCTATTTGCTCTTGGTTTGCAATTTCTAAAATCCTTTTTGCTGTTTGTTTATTACTATAAAATGTGTCTATATCAGCATTTGTATTTTCTTGTAAATTATCTGCACAAATTGTTATTGTAATTTTATGTGATATTCTCATAAGTTTTCTTAAAATTTCATATTCTTGCAAAGTGAAACCTGCAAATTCGTCAATATATATATCACAATTTTTAAATTCATTTGATTCTTCTAGCTCTTCTGCTAAAAGAGTTAACCCATCATTTTCGTCAATATATTGATTTTGAATTGAAGTGTTATATAAATCATATAAATTTGTAATATCTTCAAGCTTTTTTTGTAGATATTTATCTTGAGTATTTTTAGTAACTTCTTTTAATGTATCTAGCTGAACTTGATGTTTTTTTAGCTCAGTTAATTGTCTTGATATCATTTCTACATTTTCATCTGATTTGCCTAAAAATGAAAACTTATTGTTTTCCGTTAGTAAAATGTGGTCTATAAGCATTGCCTTGCCTGAACCTGATAAATTTATTCTTGTTTTTTTGCCTACTTCTCCTAAGATTCTATATGCCATACGTGCAAATGTAATTACTTCTGCTGAAATCATACTTTGTGAAGAAGATGTTTCAAGTAATTTTTGCTCTGCTGTATATGAAAATTGTTCTGGTGTAATTACTTTTATTTTGTATGGACTTTTTTGTTTTATTTGTTCATTTATTTGGTTAAAAATATATGTACTTTTTCCTGTACCTGATGTTCCATATACAATTTGAATACTCAAAACTCTCTCCCTCCAATTTTATGCTTCGCGTTTCCAATAGAATAGATACTGCTGTGCTAGTCCTGCTAGATCTCCATATTTTTCTGTCGCCAGCTTTTCTATTGCATCTCTTTTTAGTTTTGTTTCATCTGGTAATTTGAAATATAGTTCATTCATAACTCTTCTTACCCATACATCTACTGGAAATACATCTAAACATTTTAATGTTGAAAATAACATTATACAGTCTGCTACTTTTGGTCCAACTCCTGGTAACGTTAACAAAGTCTCTTTTATTTTTTTACTATCTGTTTCTTGTTCTAATTTTTCTAAATCTATTTGTCTTGATATAACTAGTTTTGTCGTGTCATATATTCTTTTATCTCTAAACCCTAATCCTAATGCTCTTAAATCTTCTACACCTGCTTTTGACAATTGTTCTGGTGTTGGAAATGTATAATATTCATTTCCTTTCCATTCAATTTTGTTTCCATATCTTCTTGCCATTCTTTCTATTATGCCTTTTATTCTTGGAATATTATTGTTAGCTGAGATTATGAAAGATATTGTTGTTTCCCACAAATCTTGATTTAGTAACCTTATTCCGCTTCCATAATCAATGCTATTTTTTAAAGGTTCATCTATTTTAGATAATTTATTTTTTATATCATCATAATCTCTATCTAAATCAAAATATTTTGTTACTATTTCTTTTATATCCCCATCACAAATACCATCAAATATAATTTGATGGTTTTGTTCTTTTACATTTAATACATTATTTTTGAAAACTCCTGTATAACTTCCATCTAGCTCTTCATTCCATCTAAAGCACTGTCCACATTCAAATATGTGCTTCAACACAAAGCTTCCGTTGTTTTCTATTTTGTATTGTTGTTCCATTTTTTATTCCTCTTTATCTTATCCGCCACGTCGCTTGCACTGTTGAGATATCAAAATAAAATTCTACTCCATTAGAAAGATTTTGCACGCCGTATTCATTTTGATAATTATTTTGTATAGCTTTTACTATTGATAATCCTATTCCGCTTCCGCTATTTTCACGGTTACGTGAATCGTCCACTTTATAGAATCTGCCCCATACCCTTGTCAAATCTTCTTCTGGTATTTTATCTCCTGTATTAAATACAGTTACTCTAATTTTATTTTTTACATTTTGTATTGAAATTTTTATTTGTTTTTTTCCATTTACTTCTCTTGCATGTTTTATTGCATTTGTAAAATAGTTAGTTACAACTTGCTCTATATAAAATTCATCAGCATACACATATATAGGTTCTTTTTCATCAAATACCATTTGTATTTGGTTTTCTTCTAACATTACATTGCATTTTCTAACAACTTCATTTATTAACTCAACAATATCAAACTCTTCATCATCAAATTCTCTTTTTCCATATTCAAGCTTCATTAATTCTAATAATTGTTTTACTAATACATCCATTTTGTTTGATTCGTCTAGTATTACTTCTGCATAAAATTTTCTAGACTCATCATCAGTGTTTACATTTTCTATTAAGCCTTCAGCATACCCTTGAATTAATGCTATTGGAGTTTTTAGTTCATGTGATACATCTGATATAAATTGTTTTCTCATTTCATCTATTTTAGACTTTTGTTCTATGTCTTTTTCAAGCTCATTATTAGTTTCTCTTAGTTGGTTTATTGTAGTCTCAAGTTTGTCAGACATAGTATTTATGTTTTTTCCCAGCTCATTTATTTCATCATCTGAATCATTTATTCTATATTTTTGTTCAAAATCAAGTCTGGCCATTTTTTTAGTAATATCATTTAATTGTAGTATTGGTTCTGTAAATTTTCTAGATATTAGTGAAGCTACAAATGCTGATATAATTATAGTTGCTGCTCCTATTATAATTAATGTACGATTTGAAATTCTTACACTTTCTTCAATAGGCGCTATTGGTATTCTTATGTATAAGCTATATCCATTATCTAACTTTCCATATAATAATATATAATTTAAGCTATTACTAGTATCATCAATTTTTCTTATAGTCATTTTTTCATCTGTATAAAGCAAGTTTTTTCTTTCTTCCGCATGAGTTTTATACTTTTCTTTTGCCAATTCTATACTTGATAAAAAATCTTTATTAGTAGTAAATAATATTAAGTCTGTATCTGATTGTATTAAAATATCGAAATTATTTCTAAAAGCTGTTTTTTTCAACTCAGTTTCTAAATTTATTTCTAAATCTGGTTCTTTATAATAATTATTTATTTTACTATATAACTCTTTAATTGTATTGGTTTTGTTATAAATATAAAAATTTTCTAACACTAAACTATTTATAGCTATTAAGCATATTACCAAAAGTATAGTAACCACACAAAGTACTAAAAATAATCTAACCCTTACTGATTTTAATTTTTCTTTTAACATTATTTTACTCCGTTTTATTTAACTTCAAATTTATAGCCTACGCCTCTCATTGTCTCTATGTATTTACCTTTTTTGCCCAACTTATGTCTTATTTTTTTGATATGACTGTCAATAGTTCTTGAATCTCCATAATAATCATAATTCCATACATTATTTAATATTTTGTCTCTGGATAAAGCAATTCCCTCATTGTCTAATAGATATTTTAATAATTCGTATTCTCTAAGGCTCATTTCTATTGGCTTATCATCCACTTTAACGGTTCTTCCATCTGGGTCTATTACAATTCCACCATAATCCTTTACTTCTGTTTTGTCTCCCATTGTTCTTTTTAATATAGCTTCAACTCTTGCTACTAAAATTTTAGGGCTAAATGGCTTTGCAATATATTCATCTACTCCAAGTTCAAATCCAAATAGTTCATCTTGTTCTTCTCCTCGGGCTGTAAGCATTATAATTGGTACTTTTGAACTTTGTCTTATTTGTCTAAGTACTGACCAACCATCTAATTTTGGCATCATTACATCTAGCAATATAAGGTTAATATGACTTTTATTTTCTTCATATACTTTAAGAGCCTCTTCTCCATCTCCAGCTTCTAATATACTATATCCTTTTTGTGTCAAAAAATCCTTTATTAATTTTCTCATTCTTGATTCGTCATCTACTACTAAAATAGTAATGTTATTCATATACCTTTCCTCCCAAATATACATAACTATTATATATTATACAAAGGTTTTATGTCTAGACTGTGAACAAAAAAAGAAAAAATTGCCATTAAATTTCAATAGCAATTTTATAATTTTCAAATTATACTATATATTTAATTTCATTGCTTGGAAAATACCTTTTCATTAAATCTCTTAAAAATATTTCAGCTTCTTGCCTTACATCTTTGTTATATGTGTATTTTCCCTTTCCCCTTCCAGTCATTATTTCTTGATTATATAGGCTCATTTGCTTTGGAAATGCTTCTTGATTTATCATTCTATGCACATAACTATATGTCATAAATATTATTTCAAAAAATACATCTTTTTTTACCTGTTCTGATAAGTTTTCTGCCAAATATTGTACTAATTCTGTATATTGCTTTTTCCAGTCTTCTACTAAAATTACAGGTGCAATTAGAATACCCAGTTTATATCCTGCGTCTTTTAATTTGTTTATTGCCCTTACTCTATTTTCTAAAGGTGAGGTTCCAATCTCAACTGTTCTAATTATTTCTTTTGGATTTACACTCATTCTTACTATTACTTTTCCTTTATGATCTAGTGGTAAAATTGAATCTACCATATCAAACTTAGTTGGAAATGTTAGCAGTCCTTTTGGATTATCTTTAAAATTTTCAATTGTCCATACTAAATTATTAGTAATTGTATTTTCTAAAATCAAATCACTATTGCTTCCTATTTCAAAAGTCAAATCTTTATCTGCCTCATTTGCTACCTTTATTATTTTTTCTAGCATTTGTTCTCTATTAACAAATAGTCTTAAATATGCACATTTGTTATAATTGCAAACTAAGTAGCAGTATAAACACATTGCTATACAGCCTGATGAAGTATATGGAACTAAAAAATCTGATGTTTTATGATTTGGTACAAATTTGTGTGTTTTTCTGACTCCAATTATTAAATTTTGTTTCATTTGTGGAAATTCACTATTCTGCTTTTTTCTCATTTCTTCTATATTATTATGATTTTCTATTTCAATACATTGTATTCCCTTTTCTCTATATCTTTGTAAAAGTTCTTTTCCGAGTTCATAATTTTCACTGTCTTTTTCGTAATAAACTGCTTTAGGCAAGAACATATTAAAGTCACCTCTAATATATTCTTGCCTAACATTGTTTAATTATTCAGTTTTCACTGCAAATAAGTGCTTTTATTTTTATTCCTTGTTCTGAAAACATTTTCTCATGTTCTGTTTCAATGTTTTCCCAAAAGTCTGGCTCTTTTTGTAAATCTCTTGTAAGTTTTTCAATTTTAAAACCTGCATTTTCAAAGTAATGTATGCTTTCTTCAAATAAATTATCATCATCTGTTTTAAAATAAATTTTTCCACCAGTTTCTAAGAACTCCTTATAGTGCTCAAGTTGTCTGGTATATGTTAATCTTTTTTTGTGATGTTTACCTCTTGGCCAAGGGTTACAGAAATTTATGTATATTCCTTCAATTGAGTCTTGTTTATTTAAAATTAACAAAATTCTTTCAATATCAAAACGAGTAAGTATAATGTTGTCTATATCTCTATTGCCTTGAGTATATACTTCTTCAACTTTTCTTTTTGCTAAACCTAGCATTGGATCTACTAAATCAATTGCCAAATAGTTATTTTCCGGATGTAAAAAAGCTTTTTGTGATATGAAGCCACCTTTTCCACATCCTAGCTCAACAAATAAAGGCTGGTCTGGTCTTGTATATTCATTTTTCCAGTTTCCTATTATTTCTTCTGGATGTTCTCTATAAAATTTACTTTCTTCTAGTTCTTTTCTAGCCCATGGCTTATATCTAATTCTCAATTTCTTCTCCTTTAACAAAATGTCAGTTAGAGTTAAAAACTCTAAACTGACAAAAATTTACTTTCTAATTCTGCATTATGATATATTTTTATTGCTTTTGGTATGATTTTTATTTCAAATTTTGTGTTTTCTATTGTTTCTCCATCAACATTAAATCTAATTGGTTCTTCTGATGTTACTGTAATATTGTTTGTTTTAAAATGATTTGTTCTTTTATCTTGTTCAAGTTTTCCTTTTTTCAATTTCAAAAGTAAATTTATAATTGATGGTAATCTTAGTTTATTTATATAATATACATCAAAATAGTTATCCTCTAAACTTGCTTTTGGAGATATGTTATATCCTCCGCCATAATATCTACCATTACAAATACTAAGTATTGAAAAGCTTCCCTTTTCGTTTTTTTCTTGTGATTTAAAGTGTATTTGTTTAAATTTAAAATGCGTAAAAGTGTATAAAATACTTGCTGTATATAAATTTTTCACCTTAACATTTTTCTTTTTCATTAAAGGTACATTGTTAGCAACTTCTGCATCAATTCCAACACATGCAATATTTAAAAAGTATTTTCCATTTATCACACCAACATCTGATTCTATTTCTGTTCTGCCAAGTTCTTTTACTGTACGATAAAAGTCATTACCTGAACCTGCTGGTATTATACCAATTCTGTTTTTGGTTCCTACTACTCCATTTAGCACCTCAGATAATGTTCCATCTCCTCCAACAGCATATATAATGTTTTCTTCGTCTTTATAGCTTTGTGCTAGTCTAGTCGCATCTCCTTGTGCCAAAGTGTAACATACTTCATACTCTATATGTTCTTGTTTACATACTTTTTCAATATTTCCTATTATTTTCATTGCATTACCTTTTGCCGACTCAGGATTAACTATAAATATATACTTCATTTTTTATCACCTATTCTTTTTAATAATAGCCTTGTTATCTCTTCAGTTAGTACTATATTTGCTTCCGTGGTATCCATATTTTTTACATCTATCGGCTCTCCAAATTCTATTGTCAAACCTCCAAATGGTCTATATTTTCCTGTAATTGCAAATGGTATTATTTTTGCATTTGTTTTTTTAGCTAATAATGTAGTTCCTTTTCTAAGTGGTAATAATAATTGGTCTGTTTTGTTTCTAGTTCCTTCTGGAAATATGCCTATTGATTTTTCTTCTTTTAGTAAATTTATTGCATTTTCAAAGGATTCCTTATGCAATTTTCCTACATGTACTGGCAATACTCCGCAAACTTTTAAAAAATGGACCTAATATGCTATTTGTATATACATCTTTTATAAAAAAGTGCACTACTCTTTTAGTACAGCTTCCTACTAATACTGGGTCTGGATATGCTTTATGATTTCCTGCCAAAATTATTGGCCCATCTTTTGGTATTGCTTGTTTATTTATTACTTTAGGTTGATATATAATTTTTAATAATACTATTGCAAGTGGTCTTAAAAATTTGTAATTCCACTCTGGTACTTTCTTCATTTATACATCCCTTTCGTTAATCATTACTACACATATGCTTTCTTGTAACTTCAAGTAGGTCTAAAGGTGTAAAACCTACTATTTGAATTTTTGAACGATCTTTTTTTATATGTTCTTCTAGTATCTCTAATATTTTTTGTTTTGTTTCTTTCTTCTCCATGTCTATGTAGTCTATAATTATAATTCCGCCAATATCTCTTAAGCGTAGTTGTTTTGCAATTTCAATAGTTGCTTCTTTATTAACTGTAAATACCGTTTGTTCTAAGTCTTTACTACCTACATACTTACCTGAATTTACATCAATTGCTGTTAATGCTTCTGTTTTATCAATAGTTATAAAGCCTCCACATTTTAGCCAAATTTTACGATTATTTGCTTTTTCTATTTGATCTTCTACATCATATATACTTAGTATATTTTCGTTTTGTCTTAGTGCTAATTTTACTTTTGATTCAAGGCCTGTATCTTGTAAAAATTTTTGAACATATTTATTTATTTCTGAATTGTTAGTTATTATTCTTTGTAAATCTTGATCAATAATATCAGTTAATATTTTTTCTACAATTCCATTGTTTGAATATAGAGCTATTGGCTCAAAGTTGCCTGACTTTTCAAGAGTCTTAGCTTTTTTAATTATTTCATTATATTGTTTTAAAACTCTCTCTATATCCTTTTGTATTAAATCTTTTTCTTTACCTTCTGCTGAAGTCCTTATAATAAGTCCAAAGCCTTGTGGTAGAACACTTTTAGCTAAGTCTGTAAGTCTTTTTCTTTCTTGATCTTTTTCTATTTTTTTAGAAATTGTAATAAACTCTGAATTTGGCATTAGCACTACAAATCTACCAGGAATAGTAATATGTGTAGAAACTCTTGCTCCCTTTTTATTTGTACTATCTCTTTTTACTTGTACTAATATTGGCATTCCTGTATGTATATAATTTTTTATATCATATTTGCTCAATGCCTCATTTTTATTGCCTGTTTCATTACTTACCTTAGGAATAATATCTTTTATATGTATAAAAGTATTTTTTTCTACTCCAATATCAATAAAAGCAGCCTGCATTCCAACTAGTACGTTTTCTACCTTTCCTAAGTATATATTGCCTTCTAGCCTTTTTTGATCTGGTCTCTCTTCATATTTTTCAACTAATTTTCCATTTTCTACTAGCGCAACTATTTTATTGTTTTGCTTGTCCTGATTAATTATTACCTCTTGCATATTTTTCCTTTCTATTGCAATATTTAATTAAACTTATTCATTGCATTGTCTATTCCATGTTCAATATAATAAATAATTGCATCTGCGGCTTTATTTATTCCCGCTTCTAGAGGTTTATGTTTTTCCTCATCTAATTTTCCTATAACATAATCAATCGCATCATATTCATCTACTGGCTTACCAATTCCCACTCTAATTCTTGGAAAGTCTTCTGATGCAAGTTCATGTACTACTGATTTTGCACCATTATGTGTTCCTGGTCCGCCCTTTTTTCTTATTTTAATATTTCCTACCGGAACATCCATATCATCATATATAACTATTACATTTTCCAAAGGAATTTTATAAAAGTCAGCAAATGGCTTAATAGATTGTCCACTTAAGTTCATATATGTTTGTGGTTTTAATAAAATAACTTTTTCGTCTTTTATAATTCCGCTTCCATATAGTCCATTAAATTTTGTTCTTGAAATATCAATTCCACATTTTTTTGCTATTTTATTAATTACATCAAATCCCATATTATGCCTTGTATAGCTATACTCTGGCTCCGGATTTCCTAGGCCTACTATTAAATACATTTTATTTCCTCTTTAATTTAATATCATTTCATAATATCTAGCATGTGTTGTAGAATTTCTTAGCTCTTCTTTTTCAATAAATCCATTTTTTAAATAAAAGTTTATTGCTCTTCCTAAGCTTTCATATGTTCCTAATTGCAATTTTTCTAAATTAAGTGTTTGTGTTGCAAACATACATACCTCACTTAATAGTTGTTTTGCTAAACCTTTTCCTCTATATTCTATATCACAACAAACATTTTCAATTCTGCCAACACCTTCTTCTACTCTTTTAAGCATCATTGTTGCTAGTATTTTGCCTTCTTGTTCTATATACCATATATATAAATTTTCGTCATTATAGTTTTTTTCTAAATAATGTTTGCTAAAAATTTCAAAGCCGATTTTCCACAACCATGACTTCATTTGTTAAATTTTTTATTGCTTTTTCCACTTCAGCATTTTCTTCATATCTTTTTACAATATAGTTCTCCATTTATTACATCATCCCTTTTATTATTTTTAGTGTTGTTTATTTTGTTCTTTTAGTTTGTTCCATATCTCATTTGTTCTTATATATTCATTATAATGTTTTTTTACATTTTTATCATATTTTGCTAAGTCTTGTAGTAAAAAACTAAAATCTTCATCTTTAAATAATTTATTAATTTCCGGAATGCTTGCTTCTAACTTTTTATAAGTTTCTTTCATTTTAGTTGAATATTCTTCTATGTTAGTTATGTATTGAAATAATGGCTTGTATTTTATCCAACCTTTTGAAGCTTGAATAAACCTTTTAGCAATTTGTTCATCTTCTACTTTTATTTTTCTTAATGTTTTAGGATATTTGCCTCTTAAAATATTTGTATATTTTAAAAATCCATCATGAAAGTGATATACTGGAACTTTTACTACTTTTGATTCATTTAATTTTGTAGAAAAGAATGTGTCTTCTCCTCTTGCTCCATCTGGGTTATAGAAAGCTGGTATCTTATCTATATTATTTAAGTTTAAACATAGGGTAGAACCTGAAACCCACTTTCCTACTCCATCACTTTGAATTTCATATGCACCTTTTCCATTGCTAATTTCACTATTAGCATAAGTAACTCCATTATATTTAGTAAATTTTTCTTTTATTGAATCCCATGAAATAATGTCATTACTAATAGCCTCTATGTATTGTCTAAAAAGTGTTTCATCTACATCTTCATTTAATTCTACATATGGAATTGGAGAAATGTATCCGCAATGATAACCTATTGTTACATCTGCGTCTTTTATATAGTCATAATGTATTTTTACATTTTCTTGTTCTTTCCAAGTAATTTCTTTTGAATTATCATCTTTTATACACGCAACCGGGTATTCATCATCATCCCAAAACAATAAATAGTCTATTCCTTTTATTAGTGCATAATACATTAAAGTATTTCTTCCTTTAGCATGTCCATGCCCGAAAAAAGAGTTCTGTTTCTTCCTTGGTTAAGTTTCCTCTTCCTACTAATCTCTTTTTCATCTCTTCAATATCTTCTGGGGTAATATATTTAATTTTTATATCTTTATATACATTTGGCATTAACCCATAAAAATCAACTCTAGTTGTATATTGATAACCCAAATCAAATAAAATAAATGCTGTTAATTCAACTTTTTCTTCTACATTTTCAAATTGCTTCACTAGTTGCTCATAAGTATTATTAATTACTTTACATACATTAGGCCTTCCTGTTACAAAACCTAAGCCAAATTGAATCGTCTTTTCCATTTGTTTCTCCTTACTATTTATACTGTCAAATTACAACATTTAACTATAAAATTATATCATATTTTTAATAATGTGTCAATTTTAAGTTTTGGTTGATTTATTGCTACTTTCACGTGTTTTTTTATGTATTTTAATTTAATTATTCAATTCATTAATTAGGTTTTTATATGCACTTTGAGATAACTCATTATCATAATTTGAATCTACATATCTTTCTATTATCCAATTGTGAATTGCCCCCTCAAACTCATTTATTTTTGCATCTACTTTATTTTCTTTTAGTTTTTGCCTTAATACTTGTATATCTGGGTTTAATATGTCATTTGTTCCTGTATAAATAACTAAATTTTTTATTTCTTTCAACTCTCCATATATTGGACTTACTAAGTAGTTTTTTGTATTTTCCTCTGATTTTGCATAAAATACTCCAACTATTTTTAAAATATTTTTATTTAATTTTTTATCCTTTTTTTGAACTTCATCTATTTCTGGGTTTGACATAGTTACGTCTAGCCATGGTGAAATTAGTATTGTTTTTCTTGGTTGTACAATTTTACTTTCTGCTAATTTTTGTATAAGTGCCAAGCTCATTCCTGCACCTGCTGAATCTCCCATTAATATCAAACTTTGCTCTTCTACAACATTTACTATTTTTTCATATAATGGTATAACCATATTAAAAGCGTCCTCATAATTATATTGTGGAGCTAGTGGATAGTCTGGTACTATTATTGTAGCATTTGTATCTTTTATTAATTCATTAAAAAATAGCCAGTGTGCTTCTTCAATTTCTCCTACATAAGCACCTCCATGCAAATACAATATCACATTTTTAGTTACTCCTGTTTTTGGAGCAAGTATAAATACTTTTCTCTGTCCAACCTTTTTTTCAACTATATTATAATTTTTTTCTTTATTTGGCTTTGCCTCTATATTTGCATTAAACCAGTAAACTGTTCCAATTATTACTCCTAGTAGTATAGCTATTAAAATTATTACTATTATTTTTATTACTTTTTTCATTTTTTGCTTCCTTCCACCTAATGCCAACCTTTTTAAATATGAAATTTTCTTTTAATCATTTCTTTTAATGTTATTTCATTTTTTATTCTTTTTTTCTTTTGTTTAACTATATTCATTAGTGTAAGCTCATCTATTTTAGGGTATAGTTCATTTGCCTCTTTAGTATAAATATCATTTCCTATCACCTTTAGTTTCATTCCATAATCTTCTAAAAAGGTTGCTATGTCTTTTTCAATACTATTTTCTTGTAAAATAGAGCCAACCGAGAATACAATGGTATCTTTATATGAACAGATTGTACATTTAATTTTTTCTGCTTTTTCTGGTGCAATTATAAAAAAGAAACTTTCTATGTATTTTTCATACTCTGGTAAAAAATTTACTTTTCCTAAGTTTGAAAATGTAGTAGTTGTATATTTTTGAATTTCTCCATATATTATTTTTAATATTATTTTTTTTGCAAAAAGGGGAATTATTCTTATTAAAATTTGGTTTCCTAATTTAACATTATGTGCCATAGTTTTTGCTAAACTTTCTTTTTGTAAATTATCATGAAAAAATTCTCTTACATATTCTAATATTGCTTCAAAATTGTTTAAATCTATTTTTTCTGCTTTTGCTACAACAGTCATATATGTAAAAAAGTTTGTTATTGTATTTGATGGAAAAAACTTTTTTAAGTTTACTGGTATACATACCTTTATGCTTTTTTTATTTTTAGTATTTTTTTGTTGTTGATATATACAATATATTAATACAGCTGTAAAGTACTCGGTTACTGTAACTTTTAGGTTTCTACAAGTTTTAATTACTGGTTTTAAGTCAATAAAAATTTGTGTAGTTCCTGCTTGATATGGTAATAATTTTTTTCCCTTTAAAATATATGCCCTTCCAGTGTTATCTTTAAAATGTAAGTTTTTATCATAGTTTTTTAAATAGCTATCTTCTATATCTTGTACTTGTGGCTGTATTTGTTTGCCCAAAAATTTTTCATTAAATTCATGACATAAATTCAAATATTCATATACTATTGTTTTTACAAATTCGGTTGCCGTTGTGCCATCTGTCAGTGCATGAAATACCTCAACATTTATCTTGTTTTTATAATAAGAAACTCTAAACAAATATCCATTGTTTGTTCTGTACCCTATATATCTACATGGATACCTATCTTCTGGATATACTATGATTTCTTTATTGTTTTCTTCTAAATAATACCAGAAAAATCCCGTTCTTAGCCTAACTTTAAAATTAACAAATGTAACAAGAGCATTTTCCGTTGCTTTTTTTAATTTCTGTGGATCTATTTCTTCTGTTAATATAACAGAAACACGAAATATAGTACTAAATTTTTTAGTTGATATTATTGGAAATAGTTTTGCTGAATTATCTAGTCTTCTCCATTTTAATTTTTTATTGTTATTCATAAGCTCTCCTTTAAAATAGTTCTTCTAATTTATACTCTTTTTCTAGTTTATCATTCAAATATAGTTTTGTAACTAATTCTATCTCTTTTAAATTTTCTTCTGAGACATTAAATGAAAATATTTTTTTTGCATCTGCTAACACTATATATTGAATTGCAGTTTTGGTTGAGTTTGATATTTGAATTGCACTTTTATCTACTTTACCACAATTAATACATTTTAGACAATTGTCCTTTAAACTAAAATATCCTAAATTTTCTTTTGTTTTGCAGTTTCCACATTCTCTTATTTCTGGCATAAAACCTAGCAAACAGCACAACCTTAATTTGAATACAGAAATTACAAAATCCAAGTTTTTTTCTCCTTCTGAAATCATATATAATGTGTTTAAATATAGTTGCAAAATTTTATATGTATTTTGGTTTTCATCTGTCACATCATTTATTATTTTTGTTATGTATGAAGCATATTTAAGTTTGTCTAAATCTGTTCGAATATTATAAAAAACTTCAATTGTATCACATGAGTTTATATGATAACTACTACTACTTTGATATAGCAAATATTCTCCAAAACACAAAAATTGAGTGCCTGACATCAAAAGGCTTTTTGGTCTTCTAGCCCCTTTTGCCGCACACCCAATTTTACCATTTGGAGTAAGTATAGTTACCATTTTGTCAAAATCATTCATATTACTTTCTGAAAGGATTATCCCCTTTGTTTTTACTATTCCCATACTGCATTTCCTCTATATTTTTAGATACATTTTGTTCAATGTTTTTTTCCATATTTTCTACTTGGAGTAATTCCATAAATGTGTTGATATTTCCAGTTTGTTTAAAAGTGTTCCATGCTAAGTTTTTAATTTGATTTTCTTTCATGTACACAATCATCTCCTATCTAGAAGTTCCACTTCTACCCTTATCTTTCGCTTTCCTTTTAATTTTTATGCTGGTATAATTTGTAAAAATATTTAATATTTATTTTTGAACAATATTTTATCAAAGTCTACACTCTAGTCTGTATTTTTAAATAGTTTTACAAATTTATCATTATTTATCCAGTCTTCGCGTACTTTTACCCACAATTGTAAATTAACTTTATCTTGTAGTTCTTTTTCTAAATCTTCTCTTGCATAAGTTCCAATTTTTTTAAGCATAGCACCATTTTTTCCAATGATTATACCTTTGTGCGAATCTCTTAAGCAATAAATTGTAGCTTCTATATTGAAAATTGGCTCATTATCTCTTGTTTTACCTCTTTTCATTTTTTCAACTTCTACAAATATCCCATGTGGTACTTCATCTTGTAAAAGTTTTAAAGCTTTTTCACGAATTGTTTCAGATGCTATATCTCTTAAAGTTTGGTCTGTATATTCATCTATATCATAATATGCAGGACCTTCTTTAAGGTTCTTTTCGATTTCTTCAAGTATAACTTCTGTGTCTTTTGCTTTTAAAGCAGAAATTGGAATAATGGCTTTGAAATTGTACTCATCTTTAAATGTTTCTATTAGCTTAAAAACTTGTTCTTTTTTAACCAAATCGATTTTATTAATTATCAAAATTGTATTAGCTTTTGCTTCTTTAATTTTGTCTAAAATCATTTGGTCACCTTTGCCGATTCCATCTGAAGTAGCTTCCACAACAAATAAAAGTACATCTGCATCTGGAATGCTGCCCCAAGCAGTGTCATTCATAGTGTTACCTAATTTTGATTTTGGTTTATGAATTCCTGGTGTATCTGTAAATATTATTTGTGAATTTTTTCTATTTACTATTGCTTTAATAGCTGTTCTTGTGGTTTGTGGTTTATTAACAACCACTGCTACTTTTTGACCAACCATATCATTTAATATACTTGATTTTCCTACATTTGTTCTTCCAACAATTGCTACAAATCCTGATTTAAATTTTTCCATATCTTCTCCTAATATAATTATATTTTTTACTATTTCCGTACCTAGAAATTATATGTGCCACTTGCAACTGATACACATACAATTTTAAGATTATATTACTTTACAACATAGAAATTATATGTAGAACGCAGGCAACTTCGTCTATGCGGAACGAGTATTAGAAATTGTTTTGAGGCGAGTAGGGAATCTCGGTTGTACTGAGGGCGCTACGAGCCGAATAATACAATTTCTTTCGCAGTGCAGTCTGACAGTTGCAAGTGATACATATAATTTCTAATTTGAAACTAATATAATCTTTTAGCTATTTATTATAGCAAAATTATATTACTATTATAATACAAATTTTGTAGAAAAATGTAAACAAATTTACACTTTTTTTCTACTATTTTTACTTGACAAATTTATATTTTTCTTTTTTAGAATAATGAGTATGTAATAATTTATGAGCTAATTCTCCATTAGGTTCGCCTAAAAATTCTTTGTAAACCTGCTTCAACACAGGATTTTTATGCGATTTTCTAATAACACTTTTTTCATCAATTGAATACATTGCTTCAGCACGTTTTTTATGTACGTCAACATCTTCTTGAATTTTAGCACTTTTTATAGGTTGCCCTCCACCTGTAATACATCCACCTGGGCAAGCCATAATTTCAACAAATTGATAATCTGCCTTTCCAGATTTTATCTCTTCCATAATAGTTTGTGCATTTGCTAAACCATGTGCTACTACAACTTTTACCTTTTCATCTCCAATTTCTATTTCAGATCTCTTTATCCCATTTTCTCCTCTTACTTGTTCAAATGAAATTTTATCTAAAGGTTTTCCTGTTACAATTTCAGAAACACTTCTAAGAGCTGCTTCCATAACACCACCAGTCACTCCGAAAATTGCAGCTGCACCGGTTGCTTCTCCCATTGGATCATCAAATTTTGCATCTTCTAAATTTACAAAATCTATTTTAGCCTGTTTAATCATTTTTGCAAGTTCTCTTGTAGTAATAACCGCATCAACATCTTGCTTCATTTCTTCTCTTTGTCTTTCATATTTTTTAGCAATACATGGCATTACAGACACTACAAACATTTTACTTGAGTCTAATCCTTCTTTTTTAGCATAATATGTTTTTAGTAATGCTCCAAACATTTCATGTGGTGATTTACAACTAGACAGATGTCCTATATTTTCTGGATAATTCATTTCAATATATTTTACCCAGCCAGGGCAACATGAAGTTATCATTGGTAAATTGTCATTATTTTGTAGTCTTTTTATGAATTCTGTTCCTTCTTCAACAATTGTAAAATCTGCACCAGTATTTGTATCAAATACTTTATCAAATCCCATTTGTTTTAATGCATTTACCATTTTTCCTTCTACATTTGTGCCTATTGGCATTCCAAATTCTTCTCCAAGCGCTACTCTTATAGAAGGAGCAGTTTGCACTATTACATAAGTATCTTTATCTTTTATTTTGTTCCATACAATTTGTGTTGAATCCTTTTCTGTTAAAGCCCCTGTTGGACATACTTCTATACATTGACCACAAAAAGTACAATTTACATCATTTAAACTATTGTGTCCAGCTGTTGAAACACATGAATTGAACCCTCTTTCTGTTACACTTATAGCACCTATTTTTTGTACTTTATTGCACATTGAAACACATCTTCTACACAATATACATTTATTAGGATCACGTACAATAGATGGAGATTTATCATCTATTTCATAAGTATTTTTGGTTCCCTCATATACAGTTTTATCTTTATCAAATTGGTTTATAAGGTCTTGTAATTCACAATTTTCGTTTCTTACACAATTATCACAGTCTTGATGATGGTTAGATAATATTAAGTCTAACATAGTTTTTCTAGCTTCTAAAACTTCTGGTGTTTTGGTATGTACAACCATACCCTCTTCTACCTTTTGAATACAAGAAGTAGCAAAGCCTCTTTTGCCTTCCACCTCCACAAGGCACATTCTACAGTCTCCAATTTCATTTATTTCTTTTAGATAGCATAATGTTGGAATATCTATATTCAATTTTGCTGCAGCTTGTAAGATTGTTGTATCTTCTGGCACTGCTATGTTTTTACCATCTATTGTCAGATTTATCATATTTTATCCTCCTATGGCGTGGAATGGGCAAATATTTAAACACGTTCCACACTTAATACACTTCTCCTCATTAATATGATGTGTTTTACCTGGCTCTCCTGTAATTGCTCCAACTGGACAATTACGACTACATTTTGTACATCCTCTACACTTTTCAGGATCAATTTGTATTTTTGCTAATGCTTTACATTCTCCTGTTCTGCATTTCTTTTCTTCTATATGCTCTAAGTATTCTTCTCTAAAATACTTTAGTGTTGAAATTACTGGATTTGGTGCTGATTGTCCTAATCCACATACTGAAGTCTTTGGTATGATTTTCGCCAATTCTTCTAATTTTTCTAAGTCTTGCTCTGTTGCTTCCCCATTAGTTATTTTTTCTAATATTTCAAGCATTCTTTTAGTTCCAATTCTACATGGCGTACACTTTCCACAAGACTCATCCACAGTAAATTCTAAGTAGAACTTAGCAATGTTTACCATACATTTTGTATCATCCATTACTATAAGTCCTCCTGAACCCATCATTGAACCTATTTGTTTTAATGATTCATAATCTATTGGTGTATCTAAATGCTCTTTTGGAATACAGCCGCCTGAAGGTCCTCCAGTTTGTGCTGCTTTAAACTCTCTGTTATTTGGTATTCCTCCACCAATATCATAAACAATTTCTCTTAAGGTTGTTCCCATTGGAACTTCAACTAACCCAATATTTACAACATTTCCACCTAACGCAAATACCTTTGTTCCTTTTGAGGTTTCTGTCCCAATACTTGAATACCATTCTGCTCCATTTAATATTATTCTTGTTATATTTGCATAAGTTTCAACATTATTTATCAATGTTGGTTTACCCCATAAACCTGAATTTGCAGGATATGGTGGTTTTAGTCTTGGTTGACCACGTTTTCCCTCAATAGATTCTAAAAGTGCTGTTTCTTCTCCACATACAAATGCTCCTGCACCTAATCTGATATCTACGTCAAAGCTGAAATTTGTTCCAAATATATTTTTACCAAGTAGCCCATAATTTCTTGCTTGTTTTATGGCTACTCTAAATCTATCTACAGCAATTGGATATTCAGCTCTTACATAAATATATCCTTGACTTGCACCAATTGCATAACCAGCAATTATCATTGCTTCTAATACAGAATGTGGATCTCCTTCTAAAATACTTCTATCCATAAATGCACCTGGGTCACCTTCGTCTGCATTACATACTACATATTTTTGTTCTGATTCTACTGCTTTAGTTAATGCCCATTTCTTACCTGTTGGAAATCCTGCTCCGCCCCTGCCTCTCAGTCCAGAATCTTCTATTGTTTTAATCACTTCATCTGGTGTCATTTCTAAAAGTACTTTCTCTAATGCTTTATATCCATCAAAAGCTATATATTCGTCAATATTTTCAGGGTCAATTTTTCCGCTATTTTGAAGAGCAATTCTTTTTTGTTTTTTATAAAAAGTTAAGTCATCTAATTTGTTTACTCTAGTTCCACCTATGTCTTTGCATAATAGTCTTTCAACTATTTCGCCATCTATAATGTGCTTTTGTATAATCTCTTCACAGTCTTCTGGCTTTACCATTGCATAAAATGTATCTTCTGGTCTAATAATTACTATTGGTCCTTTTGCACATAACCCAAAACATCCTGTTTGAATTACACTCACATTTTCTAGATTTTTCTCTTTTACTAATTTCTTAAAGTTTTCTATGACTTGTGTAGATTTTGAAGATGTACATCCTGTTCCATGGCATACTAAAATATGTTTTTCTCTTCCTCCAACTGATGTATCCACTCTAATGTTTAGTTCTTTTCGCTTTTCTCCTCTTATTTTTCTTATCTCTTCTAGAGTTCTCAAATCATTACTCCCTTCTTATTTAGTTATTAACTCATCTAAAACTTCATCAAGTTTTTTTACAGTAGCTCTTCCATAAACCTCTCCATTCACGGTAAATACAGGTGCTATCCCACATGCGCCTAGACAACGAGTACTGTCTATTGAAAATTTTCCGTCTTCTGTTGTTTCTCCTTCTTTAATACCTAATCTTTCTTTTAATCTATTCATTAGTTTTTCAGAGCCTTTTACAAAACATGCAGTTCCTAAACATACTGAAATTGCATATTTTCCCTTTGGCTTTAATGTAAATCTAGAATAAAAAGTAATTACTCCATAAATTTCTGCCATTGGGATATTTAAGTATTCTGATATTTCATTTTGTGCAATTTGTGGAATATATCCATATTTGACTTGCACATCATTTAGTATAGGCACTAAATTATCTTTGGCTATTGTATATTGATTCAAAATTTCTTTTACTTCTTGTTTTAATTTTTGTTCTACACAATTCATTGGATCAAAATCCTCCTTGTATATTTGTATTTCATATTTACGAGTTTATTATACCAAAACAGTAGTTTTTATACAACAAAATACGACAAAAAAATGAATGATAATAAATCATTCATTTTTCAATATTATTGCTGTTTTTTCAATTTCTCAATTTCTTCCTTTGTTAGTCCAGTTGCTTTAATAATTACTTCTATTTCTACATCTGCTTTTAATAGATTCTTTGCTATTTGTTTTGTGCCTTTTTCAATTCCATCATCTACACCTTTTGCATATATTGCATGTTCATCTCTTATTGCTTTTTCTCTTAACTCTATTATTCTCTGCATTTTCTCATCTTCACTTATTCTATCTAGTTTTTCTACTGCTTCTTTTAAATTTTCATTTTCTTCCATTCTTCGTGCCACCCTTTCACTTTCTGGATTTTCCAAAAACATTAGCCAATCTAGTAATTGGTCTTTTTCATTTTCCTTGCCACTTATTTTCGTTAGTTCAATTATATCAAGCTCGAACTTTTCTGTCAATATTAGCTTTTTAGCACTATTAGTCTCTATTATTTTCCATACACTGTGATATGCTAGCTCTTCTAAACCTTTTATATTAAAATCTGCTATTAGTATTATTATTGTTTTTTCTAGTTTCTTATAGTCCTCTCCTGCTCTGATTTGCTTTGTATACATTCTGGACCAATAGTATAATATTCTTTCAATAATATTGTTTTTATCTATTAGCTGCATCTCTATATTGCATTTTTCTTTTCCATCTAGTTCTGTTATTATATCAAGTACTCCCAATTTATCATCTTTTAATTCTTTTCTT
Source organism: uncultured Clostridia bacterium (assembly GCA_934122155.1). Lineage (GTDB taxonomy): Bacteria > Bacillota > Clostridia > TANB77 > CAG-508 > CAG-273. The sequence continues at coordinate 47,286 of CAKOVX010000002.1, forward strand.
AATATTGGATTTTTGTCTAATGATATTTTTTCTATTTTTCTTTTTAATATTTTTTCTAAAAAGTCTTTTGTTATATTTTCACTCCCTACTTCTCCAAATATTGCTTGAAATATTATATCCATTTTTGGTGAAAATCTTTTAACTTTCTTTTTTGATTCTATATTATTAGGCTGTTTCATCTATAAATTCTCCTCTAAATTTTGTATTTTAGTCGCACTTTTGCAAAACAAATACACCTCTCATTCTTGCTAATTTATATTTTCATTGTTTGTGGAAATCTTAAGATTTTAATTTTTGTAGAACTAATAATATTTGAAATAACATTGGCTTCAGATAATTATAGAAAATTAAAAATTTGATAATTAAGATTCTTAAATAATTCAAAGTTCAATTAAAATATTGTTTTGAAAATAATTTATTGCAAAATAAAAAACGCAACTAAGTTAGTATTGTTATACTATACTTAATTGCATTTTGCAAGTAAAATTATATGACAAATTTCAGCTTTTTTACCTATATTTATTCAAAACTAATTTTACTGTTTATTGGACAGATTTGAATAAATGTTTTTCCGTCATTTACTTTTATTTCGTTTCCTTCTAAGTCTTTATATACTGTTTGGCTGCTTCTTGAGGTTTTGTAGCATTTAATTGGTATATATTTTCCATTTGTAATATAATAGCCGTCTAAAGTTTTTACATTATCTAATGTTTGTCTTCCTTTTCCACTTCCATCATCTAAAGTGGTGTTTTTACATTTTGTTATAATAATATTTTTAGTTTTTACTGTGTTTTTGGTATTCCAATCTGTTTGTTTATTATCTCTTGAGTATCTAATATATTCTTTACTTTCTTCATCATATTCATATCTTACTGTATTATATGCTGAATATGGAATTGTTACTGTATTTGCTAAGTTTGTAACTTTGCCTTCTGTTTCGCCTTCTGCTGGTTCTTCTCTTTTATCTGGCAAATTTACCTCATCAATCACATAGTTAAGTACTGTTTTTTTGCTAGTTGTAGTTCTAAATTCTTTGTTTTCAATAAGTTTTGTCAATTTAGCTGTTGAAGTTACAGCATTATGTGGAGCATATCTACTACTATCTCTCCAGAAGTCTGTTGCACTTTCATATATTCCATTTATATCATCTACATTTAATTTTGTAATATCTGCTTTTGCTTGTGGACTTTGACCATAATGTATGCAAATAGCGTCATTTTCTAATACATAATCTAAGTAGTAATGTCTAGCACTTCTTAATGGCCCAATTTTGCTTATTTCCTTTCCTTTAATTACTGCCATTAATCTTGTTTCTCCGCCTTCAACAATCATTTCATATACTAAATCTGCTTGCTCTAGTCCCGCTTGTGGCATTGCATTTATATTATTGTCTATCATAAATGCAAGTGGTCTTTCAGTTCCTGCAAAGGTTTTTGGCTTTAATTCTTCTTTAGGTGTTTCTGGTACCGTATTTTCTGTACTTCCAACTTCTTGGCTATTTTTAAACTTTTCAATTCCTAGCCATACACTTACTGCTAATATTGCTAACAACAATAATATTATTACTGGTTTTATACTTTTCTTAGATTTTTTTCTTAACATATAAAAGCATCTCCTTTTAAACTATTGCCATTGCTCCTCCATATAGTACAAGTACTAGTATGGTTGCAAAACACGCACTAAATATTACCTCTGATAATGTATGTTCTTTTGCTGCAATTCTACTTTCAGCTAGTAAAATGGCTGTTACTAATGATAACATTAAAATAACTATATTATCTGTTAATAACCAAATGAGTGTATTAGCAGCAAACCCAATAGCTGCATGTCCACTTGGAACTAACTTTGAGTTTAGTCCTTTATGTTTATTAGATTTTGCATATGCAACTAATGCTAGAGCTGCAATCATTACAATTACCATTATTGCAAAAGATAAATGTACAGGATTACTTGTTACATTTTTCAAAAATGCTAAACCTATATCAGCCATTTTATCAAAAAATAAAAAGTATGCTACTATTATTGCATTTATAGTTGTTATTACCACTCCTCCTGCTGCAACATCTTTGGCTATTTTTGCCTTTGGATGGTATACATCAACATATAAATCTACTACTGTTTCAATTGCTGTATTTACCATTTCCGCAAATATAATAAGCACTATTGTAAATAAAAAACATAAAAACTCTGCACGATTCAAATTAAAAAATAAACTAACAATTACAACTATTACCGCTATTATTAATTGCTTTTTTATATTGCTTTGCGTTGTTGTTGCATATATTATTCCATTGAACGCATTTTTCCATGCATCTATGAAACTATGGTTTTTTAGTTCTTTACTTTCCTCTTTTTTTTCTTTCATTTTTTCCTCTCTTTATTAATCATCTAGTTATATTTAGCTTAGAAAGCACATTTTCTTCTTTTTCTCTCATTTGAGCTTTTTCTTCATCTGTCATATGGTCATAGCCTCTTAAATGGTAAAAGCCATGTACCAACATATATGCAAATTCTCTTTCAAATCCATGTCCATATTCTTTGGCTTGTTCTTCTACTCTTTCAATAGAAATTATAATATCACCCATAATATCTTGTAACTGCTCATCTTGCATATTAAATTCTTCAGCAATCATTTTATCTAACTCATCTTTTTCAAACATAGGAAAAGAGAGTACATCAGTCTCTTTATCTATGTTTCTGTACTCTTTATTTATTTCTCTTATATTTTTAGGATCTGTTAATGTAACACAGATGTATAAAGAGGTAGGATTTATTCCCTCTACCTCAAAACATTTTTGTATTACTTTTTCAATTATATTTTCTAATTTTTCGTCTGGTTTGATATCTTTCCAAACAATTTCTGTTGCAGGTTCCATTTTACTTTCCTTTACTTATTTATGCATTTACTGCTTTTTTTGCTCTTCCTCTTTTTTTATGCTTTTTTGCTCCTTTAGTATATGTTCCTTCTGATATATAAGCATTTTTTAAATTCTTCATAGCATCTAATTCTACTAACTTAGCATAATAAAATTGAATAATTTTATAGTATCTGTTTACATCTTTTCTTAATTTCTTTAAGTCATTTCTTAAGAATAGTACTTGTTTTTCTTTAACATAATCAATATAATTTTTGTCTTTATTTTTTTGAATTTCTTGATATTGCCTATAAAACTCTTTATAGTTTTCTCTTTCAATAGGTTTATCCCAATAAATTTTAGTAGATAATAGTTTTACATTATATTCTTCAATTAGCATAATTAGTAAAGAATATGCTTTTTCTTGTTTACGAACTACTTTTGTATCAACAATTAAACTTCTTGTGTCATTTAATAATTTTTCATAGCATTGTTCAGCAACAATAAGAGGTAAACTGTGTGTAAATAATTTTCTACTTAAGTTTAGTAAAATCATATTTTTTTCAATTTTATCATTTTGGTCTAATTTACCTACTGTAAATTTTTCAAAGTTCTCATAATCTTCAAGAATTTCTTTGTAAATTTTATTTTCTGGTTCTTTTTTCATTTTTAATGGTAATATATTTTCAATATATTGCTCTAATGTATCAAATATTTTTGTGTATACTTCATCTTTTGCACTATGTGTTAAATTGTCAGCAAGTTTTATTGAATAATGCTTTAGTAGCCCTTTATATAATAATTCCATTTGATATACATATAAATTTTGATATCTTTTTAATAATTGCTCTTTGTTAAGCCCTTCTACTGTTTCATAGTCTAAATTTAATAAATACATTTGCTTTTTGTATTTATATTCTAAATATTCAGTTTCTTTTAGGTGAACTACTGAATAATATGATGATAATGCATTTCTTTCAAATTCACTAGCTGTATCACTTTTAACTTTTTTATATATAGAATCCATTATATATTTATCTATTGATTCTAAATATAATGCATATATATCTTCAAACCTTTTAGTAATTGCCTCTTGTTTTTCTTGGTCTTCTATTTTTTCGTTTGCTTTATAGTTTTCATAAGCTTTTAGTACATTATTTCTTTTTATCGAAATTAGCATTCCATTAATTCCGATTTTTGTTGGAGTTAATAACTTTGTAATTGTATTGCTAATTTTTGAAAAAAATGTTTTTTCTTGGTATATTCTTAAACTTCTTTCTTCCATGGCATCTGTTCCTTTCAAAATACTATTTTTTCTTTAGTCCCGATATTTTCAAGTACTTCGTAAATCACTTCAACTTCAACTTCGTCATTTAATTGACTTGCATTTATTTTTTTATCTATAATTGATTTATCTTCTATTTGTTCTTTTAATTCTTCTTCTGCTTTTTCAATAGCTAATTGCTTTGCTTCTTCAAAAGTATATTGTACTTCTTGATTTTCGTACTCTTGATATGTTTTTTTATTTATTTCTATTGGCAGATAAAAATTTGAAAATAGTTTTAGTTTTTTACTCGTCTCTATTGTATCATAATTTTGAAATTTTGGAACCCCTTTTAGTAAATTTATTTCAAAATTATTTATCTTTACGGAATATTTATTTTTCACGTTTCCTGTTTGGATTTTTTTTGTCTGATTTAGTTTTAATCTTTCTTTTTTTGAATACCATACTTTTGCTTGTACTTCGCCATTTGCATGTACATAATGAATTCCTGTAAATTGTCCTTCAAGCCACCCTTGTACTAGTATTGTTCCTTTTGTAACTATATCTCCTTCTTTTACTACGGCTATGCCATTTTGCGCACTTATTTTAACTATCATTGCGTCTTTTGTTGCAACAATATTACAATACTCTTGTTCTTGTATGATATCTGGTTTTAAATCTGCCTCCACTACTTTTACAATAGCATTTGTGCCTTTTATCTCTATCCCCATCCAAGCCAAGTCATCTCTTTTTAGTCTAACCTTATCTATTATTCTCTTAGTGTTTAAATTTATTTTAGTTGTTCCAATTTTAAAATTATTTTCTTCTAAATCTCGTAGAATTTCCTCTGATGAAATTTTGTCATTTCCAGTTACTTCAATATTCCATATAAAATTTGACAATGTTATAACTGCAAATATTAAAAGAATAAAAAATATAGCAAAAATCTTTCTTTTTTTATATTTATGTAGTATAAATGGCATTCCCTTTTTTTCTTGTATTTTTACTCTGCATTTTGTTTTTTGAGCAATATTTTTTATTCTTTTAAAATCTTTAATTCCAATGTTAACTTTTATAATTGTAGAATGTTTTCTTTGCATATTCCACAAAAATATTTTTTGGTTATTACAAATATTTATAAATCTTTCAATAAAATATCCCTCTACTACAATCGAAACGTAACCAAAAATATAACTTAATAGTATTTTGAAATACATTTTTTCCTCCTATTACTCATCTGTAATTGTCTCAAAATCAATACTTTCTATCTTTCCTGTAACAAGTAAATCATCTGTTGTCATTTCTTCTAAGTAAAGTTCATATCCATTTATATTTAAAATTCCAATATATGTACTAATTCTAATATAAAAGTCCTGGTATTCTAGTATTCCCTTGTAGTTTTCTATTAACATTTTTTTAAAGCCAATTACAGTTACTTTTGGCAAATTAGTGGATATTTCTGGTGGAATTTCTAGTATTCGGCTTATTTTACTTTGTATACTTTTATCTTTTTTAGAACGCTTTTTCAAATTCACATCATCCCTTTCATCTGTTAAAACTTAATTATTCTCTAGCTTTTATCTTTGAAAATCATCTAAAGTTCTAAACTCATATCCCATTTTTTTAATTTCTTTAATACAATAGTCTAATATATTGCTATTATCTTTTGAAGTTGCATGTAATAGCATAACTGCTCCTGGATGTATATTCTTTAAAACCATTTTTTTGCCATAGTCTTCTCTTCCTTGTTTATTTTTGTCCCAATCATCATAAGCAAAACTCCACATAACTGTTTTGTATCCTAATGTATTAGTATATGCAACTGTTCTTTCACTATATTCTCCTTTTGGTGGGCGAATATATTTCATTTCATAATTGAACTTTTGATAAACTGCTGTGTGTAATTCCATTACTTCTTTTTGTATTTGTTCATTTGTTAAATCTGGCATACTTTTGTGATTTACTGTGTGATTTCCAACAGTATGGCCTTCATCTAGCATTTGTTTTACTAAATTTGATGCTGTATTCAAATAATGAGCTGTTATAAAAAATGTAGCTGGAACCTGGTTTTCTTTTAATACTGCTAATATTTTTGGTGTATAACCTGCTTCATATCCATTGTCAAAAGTAAGGTATACATATTTTGAATTCTTGTTTCCAATAGCAATTCCATCATATTTGTCTATTATTCTTTTGTTTACACTTCCCAAGTCTGGTTGTTCATTGTTATTAGCTCTTTTTATTCCCCATCCAATTTTTTTCTCACTTGTTACATTAGCACTAGTTTGAACTGTTTTATTAAAGTTAGTTACAGATATTGAAAATATAAATGCTATTAATATAAAAGATATAATTATAATGACGTTTGATTTTCCTTTCATTTTTTGCATTCCTCCATTCTTTATCGTAATTTCTATTTACTCGACATTGACATTTTATAAAATTTAGCTTGACAATATAATTTATTTGAATTATATTTAATATTAGACGTCTGGAAATTTTTAGGTAATTTTATGTTATTTTGTCGAATTACTACATTACGATTCTATCACCTTTTTATATTTATATATATTATATGGAGGTAAAATATATGTTAGATTTTGTACTATGTGATGACAACTTTAATGTGCTAAATAAATTAGAAAAAACATTAGAAACAATTTTTATTGATAAGAATTTTGATGCACGTATTGTTCTTAGTACAACAGCCCCTGAAGAGTTAATTAATTTTATGAAACACAACACTGCTCAAGTAGTAATATTAGATATTGATTTAAGATCAAATATTTCAGGGTTAGATCTAGCAAATATGATTCGTAACAAGGATAAAAATATTTATATTATTTTTACTACCGGTCATCTAGAATATGGACTAATGGCTTATAAGTACAAAACATTTGATTACATACCTAAGCCTATTACTAGAGAACGTTTAGAAGATACTATTACTAGACTGTTTGAAGATGTATCTGGTTGCCAAACCGATTTTATAAGATTAGATAATAATAAAACCATAATTAAGCAAGATTCTATTCAATACATACAAAAAGATGGAATGAAAACTATATTTTATACAGACACACGTGAATATGAAACAAATAGTTCATTTAAAGCTATTATGCAACAGCTGCCTGAACAATTTATGCAATGTCATAAATCCTATATTGTAAATACTAGCAAAATTGCTAGTATAGATTCTTCAAATAATACTATTGTATTAAATACAGCAGATAAAAACAGCAAATGTTTTATTGGTCCAAAATATAAAAATAAACTTATGGAGGTTTTTAATCATTAACATTTTCCAAACAATCTGGACAGCAATGACAACGCAGAATGAAATGGCATCAATAATAGTATTCTTTCCAATGTACTTTATTGATACTTTTGTAAACATGCTATTTTTCACAACTGTTTTTAACATTTCTTCTTCTAAAAAATCTAAAATTATTTATGTAATATGTATGGGTCTAATAGCCTTTTCATCTAGAACTTTTATACCAGATCCTTATGGTACATTTATTAATATGATCTCTATTATACTTTTAATTAAATTCATTTTGAAAACTACTTGGTTAAAATCTTTCTTATCAGAATTTGTAGTAGTTGTATTAAGTATTATCTTAGAGCTATTTTTACAAAAATTCTGTTTAGAAGTTCTTCAGATTTCATATAATTCAATAATGTACGTTCCAATATATAGATGTGGTCTTGCTTTAATAATTTATACTTTAGTTTATATCCTATATAGAATAATCAAATATTTTAAATTTTCTATTGACTTAGAAAATATGACTAAGAAAAACAAAGTTTTATTCATATTGAATTCTATTTTAGGTATTATTGCCATTGCAACTCAAATATACTTAATGGCTTTTTATAGTAGTAATATGCCAATTATAATCACTTTGGTAAGTATTGTAAGTCTACTAGCATATTTCTTCATTAGTATATACAACATGTTAAGTATTAATAAGTTAAATACCACAACTAGAGATTTAGAAGAAGCTCAGTTATATAATAAAACTTTAACAATTTTACATGATAGTATTAGAGGTTTTAAACATGATTTTCACAATATTGTTCAAGGCATTGGTGGTTATGCTGATAGAGGAGACTTAGAAGGTTTAAAGAAATATTATAAACAACTTATGTTAGATTGTAGTCGTACAAATAATTTAACAGCATTAAATCCTGAAGTTATAAATAATCCTGCTATTTACAATATTATGGCTACAAAATATCATAAAGCAGATGAAATTGGTGTACAAATTAACTTAGGCATTTTTATGGATCTGAATGAAATTGAAAAACATATGAAGATTTATGAATTTACTAGAATTTTAGGTATACTTTTAGATAATGCTATTGAAGCTGCTTCTGAATGTGATGAAAAAGTAATTCATGTAAGTTTTAGAAAAGAAGAAAATAGACATCGTTTACTTATGATTATAGAAAATACATATAAAAATAAAGATGTTGATATAGATAAAATTTTTGAAAAAGATTTTTCTACCAAATCAAAGAAGACTAATAGTGGACTTGGTTTGTGGGAAGTTAGACAAGTATTAAAGAAAAACAATAACCTAAATTTATATACTACTAAAAATGAAGAATTCTTTTCTCAACAACTTGAAATATATTTTTAAAAATTCAAAAAAGAGGTACCTGAGCAAACTCAATACCTCTTTTTTGTTCGTCGTTTTAAGGAAATATTTATATAATTATTTTGACTTCAGGACTAGTCTTTTTTAATTAAAGATGCAGGCATTTTTGGTTGATGGATAAGCCCCAAAACAAAGCATGCAGTATTTGTAGATTTTGCATATTTTTCTGCTAATTTAGCTAATAATTTTACCATTTTAAAATCCTCCTTATATTTTTATTTTTCTATTATAAACATTGCCGGCCAATGTATTACAATCTTAAATTGTTTCTTCTGCATATACTTCGTAGCCATGTTTGTTATTTGTTAGTTTATATGAAATAGGTAGTACTGTTAAATTTTGTAAAAACATTCCGTAAATTATCATGTATGAAAATTGTTTATATGGGCTAAATATTATAATTGAGAGTAAAATAACTAATGCAACATAAGCTTTTATCTTTTTAATTTTTCTTTCTTTTTTACTTAATATTGGCATATTTTCTGTGTCTGCTGGAGCATATTTAGTAATTATAAATATACTAAATATTGCTATAATTCCTGCAAAAATGTATATAATAAATTCTTGAGAAAATTGTATATATTGAGATAATATTATTGGTCCTAGATATAAAATGCTTGTTGTAATCATACAACCTAAATGAGTTTTTAAATGAAAGCCTCCTGTAAAACTTCTATATGGAGATATTAGAGAAAATAACAATATAGTTTGCCACCCCATATTTAGTAAAAATCCGATGATAAATAATATTAAAACTTTAGGTAACTCACCAAAAATTAGCTTAATTCCAAAATTAATAATTAATTCTCTTTCTTCATCAATGTCTGGCATTTTTGCTTTTATTTTTTCTGTTATCCAATCACAAAATTTATCTATCATTTTTCTTTTCCTCTTTCTTTGTTATCTGTATTCTATAACTTTAATTCACAAAAAAATAAAAACTTTATAAAAATATCAAAATCACATGCGAAAAATGTCGTTTTTTGTTTTGTGTGCATTTTTAATATTTTCATAAAGTTTAGTTCAATTTTACAAATATAACTCTATTTATAGTTGAATATCTTTTAATATTGCCCAGCTTCCAAGCATTTGAGGTATATCTTTAAATTCCATCAACTCATTTGTAATAGGATGATATAGTTTTAACTCATATGCCCAAAGTGCAATTTGTTTTCCATGACCTCTTCCACCATATTTTTGGTCTCCATATATACTATGGTTTCTACTAGATAGTTGAACTCTAATTTGATGGTGTCTGCCTGTATGCAAATTTATTTTTAAAACTGATAAATTTAATTCTTCATCATATTTTAAAACTTCATAATCTAATATTGCTAGTTTACTATTTTTTTTTTCCTCTTTTACAACTTTACTCATATTAGCTTTTTCATTTTTTAATAGGTAATCTTGTAAAGTTCCCTTTGGTTCTTCCATTTTTCCATTTGCTATTACTAAATATGTTTTTTGAAATTGCTTTTCTCTCACTTGGTTACTTAGTCTTCCTGCTGCTTTTGAAGTTTTAGCAAATACCATTACTCCACCAACTGGTCTATCAAGCCTATGTACTAAGCCTAAATATACATTGCCTGGTTTATTATATTTTTCTTTTAAATATGCTTTTATTATTGTAAGCATATCTATATCTCCAGTTTTGTCTGCCTGTGATGGTATGTTTACTGGTTTTTCTACTACTATTATATGGTTATCTTCAAATATTACTTTTAAATTTTGCATTTAATTCTCCCATCTTCCATAAATTCCGCATGGTAAAACCATTTTTGAGTTAGTCATTGGAAGACCTATTTCTCCATTTGATACTTTTCCTTTATATTTTTTTGATATTGTAAGTTCCAAAATATTTTGCAAAACTGTGCTTGATATTCCGGTTGTATATGAATTGATTAAGAAAAATAATGGCTTGTCTGATAATACTTGTGCACATAAATTTACAAGCTCTGGTAAGTTTTCTTCAAACTTCCAAACTTCTCCATTTGCACCTCTTCCATAAGATGGTGGATCCATAATTATTGCATCATATTTGTTGCCTCTACGAATTTCTCTATTTACAAATTTAATAACATCATCAACAATATATCTAACAGGTCTATCTTGTAGTCCTGAAGCTTGTATGTTTTCTTTTGCCCATGCTACCATTCCTTTTGAGCTATCCACATGACAAACTTGAGCACCAGCATAGCTACATGCTACTGTTGCTCCTCCTGTATATGCAAATAGGTTTAATACTTTTATTTCTCTATTTGCTTTTTGAATTTTTTCTATCATCCAGTCCCAATTAACTGCTTGTTCTGGAAATAAGCCAGTGTGTTTAAATCCCATTGGTTTTATATTAAATGTTAAGTTTTTGTATTTAATTTGCCATGATTCTGGCATTTTTTTATTATACTCCCATTTTCCACCGCCTGTTGAGCTTCTATGGTATTTGGCATTGACATTTTTCCATTTTTCTGGAAAGCTTTTTTGTGTCCATATTATTTGTGGGTCTGGTCTTACTAAAATAACATTTTTCCATCTTTCTAGTTTTTCGCCATTTGCCATGTCTAATATTTCGTAATCTTGCCAATCTTTTGCTACATTCATTTCTAAATATCCTTCCTCTTCTCTATATTCAATTTTATCATATTTTAGTACTTTGCTATGTAATATTATACTTTTCGCAGTGACAGCTGTGGGGACCAGCAAGCTAGAAGGCGTTACTAAATTTTTTCAAATCATTATAAATGTTTGCAAAAAATTGTTGTTATGCCTTCTTGCGTAGCTGGGATGGAACGAAGAAAAGTATAATATTACACAGTTCTATTTAAAATATGCATAAAATTTGTAACTAACATCACATCCATAACTACAAATGTTAAAAATATTGCTAATGCAATTACTGCTAATTTATGTTTTTTAATTTTTTGCACCAACTTGCTTGTCCACTTTGGTGCCTTCAAACGTAAAGTATTGCTACTTTCATCATAACGTATATTTAAAATTAAATCTTTTGTGTACTCCATAAAATAAAATCCTCCTAATATATTTTCTAATAATATATATTCACATATTCAGATTTTATGTTAAAAATCGTAACACAAATTATTACATTATTCGCTTAATTTCTGCTTTATACTTTTAGCTAACTTTTCTGTAATTCCTGATACTTCTGTCAACTCTTCTATGCTAGCATTTTGTATGTTGTTTATAGTTTTAAATTTCTTTAACAAAACTTTTTTCTTTGCTTCTCCTATTCCGTCTACTTCGTCTAAAACTGAATGTGTTGTTTGTTTATCTCTTAATTGTCTATGATAATTTATTGCTGTATCATGTATGTTATCTTGAAAGTTTGTAATTACTTTCATTAAATTTTCAGATAATTCAAATTCATTTTTGTTTTCGTCTATAAGTGCCCTTGTGCTATGCTTATCGTCTTTTACCATTCCATATACAGGTATAGATAGGCCAAGTTCTTTAATTGCTTGTTTAGTTGCTCTTATTTGTGTAACTCCACCATCTGCAAATATTACATCTGGGAAGTTACCAAATGCTCCATTTGGGTTATCTATGGAATGAAGTAGCCTTCTCTTTACAACTTCTTGCATACATTTAGGGTCATCCTGACCTATTACTGTTTTAATTTTAAATTTCCTTGATAAATTCTTTTTTAGCTCTCCATCTTTTAATACACACATTGATGCAACCATAAATTGCCCTGATAAATTTGATATATCATACCCCTCAATTTTTCTAGGTAATTTATCTAATTTTAGCACTTCTTTTAGCTCATTTACAACACTATATTTTTCTTTTTCTTTGTTCATTATAGTAATTTTAGCATTGTTCTCTGCCATTTCAACTAATCTTAATTTTTCACCTTTTTGAGGTACTTTTATTTCTACCTTATGACTTGATTTTTCTGAAAGTAATTGCTCTAATACCTCTTTATCTTCAATCGCTTCTTTTATCATAATTTTATTTGGCAAAAACACATCATTTATATAATATTGTTTAATAAAACTTGATAATATCTCTGCATCTGATTCGTCTTGCAAGCCTTCAAAAAAGTAATGATGTCTTTCTATCATTTTACTATTACGAATTAAAAATATTTCGACACATACTTGAGTTTGTCCTTTAGCTATTCCTATTACATCAATATCATGTTCTGATATATTAGAAACCTTTTGTCTTTCTTCTGTAATTCTTTGAATAGCATATTTTTTATCTCTTAATTCTGCTGCCTTTTCAAATTCTAGTTTGTCTGCCGCTTCTTTAATATCTTTATCAAGTTCTTTCATTATTTGGTTTGTGTTGCCCTCTAACAAGCTGATAATTTGATTTATTTCTTTTCTATAATCTTCTTTTGAAATTTTGCCAATACAAGGTCCAGAGCATTTTTTAATATGATAATTTAAACATGCTCTACCTTTATATTTAAAAGTTTTACATTGTCTAATTTTATATTTTGAATTTATAAAGTCTAGCATTGCTTTTGCACTGCCACTATTTGCATATGGTCCAAAATATCTTGCACCATCATTTAGTATTCTTCTAGTTAAGTATATATTGGGGAATTCTAGCTTTGTGTTTACTTTAATATATGGGTATGTTTTATCATCTTTTAATAAAACATTAAACTTTGGCATATTCTTTTTTATCAAGTTACACTCTAAAATAAGTGCCTCTGATTCATTGTCTGTAACAATATACTCAAAGTGATCTATTAAAGACACCATATTTTCAATTCTTTTTGTTTTATTATTTTTTCTAAAATATTGCCTTACCCTATTTTTTAAAGAAATTGCTTTACCAACATATATAATCTTATCATCTTTGTCATGCATAATATATACACCTGGTTTGCTAGGCAACTTTTTTAGTTCTTCTTCTATATTAAACACCTTTATTTTTCCCCCTTAGCATAATATATATTTTAGCATATTTTACTGTATTTTACAAGCTAACTTATATGTGCATAAAAGAATTAAAATTTGACACATTTTGCGTTTTATAGTAATATATTAACATTAGGAATACAGATTAAAAAAATATTACATAGGAGGGTTAGTTTAGTTTTAGCGCCAGGACAGTTTTTATTTACTGTTGACGAGGTTAGAGCTTATCGAAAGACTCGGCGGATGGCTCTATGGCATGCGTTACTGTCATTACATATTAGCAAAAAATTATAGTAATATAATATAACAAATCTAATATGAGTACGCTTTAATTTGTATACCTTACTTTAAGCTTTAAGGAGGTATATTTTTATGTGTGGCATTATAGGTTATATAGGAGATAGAAAGGCCACTCCAGTTTTAATAAATGGTTTATTATGTTTAGAATATAGAGGTTATGACTCTGCTGGTATTGCTGTTATTGAAGATGGCAAAATTGCTGTAATGAAGGATAAAGGAAGAGTTGCAAATTTAAGTTCTCTTCCTGGCATTGATGATTTAGCTTCTACTATTGGTATTGCTCATACAAGATGGGCAACTCATGGAAAACCTGCAAAGGAAAATGCACATCCACATTTAGATAATAGCGGAGAATTTGCAGTAGTTCATAATGGTATTATTGAAAATTACAATGAATTAAGAGAATTTTTAACATCTAAAGGGTATCACTTTTTATCACAAACAGACACAGAGATGATTCCTAATTTAATTCATTATTATTACACAAATGGTATAAATGATGATGACAAATTCTTAAGAGCTGTTAAGTCTGCTGTTGATGATTTAAAAGGAAGTTATGCATTAGAAATTATTTCTAGCTTACATCCTGACAGAGTTATTGTTGTTAGAAAAGATAGTCCTTTAGTTTTAGGAAAAGGAAATGGTGAAAACTTTATTGCATCAGATATTCCTGCTGCTTTAAAATATACAAAGGAATTCTATTTGTTAGATGACCAAGAATATGCTGTTGTTTATAAAGATCATATTGATTTTTATGATAATAGCCTAACTCCTCACAGCAAAGCTGTTAAAAATATTGAATGGGATGCTACTGCTGCTGAGAAAAATGGTTATGAAGATTATATGTTAAAAGAAATATTTGAGCAACCAAATGCAATTCGTGAGACTATTGGCTCAAGATTTAAACTTGGCGAAAAATGTAGTTTTGATGATATTGATATTTCAAAAGATTATTTGAAAAGTATTAATAAAATATATATTGTTGCATGTGGTACAGCTATGCATGCCGGATTAGTTGGTAAAACTGCAATTGAAAAACTTTGCAGAATTCCTACCGTAGTTGATATTGCATCTGAGTTTCGTTACCGTGACCCTATTATAGATGATAAAACACTTTGCATATATATTAGTCAATCTGGTGAAACTGCTGATACTATTGCAGCTTTAAAACTTGCTAAAGCAAAAGGTGCAAGAACATTAGCTGTTTCAAATGTAATTGGAAGTTCAATTACTCGTGAAGCAGACTATACAATTTACACACATGCAGGTCCTGAAATTGCCGTTGCTTCTACAAAAGCATATACTTCACAAGTTGTTTTAATGGTAATTTTGGCTATGTATTTTGCTGAAATTTTAGGCACTTGTGACAATATTGAATGTTTAAAAGCAGATATTTTAGATTTGCCTTCTAAAATAGAGTCTATACTTAACGAAACAAATAATATTAAAGAGTTTGCTAATAAAGTATATACTGAACATGATATGTACTTTTTAGGTAGAGGTACTGATTATAATGTTGCAATGGAGGGCTCTTTAAAATTAAAAGAAATTTCATACATTCATTCTGAGGCATATGCTTCAGGCGAATTAAAACATGGGCCTATTGCTCTAATTGAAAACGGTATAACTGTAATTAGTATTTTAACAGATCCTAATTTAGTTGAAAAATCTATTAGTAATATTCAAGAGGTTATAACAAGAGGTGCTAAAACATTAGTTATTACAAATCAAAAATTATCAAATAATTCGTTTAATTATGTTATAAATATCCCTGAAACTAATAGCCTAATTTCACCTATTCTTTCAGTTATTCCACTTCAATTGCTTTCTTACTACATTGCTAAAAATAAAGGATTAGATGTTGATAAACCAAGAAATTTAGCTAAATCAGTTACAGTTGAGTAGCTTTTATAAAATATAAATATTAATTTAAAGGTGCTGATATAATACTTTTTTCCACGAAACCACACTTCAAAAAAGTATTATATCAGCACCTTTATTTTTTAAATAAATAATTTCAATATAACTAGTAGCACTGCACCTGGAATTCCTAAAAGACCTACTAATACCGCAGTAACAATATTTAATCCTATATGAAATTCCCATGCTGAACCTATTAAATTTATTATAAATATTAGCAATCCCCCTAATACAGAGTTTACTATTAATTTAAACAAAGCCTTTAATGGGACTGAAAATATTTTTCCAATAATCCATAAAACTATTATACACCCTAAAATAACTAAAGCATTAGAAAAATCCAATTTTATCACCATTCCTTTAATAATATGTATGATACAAATTGGACAAATATTACTTATACTACTTGATTTTTCTTAAAATAAATTTCTTCTATCATATTTAGTGATAGTCCTTTACTTCTAGCTTTTTCCATTAAAAAGTCAACTTTACTTTTACTTGCTTTTATTTGATATGTGTAATAGTCTACAAGCCCCTCTTCAGCAGTCTCAAAATTTTTATTTGCAACATTAAGTTCTCTCTTTGCTTTTAATAAACTCATTATTAGTTCAACCTTTTTATCTTCTTCTGTTTTGTCTTTTATATTTAATTCTTTTTGATACTCATTATACATTTGTTTTGTCCCTCCTTATAAAACATTTTATACATCAATTGTTGTTTTATTCAAAAATCTTGATTTTTATATAATATTTTGTTATAATAATTGCGTAATTTATATTGTTTAAGCCCCGCCTTATGCATAGGGCGGCTTTTTATAAAAATGTATGCAAAGCTTACAAGGAGGTAAATTTATGATAGATATTAAATTTTTAAGAGAAAACCCAGATGTAGTTAAGGAAAATATCAAAAAGAAATTTCAAGATCATAAACTTGTATTAGTTGATGAAGTTCTTGAGTTAGATGCTAAAAATCGTGAAGCCAAATTAAATGGTGATGATTTAAGAAGTAAAAGAAATTCATTAAGTAGTGAAATCGGCAATTTAATGAAACAAGGCAAAAAAGATGAAGCTGAAAATATAAAATCTCAAGTTCAAGAAATTAATAATCAACTTTTAGAAAATGAAAAACTTGAAGAAGAATATGCAGCTAAAATTCAAGAGAGAATGATGAAAATACCTAACATTATTCATGAATCTGTTCCAATCGGAAAAGATGATAGTCAAAATGTTGAGATTCAAAGATTTGGAGAGCCATTTGTTCCAAGTTATGAAGTTCCATATCACACAGATATTATGGAATCATTTGATGGTATTGACTTAGATTCTGCTCGTAGAGTTGCTGGCAATGGATTTTATTATTTAATGGGAGATATTGCTAGACTTCATTCAGCAGTTATTTCTTATGCTAGAGATTTTATGATTAATAAAGGTTTTACTTATTGTGTTCCACCTTTTATGATTCGTAGCAGTGTCGTAACTGGTGTTATGAGTTTTGAAGAAATGGATGCAATGATGTATAAAATTGAAGGAGAAGATTTATATTTAATTGGTACAAGTGAACATTCTATGATTGGTAAATTCAAAGATCAAATTCTTCAAAAGGATAAAATTCCTTATACAATGACTTCATATTCTCCTTGTTTTAGAAAAGAAAAAGGTGCTCATGGTATTGAAGAACGTGGTGTTTACCGTATTCATCAATTTGAAAAGCAAGAAATGATTGTTGTTTGTGAACCTGAAGATAGCTGGAATTGGTATGATAAATTATGGTCATATACAGTTGAATTGTTTAGAAGTATGGATATTCCAGTTCGTACATTAGAATGTTGTAGTGGTGATTTAGCTGACTTAAAAGCTAAGAGCTGTGATGTTGAAGCTTGGAGTCCTAGACAACAAAAATATTTCGAGGTTGGTAGTTGTTCTAATTTAACTGATGCTCAAGCTAGGCGTTTAGGTATTAGAATTAAGGGTGAAAAACAAAATTATTATGCTCACACATTAAATAATACTGTTGTTGCACCACCTCGTATGCTAATTGCTTTACTTGAAAATAATTATCAAGAAGACGGCAGTGTTAAGATTCCTGAAGTATTATGGCCATATATGGGTGGAACTAAAGTTTTAAAACCAATTAAATAAATTAAAAACTAGGAGTAGGTGTAAAATGTTTATTAAAAACCCTGAGTTTAGAATTTCAGCTGTTAGTCCTAAGCAATACCCTGATGACGGGTTACCTCAAGTGGTATTGGTTGGAAAGTCTAATGTTGGGAAGTCTAGCTTTATAAATACATTAGTTAATCGTAAAAAGTTAGCTAGAACTAGTAGTGAACCTGGTAAAACAAGACAAATCAATTTTTATGATATGGACGAAAAGTTCTATTTAGTTGATTTACCTGGTTATGGTTTTAGCAAAATGTCTAAACAAGAACAAGCAAAAGTTGGAACTTTTATTGAAGAGTATTTGCAAAAAAGTAAAAACATTGCTTTAATAATATTTTTAATAGACATTAGGCATGACCCTACTGCTAATGATAAGCTTATGTATGATTATATTTTTAAAACTAATTTACCTTGTATTGTAATTGCAAATAAGGCAGACAAGTTAGCAGTTACAAAAGTAGATGATGCTGTAACTAATTTACAAAATATTTTAAATCCGTTAAAAGACATTACATTTCTTCCATGTTCTAGTGAAAGAAAAATTTATACTGATAAAGTTTGGGAAGAAATTGAAAAAAAAATATGGTAGCTTAATATTGCTACCATATTTTTTATTCTTTATTTTCTTTTTTAGTTATTGCTTTTAATGCTTTTGGACGTTCTAAAACAATTATATGCCCACATCCTAGGCATTTCATTTTAAAATCAACACCTACTCTAGTCAATTCCCATAGTTTACTTCCACAAGGATGTTGTTTTTTTGTTCTAACAATATCACCTACATTATATTCCATAGGAACTCACTCCCTTTATTTTTCAATTATATTTTTAAGTCTTTTTTCTACACTTTCTTTTCCTAATACTTGCATAATTTCATATAAATCTGGTGTTTGTTGTCTTCCTGTTAATGAAACTCTTAATACTGTACTTACATCTCCAACATGTGCTTTCCATTTTTCAGGCTCTTGCTTAAACATTTTTACTTCTCTAGCATACCCTAACTCTTCTGATAAATCTTTTATTTTATCAAACCAAGTTTGTTTATCATCATTTATGTCAAAATATTTTTCCAAGTATAATGATAATATTTTTTTAATTTCTTCTTTGTCATTTATTTTAGCATATTCAAAATTATTGTCTAAACTAAAGAATTTTTCATCATACATATAGTAAATTGCATTTTTTATTTCAGCCCATTTAGATATATCTTTTCTAGGTTTAGCTGTTCCTCTTTCAATTCCAAATACTTTTAAAGCATATTCTTTATCTTGTAACATTTCTTCAAGCTCTTTATCATAACGTTTTGCCCAGTTTAAAGAGTCTTCATATACTTTTTCTTTAGAATATGCAGATATAACATTTTTTGATATATCTAATAATTTTACCATATCAAAAATTGCTCCACTTACGCTCATTTTGTTAAGCTCAAATTCAAATTCTGATATATTTTTATCTGGATTTGCTCTTTTCCATGTTTCAAAATTTGAATTTGCTATATTTAATAAATATTGATATACAGCTTCTGATGGTATGCCCTCTTCATGATAGTAACTAACTGCCGCTTCAGGGTCTTTACGTTTACTGATTTTACGTTTTTTGCCATTATCATCTTTTAATATTGCTGATGTATGTGCATATTTAGGTACTGTAAAACCTAGTGCTTTAAATAACTCTAAATGAAGTGGTACTGAAGATAACCATTCATCAGCACGAATTACGTGTGTAACTCTCATTAAATGATCATCAACAGCATGTGCAAAATGGTATGTTGGCAAACCATCTGCTTTTATAATAACTATATCTTGATCATTTTCTGGAAATTCAACATTTCCTTTTATTACATCATGATGTCTAATTTTTTTCTCTTCATTTCCCATTGATTTAAAACGAATTATATATGGTTCACCAGCTTTTATTTTTTCTGCTGCTTCTTCTACTGATAAATTACGGTATGTTGCCCATACTCCATAATAACCAGGTCTAATTTTAGCTGCTTCTTGTTTTTTACGCATTTCATCAAGTTCTTCTGGTGTTGCAAAACATGGGTATGCTCTGCCTTGTTCAATTAAGTATTTAGCAAATGAATGATAAATGTCCTTTCTGGCGCTCTGTTTATATGGTCCATAATTTCCCTTTTCTTCTGTTTCATTTATCATACCCTCATCAAATACAATACCAAAGTCTTTAACTGCTTCTACTATTTGTACTACACCGTTTTCAATTAATCTTTTTTGATCTGTGTCCTCTATTCTTAATATACTAACACCCTTAGTTTGTTTTGCAAGTGTTGTACATATAATGCTTTGATATAACCCACCAATATGAACATAACCTGTTGGGCTTGGTGCAAAACGCACTACCATTGCTCCTTCTGGTAAGTTTCTTTCTGGATATTTTTCTTCATAATATGATATTGGCTTTGCATCTGGAAATATTAAATTTGCTAAATCTTTATAATCCATTTTTACTCTTCCCCTTTTCAAAAAAATTTAATTTTAAAATGTTTAATTTTAAAATTTATTAAACTTCTGTAATAATTGGTAAAATCATAGGATTTCTTTTTGTTTTTTCAAATATATAATCTCTTAAAGTATCTTTTAAGTTAGATTTAATTGTTGCCCAATCTGTAATATGACTTTCTTCACATTTTTTTACTTCTTCATATATCACTCTTTTAATGTCATCCATTAAGTTTTCAGATTCTCTAACATATACAAATCCTCTTGATACTACGTCTGGCTCTGATACTATTTCTCCTGTGTTTGAGTCCATTGCAACAACTATAACTATTAAACCATCTTGTGATAAATGTTGTCTATCTCGTAAAACTATATTTCCAACATCTCCAACTCCTAAGCCATCTACTAATACTTTTCCATTTGGTACTGATGTAGTAAGTGTTGCTTCATTTTGGTTTAATTCTAGAATCCTTCCGTTTGTCATCATAAATATATTTTTAGGTTCTATACCTAGCTTTTTAGCTGTTTCTGCATGTGCTCTAAGTTGTCTATACTCTCCATGTACTGGTATAAAATATTTTGGTTTTGCTAATGTTATAATTAATTTTTGTTCTTCTTGGCAAGCATGCCCAGATACGTGAACATCCTCTAGCGAACTATATATAACTTCTGCCCCAATTTTCATAAGTTCATCAATTACTTTTGATACATATTTTTCATTTCCTGGAATTGGTGTTGCAGATATTATTACCATATCATTTGGTGTAATAGTTACTTTTTTATGGTCTCCATTTGCCATTCTTGTTAATGCAGACATTGCCTCACCTTGGCTTCCTGTTGTTATAATTACTAATTGATCGTCACGGTAATTTTTTATATTATCAATATCAATAAATACTCCGTCTGCGCCTTTAATATACCCTAATTCAATTGCAGCATCTATCATGTTCATCATACTTCTACCACACACTGCAATTTTTCTTCCATATTTAATTGAAGAGTTTACTATTTGTTGTACACGGTGTACATTTGATGCAAATGTTGCTACTACTATTCTTTTTGAATTGTTTAAAAATAGTCTATCAAACACTTCACCAACAGAACTTTCAGACATTGTAAATCCTTTTCTTTCACTGTTTGTACTATCTGAAAGTAATGCTAATATTCCTTTATTTCCTAATTCTGCAATTCTGTTTAAGTCTATTACTTTATCATCTATTGGGGTATAATCAATTTTAAAGTCACCTGTATGAAGTATTGTACCAACAGGTGTTGTAATTGCAAGCATTACTGCGTCTGGTATGCTGTGGTTACTGTTTATAAACTCTACTTGCATATGTCTAAACTTTATTGTTTGCCCTTGTTTTACAGTATATATTTTAGTAGTTTTTAATAATTTGTGTTCCTCTAATTTATTTTTTATTAATGAAACTGTTAATTGAGTTGCAAAGATTGGAATATTTATTTGTTTTAATATATATGGTATTGCTCCAATATGATCCTCATGACCGTGAGTAATTACTAAACCTTTTATTTTTTCTTGGTTTCTAACTAAGTATGTTATATCTGGAATTACTAAATCTACTCCTAACATATCATTTTCAGGAAATTCAAGTCCACAATCTACTAATATAATTTCGTCTTCATACTCAAATACAGTAATATTTTTTCCTATTTCTTGTAATCCCCCAAGAGGAATTATTTTTAAGTTAGATTTCTTAAAATTAAATTGTGCTGCATCATTATTTGCTGCTCTTCTTTTTTCTGTTGTAGCTTTTCTTGTTCTTTTTATAATAGTTCCACTTTTTTCTGTCTTAGCTTTTTCTACATTTTCTTTTTTAATTGATTCTTTCACTTTGCTTTTGCTACTTTCTGCTCTTTCACTTTGTTTTTTCTCTGGGTTATTTTTTCTTCTATTGTACCCTCTACTTTCTTTTATGATGTTACTTTTGGAGTTAACATCATTTTGTTTTAATTCATTTGTCATTTAAAATTTTCTCTCCTTTTTATTCAAATTGTTGTTTTTTGGTTATCTCTGTTTATTTTATACGCCCAAAATGTGCCATAAAGCACTAGAACTTAAATATGTTTTCACCG
This sequence comes from uncultured Clostridia bacterium, assembly GCA_934122155.1. GTDB lineage: Bacteria > Bacillota > Clostridia > TANB77 > CAG-508 > CAG-273. The sequence continues at coordinate 69,899 of CAKOVX010000002.1, forward strand.
CTCAAAACATATTTTAATAATTTTTACATTTTAATTTTCCGTTCATCTTCTTAATATTTTTCTTGTTTTAATAAACAAATATAAATCTCTTCTTTACCTCTATGGGTAACAACTGTTTAATATTATACTATTTTTAAGTAACTTTGTCAAATTCGGCACTAATAGGCATTATATTTTGTATTTTAAAACAAAAAAACTTTCTTATGATAAATTATTTTACCATAAGAAAGTATATATATTATTTCACGTAAAGTATAGGTCTAAATGTAACATATCGAAGATTGTAAGTAATAGATGCATTAAGTATACTTCTAATGCTTGTATAAAACCCTGGGTTATAACAATATGCTCCTCTTTCTGTATAGGGGCATGCAACACTACTATCAGATACACAAGTACTATATTCTGTGGTTAATTCAAATAAATTACCTGACATATCAAATATTTTACATACCTCATCTTCTGTTTTTCCAGTATTCCTTAAAGATCTATTTCCGTCATCCTTATTTGCATAATTAGTGTTTCCCATTGCTTGTATATACACTATTGCTGTATCCCATGCATAGCTATTTACCAAGTCACTTTCCACATATTTGTTTCCATCATACATGTTTTTACTTACCATTGCTGCTTGTGGCTCTGTTATAATATGCCATAATGTTCCTTTTGAATAGCTCATTTCATTATCGCTATATCCTGTTGACACTTTTGATAATGGTTTTGCATCTCCATATTGTTCTTGTATTGTTCCTGAACTTTTATGTCCACTTCCATAGCTTGCTTCATAACGTGCTATATAAAAACCTTTATTTGTATTTGTTGTTGTTACAAATGCCTCTAAATCTTTGGCTGTTGTATTTATTGTTCCTAATGAATTAGTTTCTTCATCTGAGATTCTATTTTTATCACTTAGTTCATAGTAATAACTTCCTATTCTATATTTACTTACTGTTCCTGCTTTTACATTTGCAGCTGTTACTGCTGCATACTCTGAACCTTTTTGTACTAATGTTGGTGTTCCTGGAGTAGTTGTTGCAAATGTATATCTTCCTAACGTTATTTCTACTTCACTTCCATCATCTTTTATTATTTTATTGCTTCCATCTCCATTTATATTACTTACTGGTATCCATACAAATTGATTACCATCTTTGTCTTCTATTACAATTCCACTTTGTACTGTATTTCCAGAGTCACCTGATATTTTAAATCCTCCTGGTAATACTACTTGATTTCCTTTTAAATCTTTTGCTATTACTGTTTTACTATCTGTGTTTGTTCTATCATCTGATTTCAAACTTGAATCTGTTATTTTTGGTGTTTCTGTTTGGTTTTGATCACCTGATGAATTTTGCTGCATCTCATTGTCTAACATATTTACTAAATCATCTACATCTTCTGTTCCTGTTTTTATATTTTGATTTGCCTTTTTTTGCAAATCTCTAGACTTATTAATTAATCCATCATCAGCAAATATTGCATTTATTGTTACACCTGACAATATTAATATTACAGCTATTGTAATTACTAATACTGTTAAGGTTATTCCTTTGTTCTTCTCACTAACTTTTAAATTCACTTTTGTGATTTCCTCCTTTAATATTTGCACTTATGGCATAATATATTTATGTAATAATATTATTATAATTTCTATTATTTTTCAATGATTTTTACAAAAAATATTGCTAATATTTTGCCATTATATTAAAGCTAAATAAGTGTAGCTCCAATAATTCCAGCATCATTTCCTAATTCTGCTAACTTTATTTGTGGAAGATCTTCTTTATTAAATACATACTTTTGCTTTTTATATTCCTGTATTAGTTTGTTATATAATACATCTTCAAAATATATAAAACTTCCTCCTAAACATATTACTTGTGGCTCAAATATATCTATAATATTTGAAAGGCCTATAATTAGGTTATTTACATATTCATTCAATACTTCTTGCACTTTTACATTTGTATTATTTTTTAATATATTTAATAGTTCTTTGCCTGTTGTTTGTTGTGATATGTTCATAGCTTTTGTTAAATTATTTTTCAACCTTTTTATTGAACAATATGTTTCAAAACATCCTCTTTTTCCACAATTGCATTCTAGCCCATTTTTTTCTATTATCATATGCCCTAATTCAAGGCCCGAATTTCTACTTGGCTTTAGTTCTTTGCCTTCTATAAATACGTCTCCACCAATTCCTGTGCCTAAGCATAAAAATACTGCATCTTTATATTGTTTCATAGCTCCATATTGCTTTTCAGCAATTGCAGCACATTTGGCATCATTTTTTAATTTGACTGGAATTTTAAATTCAGAATTTATTATGTTGCTAATATCTAGTTCTTTTATTCCTAAATTAACCACATTAGTTATTTTCCCCTCTTTTGGTGTTCCTGGGCTAGCTATTCCAATAGCTTCTATATTACCATATTTTTTTATATAATATGAAATTTCTTTTATTATTGTTTCTAACACAAACTTTTGTACATTTTGTTGTTTTACTAGTTCAATTTCATGTTTTTCTAGAATTTTACCTTGTTCGTCAACTATGCCTGTTCCTATATGGCTTCCGCCAAAATCTATTCCTATTTTCATATTGTTCCTTTCTATGAAAAAAAGCTCTGTTTTGCAGAGCTTTCATTATTATAATCCAAGTCCTTCGATAATGAACTCTCCCATATATAATTGAATACATGGTACTAATAAAACTACTACTAGGATTATTAATAATACACCAACAAAGAAGTATGATACTTCTGGAAGTACTTTCATTATTCTATCTAAGCTATTTTGTATATCAACATCCATATAGTCTAGTAATTTTTCCATCATATCTGGAAGGTCAGTTTGCATACCTATTTTTAACATTTCAAGTTCCATTGAAGAACATAAGCCAGATTTTTCAAATGGTTCAATCCATGAACCTCCTATAAATATGTTATTTATAGACGTTTCTATAATTGAAAGTAAAACATAGTTTTTGGTAACTGATTTACTAACTTCTAGAGCTTCTTGTATTCTCATACCATTTTTTAAATTTAAAAGCATAGCTTTCATTAATCTTGAAAAATCAATTCCGAAAACTAATCTTCCAAATATTGGTGCTTTATATTTAAAGTAATGCCAATTGTATTTTCCTTTAGGAGTACTTATATAACCTACAATTAGTAAAACTATTATAGCAATAAATCCAACTGGTATATACCAATACATTGTTAAATTATCAACAAATGCCATAAACTTTAATGTTGGAGCTGGTAATGGTACTCCCTCTCCAATAGCATTAAATACTTTTTGAATTTCTGGTAGTATATAAATAGTACCAAATATTAATAATACTAATATAGCTATAAATTGTACTAAGTTTGGTATTAAAATACTTTTTATTTTTTTATTTCTACTTGTGGTATCTTCAAGGTATTGCACCGCTTGTTCTAGTGAGTTTGTAAGTGAACCTGAAACTTCACCTACTCTTATCATATTTATATATACATATGGGAATATATTAGAATAGTATTCCATAGTTGTATACATATATTCACCACTTTCCACTCCAGCCAATATATCTTCTAGTACACCTTTAAAAGATAAGTTTTCTGTACTGTTAATAATAGTAGTTAATGCATGAATATTATTAAAATTGGCCCTTTTTAGCAAGTAAAAGTTTTGTGTAAATATAATAACATCTCTTATTGTTATCTTCTGTCCTGCTGCTAAAACAAGGTTTATTTTTTCTCTAATTGATTGCTTTGATTCATCTCTTCCTTGAAGTACACTTGCTGAGTTAGCTGTTTTCATAATATCATCAATATCAATAATATTCTTTTTAGGCATTCTTGTATTTTTACTTGAATAACTTACTTGAATAACTTCAATTGGTGTCAAGTTATTTGCCTTTAATTTTTGTATTAAATTGTTTTTACTAGTTTCCTCTACCTTATTACGTACAATTTGTCCTCTATTAGTTACAGCTCTGTATACATATTCAGGCACTTTACTCCCTCCTTTATAGTTTTAACTAATTAGTCATGTTTGCTCTTCTGTTTTCATTATCTCTTTTAATTTTTAATTGCATAATAGTTCTATTTAATGTTTCAATATTCTTTTCTTCTATTTGTGCTTTTGCTTGGTCTAATGAAATTTTATCTTCAACAAAAAGTTGTGCTAAAGAATTTATTAAACCAATGCTTCCTTTGTCAGCACCACTTTGTATTGCATCTTCTATTTCTGAAACACCTAATTTTTCTTTTCTTATTACACCTGCTATTGTGTTGTCTACTACCATTACTTCTGGAACTAAAACAAGTGAATCATCTCTTCCTTTTAATAGTCTTTGTGAAACAACTAATTTTAGTAATGAAGCAATTAAGTATTTTACAGTTTGTTGGTCTCTAATATCATAGAAGTTTATCATTCTGTCAATAGTTTCTGCACATGACTTAGTATGTAATGTTCCTATTACTAAGTGTCCAGATTCTGCTGTTTCAATTGCAGCATCCATAGTTTCTCTATCACGAATTTCTCCTATAATTAATATATCACAGTCTTCTCTCAAACAGTTTTTTACACCAGAACTATAATCTGGGCAATCTCTACCCACTCCTACCTCTTTTTGCACAATTATAGATTTTTTGCATTTATGTTTATATTCTACTGGGCTTTCAAGAGTTAATATTTTTCTATTTTGAGTTTCATTTACTTCATTTATTAAAGAATTTAGTGTTGTTGTTTTACCAGAGTTTGTTTTACCCGTTACCAAAATCAAACCCTGTGGTTGACTCATCATTCTTCTAACAATATCTGGTACTCCCAAGTCTTCATATTTAGGTAATTGGCTTTTTATTAGTCTTAAAACAATTACCGGTAGTTCATTAGCTAATGAAATATTTACTCTAATTCTTGTATCTTTAAATTCATAAGAAGCATCTAGTTTTTTGTCTTTTTTAAATACTTCGTCTCTTTCTATATTTCCTCTTACAAAATAATCATATATTTCAAACATATCATCTTCTGTTAATGCTTCAAATTCTTCTATTGGTACTAAGTCTCTTCTTACTCTTAAATATGGTTTAATTCCTGCTATTAAGTGAATATCTGAAGCATCTTTTTGAATGGCTAAATCTAAAACTTTCTCTATTTCAATCATGTTTTTCCTCCTATGTTAATTATTATCTTTAGTAAATAATAAGTTTATTGTTTATTTCCTCTAGAGTTGTAATTCCACTTAATACTTTTCTAATTCCATCTACTATCAGTGGTTTATACCCTAACTCTAATGCTTTTCTTCTGATGTCCATACTTGAACCATCACATGCAATTAAATCTTTAATTTCATCATCAATATTTAAAACTTCAAATATACCAATTCTGTCAAGATATCCACTTTGATTACATTTTTTACATCCTACTATTTCGTAAGTTTTTTTATTATTCATGTCAAACTCTACATTGTACTTTTCACCAATTTTTTGAATTATTTCTTTTTCTTTGTCTGTAAATTCTCTTTCTTTTGCACAATATGGGCAAACTTTTCTTACTAGTCTTTGTGATACTGCTGTTGCTAAAATACTTGAAATATCGTAATTTGATATTCCCATTTTTCTTAGTCTTGTAATAACTTCTACGCTGTCTATTGTGTGTATTGTAGATAATACATAATGTCCAGTTTGTCCAGCTTGCATTGCTATTTCTGCTGTTTCTTTATCACGAATTTCACCTACTAATATAATATCTGGATCTTGTCTTAGTACGGTTCTCAAAGAGTTAGAAAAGCTTGTTTTGCTGTCTATTTCTATTTGATTTAACCCATCTATTCTTATTTCAACTGGGTCCTCAATTGTTGTAATATTTATTTGAGGCCTATTTAAATAGTCTATTATACTATATAAAGTAGTAGTTTTACCTTCTCCAGTAGGAGCTGCTACTATTGTAATACTATTTCTTTTGTTAAAACTTTTATTAACTAATTCTTCATCATTAGGAAAACCTAATTCAAATATTTGGCGTACATCTGCATTTTTTCTTAATAGTCTTAGCACAAATTTTTCGCCATATATATTTTTTTGTGAAGAAACACGAATATTATAATCAGGGTAAGTAAGTATTCTACCATCTTGTGATTCCTGTTTTTCTTGGTGCATATTTGAAATTGCTTTCAATCTTCCAATTATTTGAGGCTGTTTTTCTTTACTTATCTCTGCTGTTGTTACTAATTGTCCATCTATTCTATATCTAACTCTTATCATTTTTTCAAGTGGTTCTATGTGTATATCACTTGCTCTTTTGTCCATAGCAGTTTTTATAATACTATCTACAAGTCCAGATATATCTGCATTTATGTCTATATTACCAGACACTGCACCTTCTATTGATTCTATAAGTTTGTCAATATTTGTTTCAAAAGTTATATATTTTTCCATTACTAAACCTTTATTTAATAATAAAAGCCTAATAACTTCTACTGACTTTTTATTTGAAGTATCAGCAAAACAAACTTTTATTTTACCAGACCCAATTTCAAAAGGAATCGCCTTATTTTGTTTTATTAAATCTAGTGAAATGTACTCTAGCACATCTATTCTTATATCTCTTTCTAATAAATAAATTGCTTTTTCGTTTAATATTTCAGCAATAGCATTTATTAATACATTTGGATCACACAATTCTAAAATATTTATAATATCCCCAAGTTTTTTATTTGGGTGTGATTTTTGATAATCTAGTGCTTTTTCAATGTCGTCCTCTGTAACTATTCCTCTTTTTACTAATTCTATTCCTATTGGTTGTCTTTTTTCCATCTGTTCCTCTCCTTTCAATTTTTCATTAGTTCATAATTATTATACTACAAAAATAGTTAAATATATATATTTTTTTACATTTACAAACATTTACCAATATTTTAATACATACTCAATTTCTTTTTGATATGATTTTGAGCCTGTGCCAATATCTAAATTAACTGTTATTAAGTTTTTAGTAATACTATCTACTTCATAAGTACTCGCTGTAAATGTTGCCGACTTTACATTATTTGCAATTTTAGTATTGTTACGATATATTGCATTTTGTTTATATTCATATTCAGTATTGTCTGCAAATACAATTTTTGAGCTTGTTACATTTGCTGTACTATTAGTTTTTACATCTTGTAAAAAAAACATGTTAAATTTATTATATTCTACTGCATAAGTACTTTGAGACTTTATTGAAGTCACATTAGAAAAAAAGTATGAACTTATTAATGCTACACTGCTTATTACTATTGTAGCTACACATATATATATAACTAGTGAAGTAAGTGTAATGCCTTTCTCCGATTTCATCTTTTATATCTCCTTCATTTTTAATCTATCAAAGTAAATATTTCTTTGCTCATTTGCATACGTATATGTCACATTTATTTTTACTTCTTTAACATATGATATTGTTTCTCCTTCAGGCTTATAGTCTGAAACTTGTAATGTAGCTGTGTATTTTGCAGGTATATTAAGTTCACTTGCAAGTGAACTAGCCAAATCATCATTTACAGCATCAAAGCTAATTTTGTCTATATATTCGGCTATTTGAATGGCATATAATGTTGCCACTTCATCTACTTGTGTATCTGATTGCATTTTAAATGTTGTTACTAATGAATACCCTATTATTCCAGCAAATAGAGTAAAAATTGCAATTGCAATAATCAAGTCATACATAGTAAAGCCTTTATTTGACCTTAAATTTACAGAATTATTTTTAATCATATTTCCCTCTATATATATTTATTTTTTAGCAAATATAAAAGTTTATTAAAATCATGCATAATATGTTAGTTACAGATAAGTAAAATCCAATTGGTATTTTAGTTTGTTCTTCTTTTATTATTGTCTTTTTTGCTTTTATATTTATTTTGCCTAAAAGAAGTTGGAGTGCTACACATATTAATGTAAATATTATGGTTAGAATTGTTGTTACTTCATATGTAAATCCTAATAGCAACATACAAAGTAGTAGGTTTTCTACAACATAACTATTTTTTACTTTTCTTCTTAAAATGCATGTATCTACTAATATTAAAGCTAAAACCACTCCAAAATATATAACATATCTATATATATTAAAATTCTTTTCTACTATATATAGATAAATTATATATGCAATTTGTACTATGAACTCAAATAATAGTACTGATTTTTGTATTTGTATTTTTTCTTTATCAATCCCAGCTATTATAAATAAACCTGCTAAATATAGTACACCAATTATAAAATAAGCCCAGGTATTAATATTTGTTGTTAATATATTTAATTTTAAAGACATAGCAAATAAAACAAAAACTATACCTGATGTCAATTCTAATAAAAGATATCTTGGGTGTATTTTTTGTTTACAATATCTACATTTTCCATTTAAAAATAAATAACTTAATATTGGAATTAAATCTAAAAATTCTAGCCTATGATTACAATTTGGACAAAAAGACCTTTCATGTGTTATGTCTTTTCCAAGTGGAATACGATATATTGCCAAAGTAAAAAAGCTTCCAAATAAAGTTCCTATAATAAAAATTAAACCATATAAAACTATGTTCATGTTTCTCCTGCCATATTATATAATTTGAGGCATATACACATTGCATATGCCTAAAATTATAATTGAATCTTATTAAATTAAGATTATTTTTTGTTTACAGTATTGTTTGTGAAATCAACTGTGAATGTGTTTCCATTTTTAGTTACTTCAACTGTTCCTGTTAATCCATTTGCTGTAACTGCTAATGTAGTTCCATTAGCGAATGTATATCCAGGGAAGTTTTTAGCAAGTATTTCAGTTTGGATACTTGAGCTTTTTGGTTCTGAAGTTGATCCTGCAAAAGACCAAGCTTTTGTTGTGTCTGTATAATACTCTGCAATTGCATCGATTTTAGCTAAAGCCATGTAATCTCTTGCATTTCCTAATTCATTTGTATTTCCAGCATCTTTAGCTTTGTTGAAAATACCATTTTCAGATAATGCATATGTGATTGTAACTCCAGCAAGTATTATTAAAACAACAATTGTAACTACTAATGCAATTAAAGTAATACCTCTTTCATTTTTTCTCATAGTAACATTACTCCTTTCTTCTTTAGATTTTTTGTATATATTTATTTAAATAAATATAACCGATAATTATTTTGTACCTGTATCATTGTAAAAGGTACCTGTCGAATTTTTGTCAACATTTTTATTGTCATTTTGATTGTTATCTACATTATTTGTGTTATTATTTGTATTTCCTGTATTTTCTGTATTATTTACACTTGGACTGGCTGAAAACGGATTGACCTTTCCAGTTGTATATCCATTATTTTGTTTATATAATTTTAAGTCTGCACCATCTATTTGGTAAGTTACTTCTTCTTTTTGTGCTTCAGAAACTGGTTCATCAATTTCTGCTTTTACATTTTCTGGTGTAGTATATTCTGCTAATTTATTTGGTACTACTTTGTTTGTAGGTATATAGTTATAAAATATAACACCTAAAATTAGTACAATAGCTATACATAATAATAACATTATAAATATTTCTTTTATAACGGATTTAAACATACCATTCTCCTTTGTGTTTTATTTTATTGAGCATTATTTTCGGCTGTTGTTCCAGTATTTGTTTGATTGCTTGTTTCAGTATTTGTTTCATTGTTTGTTGTTTCATTAGAATTTGTTTCAGTTGTTTGTACTTTTGTTACTTGTTCTGTTTTTATTTTAACATTTCTAGTAACAAATGTTGCTTGTAAAAAGTCTCCGCTTGGTACTAGTTTAAAGTTTTCTATCGTAAATCCTAATTTGCTGTCATTTTCTATTGCTGACACAAAGCTAAGAATAGGAATATACTCACCTGTAACAGTAAATTCAATAGTATTATTTCCTGTTTCTTTGTAATTAAGGTTTACGCCCTCACTTGTAGCATGTCTTCCAAGTCTTGTCCATAAAAATTCTACTGTATATGTTTCTACTATATTAGCTTTTTCAAGTTCTTCTTTTGTACTAACATCTGCTAAATCTAAATATTCTTGTTTGGCTGTTAATAATTTAGAAACACTTGCATCTAATTCTTCTGTTTTTTTAGGATATACACCATTCATTATAGCTTCTGTTTCTGCAATTTCTTGTGTTAAATTATCATTTTCTTCAATAATTTGGCTTGTGCCTAAAATTTTAAAATTTCCTATTGATAGGCCTTTAAAAATTATTAGCCCTGCCATGACAATTAACAATATTACTAAAACACTTATTAAAATTTTTCTCATGGCAAATCTCCTTCTATGCTAACTTTAACTAATTTACCGTCTTTTTCTCCTGGTGAAGAAACGACTGTATCTGGTGCTAATATGCCTTTTGTTCTTAATATAGCTTTAAAATATCCTAATTGCTCATACTTTTCTGATTGCGCTTGTATTATAATGTGTTTTGAACCTGTATTTTCAATAGATGTAATTTGTACTCCTTTTGGTATTGCATACATTATTTCTTGAAGCAAGTTTGGTATATTGTTTCTATTTTTGTTATTTTCTGATATTTGATTACTAATATTTTTCAAGTTTTCTGATAAGCGTTCATAATCACTTGTCTTATTATTTATGCTACCAATATCTTGAGTTACTTTTTCTATTTTTTGTAAGGTATCTGCTTTTACATCTGCTAATTGTTCATTTTTATCTTTTATAGTATTTGCTATAAACAGTGAAAATGTTGAATATACAGCAATCAGTATCAGTACTCCTCCCAAAGTTCTAACTAACCATCTTTCAGTTGCATCTAGTTTTCCTTTAAGACTCATATTAAAGTTAGCTAATACTTTAGGTCTATTTTTATCTTTATTTTCGTCTTTTTCAATGTTGAATTTTGAAAGTAACTCATCAACGCTGTTCTTCAAAGTTTGTTTTTTAAAGTTAACATCCTTTATTCCATATTCAAGTCCTTGTAATGCTAAAGCTATTGCTGAATTTACTTCTACATAATCTTTTATATTAATTTTTAAAGTTTCTTTAATAAAAAATGGTTTTAATATTTCACATTTTTCTGTTCCTAGTATTTCTTGAAAATATAAGTCAACATTATTAACTACTGATAAAGTTCCTGTTAAATATACCTTCTCTATTTTTATCATGCTATTTGCAATAATTTCTTTTACTTTACTAGCAACTTTATACAATGTAGGCATTATATTGTCAAGATATTCGTTTTCTTCTCCTTGTAGTTCTTGTCCCTCCATAGTATAAATAGTACTGTTCTTACAAATTTCATATGCTTTTGAGTAAGAATTTTCCTTTATTCTAATTCCATCTAGTACTTGTTCTGCTCCTTCTTCTAGCTTATCTACTTGATATATTTTTTGGTCAACAATTGTAGTAATTATTGTTTGTTTTTCCATATTTACAATAAGTGAGTTTTCTTTTTGTTTTAGGTTTGCAATGTTAGAAATACTTATTGAAATAGGAGCTATGGTTGAAAGTTTATATTCTGCAAAAGGTTGCTCTTGTTCAACTAATTTTACTTTATTTGTAGCAATATGAATTACTTTTACTTTTTCTTTATCTTCTGCACTATTTACTAGTATATATCTTGTTTCTACGCTATTTTTGTTTATTCCTTTTTCTGAACAGAATACTTCATATTCTGTTTGTATTGCTTTTCTCAAATCTGTTTTGTTTAATAAAGTAAACATATAGAAATATTGATAAGATTCTTCTGATAAGTTTATACTAATTTGAGTTTTAAAACTATATGTGTCATTAATTACTTGATTTATAGCTTCTCCTAATTTTTCATAAAACTTTATTCCAAACGATTCGACTCTCAAAATGTCATGGTCTTTTGAAATTTTAGCGTATTTAATTATATTAGGTTCTATATAAATTCCTAAGCAACTAGCCATTTTTTTCTCCTTCGTTTAAAATAAAATTCTCATTAATATACTTTACATTTTTGAACAAAACATACTTGTAATTCTTCTTAATTTGACATATTTTTACCATTCGATATTATTATTTTATCTGTTTTCATTAAAAAGTCAATATGGTTTATTTATATTTAATATAATTGTAATATTTTTGTAATATTTTTGTAATATTTTTTTGTGTGAGTAAAAAAGTAATTTTATAATATGTATATAATTGTTTTGTAATTTGCACATTTTATTGTTCTATACAATAAAAAATAGACACTATAAAAGTGCCTATTTTCTTATAAAAATTATTGCTATTATTATTAATCCAAATATAATACGATAAATTGCAAAGATTTTGAAGTCTCCTTTTTTTAGGTAATTTAGTAAAAACTTTATAGCGAAATATCCAATTATAAAACTTGTAATAATTCCTATAAAAAATGGTATACTAAATGTAAAATCTTTTAGCTTAAAAATTGTTGCCGCCAATACTATTGGCGCAGATAACATAAATGAATATTTTGCTGCCGATTCTCTTTTTACTCCCATAGCTCTAGCTGTTGTTATTGTGATACCAGAGCGTGACACTCCTGGTATAAAAGCCAAGGCTTGAGATAAACCTATTAAAAATGTTTGTTTTAATGTCATATTTTCATATTCAACAACAGATTTTGATTTTTTGTCTACAAAATATAGTACTATTCCCATAACAATTAAAGCTATCGCTATTATAAGTGGTTTAGTTAAAGTATCTTGCATATATTTATCTAAAATAAAGCCTATTATTCCTCCTGGAATTGTAGCCAGCACTATGTACCAAAACATTCTTCCTTCAACAGTTTTTTTCTTTTTTACAACTTGGTTAAACCCACCTTTAATTAAATCTATCCAATCTCTAAAAAAGAAAATTCCTATGGCTAATAATGTACCAAAGTGAAGTGCTACATCAAACCCTTCAAAAGCATTAACAAAATCAGGGTTATTTATCCAGCCAAACATCCATGGAATTATGTTCAAATGAGCTGAGCTAGATATTGGCAATAGTTCTGTTAATCCTTGTACTATGCCTAAAATTATTGATTGATATATTTGCATGTTTTTCTCCTTTGCTATTTATTTTATGCTTCTTTCGTTTTATTATTCCTTTTGTTTTTCATCTTTTTCGATCATATTCTGTTTAGTCATATTTCTAAACTGTAAATCATCTTTGTTTAAACTTTTAACTAATATACAGGTTTTCATTAAATGTCTATTTACGTCTTTTTCTTTTTTTGACAAAGCGTTTTTATATACTTTTTTTGTTTTTTCTTCTTTTGGAGGTTTAATTTCCTCTTTAATTTTAACAAATATTGGGTCTCTTTGTGCTTGTTTGTATACTTTTGGGTCTAATTCCACAGCAACATTCATATAATTTTTCGCTTTTTCTTCGTCACCTTTTAGTAATGCAATTTGTGAAAGATAATAGTATGAACCTGCCTCTAAATTTTCTTGTTTGCTTGATTGCATAAAATATTTTTCAGCTTCATCTAAATCTCCATAAATTAATGCTATTTGTCCCAAATTAAGTTTAGCATTATAAGCCAAACTATTAATCTCGGCAGCCTTTTCATAAAATTCTTTAGCTCTTTGAAAATCGTTAATCATAGTATGTGCCATTCCCAGATTATAATATAGGTCATAGCTTCCAGGATTATATCTAAGAGCTGTCATATATACAGATATAGCTTCTTTATATCGTTCTTCTTCAAATAGTATTGTTCCTAATAAATTACTAACTTTTTCATATCCGTGGTTTTTGTTTTAAAGTTTCTCCTAATATTTCAATAGCTTCATCATTTTGTTTGTTTTTATTCAAAACACTGCATAATTTATAAGTAGATTCAATGTCATTTCTCTTTAAGTCTGTTACTCTCATATATTCGCTAATAGCTGCTTCATAATTTTCTTGTTTTTCATATATTTCGGCCAATATTTTATGTCCAAAATAACTATTAGGATTTTTGTTCAAAAATTTAGATATAATGTTTTTTGCTTCTTCTTGCTTATTTAATTTTATTAAAATAATTGCTACCGTTGTATTAAATAGTTCTGGAAAGTCCGCTTTATTTGCTCTTTCTAGCCATAATATAGCAATTGGTATAATTATAGAAAATATATAAGTAATAACTTTAAAAAAACAATTTAGTTTTATTGAACAAATCAGTTCAATAAAACTAATTACTATTCCAATAAACTCTACTGCTAATACATATATATAACTAGTATCATTTTTTTTTATTAATTTTAAAAAAGTAATTGTAAAAAATGCTAATGCTAACACATTAAAAATTATTTTTTCAAACATTTCGTTTTTCCTATTCGCCAAATTTTTCTTTATAATTTTGTATACATTTCTCAATTATTCTTTCTGCATCTTCTCTTCCTAGTATATCTTCTACCGCTGTTTGTTTACCTTCTAATTGTTTGTATACTTCAAAGAAGTGTTTCATTTCTAAAGCTAATTGGTGTGGTAGTTCTTCAATATCTTGATAACAGTTTAAGAATGGATCTTTTTTGCATATTGCAATAATTTTTTCATCACGTTCGTTATTATCTGTCATTATTAATACTCCAACAGGGTAGCATTCAGCTAATGTTAAAGGTGCAATTTCTTCTTGGCATAAAACTAGTACATCTAATGGGTCATTGTCTTCTGCATATGTTCTTGGAATAAATCCATAGTTTGCTGGATAATGTGTAGATGTATATAATACTCTGTCTAATTTTAACATTCCTGTTTCTTTGTCTAGTTCATATTTGTTTCTGCCATTTTTGCTAATCTCAACAACAGCAACAAAATCGTCTTTTCTAATCCTTTCTTCTTTTATATCGTGCCAAATATTCATTTTTTCATCTCTTCCTTTCTTATTTTTTTATATATTTTTTTGCACAACTCAGGAAATTTAACGCCAGAAATATAACCAATTGATAGTGCTGTCAAGTAGTTATTTTTCATAGCTAATTCATTCCATTCTTTTTCCGTAGGTATAATTTTAGTGTCTGTAATACGTTTTGTCAATACTTTCATGCTTTCTTGGTAACATTCTTCATAATTCGACATATTTAAACCTCACATATCTATTTTATTCCAATATTATAAAAATTTCAAGTTATTTCAACTATTTTTAGTTTTATTTTTGTTATTTTAGTTCAATTTCTACTTATTTATTTGTTAAAATATATGACACTATATATGTAATATGCTCTATACTTGGCATATAATATAAGTTATATACAATAAGAAACACCTCAAAATTTAATATTTGAGGTGCATACTTCATACAAGTACGAAGTCTTCTAAAATATCTCTTAATGCAATTGGTGTTACTTTGTTTTTTAACAATACTTCAAGCATACTATCCGCTTCATTTTCTTTGCTGAATATATGATTAAATTCTCGTTTTTCAACATCCACTTCCATTTCATTGGTACATGTTTTTATTACTCCTATGCCATATGGTTTCTGATTTTTATTGCTATATGTTTTGTAATATTCTAATTGAATCGGATTATATGTTCTTTCCTCATCTTTGTTGTTTATCTCAGCATTTCCATATACTTTAACGGCCTTTTCCAATGCATCTTCCCCTCCTTCTCACTTGTTTCGTTCCTATTATATACCTTAAAATAAAAATAGCAAGTAAATTCGTATGACAGAATTCGACACTTTTTGTCGAACTTATAAACATGGTTATTAATTTTTAATTTTTTTCACAATATATCTTGACAAATATAAAGCTTTCGTAGTAAAATAATTCTTGTCAGTTCAATAAATGCAGATGTGGCGGAACTGGCAGACGCACAGGACTTAAAATCCTGCGGTTGAATAAACCGTGCCGGTTCGATTCCGGCCATCTGCACCAAAATATCTGGTTAGAAAGCAAATTTCTAATCAGATATTTTTTTGTGTAATTTCGACAAAAGTACTAATAAGGAATTTTTTATAATTTCATAATTTTCTACTTTCTATGAAAACTAAATAACTTGTAACTTTATGTAAAATGTAGTATAATATATAGGATAAATTGTTGTTACTCCGTTTCATCAATAGAAAATAAACAACTAAGAACACGTTATTACGTAAGGAGGAAAATTTATGGCAAAAAGAGTTCGTTACAATGGTGGCACAAATAGTTATTATAGTTGTTCAGACCCTTCTGAGCTGGTTATTGGTAAGGAATATGAGGTTGTTTTTTCAAGAGACCGTGGCTGGCAAACTGATTATACTCTTTATACTCTTAAGGGGATAATTGGTGAATTTAATTCTATTTGGTTTGATGAGGTACCTTCTGTTGATAATATCTTTATAGCTATCTCTCATAATGTTCCTGTTGTTGGTAAAAATTATTATTGCCACAAAATAGAGTTTATTGACGGTCACCCAAATCTTGTTGGTTGTTTTATAAGTATAGTTAAAGAAATTAACTATATTGGAAACAGCATTTACCAGATAACTACGCTTAACAGTGTTTTCATTGTACATGTGGGCTAATTGTCTAATTAAAAAATTCTTACCATTAGTAAGAATTTTCACATCAATTTTAAAGTAAAAAGAACGTACATTTAAGTGTTACGTTCTTTTTATTTTTACTTACCAACTTAATTTTTTATACTTTCTTTTATAATTTATATCTTTCATTACTAAGTATAATTTTCTTTTTATGCTTTTATCTGCTTTGTATTTTAATGGATTTACCATTTTTCCTTCTTTTGCTAATTTTAGCGCTTCATTTTTTAATGGTTCACTTGTTACATATTTTTTTATTACACTTTTTGGCACAAAACTTAACGCTACTTCATTTTTCATTAATGTAAATTCTTTTTCTTTATGATATATTAAGTCATCTACTAAATATTTAATTAAGTTATGACCTCCAGCAGCCAAATAATAACTACATCTAGCCTGCCTTGGATTAATTTCTAGTACTTTATATTTTCCATCTCTGTTATCATATTTTAAATCTACTTCAGCAAATCCCTGGTAACCAATTCTTTCCATAAACTCTTTTAATGGTTCCACTACTTTTTCATCATATCCATGTTCATTAAATCCATTTACTAAAAATGTACAATTTCCTATGCCTCCTGGATTTCTTTCTTGTAGTCCAATTTGTGCAAATGCCATTAATTGTACTTTTTTGTCTTTACTGCAATAAAATTGACAGTCAAATAAAGCACAGTCATCTCCTGGTATAAACTCTTGAATAACTAAATTGCTCTTATAACCAGATTTTTCAACTTTATTTATAACATCTTTTAATTCCTCTTTAGAATGTACCTTAAATACTTTAAACATTCCTTCAAATTTGTGGTTGTGATACTCAATATTATTTCCTGGTTTTACTATTAGTGGGTACATAAGCTTAGCCACTTTTTCTTCATCAATGGTTTGATTTGAGTTGCAGGGATATATATATGTTTTTGGAATGTCAAATTCGCAGTTATCAAAAGTTTGATAAAATGTGTCCTTTACTAAAATTTTATTTAATATTTCTAAACTTGGATAATTATGAACATACTTTTCATTTAATTTGCTTTGATTTTCAACAATTAGCCTTACTAATTCATCACTTGTTCCAACAAGTACAATCTTCTCATTATCACTTTGTTCAGCATATTTATTTAATGTATTTATAAATACAGTAGGGTCTTCAAAGTTAGGTACTTCTTTAAAGTTAACAATTTTGCTATATGAAACCACTCCGATTGCTCTTTTGCTTATTACATCAACTTTTTTGTTGTATAGTTCATGATAGCATCTTGACATAAAATATGCATTAAAGTCACTACCTAATATAAGCACATCAAATTTCATTTAATTACCTCCTATTTTCTCTCATCTATTTCAATTATTCTTCCACTCTTTACTAAAACTCTAGGTACCCAATCATTTATCATGCATGAGCCTTCATATACGCTAGTTCCCATATATCTAGCTACTTCTCTCATTGGTATTTCATCACCTATTAATGTGACTCTATCTCCAATTTTAACATTCTCATCAACTTTTGCTATAAGCATTCCCATATTTATAGCACCAATTAAATCATATCTTTTTCCATTTATAACAATTTGTCTTCCTTTATTTCTTGTACTAAATCCATCTGCATAACCTATTGGAATAATTGCTACATACATATCTTCTTTTGCCTCATAAATTCTGCCATACCCTACAAAGCTTCCTTTTTCAATTTTCTTTACTTGTATTACCTCACTATATAAAGAAAACGCCGTTTTCAAGTTGATTTCTGTATCTGTTATAGTTTTGCTAATATGATGCTTCTTTTTGTACCATTCTCTTTTTAATTTTCTTAACTTATTTATAAAATCATTTGGTAATGGCTTTGGTGTAGTATTATAACCATATATTATAATTCCAAGTCTAATTCCATTTGCAAAAGGAATTTTATTGTGGTTTAACAATGTTTGGCTTCTTCCTAGATGTACAATAGGAATTTGCATTAAGTCTATTTCTGATGTTATTTCTTGAAATTTTTCATACTGATTGTCCCAAGAAACATCATAAACTCCATCTGTTGCAAAATGAGTGAAGATCCCCTCTACTTCAACATTTGTTTTCTTTCTTAGTTCTTGTACAACTTCTTTTACTTGCATTTTATCACGAAACCCTAGCCTGCAAAGTCCACTATCTATTTTTATATGTACTTTTAAAGGTTTTTTTATATCTATTTTTTGTAATTCTTTAAAGTACTCATAATCATGTACTGTAATTGTGATATTGTTTTCAATGCATTTTTCAATATGTTCTAATCCAACTGGTTCTAAACACAATATTGGTATTTTGATTCCATCTTTTCTTAAACTAATTCCTTCTTCTAAAGATGAAATTGCAAAATAATTTATTCCACTTTCTATTAAATATTTACAAATTTTATCACTATGTCCATAGGCGTTTCCTTTTACAACCGCAAAATAATAATCATATTCTGGATATTTTTTTACTATTTCTTTAACATTGTTTTGTAAATTATCAATATTTATTTCAACATAAGTATTTCTGTACATTTATTTCCTCCCATATTCTTTTTATGCATTATATCACAATAACAAAATTTTTTTCAATAAAAAATAAAGATGTAGACTTAATTTCTACATCTTCTGATATGAATTCATATAATTTATATAAATTTCAAATTATTTATTGTTTACTAATTCTTTTAAAGCTTTTCCTGCTTTGAATACAGGTGCTTTAGAAGCTGGTATTTTGATTTCTTCTTTAGTTTGTGGGTTTCTACCTTTTCTAGCAGCTCTTTTTCTTACTTCAAAAGAACCAAATCCAACTAATTGAACTTTATCTCCTTTTACTAATGCTTC
Organism: uncultured Clostridia bacterium; assembly: GCA_934122155.1. Taxonomy (GTDB): domain Bacteria; phylum Bacillota; class Clostridia; order TANB77; family CAG-508; genus CAG-273. Next base: position 89,186 of record CAKOVX010000002.1, read on the forward strand.
TGTTACAACATTAACAAATGCATTTAATGCTACTTCAGCGTCTTTCTTTGTTTCTCCTGTTTTTGCTGCCATAGCTGCGATTAATTCTGATTTGTTCATTTTAAATTACCTCCTATTGATTTTTGAATCAGTAGACTTATATCTACTAATATCATTATTCGTCATTTTTTTTAAAAACCCTTCTTTTTTATCTAAAATTTTTATTTAAAAGTTACGTATCTCAAGGTTTTCGTCTTATTGTGCTGTTAGAAGTATTGATTTTAATAGCATTTCAGCTGTCAGTGTACAGCCCCAGCTTTTTCAAAAAGTAATATATTTTAGAGCCTAGTGGTATCATAAAAATTTCTTCTTTTGAAAAAATTTTTAATAACACAATTGTAATCATATAAGCTATGCCACATATTAGTAATGTTAATAATGTAACTAATTTGCTTTCAAGTTTTTGAATTGCAATAATGTAGAATGCATATGAGATTATTCCCATTATTATACTAGCTACCAATGGCTTTAATATAAATTTACTTTTATTTAGCTTTAAGCTTATATTCTTTTTTAAGATTTTAAGTTCAATACTTACTGCAATTGCATGACACACTACTGTTGCCACAGCAGCTCCAGCTGTTCCACCTAATATAAATTCATTTGTATTAATTGGGATTAAATATAAATTTAAAAGCAATTTAAAGCATACTCCAACTCCTAATGCCATTGCTGGAACAAATACCTTGCCTAATCCATGTAAGGCACCACTTGTAATTTGCTCTAGTACAATAAACACTATGCTTAAGCAACTAATTTGATATATAAATGCTCCTGATGTAGCATTTGGAAATAACAACTCTAAAATTGGTTTTGCAAATATTATCATTGCAGTCATACATGGCATTCCAATTAAAATTGATATAAGCATTGAAAAAGAAACTCTCTTTCTTACTGTTTCTATATCTCCTATTGCTTTTGAAGATGAAATTGCCGGAACTAATGCTGTTGCAAATGCCATATTAAATGACATTGGTAATGTTACTAAGGTATCTACTTTTCCACTTAAAATTCCATATTGTATTTTTGCTTGCTCTTCTGTTAAAAATTTTTTTAGTCCTCTCACTACTGTCATTGAATCAATATTTTTATTTATTGTTCCCAAAATTGCACTCATTGACATAGGTATTGAAACAGACAATATTTGCTTTATAGTTGTAATTATTCTAGCTTTTTTATATTTTTTGCTTCTATTAAGTTCCCATGCAATTTCTTTTCTCATTTTTGCATAATATTTATATAAATAAGCAAAGCAAAGTATTGTTGCTAGTGTAGTAGCTAGGTTTGCCCCAGCCGCCATTATTGCTGTATCTAGTCCTGTGGTCATTGCAATAAATTCTACTATTATTATTGACAGCACTGTTTTAAAAAATTGCTCTAATGTATGTGCATTTGCTGTTACCTTTAAGTTTTCTCTTCCTGTAAAATACCCTTTTATTACACATGATATTGCCACAAAAAATATAGATGGAGATAATGCTACTAATGTTAATTCTGCTTCTGGTATTTGTAATAAATTATTTGCAATATACCCTGCTCCGCAAAATAATATTGCACTGCTCAAAAAGCCTATTATTCCAAATGTTACAAAAGCTATTTTAAATATTCTGTGTGCACCTTTTGTATCTCCTATTGCTACCTTTTCTGATACCAGTTTTGACAGTGCTCCTGGTATTCCAACTGATGATATTGTTAAAAATAATGCATAAATTTGGAACCCACTACTATAAATAGCATTTCCTTTGTCTCCAAAGCCTTCTCTGTTTGTTAAATATAGTTTATAAATAAGACCTAGCGCTTTGATTAAAACCTGTGATAGCATTAATATCAAAACACCTTTCATAAAACCTTGTTTTTTTACTTTCATATATCCCTCTTCTTATACATAAATATACTTTTATTATTAGTATTATTACCTTTATTTTTTATAAAATTTTTTTCTGGTTTTTCTACATTTTTCTCAAAAACCCTTGTAATTTTCGCGATTTTATAGGATAATATAGTAGTATAGATTTAAAAATGAAAGTGGTGAATTTTTTGAAACTCTTTGATAAATTTTTAAAAGTTTTAAAAACAGATAGAAATACATTTGCAACATATGTTTTAACATTAATATCTGCATATATATTAGTAGATAGATTAATGGAATTGTTATTTATAATCTTCACAGGTGTAGGTTATAGCTATTGGGGACCAATTAAATACTTTTTAGCTTTTGCCTGTGTAGCATTTGCATTCTTTTTTTCTGGTTCTTCTAAATTTGCCAAAGCAGATGTTAATAAACTAAGATTTTTTCATACATTTATAGTTGCATTTTATATTTTAGTTGTATCAGCAGTTGTTCAATGGTTAAATCAAATAGTATGGATAAATCTTTTATCATTGCCAAATTACCCTGAACTTGCAAGAGATTTCTTTTACTTGTTTAAACCTGCTTTTACAGCCATAGGCGTATATATACCTCTTGTTACTTTCTATAAAGTATTAAAATGGCTTATCTTTGGTATTAATGATGTTAAAGATATTCGTGATTCTATTTTCGATTATGGTGGAATAAAACTAACATCAGATAAAGAAGCTCACGGAGTTTATACTTGTGAAGTAAAAGTTTGTGTTGATAGTGAAAGTGGAGAAGATATTTGCATACCAGAAAAGAAACGTTATGAGTCTTTCTTAGTAGTTGGTGTATCTGGTTCTGGTAAAACCACAATGATTTATGAACCAATGCTTGCAAGAGATATTGAAAGAAAATCATTCTTTAAAGAGATTTCAAAGGAAATGGGATTTACTGCTTTAAGAACAGGCTTAGCAAATATCAATTGCCCATATGATAATGATTATATAAATGAACATTTTTCTTTAGATATGTTAGCTCCTAAAGAAGAAAAATTAGATACATACAAAAATTACATGAAGAAAATGATAATTTCAAGCTCTGGTAGTAAAATTATTTACCGTAATATGGGTATTACCTATATTTCTGCTGAAAATGAATCAGTAGAAAAAATTGCTAAAGTTGCTAGCAATTATCATATTCCTGTTAATATAGTTGATCCAAATCGTGCAGATTCACCAGGTTTAAACCCTTTTGTTTATAAAGATCCTATAAAAACAGGTTTAGCAGTTTCTTCAGTATTAAAAGGATTATTTATAAGCAGCAGACCTGATACAGAACTTGCATTTAGAGAAAACGAAGCTGTTCAAATAATAGAAAATATATCTATTTTATTAAAAGAAATGTACCCACTAGAACATGACAATTTATTACCAAACCTTGAGGATGTTTTAGATTTTCTTACAGATTTTGATTTGGTTGTAGATTATGTAGAAAAGATGAAACAAATTCCAGAACTAGCTGAGAAATATCGTATTTTAATTAGATATTTTGAAAATAATTTTTACCCAGATAGTAGTAACTCATTAAATATTAAGCGTTCTACTTCAGTAGCTTCTTCACAGATTGATAATTTATTACGTTACCCTGGTGTAAAATCAGTATTGTGTAATCGTTCAAACAATTTAGATTATGAAAAAATATTATCTGAAGGTCAAGTAACTTTAGTATGTACTCGTAGAGGCGACTTAGGTGAAACAGCCCATAAGGCATTTGGATTATTTTTCTTATTATTAATGCAACAAGCTATTCTTGCTAGACCAGGAAATGATAGTACTCGTATACCACACTTTTTATATATTGATGATTTTCCTACATACATTTGCAAAGCTACTGAACCTATATACACATTATATAGAAAATACAATGTTGCAACTGTATTAGATTCTCAAAACTTAACACAATTAAAGGGAGATTTATCAGCAGACCCTAGAGGAGATTATTATAAAAACTTAATTCTTTCAAATACAGTTAATAAAGTAATCTTTGGTAATGCTACCCCTGAAGATGTTGAATGGTGGGAAACAGCAATGCAAGATAAAAGAGAATGGACATGGACAGATAGTTATAACACTGATAAAGTGGAATATGACCCTAAAAAGAGCAGTATTCAATTCAAATGGAAGCCAAACTTTGCTAAGGGCAAAATAATGTCTTTAAAAGGTAAGCAAGTTATTTACAAAGTCAAAGACTTAAGCGGCAAAAGTGCTGTTAATAAAGGTAAAGTTGATTTTATGGAATCAAAATATAAAGAAGTACAAAAAACTAAAAAATATGACTTTACTAAATTTACCGGTGGATTATCTGTTCCAAACTCAGAAGCTCGTAAAGCTTTAAATAAAAAGAAGACTGATTATTCTGCTGTTACAGCAAGTAATGATAATTATGATATAAATCGTGAAAATGACCCGATTAAAACAGACACATCTGATTCTAAATATTTATTTGATAATGAAGATGCAATTATAGTAAATTTAAAAGGTAAAAAAAGCCAAAACTAAAAAAATAACACTTAAAAAGTGTTATTTTTTTATTATATTCCTAATAATTTGACTTCAATATTTTCCATTCTATATTTTTTAGTTTCTGGATCTATACCAAAATGTACTAAAGTTTTTTCTAGTGTTTCTTCATTTTGCCTTAAATCTGTGGTAAAGTATAGTTTTATATTTGAAATTTCTACTTTGTTCATTACAATTTCTTTAAATGTTTCTGCCATATGTTTGTCATCTTCACATACTATAATTAGTTGTGGTAAACTCATATATCCTGAGTCTCCAGCTTGAAAGTTCTCATAAAAATCTTTATAAAGTCTCATTTTATCAACCAACTTTTTTTGCCAGTCATCTTCTCTTCTAATTACCTCAAACACAAATTCAATTGATTTATTATTTTTAGTTAGTTTAACACTTCCACCACTTGCCTTAAACATTTTACCAGTTTGTTTTGCAATAATTGCAGGCTTTGGTACATATGATTCAAATGCTTTTACTTTTCTTAAGTAAGCTATTAATGTTTGATTACCGGCTAGTCTCTTTTTTATCATAGCTACTGGCTTAGCATTGTCAGTAGGTTGCCATTTACACTCAACTCCACGAGAATTTAATAAATATTTTCCCATTTTTTCTAAACAGTAAATTCTATAAATTCCTTTTCCATCTTCTGAATCAAAATAATATCTAGTTAATATTTTTGTTTTTACTAATTGCTCTAGCTTATTATTTAATTTATCCTGAGAGCCAACTTGTACTTTCTTCCATTCTAACATTTGTAATAATTGCCTTGAAGTAATAAATTCAAACTCATTTACTAATTCTATAATGGCAAAATGTATATCTGTAATATGCCCTATGTTTATTCTATGTATAATTTGGTTCATAGAAACATATCCATCTTTTCCATCAAACACTTTCACCTCTCCTTCTCTAATTGCAAAAGGTGATACTGTTGCCTTTATTTCATTATCTTTTACCATTTTTATTCTCCCTTCTAATCTTTATTAAAGATTAAAAATTTTACTAAGCTTATATTTGCTATGTAATTGTTGTTACAATTAGTCTCAACAACTATTAATATATTAACACACATTTTAAAATCACACAAGTATTTGTTTTACTTCTTCATCAGTTAAATACCTATATTCTCCTAATTTTAAATCTTTTACTCCAATATTGCCAATCTTACTTCTATGTAATGCTAATACCCTTTTGCCTATTGCTTCACACATTTTTCTTACTTGTCTGTTTTTACCTTCATGTATTGTAATTTCTATTCTTGAAATATTTTTTTCTTCATCAATTTTCATTATTCTAACATGTGCTGGTTTTGTTATATAGTCCCCAATATCCACACCATTGCTTAAAGTTTCTACCTCTTCTTTTGTAATTTTTCCTTTAGTTGTTACTTGGTATGTTTTGTTTATCTCGTGTTTTGGATGAGTAACCTTGTAAACAAAATCTCCATCATTGCTTAGTATTAAAGCTCCAGATGTATACATATCTAGCCTTCCAACCGGAACAACGCTTTTATGCTCTTTTTTTAATAAATCAATTACTGTCGGCCTATTAAATTGGTCTTTCACGGTTGTTACATACCCTATTGGTTTATTAAGCAATATATATATTTTATTTATATTATTAGAAATTTGTTTATTATTAAACTCTATCTTATCTATTTCAGGGTCTATTTTTATTCCAAGTTTATTAACTACTTGTCCATTAACTTTTACTTTCCCATCTAATATATATGCTTCTGCTTTTCTTCTAGAACAAATTCCTTGATTAGCTAAAAATTTTTGTAATCTCTCCTCCATTATTTCTCCTGTTCTAATTTAGTTAAAATATCCTTAAAGTATTGAGGTAGTGGTGCTTCAAAATGCATTTCTTTACCTGTTATAGGATGTTTAAAATCTAAGCTTTTGGCATGAAGCATTTGCCCCTCTACATTAAACTCATTTTTTCCATTAGAGTATATGTAATCTCCTACTACTGGGTATCCTATTTCTGCCATATGCACTCTAATTTGGTGTGTCCTTCCAGTTTCAATTATTACCTGTAAATAAGTATATTTGTTAAATCTTTCTAATACTTTAAAATGTGTTATTGCTGTTTTGCCTTTTTTATCAACTGCCATCTTTTTTCTGTCTTTTGTACTTCTGGCTATTGGCATATTAATTGTAGCTTCATTTTCTGGAACAACGCCTCTTACTAAGGCCAAATAAACTTTTTTTACCTCTCTGTTTTGAATTTGTTCACTTAACCTAATATGAGCTTTATCATTTTTAGCTACTATTATTAAACCAGATGTATCTTTATCAAGTCTATGTACAATTCCGTGGTCTTAGTTCACCGCCTATTCCAGATAAGTTGCCTTTGCAATGTGCCATAACAGCATTTACTAAAGTTCCGTCTGGATTGCCAGCAGCTGGGTGTACCACCATACCTTTTGGTTTGTTAACAACTAAAATATCATTGTCTTCATATATAATGTCAATTGGAATATCTTGTGACTTTAAATTTGTTTCTTTTGCTTCAGGAACATTTATTGAAATTTCATCTCCAATTTGCACTTTGTATGAAGCTTTTTGTAATTTACCATTTACTAAAATTTGTTCATCCTCAATAAGCTTTTGTATCATAGCTCTTGATATGTCACTCATTTTAGTATTAATATATTTGTCTAGTCTTTCAGACTCTTCTTGCACAATAATTTTCAATTTCTTCTCCCTTTATTTTGATAACCTTTTATATATTATAAAATCTTTGTCTTGATATATTTCTTCATAATTTTCGTCTTTTGATAAAAGCATTTTTAATTTTGTATTTTTCTTTAAAATTACATGTGTTATATCATATTTTTCAAATATGTCTTCATAATACCTGTTAATACTTGTTGTATTAATATAATCAGAAAAAATATCTCTGCCTTCATATTTACCATCTTTATTTTTCTTACCATTAAATTCTGGTGAATACAACTCTGCCCTTGAATCTATAAACACTGGAATTCCTCTGTATAACAAATAACTGCCATAATTGTATTCATTAAATAAATGCATATTTTCTATATCTAAATGTTCTAAAATATAATTAGATGCATCTACCGGATATGAACTAGTGTCTACAAATTGATTATTAATTTTACCTTTATACATGTATAAACTTACAAGTACAATAACTAATATAGTAGTTATTCGTCCAATTAAAGATGTCATAAATTCTATAACTTTTTCAGTACCAGTTTTGTCATATTTTTCAAATAAGCTAGCCACCATCTTAGCTAATATAAAACCACAAATTATAACAAACATAGAGGCTTGCCTTCTGCTCATAAATGTTAATAAAGTAAGGCCTGCAAGCATAAAAAAGTCTCTTAACTTAGCTTTTGTGTCTGTAAATATTAATAGTAATATAAATGTTGCAAAAGTCACTAGCATTTGTCTATTATTAATTAATGTTAATGGTAAATGTTCACTAATGTTTTGAGTGGTATTTCCTTGCATTGTTTTTATTAAATATGTATATGGTGTTGTACCTAATGGTGTTAAAAAGCCTGTAAAAGCACAAATAATCATTATAACAATTAGCCATTTTACCATAGGTTCTTTTTTGAAAATAACTTTATAAGGTGTTGACTGTCTTTTTCTTTTTAGTTGCATTGAATTTTCTTTATCTAATTGTAATCTAGCTATTTTCTCTTGGTATTGGCCAACCTCGTCTAACTTACCCTTTTTAGTTAATTTTTTTATTTTCAATTCGTTATTTTTTATAGCAAACCAATAATATAATTGTGCATCTGATAATACTGCTAATAAGTATTCTGCAATATATGGCAAATATAATATAAAGTAAAATGGCCATACTGCACAATGTAAATTAGCTAGTAGTATAGGAATAATAATAAGGTATACTGCATATCTCTTCTTTTTTGTACTAATAAATTGTTCTATAAACAATATAGTTAGTACAAATAATATAAATGTTACAAGTTGCGCTCTTGCAGCAATGAAATTTTTTAATAAATATATTGTTGAAAGTGTAATAGCAAACGCTACTAACTGGTTTTTACACAGTTTATTAGATGTATAATAAAGTGTTACTCCCAGTATCATACTTAATATAATTGTTGCTATATATAATGCGCAAAATCCACCTATACCTGTAATTTCTCCAAGATTATAAACTAAATAGGTTCCTACATCATAAGCCCAGTGTGGGTATGTATATGGCATATCATCATGCCATGAAAATGGGTCTTTCATATCTATATTGCCTGCTTGTACAATATGTTCCCCTATTTTTATGCTATAATATGTATCATTTTGAAATGTAATTGGTGTTACTGCAAAGCAAAAAATTAAAATACAAAATATAGCCAATACATTAAATTTCATTTTTAATTTATCTGTCATCATTTTTTCTCCTTCAGTTATATATCAAATTCTGCAAAAACAGCATTATGGTCAGATACCTCATTTGCCTCTATTGTTTCATATTTGTTTAGTCTAATGCCCTTTGAATAAAAAATAGTATCTATACATCCGTTTCCTAAGTCTGAAAACCATGTCTCTTTTTTATTTGGTACTTGTTCCAATTGTTTTTTTAATATTTCATATTCTTCATAAGTTTCTGATTCGTCAAATGTATATCTTCCTTTTCCTAGCCTTGTAACACCTACGTTAAAATCTCCACCCATAATAATTAGCTCATTTGGGTCGATTTTTTTTATAATTCTATTTATTTCCTTTGCTGCTAAAATTCTTTCATCTTGATATGTAGACAAGTGCACAGAAAATAAATTTATTTTTGTGGTTCCAAACGAAATTCTATTACATAAAATTCCTCTTTGTTCATGATTTATGTCTGTAAGTGGCATTAAATAATTAGTTGAAAAAGAAATTGGAAATCTGCTAATAATTCCATCTCCATAATACCCTTCTTCTAAAGTTATATTACTTTCCATTGCACAATAATAAAGCCCTATTGCTTTGCTAAATTCTCTAATTTGGTTTCTTTCTCCTGCTCTTTTAGTGTACATATCAACTTCTTGTAAAAAAACAATATCTGGCTTATAGCTTTTTATCAATTCGGCTTGCCTTTGTAAATCAACAACTCCGTCTCTTCCTTTGCCATGTGCCACGTTAAATGTAATAATTTTTAAAATCATTTTTACCACCAGCCTTTATTCGCATTATATCAAATTTACTATGTATAAACAAGGGGATAATAACAAAAAGAGTAATTTGAAATATAATTTCAAACTACTCTTTTATAATTATCCATTAATTTGTTTTGCAACTTCTTCTGCAAAGTTTTCTTCTCTTTTTTGTAGTCCTTCACCTTTTTCAAATCTAGCAAATCTAATAATTTTAGCTCCTTTAGATTCTACTAGTTTTCCAACTTTTTGATCAGGATCTTTTACAAAGTCTTGCTCTACCAAACAAATTTCTCCATAGAATTTTCCAATTCTACCTTGTACTATTTTTTCAGCAACTGCTTCTGGTTTTCCTTCATTAACAGCTTGTGCTTTTAAAATTTCCATTTCATGTGCTACTCTGTCGGCTGGAACACTTTCTCTGTCTAAGTATTCTGGTTTAGCAGCAGCTATTTGCATGCAAACATCTTTTGCTAAAGTGCTGTCTCCACCATCTAGTTCAACTAAAACTCCTATTTTTCCGTCTCCATGGATATAGCTTTCTACTAGACCATTTGATTCAAATCTTTCAAATCTACGAATTGACATATTTTCACCAATTGTAGCAATTTTATTAGTTAATACATCTTTAACTGTTTTGTCTGGTTCTACAATTGAAGTTTGTTCTAATAATTCTTCTACCGTAGCTGGATTTTTTTCAGCAATTTGTTTTGCAACATCTGCTACAAAGCTTCTAAATTCTTCATTTTTAGCAACAAAGTCTGTTTCTGCATTAACTTCAACTACAACACCAACTTTTTTGTCATCTGTTACATATGTTGTAACTAAACCTTCTGCTGCAATTCTGTCTGATTTTTTTGCAGCTTTTGCAATTCCTCTTTCACGTAAAAGTTCAATTGCTTTTTCCTCGTCTCCATTTGTCTCTGTTAATACTTTTTTACAGTCCATCATTCCTGCACCAGTTTTTTCTCTTAGTGCTTTTACTTGTTCTGCAGTAATCATAAAAAATCCTCCTTTTTTTATTAAAGGATGTACTTTTTATCCTTACTTTTAAGAATAAGTACATCCTTCTTAAAATAATATTTTATATTATTCTGCTACTTCTTGTGTAGTAGCTTTTTTTCTTGTTCTTTTTGGTTTTTCTACTTCTACTGGTTCTTCTACTATTTCTTCAACAGCAACTACTTCTTCCATGTCTGTTGGTTCTGCTATTTCTTCAACTTCCATAGATTCTTCTACTGTTTCCATAGATTCACCTTGTTTTCCTTCAATAACTGCATTTGCCATACAATCTGCAATTAATTTAACTGCACGAATAGCATCATCATTACCTGGAATTGCATAATCTACATCTTCTGGGTTGCAGTTAGTATCTACTAAGCCAATTACTGGAATGCCTAGTTTTCTAGCTTCTAAAATTCCTATTCTTTCTTTTTTAGGATCTACTATAAACATAACTCCTGGTATTTCAGTCATATCTTTAATACCACCTAAGTTTTTCTCTAGTTTTTCCATTTCTTTTTTCAATAAAATAACTTCTTTTTTAGGTAATACTTCGAAAGTACCATCTTCTTGCATTTTTTCAAGTTCTAGTAATCTTCCGATTCTTTTTCTAATTGTTGTGAAGTTAGTTAATGTACCACCTAACCATCTTTGATTTACATAGTACATACCGCATTTTTCTGCTGCTTCTTTAACACATTCTTGTGCTTGTTTTTTAGTTCCTACAAATAGAACTGTTTTTCCTGCTTCTGCTTGTTCTTTTAAGAAAGCATAAGCTTCATCTAATTTTTTAGATGTTTTTTGTAAGTCGATGATATGGATACCATTTCTAGCTTGGAATATATATTCAGCCATTTTAGGATCCCATCTTCTTGTTTGATGTCCAAAGTGAACACCAGCTTCTAGTAATTGTTTCATTGCAACTACTGCCATTTTTCTTTCCTCCTTTTAGTTTTTCCTCCATATTGCTTCAGTCACATAAAAAAACTTGTGTGTACAAGCACTATTTTTATGCTAACAATATGTGTGTATTTTTCAACGTCTTTAATTATATCAAAAAAGTGTTGTAATTGCAACACTTTTTAAGCATGTTTTTTAAAATGTGCTATTGTGGATAGAGAATTTTTTTATTTTTTTGTAGTTTTTTGTCATTTTTTGTGATATAATTTTTTTGTTACAAAAGAATGGAGGTAATTTTTTTATGAATTTTAATAAGTGCAGTCGTTGTGGAGGTTTTTTTGTATCTGAAGGGAATACTTGCCCTAATTGCCTTCAAAAGGATCAACAAGAAATTAATAGATTGGAAAATTTTATTATTGAAAATTCAAATGCTAATTTTAATTTGGAAGATGCTGCTTTGAGTAATGGCATTTCAAACAAAAACTTAAATAGGTTTTTGTCTCAAGAACAGTTTAGCGAATTTGTAAATAAAAATATATCTTTATAGTAGTAAAAAGAGCCTTTTAAAATGGCTCTTTTTTGTTTACACTATCTTTAAAATATCTTGTTTCTTTTCCACAATTTCATCAACAATTGTGTATGCTTTTAATACATCTTGTGCAATTTTTTGTCCTAGGGTTTCATCATCTGTGTGAATATATGCTAAAGTTTCATTTTGCTCTATTTTACTGCTAACTTTCTTTTTTAATATAATTCCAACTTTAAAATCTATATTGTCTTCTTTTTTCTTTCTGCCTGCTCCTAAATTCATTGAAGCCATCCCTATTTGTTGTGCATCAAGTTTTTTCACATATCCACTCTTGTTGCTTATAACTGGAATAACATATTTAGCTTTTTCAAATTTTTGTGTATCTTCTAAATAGCTAATATCTCCACCTTGTTTTTGTATCCATTGTTCTAGCTTGTTAAAAGCCTTTCCATTTTGAATTTGTTCTAGCATTTTTTGTTTGTTTTCTTCAATGGTTTCACCTTTGCCAGCAAGTTTTATCATATATGCCCCAAGTGTTAATATTACTTCTTTTACATCTTGTTGCATATTGCCTTTTAAAAATTCAATTGCTTCAATTACTTCAAGTGAATTTCCAACAGCTTCTCCTAAAGGCTCTTCCATGTTTGTAATAACACAAACTGTTTCTTTATTAGCTAGTTGTCCTATTTTTTTCATAGTTTCTGCAAGTTTAGTTGCATCTTCTATACTTTTCATAAATGCTCCGCTTCCACATGTAACATCAAGTACTATTTTGCTTGATCCTGCTGCTATTTTTTTGCTCATTATGCTAGATGCTATAAGTGGTATACTCTCGGTTGTTGAAGTAGTATCTCTTAATGCATATAATTTTTTATCTGCTGGGGCTAAGTTTAATGTTTGTCCCATTAATGCAATTCCTATTTCTTTTACATTTTTAATAAATTCATTAATTGTTAAATTGGTATTATAACCAGGTATTGCTTCTAGCTTATCTATTGTTCCACCTGTATATCCTAAACCTCTTCCAGACATTTTTGCTACAGGAATGTCAAGGGATGCAATTATTGGAGCTAAAATAAGTGTTACTTTATCGCCAATTCCCCCTGTACTGTGTTTATCCACAACTGTTCCAAGTTCTGATAAGTCTAATATATCGCCAGAATGTGCCATTGCTAATGTTAAGTTGGTAATTTCTTCTTCATCCATTCCATTTAAGTATATTGCCATTGTTAAAGCTGCTGCTTGATAATCTGCAATGTTTCCATTTGTATAATTTTCAATAAAATATTCTATTTCTTGTTTATTTAACTTTTGTTTATCTCTTTTTTTAGCTATAATCTCTAAAATATTCATCTTTTCTTTTCCTCTCTATAATAGAATAAGATTAAATAAAGTTTTTAATAAAACTTGCTCTATGTAAAGGACAAGGTCCATATTCTTTTAAAGCTTTTATATGTGCTGCTGTTCCATAACCTTTGTGTTTTGCAAAACCATATTGAGGGTATATCTCATCCCATTGTCTCATTATTCTGTCTCTTGTTACCTTTGCAATAATTGAAGCACATGCTATTGAATAGCTAATTGCATCTCCATGAATAATTGATTTATATGGTATTCCATCTGTATCAATCTTTGTTAATGCATCTACTAAAATAGCGTCTGGCTTTATAATACCTAGTTCTGGTTTTGCTGCCAATTTGTTTTCCATATCTTTTATTGCTTCTGTTAAGCCTTTTTTTGTTGCTTGTAAAATATTTATTTGGTCAATTTCTTTTTGATCAATAATTCCTATTCCATAACTAATAGCTTGGCTGGTTATTTGTTCATATAAAAGTTCTCTTTTTTTCTCTGATATTTTTTTAGAATCGTTAACTCCTTCTATCATCGAGTCTCTTGGCATTAAGCTACAAGCTACTACTACTGGGCCTGCTAGTGGGCCTCTGCCTGCTTCATCAATTCCAGCAATAGCTTTTAAACCCTTTTCGCTATATAGTTCTTCTTCTACTTTTTTTAGGTTTTGTAATCTTTCTAATTCTTTTTCTTTCATTTATGTTCCTCTTATTGTTCTAATTTTAGTTCTTCAATATTATCTATATCATAATAGCTATTTCCTTCTAATTCATAGCCTTTAGTATAGTAAACTTTTGATTCTTCATATTCTACAACATAATATGCATTTTCTTCTAGTTTTACTTGTGTTAAACCTAATTCTTCTAAATTTTGTTGATTTAAAACATAGTATTTCTTATCCTTTTCATCTACATTAATTGAATTTTTATTTAAAAATTCTTGAATTATTGGTTCATCTTTTACATCTGCTATTTTGCTTCCTACTAAAACTTGTTCATCTTTTTTTAGTATATAGTCTGCTGATATTTTTTTAACTTTTGCTTGTACTAATAATAAATCGGTTTTTACATCTTCTAGTTGTTCTTTAGCTGTTTGAATTCTAAAAAAATATATTACTCCAAATACTATAAATGCAATTACTAGTACTAAAAATATTGTGCTTATTAGTGTTAGTCCATTTTGCTTTTTCATTTTTTTACTCCTTTTATTTCATATATATATGATATTATATAGATATTATTACTTTTTTGCAAGTCACTATTGTTAATATGTTGTTTGTTGGTAAAGCAAAATGCTTCCTTATGGTAAGTTGTTTTACCATAAGGAAGTATTTTTGAATATTTATTTACACAAAATTTCTTACACTCTCCACTCTCATTTTTTCTTCTTTGAACCTGGCCAGTGCTACTTTACATAAAACAGCATCCTAAAGGAAATGAAGTAGTTGCTGTAAGTCGCACTGCTGATGTCACGGACGCTTGTGTAGTCAGTGGAATAGTAGTAGCAGCCTCCCCTGTTAGTACAAGAGTCAGCACGGATGCTATTCGTGCTAGTGCTGTACTCTGTGATCCATTCTCTTATATTTCCTGCCATATCAAATATTTTGCATTTTTGGTTTCCTGTTGCTCCTGTGTTTTTTAATGTTCCATTTCCATCTGTTTGATTCGCATAGTTACTATTTCCCATTGCTTGGATATATACTATTGCTGTATCCCATGCATAACTATTTACTAAATCACTTTCTATATAACTATCATTTTTATACATATTTTGACTTACTATTGCTGCTTGTGGCTGTGTTATAAAATTCCACAACGTTCCTGCTGTATAATTCATACTACTTGTACTATTTGCTGTTGATACTTTTGATAATGGTTTTGCATTTCCATATTTTTCTGCTGTTGTACTTCCTGAGCTATTGTATCCACTTCCATAACTTGCTTCATATCTTGCTATATAAAATCCTTTATTTTTATTTGTTTTTGTTATAAAGTCTTGTAAATTTTTTGCTGTTGTATTTGTTGCTGTTAAATCAGTTTTCTCATTTGATGTTCTTGAGTCACTTAGTTCGTACCAATAATTTCCTGCTCTATATTTTGTATCTAATGTTCCAGCTGTTGCTTTTGCTATTGTTGTTTCTGCATATTCTGAGCCCTTTTGTATTAGTGCTGGTGTTCCTGGACTACTTGTTGCAAAGGTATATCTTCCTAATGTTATTTCTACTTCGCTTCCATCATCTTTTATTATTTTATTACTTCCATCATTATTTATATTACTTACTGGCACCCATACAAATTGGTTTCCTGCTTTATCTTCTATTACTATTCCTTGTTGTACTGTTTCTCCTGAATCAGATGCTATTTTGAATCCTCCTGGTAGCACTACTTGATTTCCTTTTGTGTCTTCTGCTATTACTGTTTCACTATTTGTTGTTCTATCATCTGATGTTAGGCTTGAATCTGTTATTTTTGGTTTTCCTGCTGGTGTAGGATCGTTTCCTCCGCTTCCACCTGATTCTATATTCATTCTTTCCTTTAATTTGTTTTCTAGCTCATTAACTTCTGATAACATGTTCTGCATAGTTTTATTTGTTGCGTCTTGTATTTGTTTTGATTTGTTAATTAATCCATTATCATCAAATATTGCTGTTATAGATACTCCTGCCAAAATTAATATTACTGCTATTGTAATTACCAATACAGTTAATGTTACCCCATTTTCAGTTTGTTTTGGGTTAGTTATAAAGTTATGTACATTTACTCTCTCAATGTTTTTAGCTTTTGTCATTATTTTTACCTCTTTACTTTATTTCTTAAAACTATCATAATATAACTTTTACAATTTTGCAATAATTTTTGTGGTTTTTTTATTGATAATTTCTGCAATATTTTAGCACTAATATGGTCAATTTTTATTGCCTTTTACATTGTTTTGTAGTATTATAGTTTTAATATTTATTACAAATGATTTAAGGAGAATTACATGTTTGAAGAAAAGTTTGATTTTTATAGTCCAATAAATTTAAAGTCATATAATTTGGACCAATTTATGCGTTATCAATTAGATGTTCTAGAAAGGCTTGACCCTTTTACTAGAAGACATAGTGAAAATGTTGCTAATTTATGTTGCAGAATTTGTGAATATTTAAGATGTAAAAAATCTTTTATAGTTTTTTGCACAATTGGTGGCTATTTGCATGATATTGGTAAACTTTTTATTCCTCCTGAAATTTTAAATAAGCCAAGTCAATTAACTGATGAAGAATTTGAGATTATAAAAACACATACAACTCATGGTTATGATATGTGTATGAGTGACCCTAGGTTACGCCCTTATGCACTTTTTGCTTTGGATCATCATGAAGCTTTAGATGGTACAGGCTACCCTAATGGTATTTCAAAAAAAGATATTCCATATGGTGCCCAAATTGTTCGTGTTGCTGATGAATATGACGCAATTGTTACTAAAAGGCAGTATACTACTCACGTTAATATTTCTGAAACTTTAAAAGAATTGATTAAAGATACTAAGCCAGACCCTAGGTTTGTTGCCTTAGATCAATTAAGTACTAAAGAAAAAGCCGGAAAAATAAATGGTGCTGTATTAAAAAAATTATTTAAAGTAGTAATTGATGATACAGAGTATGAAATTAGTTGTATTATGAACTATGTTGAATTTTTAAGAGAACAAATTAAGCGTTTAGAGATAATTCAATCTTATCAAAAAAAAGCTGACAATTCTAATAAAGATAAAACAAAAGATTATTATCATGAAGGTATGTCACTTTTATTTCAACAAGGTGAAACTATGGAAAATTATGTTCAAGTTTTAGAAGATTATAAAAATGCTTTAAAAGCAAAAGAAAATACAATTGAACAATTATATAACGAAATTAAAATTATTAAAAAATTAAGAGTTTAATGGGAGGCATAATGAAAAAAGCATATAAGATGTCTAAAAAAATACAAATTGCTATGCTTATTATATTTATATTAATGGGGCTACTTGTTGTTCGTTTGGCTTATTTACAGTTTGTAAAAGGTTCTAGTTTAAAAGAGCAAATGTATAATCAATTAATAACAAGCCGTACTATAAGCCCTAAAAGAGGAACTATTTATGACTCAACTGGCAAGGCTTTGGCCATAAGTGCAGATGTTGATACTATTAGTATAGTACCTTCTTCAATTGTTATTATGGATGATAATAATAAAATTGATGAATCAAAAACTCAAGAGTTAAAAGAGAGTTTTGCTAAAGCTCTTTCTGAAATTTTTGAATTAGGTTATAAAGAAACTTTAGAAAAGGTTTCAAGTGATTCTTCTTATGTTACAATTGCTAGAAAGGTAGAAAAGGATAAAGTTGATAAATTAAAAGAGTGGATGGAAAAAGAGAAGTTTTATTCTGGTATAAATATTAATGAGGATACCAAAAGGTATTACCCTTATAACCACCTAGCTTCTTCATTAATTGGTTTTTGTGGTACTGATAATGATGGATTAGAAGGATTAGAAAAGGCTTGGGATGATGTTTTAACTGGTACTCCAGGAAAAGTAACTACTGCTCAAGATGCTGTACAGGAATTTATTCCTGACAATAATCAAACATATATACCTGCTCAAAATGGTAGTGATTTAACTTTAACTATTGATGCTAATATTCAAACTATTGTGGAAAAATATTTAAAACAAGCTTGTATTGATAATAAGTGTACTCGTCGGTGGTAATGTAATTGCTATGGACCCTAAAACTGGTGATATTTTAGCCATGGCTACATACCCAGATTACAACTTAAATACTCCTTTTGAAATGCCAGATTCAGTTACTGAAAGTGCATGGAAAAAGATGAGTTCTGAAGAACAATACAACACTATATACAGTTTGTTTCGTAATAGAGCAATATCTGATACATATGAACCTGGTTCAGTTTTTAAAGTTATTACAGCTTCAATTGCACTAGAAGAAAATTTAGCCATACCAGATAAGGCTTCTGTATACTATTGTAAAGGTTCTCAAGTAATATATGGTACTACCATTAGATGTGCTAAAAAATCTGGTCATGGTTATGAGAGTTTGCGTGAGGCATTTGCTGTTTCTTGTAACCCTGCATTTATGCAAATTAGTGAAAAAATAGGTGCTACTACAAGTTATAAATATTATAATGCATTCGGTTTCTTTGATAAAACTGGTATTAACACAATTGGTGAAACAGATTCTATTTTCTGGGATTTAGATAATGTAGGTCCAGTAGAGCTTGCTACAATGTCGTTTGGTCAAAGGTTTAAAATAACTCCTCTTCAAATGATAACAGCTGTTTGTGCTGTTGCAAATGATGGAGTTCTAATGAAACCTAGACTTGTAAAAGAAATTAAAAATACTGATACTGGCGCTATTACCACAGTTGATACTACTGCTGTAAGACAAGTTATTTCTAAAACAACTGCTAATTCTGTAATAAATTTAATGGAAACAGTTGTAACTGAAGGTTCTGGAAAATATGCTAAAATTAAAGGATATTCTATTGCTGGTAAGACTGGTACATCTGAACCAGATTATAGTAAAAACGAGGGTTATACTGCTTCATTTATAGCTGTTAGCCCTACTGAGAACCCAGAGATTGTATTGTTAGTTACATTATATGACCCTACTGGTTCTAAAGGTTATAGTGGAAATACTGTTGCAGCCCCTGTTGCAGCACAAATGTTAAAAGAAATTTTACCATATATGCAAATTTCTACTGATAATTCAGGTAATAGTTCTTCATCTAAAACAGTAAGTCTTCCTAGTGTATTAAATAAAACTGTTGCTGAAGCTAAAAAAACATTAGAAAATGCTGGTTTTACTGTAAGTACTTCTGCAAAATCTACTGAGATTGTTACTGAACAATTTCCTTCAAAAGGTTCTGAATTGCTAAAAGGTTCTATTATTAAATTATATACTGAAACTGAAAATACTCGAGTATCTAAGAAAGTACCTGATTTGACTAACAAATCTCTTTCTCAGGTTAAGTCTCTACTTAAAAATTTGAATCTAAATTACAGTGTTACTGGTTCTGGAACAGTAGTTAGTCAAGAGCCAATTGCTAATACTCAAGTAGAAGAAGGTACTGTTGTAAAAATAACATTAGGCAACTAAGATCAATAAAAAAATTGAGGTAATAATTACCTCAATTTTTTTGCTCTATTTTTTACTCACTAAATATTTCGTCAAATTCTTCGCCATCAATTTTTTCTTTTTCAAGAAGTACATTTGCTACTCTTGTTAATTTATTCATATTTGCTTTTAATATTTCTTCTGCTTTTCTATATGCAAAGTCTATAATGCTTTTTACTTCTTCATCAATCAAGCTTGCTGTTTCTTCTGAGTATTCTTTAGCTTGTGCAAAGTCTCTTCCTAAAAATACTTCTTCTTGGTTTGAACCTAGAGTAATAGTTCCAATTTTTTCACTCATACCATATTTAGTAACCATACTTCTAGCAATTTGTGTAGCTCTTTCAATATCGTTGCTTGCACCTGTTGAAATATCATTTAATACTAGTTGCTCTGCAACTCTACCTCCAAGTAATGATACTATGTTTTCAACCATTTCTGTTCTTGACATAAATGATTTATCTTCTGTTGGACGATACATTGTGTATCCACCAGCCATTCCTCTTGGTACAATAGAGATTTGGTGTACAGGGTCTTGTGTTGGTAAAAATCTGCTTACTACTGCATGACCTGCTTCGTGGAAAGCAACTAATTTTTGTTCTTTTTCACTTCTAACTCTTGTACGTTTTTCAGGTCCCATTGTAACTTTTACCATAGCATCTTCAACTTCTTGCATTCCTATTTCATTTAAGTTTCTTCTAGCTGCTAATAATGCTGCTTCATTTAATACGTTTTCTAGGTCTGCTCCTGAGAATCCTGAAGTGTTTTTAGCTATTGTTTTTAAGTCTACATCATCAGCTAGTTTTTTCTTTCTACTGTGTACTTCCAATATTTGTTCTCTTGCTTTTACATCTGGATTTGATACTACTATTTGTCTGTCAAATCTACCTGGTCTTAGTAAAGCTTTATCTAATATGTCTGGTCTGTTTGTTGCTGCTAATACTATAACACCTTCATTTGCTGAGAAACCATCCATTTCAACTAATAATTGGTTTAATGTTTGCTCTCTTTCATCATGTCCTCCACCTAAACCTGCACCTCTTTGACGTCCTACTGCATCAATTTCATCTATAAATATAATACATGGAGCTTTTTTCTTTGCTTCTTCAAATAAATCTCTAACTCTTGATGCACCAACACCAACAAACATTTCTACAAAGTCAGAACCACTTATAAAGAAGAATGGTACTCCTGCTTCTCCTGCTACTGCTTTTGCTAATAAAGTTTTACCTGTTCCCGGATGACCTACTAGCAAAACACCCTTTGGTATTCTTGCTCCCATTTCTGTGAATTTTCTAGGATTTTTTAAGAATTCTACTATTTCTTCTAATTCTTCTTTTTCTTCATCAACACCTGCAACATCATCAAATGTTACTCTATTTTTATCTGATGGATTTATCATTCTAGCACGGCTTTTGCCAAATGACATTGTTTTGCCGCTTCCACTGTTTCCTCCACCTTGTATTCCTCCCATAAGGAAAAACCAAAAAATAAAGAATATAATAAGTAACCCAAATGGTGTTAATAAACTAAATATTACCATCCATATAGATTCTGATTTTTCTGTTACTTTAACAGTACCTGCTTTCATGCTGTCATTTAAACTATTCATTAAGTTTTCTACACTTGGTATATTTACTTCTTTTGAAAAGTTCTCATTTTTTAGCTTAACTTCTGCTTTTGTTCCATCTGCTTCTAAGGTAATTTCTTTTACTTCCCCTGCTTCAATTTTAGAAATAAGTTCAGAATAAGCTAATTTATTATCTCTATTTTCTACAATAGAACTAATAAGCACTATTAAAATTATTCCTATAATTAGCCACATTGCTAATGTTTTTATACCGTTTTTCAAAGTTGTTCCTCCTAACATATTTTTTAACATCTTAGACTATACCATACTAATTTTGCAAATTCAAGTATTTTCACAAAACTTTCACTTGTCAAATCAGCCTATATCAATAGTTTTCTTACGGAAGGTTAATCTTTCCCCCAGAAAAAAAATTTTGCATTTTTTTACAAAAATTTTTATGTTTTTATTTGGTGTTAAATATTTGTTACCAATATTGTTTTGACAAAGTTTAATTATATCATCTATATGTATTTTTCCAATTCCTTGAGTGTTGCCATTTACCTTGTTAATAGTATATAGAATAAGTCTTGATTTTATAACTTTTTCAAGTTTATTAAATTTTTTTAAATCTAATATAACCTCTTTTTCATTTTCTCCAATTTTTAATTCTTCATACTGTTTAGAAATGATTTTATCAAAATATTCTTCTTCTTCTCTTGATATTTCTGATAATCTGTTTATTCCATCTAATATGTTTGGGTTAAATTCTTTTTTTAAATATGGAATTAACTCATTTCTTATTTTGTTTCTGTTATATATATTTTCAAAATTTGTTTTATCAATTTTAGGGTTTAACTTTTGTTTTTCACAATAGTCTTCTATTTCTTGTCTAGTACATTCTCTTATTGGTCTTATATATTCTAAATTATTTTCTTTTCTTTTTATCTCAATTCCTTTTAAACCTGAAACTCCGCTTCCTCTTAATATATTCATTAAGACCGTTTCTGCATTGTCATTTATATTATGTGCAGTTGCAATCTTATTTGCATTTTCTTTTTTTGCTACTTCATTAAAAAATTCATAACGTATTTTCCTGCCCATTTCTTCTGTCCCTAGCTTTTGCTGTTTTGCTAATTTTTCTACTTCTACTTTTTTTACATAGCATTTTATGTTTTTATTTTTGCAATAGTTTTCCACATATGCTGTTTCTTCGTCTGCTTCTTTTCTTATCATGTGATTAATGTGTGCTACAATTATTTCTATATTTAATTTGTTTTTTAAACAATACAAAGAATCTAGTAGACACATTGAATCAGGTCCACCAGATACTCCTATAACGACTTTGTCGCCTTTTTGTATTAAATTATATTTGTTAACTGTATTTAATATTTTATCTAACATACTTTTACCTTTCACCAAATTGTACAATATAATACTTTTCTACGTTCATCCCCAACTGCGCAAGAAGATGTAACAACAATTTTTTGCAAACATTAATAATGATTTGAAAAAATTTAGCAACATCTTCTAGCTTGTCGGTCCCCACAGCATTCACTACGAAAAGTATTATATTGCACAGTTGAAATAGCATAAATTCCATAATCTACTCCCTATACTTATCTAAATTAGCAAATTTGGTATAACTTCCTAACCATAGAAGTTCAACAGTTCCAGTAGAACCTGCTCTGTGTTTTGCTAATATAACTTCTGCAACATTCTTTTTTTCTGAATCTGGGTTATAATAATCATCTCTATATAAAAACATAACAATATCTGCATCTTGCTCAATAGCTCCAGATTCACGCAAGTCCGAAAGCATTGGTCTATGGTCTGGTCTTTGCTCAACAGACCTTGAAAGTTGTGATAGTGCTATAACTGGCACATTTATTTCTTTTGCTAATATTTTTAAGGAACGGCTTATTTCAGAAATTTCTTGCTCACGGCTTCCACCTTTTCTGTTACTTCCTTGTACTAATTGAATATAGTCAATTACAACCATCCCAATATTTTTTTCTAGTTTAAGTTTTCTACATTTTGCACGTATTTCCATTACAGAAATGCCAGGAGTGTCGTCTATAAATATTTGTGCTTGTGATAGGTTCCCTGATGCTTCAGCTAGCTTTTGCCAGTCATCATCTTCTACTTTACCTGTTCTTACTTTGTTGCTGTCGACCATTGCTTCGCTACATAAAATACGGTTTGTCATTTGTTCTTTTGACATTTCTAGGCTGAATATTGCAACAGGTGTGTTATACCTAACAGCTGCATTTGTGGCTAAGTTTAGTGCAAATGCAGATTTACCCATTGCTGGCCTTGCTGCTACAATAACTAAGTCTGATTTATGAAGCCCTGCTGTTATAAAGTCTAAGTCTGCAAAGCCTGTTGGTACTCCAGTTACATGTTGTTTTTGATTATACAATTGTTCTAATTGTGTAAATGAATCTACCAAAATGTCTTTAATAGCAGAATATCCTTTTTGATTTCTATTTTGTATAACATCAAATATTTTTCTTTCTGCTGAATCTAATATGTCTTCTACATCTTGAGTTTGGTCATAACCTAGACTGATTAGTTCATTTGCTGTTTTTATAAGTGCTCTTAATGCAGATTTTTCTTCTACAATTTTAATATATTGTTCTACATTGGCTGTTGTAGGAACTTTATCTGGTAGCTCTGCAATATACTCTAAACCGCCAACTGCTTCTAATTGTTTCATTGTTTGTAGTTCAGTTTTTAGTGTTATAATATCCACTGGCTCTGCACGATTATATAAATTTAATATTGCTTCATAAATTATTTTATTATCTTCACGATAAAAGTCTTCTGGCTTTAAGGTTTCTACGGCAGACATAATTGCATCTTTGTCTGTTAGCATACTTCCTATTACAGCTTGTTCAGCTTCTATATCGTGTGGTGGAATTTTGCCTAGCTCCATTTCTTTGCTCCTTTCCTTTTTGCCTTTAATTTATATTCAAAATTTACAATACTTGAACTTTAAGAGAACCCATAACCCCTTCAAAAAGCTTAATATTTACTGTTGATACACCTAATACCTTAATAGGTTCTTTTAAGTCTATTTTCTTTTTGTCTATTTCTATTTTATATTGTTCTTTTAAATTTTCCGCAATTTCTTTTGATGTAATTGATCCAAATATTCTTTGGTTTTCTCCAGATTTTACAGAAATTTTTAAAGTTATATTTTTTAGCTTTTTAGCAATTTCTTCTGCCTTTTCTTTTTCTACTGATTTTTTATATTGGTTTGAGTCTTGTTTTGCTTTTAATTTACTCATATTTTCAGCATTTGCTTCAATGCCCATTTTTTTAGGTAGTAAAAAGTTTCTTGCATATCCATCACTTGCATTTATTACTTCATCTTTTTTGCCTACACCTTTTATATCTTGTAATAAAATTACTTTCATTTACTTTTCTCCTTTTAACCTTGATTATTTTTAATTAACCAGCAACTTCAGAAAAATACTCATTAATTTTTTCAATAAGAAGATTTTTTACCTCTTCAATACTCATACCTTCAATTTGTGCTCCAGCTAGATTAATATGGCCTCCGCCACCAAGTTTTTCTAAAATAACTTGTACATTTATATCTCCAATTGATCTACCACTAATACATACTTTATCTCCTAGTTTCCCTATAACAAATGATGCTGTTATATTACTAATTGTTAATAGCTCATCTGCTGCTTTTGCACATATTATGTTTGCGTCTTTATCATTTTCACTATAAATAGAAATTCCTATTGTATCATTTATTATTTCAGATTGATCAACAATTTTTGATATTTTATTATATGTTTTTAAATCACTTTGGAACCATTTTTTAACTTTTATAATGTCTATACCACATTTTCTTAAATACGCTGCTGCTTCAAATGTTCTTACACCTGTTTTAAATGTAAAGTTTTTAGTATCCATCATAATTCCGGCATATAGAGCTTCTGCCTCAAGAGTTGTTAATTCAACCTCTTTTGGTGCATACTCTAATATTTCTGTTACAAGCTCACAAGCTGATGATGCATATACTTCATGAAAAGTTAAAATTGCCTCTTCTATATAGTCAGGACTTTTTCTGTGGTGATCTATTATAGCAATTTTATGTGTTTCTTCTAATAATTCTGGAACTTCAACATAGTTTCGTTTATGTGTGTCTACTACTATAAGCAATGTTTCTGGATCTATTTTAGATAATGCTTCAGATTTATTAATAAAAGTTTCTTGGTATTCTTTTTCTTCTTTAGCTGCTTGCATAAAGTTTTCTAAACTAACACCAGTAGTAGTATTTACTATATAGCACTCTACTCCCATACTTTTTGCTAGTCTATATAAGCCCATTCCGGCTCCCATAGAGTCTATATCTCCATTAGTGTGTCCCATAATCATTACGTTTTTAGCTTCTTGCATTAATTCTAGTAAAGCATGTGATACTATTCTTGCTTTTACTTTTGTTCTTTTTTCAAGCTCTTGGGTTTTGCCACCAAAGAACTGATATTTTCCATTTTCTCTTATTACTGTTTGATCTCCACCTCTACCTAAAGCTATGTCTAAGCCAGCTTGTGCGAATTTATATTTTTCGTAATTAGACTCTCCTTCTGTTGAAATTGATATACTTAATGTTATTTGTATTTTATTAGATACTTCTAGTTCTTTTATTGTGTCTAAAATGTTAAATTTATTTTCTTCTAATTTTTCTAAGTGCTTTCTTTCAAATATATATACAAAAGTATCTCTTTCTGATTTTACAATTAACCCTTCAAATTCTGTTGCCCAATCATAAATTTTTTTTTCTATTTGTGCCATTAGTAATGGTTTTTCTTCATCACTAATTCTTTGATTTACCTCTTCAAAGTTGTCTATCATAATTAGTCCAACGCAAATTTGAGATTCATAATATTTATTTTCTAAGTCAATACTTTTTGTTTCATCTAAAAAATACATAGTGCATATATATTCTTCTTTAGATTTTGTGTATTTTCCAAGTATTTCATAAATTTTATTTCCTATTTCTAATTCTTTATGAATACTTTTTTCTGGGTTTTCTTCATTGTTTTCTATTTCTAGTTTTATTTGTTTTAATAAATCATTTAAAATATTTTTTATATCTACATTAGCAAATTCTTGAACAAATTTGTTACTTCTCCAAACCATATTTCCATTTGTTTCTGCTATAACTAATGGAAATGGTGAATTTGTCATTGTATTTTTAGCTAGTTTGTCTATGTTTAATGTTAAGTCTTGTAAATGATCTGAAAATTCGGTTCTCCTTTTTTGGTTACTCCAATATGTGTATGCTAAAATTAATGTGTATAATATTATTGATGGTACTATATAATGCACGTCTAAAATACTAATTACAATTAAAAGTATTGCAATTAATATTAAATATATTTTTGTTCTTGATATTAAGCCATCAAATATTTTTTTGCTACTATTATTTTTCATAAAAAGCTCCTTTTTCACACATATATTGTACTATTTTTATACACTTTTGTCAATTTTCTATAATATAAAAGTAAACAAAAAAAGAGGCAGCTTTTTGTTTTAGCTACCTCTTTTAATTTTTTATTCAGCTTTGTTTTCTTCCTCTTCTTCATTTTGTTCTGTATTTATATGTGTATTTTTGTAAACTGGAAGTCCTGTTCCTGCTGGTATTAATTTACCAATAATAACGTTTTCTTTTAATCCAATTAAGTCATCAACTTTACCTTTAACAGCAGCTTCTGTTAATACTCTTGTTGTTTCTTGGAATGAAGCAGCTGATAAGAAGCTTTCTGTTGCTAATGATGCTTTTGTAATTCCTAGTAATATACGTTTTCCTGTTGCAGGACGTTTTCCTTCTGCTTCTACTAATGCGTTTTTGTCCTCAAATTCATGTATATCAACTAATGATCCAGCAAACATATCTGTGTCTCCGTTATCTTCTACTCTTACCTTTTTAAGCATTTGTCTACCAATTACTTCAATATGCTTGTCATTGATATCAACACCTTGGTTACGGTAAACTTTTTGAACTTCTTGAATTAAGTATTCATATACTCCTTCAGGTCCTTTTATTGCTAATATTTCAGCTGGGTTTAAAGCACCTTCGATTAATGGATCTCCTGCTTTTACTTCGTCTCCATCTTTTACACGTAATTTAGATCTAAATGGAATTGTATATGTTTTTGAATCATCTTTAGATGTAACAACAATTTCTTTCTTCTTTTTGTCTTCAACAATTTTAACTTTACCATCTATTTCTGTCATTACTGCTAATCCCTTTGGTTTACGAGCTTCAAATAGCTCTTCAACTCTAGGAAGACCTTGTGTAATATCGGCAACACCAGCAACACCACCAGAGTGGATAGTTCTCATTGTTAACTGTGTACCAGGCTCACCAATTGATTGAGCTGCAATAATACCAACAGATTCACCAATATTAACTTCGTCACGAGTTGCCAATCCCATACCATAACATTTACGGCAAACACCATGTTTTGTATGGCATCCTAATACTGAACGAACTTTTACCGTTTCAATTCCTGCTGCTATAATTTGTTCAGCAATTTTGTCTGTAATCATTGTATTTGTATCAACAATTAATTCTTTTGTTTCAGGATTAATTATATCTTCTAATGGATATCTACCAACTAGTCTTTCTTCCATTTTTTCAACAATTTGGTTTCCATCTTTAATATCAAATACTGTAAGACCTTCATGTGTTCCACAGTCTTCTTCACGAACTATAATGTCTTGAGAAACATCAACAAGTCTTCTTGTTAAGTAACCAGAGTCAGCTGTTCTTAAAGCTGTATCTGCTAAACCTTTTCTAGCACCGTGTGCAGAAATAAAGTATTCTAGTGCATCTAGACCCTCACGGAATGAAGATGTAATAGGAATTTCTACTGTTTTACCAGTTGTACTAGCCATAAGACCACGCATACCCGCAATTTGTCTTAATTGGTTGATGTTACCTCTGGCTCCAGATTGACTCATCATATATACTGGGTTTAAGTCATCAAAGTTACTCTTCATTGCTTCTGTAACTTCATCTGTTGCTTTTTCCCATATTTTAATAACTGAGTTATATCTTTCGTCCTCTGTTATTAAACCACGTTTATATTGTTTTAATACGTTATTTACTTGTTCATTTGCTTCAGCAAGAATTTTCTTTTTAGCTTCTGGTACTTTAACATCATCAACAGAAACTGTAATACCAGCTGTTGTAGAGTGTTTGAAGCCTGTTGCTTTAATATAGTCTAGTAATTCCGCTGTTGCACTTAAACCATTTGCATTTATTGATTTTGCAATTATTTTTCCTAAGTTTTTCTTAGAAACTGCAAAGTTAAGCTCTGGTTCAAATAGGTTTTCTGGTTTTGTTCTATCAACAAATCCTAAGTTTTGTGGAATTCCTTCATTGTAAATTAATCTACCAACTGTTGTTTGAACTTTTCTTGTTTCTAATTTACCATCTATTTCTTTTTGAATTCTTACAAATATTTTAGCATGTAAACCTAAATCATGGTTAAAATATGCTATTTTAGCTTCTTCTGGTGAAGAATAATAATTTCCTTCTCCTTCTTCTCCAGGAACATCCATTGTTAAGTAGTAAGCACCTAAAATCATATCTTGTGTAGGTACTGTTACTGGCTTACCATCTTGTGGTTTTAAAAGGTTATTTACAGAAAGCATTAAATATCTTGCTTCTGCTTGTGCTTCTGGTGATAATGGTAAGTGAATAGCCATTTGGTCACCGTCGAAGTCAGCGTTGAAAGCTGTACATACTAATGGGTGTAGTTTTATAGCTCTACCTTCTACTAAAACTGGTTCAAATGCTTGAATACCAAGTCTATGTAGTGTAGGAGCACGGTTTAATAATACTGGGTGATCTTTTATAACATCCTCTAGTATATCCCATACTTCTGGTCTTAATCTTTCAACCATTCTTTTAGCATTTTTAATATTATGTGCAATTCCACGTCCAACTAATTCTTTCATAACAAATGGTTTGAATAATTCAACTGCCATTTCTTTTGGAACACCACATTGATATATTTTAAGTTCTGGTCCAACAACTATAACTGAACGACCTGAATAATCAACACGTTTTCCTAATAAGTTTTGACGGAATCTACCTTGTTTTCCTTTTAATAAGTCTGATAGAGATTTTAATGCTCTACCACCAGCACCTGTAACTGGTCTTCCACGTCTGCTGTTATCAATTAAAGCATCAACAGCTTCTTGTAGCATTCTTTTTTCATTACGTACAATAATTTCTGGTGCACCTAATTCTAATAATCTTTTTAAACGATTATTTCTATTTATAACTCTACGATATAAGTCGTTTAAGTCTGATGTAGCAAATCTACCACCATCTAATTGTACCATTGGTCTTAAATCTGGTGGAATAACTGGAATTACATTCATTATCATCCACTCAGGTTTATTTCCTGATATTCTAAATGCTTCAACTGTGTCTAATCTTTTTATTAATTTTGCCTTTTTTTGTTCACTTGCTTTTTCAAGTTCTTTTTTAAGCTTTTCAGATAATTTTTCTATATCAACTTTTTCTAGTAATTCTTGTATTGCTTCAGCTCCCATTCTTGCAGTAAAAGAGCCTCTTCCATATTTTTCATCTGCTTCACGATATTCTTTTTCTGATAGTACTTGACCTATTGTTAAGTCTGAACTACCTTTATCTGTTACAATATATGATGCAAAATATATTACCTTTTCTAAGCTTCTTGGAGATACATCAAGTACTAAGCCTATTCTACTTGGAATTCCTTTAAAATACCAAATATGTGCAACTGGTGCAGCAAGTTCAATATGTCCCATTCTTTCACGTCTAACTTTAGATTTTGTTACTTCAACACCACATCTATCACAGACAATTCCTTTATATCTTACCCTTTTATATTTACCACAATGACATTCCCAGTCTTTTGTTGGTCCAAATATTCTCTCACAAAATAGACCATCTTTTTCTGGTTTAAGTGTTCTGTAATTAATAGTCTCTGGTTTTTTTACTTCACCTTTTGACCATTCTCTAATTTTTTCATCTGATGCTATTCCAATTTTAAGTTTGTTAAAAATTTCTAATTCATCCACTTTATTTAGCCCCCTAAATATTTTTCTTTTTTCATACTTGTTTAAACAAGTTTTACACCGCTGTGCAATTCTATATTGCTAACTTGTTTAAACTTTCTGAATGGCTATTAAATTTTACTCTTCGCTATCATCAAATTCATCTATATCTAGCAAATCCTCGTCATCTAATAATAAGTCCTCATCATCTAAGCTATCTTCATCATCTAAAAGTTCGCTTTCTTCTGAATATCCATCTGCTAGTTCGTCTTCATCAACAATTGCAAGTTCTTCATCCATTTTAGGGTCATCTTTAATACTATTAAAATCAATGCCTTCATCAATGTTTTCTTTTAATTCTAGTTCTCTATTATCTTCTGAAAGAAGCTTAATATCTAGTCCTAAAGATTGAAGTTCTTTTACTAATACTTTAAATCCTTCTGGAACTCCTGGTTCTGGAACATTTTCGCCTTTTACAATTGCTTCATATGTTTTTACTCTTCCTACAATATCATCAGATTTAACTGTTAACATTTCTTGAAGTGTATATGCAGCACCATAAGCCTCTAATGCCCAAACTTCCATTTCTCCAAATCTTTGTCCACCAAATTGTGCTTTACCACCAAGAGGTTGTTGTGTTACTAATGAGTATGGTCCAGTTGAACGAGCATGTATCTTGTCATCTACTAAGTGGTGTAGTTTTAACATGTACATTACACCAACTGTAATTGGGTGATCAAATGGTTCACCTGTTCTACCATCATATACTACTGTTTTTCCGTCTTCTCTTAGCCCTGCTTTTTTAAATAAGTCTCTAATTTCTTCGTTTGTAGCACTATCAAATACTGGTGTTGCTACTTTAAATCCTAGAGCTTTGGCAGCCATACCTAAGTGAACTTCTAGAACTTGGCCTAAGTTCATACGAGAAGGAACACCAAGTGGGTTTAATACTATATCTACTGGAGTACCATCTGGTAAGAATGGCATATCTTCTTCTGGTAATATACGTGAAATAACACCTTTGTTACCATGACGTCCAGCCATTTTATCACCAACAGATATTTTTCTTTTTGTTGCAATATAGCAACGAATTATTTGGTTTACTCCAGGTCCTAGTTCATCAGAATTTTCTCTTGTAAATATTTTAACATCTACAATTGTTCCTGCTTCACCATGTGGAACACGAAGTGAGTTATCTCTAACTTCTCTAGCTTTTTCGCCAAATATTGCACGAAGTAGTCTTTCTTCTGCTGTTAGTTCTGTTTCTCCTTTTGGAGTTACTTTACCAACTAATATATCTCCTGGTCTAACTTCTGCACCTATACGAATAATTCCATTTTCATCTAGGTCTTTTAAACTGTCATCTCCAACATTTGGAATATCTCTTGTAATTTCTTCTGGTCCTAATTTTGTGTCTCTACATTCGCAATCATATTCTTCTATGTGGATTGATGTATAAACATCTTCTTTTACTAATCTTTCATTAATTAAAACAGCATCCTCATAGTTATAACCTTCCCAAGTTGTGAAAGCTATTAAAACGTTTTTACCAAGTGCCATTTCTCCATCTTTTGTTCCTGGTCCATCAGCAATTAAGTCTCCTGCTTTAACTTTTTCTCCAACACTTACGACTGGTCTTTGATTTATACATGTTCCACCATTTGTTCTTTTGAATTTTCTTAAGTGGTAAACATCTACTTCATCTTTTTTATTTCTGATTTTAATTTCCTCACCAGTTACTCTTTCAACTATACCATCATTTTTAGCCATTACTGTAATTCCAGAGTCTTTTGCTGCTCTATATTCCATACCTGTACCAACTATTGGTGATTCTGTTGTAAGTAATGGAACTGCTTGACGTTGCATGTTTGCACCCATTAGAGAACGTTTTACGTCATCATGCTCTAAGAATGGAATCATTGCTGCTGCAACTGATACTAATTGTTTTGGTGATACCTCAACAAAGTCAACTTGGTCTTTATCAACCATTGTAATATCTGCTCTGTGACGTACACGAATTCTATCATTAACAAATTTTCCTTCTTTATCAAGTGGTTCTGATGCTTGAGCAACTATGTATTTGTCTTCTTCATCAGCTGGCATGTACACAACTTCGTCAGTTACAACTCCATTTTCATGGTCTACTTTTCTATATGGTGTTTCAATAAATCCATATTCATTTATAACAGCAAATGATGAAAGTGCTGATATAAGTCCAATGTTTGGTCCTTCTGGAGATTCTACTGGACATAATCTACCATAGTGTGTATAGTGAATATCACGAACTTCGAATCCAGCTCTTTCACGTGATAAACCACCAGGTCCTAATGCAGAAATTCTTCTTTTATGAGTTAATTCTGAAAGTGGGTTTGTTTGATCCATGAATTGTGATAGTTGTGAACTTCCAAAGAATTCTCTAATAGAAGATGTTATTGGTTTTGTGTTTATTAATGATTGTGGTGTAACTATATCTAAGTCTTGAATTGTCATTCTTTCACGAACAACTCTTTCTAATCTTGTTAAACCAATTCTAAATTGGTTTTGTAATAATTCACCAACACAACGAATACGACGATTTCCTAAGTGGTCAATATCATCAACATTTCCTAATCCATGTTCTAAGTTTAATAAATAACTGATTGAAGCAATAATATCTTCGTTCGTAACATGTTTTGGTACTAGCTCATCTAGTCTTTCTTTAATAACATCATGTAGTTCTTTTGGGTCTGTTGTATCAATAATTGATTTTAATACTATGTAATTTACCATTTCTTTAATGTGTAAGTCACTTAAATCAACATCTGGTAATATACTGTGGATATTTACAGTTCCGTTTCCGATAATTCTTACTGGTTTATCATCTATTTTTACATCAACAATATTAATTCCACTATTTTGAATTGCAATTGCTGCATCCTCAGAAATACTGCTATCTTTTTCTGCTAATACTTCTCCTGTTTCTGGATCAATAATGTCATTATAAGCAATTCTTCCTTCAATTCTTGATGCTAAACCTAATTTTTTATTAAATTTATATCTACCTACTTTTGCTAGGTCATATCTTCTGTCATCAAAAAATAAGCCATTGAATAAGTTTCTTGCAGCATCTGCTGTTGGTAATTCTCCTGGTCTTAATTTTTTGTATATCTCAACTAAGGCTTCTTCTTGAGTTTTAATTGGGTCTTTTGCTAAAGTTTCTTTTATTTTGTTTTCTTCCCCAAATAGTTCTGTAATTTGTTCATCTGTTACAATTCCTAATGCTCTTAAAAGTGTTGTAACTGGTATTTTTCTAGTTCTATCAACTCTAGCCCAAAATACATCATTTCCATCTGTTTCATATTCTATCCATGCACCACGAATAGGCATAACAGTAGATGTGTAAATTCTTCTACCTGTTTTGCTATCAAAATCTTGTGCATAGTAGCAACCTGGTGAACGAACTAATTGGCTTACTACAACTCTTTCTGCACCATTAATTACAAAAGTTCCGCTATCTGTCATAAGTGGAAAATCGCCAAGATAAATTTCTTGCTCTTTAATTTCACCTGTTTCACGGTTGATAAGCCTTACCTTTACATGTAATCTTGTAGAGTAAGTTGCATCACGTTCTTTGGCTTCTTCTAGTGTGTATTTAGTTTTTTCTTCCATGTAGTAGTCTAAGAATTCAAGTACAAGGTTTCCTGAATAATCAACTATTGGAGATACGTCTCTAAGAACTTCTCCTAAGCCTTCTTCAATAAACCAATTGTATGAGTCTTTTTGAACTTGAATCAAGTTTGGCATTTCGATTGAATCGCCGATTTTTGCAAAAGTTTTACGAGTACATTTCTCGTGTTTAATTTCTTTTAACAAAAAAATCACTCCCTAAAAAAAATTAAGCAGAAGATAAATATATGATTTTAATAAAAAGTCCTTCTTGTTTCTATAATTGGTTTACAGATTGGCATATTTTCTGCTCTCTAAATACCCGTTCCGTAAGAAATTATATAACAATTCCTCTTTTTATTAAATTAACATAACGTTGTTATAAAAGACAACAAAAATACGGTTGACATTTTTGTCAACTGTTTCATTTGCTGTTTATTTAATAAAACTTATTTTTATATTAACCATTCCATCCACCTTAAACGGAGATTAATACATTTAATCAAAACATATCTATTTTAGTATAACATCTGGTGTACTTGCTGTCAATGTTTTTTAGCAAATTTTTCCGATTTATTTATACCATTTCTTAATTTTTTTACTGCAATATAGACAAACAAAATTTAATATAGTAAAATACTTACATTGCTGATAGAAATGAGGTAAATTATATGTCTATAATTTTAAAATATTTAATTACTTTTTTTGTAGGTATGGTGCCTATTCTAGAGTTAAGAGGTGCTATTCCAATAGGTGTTGGACTTGGTCTTTCATATTTTGAAGCTTTTATATGTAGCTTTATTGGAAATATAGTTCCTATATATTTTATTGTTAAATATATTAGACCTTTGTTTGATTTCTTTGGAAGATGGAAACCTTTTAAAGTTATAATTGATTGGGCTACTGAAAGAGCCACAAGAAAAATTGAAGAAAGTGAAAAATTACAAAACTACACAGCTTTAGGTTTATTTTTATTTGTGGCAGTTCCTTTACCTGGTACTGGTGCATGGGTTGGTTCTTTAATTGCTAACTTTTTAAATTTACCACCTAAAAAAGCTATTCCACCTATTGTAACTGGTGTTCTTGTTGCTGGTATTATTGTTTTAGCAGTAACTGCTGCCGCTAATGGGGGTATTCAATATTTGTTTAATCACGTTCATTAAAATTAATATAATTAATATAAAGGTGTTGATATAATACTTCTCTTTATTCCACAAAACCACGCTCATCAAAGTATTATATCAACACCTTTATATATTATTATTAAATTATTCTAATAACATTTCAAATCCTATTGTTACTTTAAATAAATCTCCATCTAGGTAGATATGGAACTGTCCTCCTTGGAGTTCTGTTAAACTAGATGCTATTGAAAGTCCTAATCCGCTTCCTTCCGTATTTCTCGAGGTTTCTCCTCTTACAAACCTTTGCATTAATTCATCTGCTGAAATATTAAGCTCTTGTTTAGAAATATTTTTCATTTGTATTACAACTGTATGTTGTTTTTTTATTACATCTAAATATATTCTTGTATTTTCTAAGGCATATTTTGCAGCATTTGAATAAATATTTTCTAACACCCTGTATATATATCTACTGTCTGCTTTTATATATACATCTTGCTCTGGAAATGTTGTTATTTCTTCTAAGTTTTTTTCTTTGAATCTATCTTCAAACTCTCCAGATACTTGTTTTATAAGTTCTTTTACATTTAATTTTTCCATATTTAATTTAATATTACCTGAAGATGCTTTTGAGGCTTCAACTAAATCTTCTGTTAGTTTTTTTAGTCTCTGAGATTTATTATCTAGTATCATCAGATACTCAGTTGCTTTTTCATTTGGCATTTTTTCTTTTTTTAGTAAATCTACATAGTTAATTATTGATGTAAGTGGAGTTTTTATATCATGTGATACATTTGTTATAAGCTCAGTTTTAAGCCTTTCACTTTTCATATTTTGCTCAATTGCATTTGATAGGCCTCCTGCAATATCATCAATATATACTGCCATTTGTTTTAAAATTCCATTTAGTTCATTTTGATTTAATTCTATGTTTGTATCTCCGTCATATATGCTTTTTAAAGCATTTTGCACCTTTTTAAGTTGTTCTAGTTTTTTGCATAATATATAAAATGTGCCTATTCCTAATGCAGCTAATAATACTACACAAAATATAGGGTTATCTGACCTAGTTACATTAATTGAAATAAAAAATCCTATAATGCAAAATCCCCAATAATATATAAACAATTTTGTCATAATATTTCTATTATCTATCATCTTTTTAATTGCTTTGCAAATAGCATATATTAATGTTGTTTTCCAAAACATTTTAGCTTTAATTCTTTTAATTATAGTTTCTAGTAGTATTATTGCATTTGTGTATAGTATTGCTATACCGCAACTTAATAATAATATATTCATTGAATTATTATATGCATCCCAACTAAAAATTGTAAGAGCAAAGCCACCTGCAAATACTGCGCACCCTAGCGCTAAAACTATTTCCAATTTCCATGTGTCAAACCAATTTAGTCTAACAGTATTTGTATTCTTTTCTTTTCCAATTCCATTTATTATAATTGCTGCTAAAACAATTAATATAGCAATTGATATTGGAATTAAAAATGGAGTCATATTTGTGGTTACTTTTGTCAATTCTTTTGCCGTCTGTAAAATATAATAATCATCTTCTGTTATAATAATGCTTCCATCAATAACAGCTGTTCCAAGTACTGCTAATACTAGGAATATTGCAAATATTGGTACTAAAACATAAGATACATTTTTAGCAATTTTAGCTCCATTCATTTTTTACCTCCTCTATTTTTCCAAATTTTCTATTTTATAACCTATTCCCCAAATTACTTTTAAGTATTTAGGTTCTCTTGGGTTTATTTCTATTTTTTCTCTTATGTGTCTAATATGTACCGCTATAATATTTTCTGCACCATAACATTCGTCTTCCCACACATTTTGGTAAATTTGTTCAATTGAATACACTATTCCTTTATTTTTAGTTAAAAATTTTAAAATGTTATATTCTGTTGGAGTTAATTTCACATCTTTTCCCTCAACTGTTACTTGTTTTGTATCGTCATTTATTACTAATTCTCCTGACCAATATGTGTTTCCTTCTTGCTGTTTATTTGCAATTGAACCCAAGTGTGTATATCTGCGAATTTGTGAGTTTACTCTTGCAATTAGCTCTAATGGATTAAATGGCTTAGTTATATAATCATCTGCTCCATTATTTAGTCCTGTAATTTTGTCATAATCTTCAGATTTTGCAGAAAGCATTATTATTGGAATTGATTTATCTTTTCTAATTAAATTAGCTGTACTAATTCCATCAAGTTTTGGCATCATTATATCTAATAAAATCAAATGAATATTATCATTCTTTTCTACTATTTTTAATGCTTCCATTCCGTCATATGCTTTTAATATGTTGTAACCTTCTTTACTTAAATATATTTCTATTGCATTTACAATTTCCTTATCGTCATCAACTACTAAAATATTGTACATAATTCTTCCCCTTCTTAATTATTACATATAAATTATACCACAAATTTATTAAGAAAAAAGTAGTTAATTTATTAAGTTATTCTTAACACAAAGAAACCAGCACTTTAATCTGTGCTGGTTTTGTAAGTTATATATTCTTCAATTAATAATTTAATTACTGTTGCAACTGGCACTGCTAAGAACATGCCTAATACTCCAAAATATGCTCCTCCTACTGTAACTGCAAATATTACCAAAAGTGGACTTATTGATAATGAATTTCCTAATATTTTAGGGTTTATAATATTTGCATCAATTTGTTGTAATACTATTACAACTATTGCCATAATAATTGCTTGACCTATTCCTCCTGTAAATATTGTAATAAGTATAGCTACTGCTACTGCAATAATAGCTCCAAAATATGGTATTAAGTTAAATAGACCTATCATAAATCCTAATAATACTGCGTATTTTACTCCAAGTATTGACATAGCAATTGCAGTTAATATTCCCACTACTATAGCATCTAGTACTTGCCCTGATATAAAGCTAAAAAATACCTCATTTGATTTGTTAAAATATTTGCCTATCATTTTATATGTATCTGGTTTAAACATAGCTGCTGATAATCTTTTTAGAAAGTTTAAAATTCTTCTTCTTTCTGCTAACAAATATACTGAAACTATAAAAGAAACAAATATGTCAAATATACTGTTTACAATGTTTATTGCTCCTTTTGCATATTCTGTTAGTTTTTCTATATTTATATATTGTTTAAAATCAATTTCGCTTATGCCTTTTATTGCATTTAAAACTGCTTCATTTTTTAATATAGAATCTTCTGGTAATTCATTTATGGTTTTCATTGTATTGTTATAATAATTTCCAAAGTTAGTAACAAGGTCTACTATACTTTTTGATACTGCTGGTATTACAAAGTTTAATGCTAATATAATTAATAGGGCTGCTATAATATACACTGTTATAATTGATAATATTCTTGCTCTTTTTGAAATTGCCTTTACATTTTTATACCAGCTTTCTACTTTTCTGCATGGAATATAAAATAAATATGCTATAAGTAAGCCAGCAATAAATGGCATTAAAATATTTAACAATCCAGCAAGCCCAGCTGTTATTGACCCAAAGTTATCTAGTAGTTTATATACCGCAATAATTGCGACTCCTAAACTAAACCAGTATAGCCATTTCAAGCTTCTTTTCTTTTCTTCCATTTTTACCTCCTACAACTCTATTCCAACAGGGCAATGGTCACTGCCCATAACATCTGAATAAATCTTTGCTTCTTTCACTTCTTTTTCAATTGATTTTGATACTATAAAGTAGTCTATTCTCCAGCCTGCATTATTGGCTCTTGCATTAAACATATATGACCACCAAGTATAGCAATTTTCTTTTGTAGGATATAAATATCTAAAAGTATCTGTAAAGCCTGCATTTAGTAATTCTGTCATTTTTTTACGTTCTTCATCTGTAAAACCTGCATTATGCCTATTAGTTTTTGGGTTTTTTAAGTCTATTTCTTCATGAGCCACATTTAAGTCTCCACATAAAATTACTGGTTTTGTTTCATTTAATTTTAATAAATAATTTCTAATTTCGTCTTCCCATATCATTCTATATTCTAATCTTTCTAGCTCTCTTTTAGAATTTGGAGTATAGCAATTTACTAAATAAAATTTTTCAAATTCTAGTGTTATTATTCTACCTTCTTGATCATGTTCTTCTATTCCTATTCCATATGTGACATTAAGTGGCTTTTGTTTTGTAAATATTGCTGTACCTGAATACCCTTTTTTTACAGCACTATTCCAGTAACAATTATATTTACTAAATAAACTTCTTATTTCATCATCTATTTGGTCTTGTTGCATTTTGGTTTCTTGTATGCAAAATATATCTGCATTTTCTTTTTCAAAAAATTCTTTAAAACCTTTTTTTATTGCGGCTCTTAAGCCGTTTACATTCCACGAAATTAACTTCATACTTTTTCTCCTTGTGCAAATAATATACCATAAAATTTATGCTAATTCAAGTAGGGTGCCCAGAGGCAGTGAAAAAAGGCGAATCACCAAAATTTTTAGAATATAAAAGAGCTCCTATTTTTTAGGAGCTCTTTTATATTACATTGCGTTGAAATATACGTTACCACCAATGTTTACACCACTTGCATAACCTGCTGATCTGAATGATAAGTAATTGTGGTTTCTTTTACCATTTAAAGCGTCTATAACTGCTTGTTTTACATATGATGGGTAATTTCCGTTTAATCTTCTTCTCCAATGACTATCTATTGAGTAACAGAATTGACCTTTTGCTTTATATTGGCTTAATGGGTCTGTTCCATTGTATCTCCATCTTCTACTTTCTGCTCTGTTAGCCGCACATGTTATAACAGCTAAAGCTGCATTATAGCTTGAAGAAGCCTCTTGTGCTGTAATAGCACATAATAAGTCAAGTTCTGACTCTGAATAAGTCCATTTTCCACCATATCTAGTAGTTGTACCACCTCTTGATGTAACTTGTTTATTTCTTACTTCTACTATTTTGTTTACTGGTTTTTTAATTATTTTTGAAGAAATTTCTTTTTTCTCAATTTCAACATCATTTTGGTATTTTACTTTATAAGTAACTTCTTTTATACCATCTACACCATATTGTACAATTTGGTTTTGTTTTGAACCTGAACCTGATGCTTTGTTTTTGGTAATTGTTTCAAAAGGTATTTTTACTTTTTCTACTATAATTTTTTCTATAATAGTGTCATAATTTTTTAGCACTTCTTCTTTAGTAACAGTTTCTGATGTTTCTATTATTTCAGGTGCCTCTATTTCTTCATCATCTTTTTTAGAAATTTTAATAGTATTATTATCTAATAGTTCTGATTCTAAATCTGGTGATACCTTTTCATCTTCTAGTAATACAATATGATTATCATCTAATATATCTGCTATTTTTGTTTTGCTAGTTAAAACATTCATTTCATATCCACTAGCTAAAATAATTTTTACATTATTTAGTTTTACATTTCCAGCTACTACTACTGCTGTCATTATAAACATAAATAAAATGCTAATACAAATTATTTTTTTCAGCGATATTGATGCTTTATCATCATTTTTCATTTTAAATTTGTTCCCTCCTTTAAAAGCAACATCTATATTATACCATTTTTTAAAAATATTGTCAAATTTTTCTGTTATTTGTGAGTTTCCCTAGGTTCTAAGGTTTTTACATTTTTACATTTTTTGTAATATTTTTCAAACCTTTACATATACTATATTATATGCCTGCTTGTACCAGAATATGATTTATTTTTTTATTTTTATTGTATATTATTTTATAATATGTTATTATTACTTCATAATAATATTATAAAGGAGTGAATTTTATGTGGTGGATTATTTTAATAATCGTTGTTCTTTTAATTTTATTTGTTATATCTGTTTATAATAAATTAGTAACACTAAGACAACGTACTAAAAATTCTTTTAGCCAAATGGATGTACAATTACAAAGAAGATTTGATTTGATTCCTAATTTAGTTGAAACAATAAAAGGTTACATGACACATGAATCTGATACTTTAGCTAAAGTTACTGAACTTCGTACTTCTTGGGCAAATGCAAAAACAGTTGACGAAAAAGCTAAATTAGATAATGAATTATCTAGTTCATTAAAAACAATCATGGCTGTTTCAGAAGCTTACCCAGATTTAAAAGCAAATCAGAACTTTACTAGTTTGCAAACAGAATTAGCTGAAACTGAAGATAAAATCTCTTATTCTAGACAATTTTATAATGATTCAGTTACAAAGTATAATACTGAGCTAGAAAAATTCCCTTCAAACATTATTGCTGGAATGTTCCATTTTACAGCTGAAAGTTTATTTGAAGTTGATAATGCAGAAGCTAGAAAAAATGTTAAAGTTGATTTTAATAAATAATATTAAAACCCAAATTGATAACTCAATTTGGGTTTATTTTAAATATGTCTTTTGCATTTTTATATGTAATATCTGCTATTTCTTCCTCTGAAATTTGTTTTACTTCTGCTATTTTCTTTATCATATATATTAAATTTGAAGAATCATTTCTAGTTCCACGCTTTGGTTCTGGGGCCAAGTATGGACTATCTGTTTCTATTAAAATTTTGTCTAATGGCACTGAAGCTATTGCTTCCGTAGCATTTTTTGAGTTTTTAAAAGTTATTGGTCCAGCAAAAGAAATATAAAAACCCAGCTTTAACGCCTCACGAATTAAGTCTATATTTAGTGGGCAACAGTGAAATACTCCTCTGTTTATAACTGTATATTTTTTTAATATATCTATTGTATCTGCTATTGCTTCTCTAGTGTGTATTACTATTGGTAAATTAAGTTCATTTGCAATTTCTATTTGTTTTATAAATGCTGATTTTTGGTTTCGTTTATTTTCTTTATTCCAATAATAATCTAAGCCTATTTCTCCAATTGCTACTACCTTTTTACTTTTAGCCAGTTTTTTTATTTCTTTTAATTGCTCATTTAAAATATCTTCAAAAAAGAATTCTTTTACATCAGTATTTTCATTTTCAAAAATTGGTATGTCATTTGGTGAAACTCCTGCTGTTGCATATATATAATTATGCTCATTTGCAATTTTTATTGCTTGTTTTGAAGATTCTACACTATAACCTGCACATATCAAGTTTTTAACTCCTGAATCATAAACTTTTTTTAAAGTTTCTTCTCTATCCAATTCAAATTTTTCATCATTATAATGTGCATGTGAATCAAAAATTTGCATATTACACTCCTTTATATATATAGCGATAGTAAGTACCATATTACTACCGCCTAAATTATTATTTTAATACTATACTAAATGAAGCAATTGCATATTCCTTAATATGTGATAAACTTAAATCCATTGATTCTATATTTTGAATATGTAGTGCATCTAAATTTGCAATTGGTTTGCCTGTTTTAGTATTTATAATTTCTATTTTGTTTAAAATATCATTTTCATTTTGAGGTATAATCTCTGAAATCGCCTTATATATGGCCTCTTTTGCTGCGAACCTAGCTGCATAATGTTGGTATGTCATTTTACCTTTGTTTTTACAATACTCAATTTCGTTTTGAGTATAAACTTTATGTAGAAATCTTTCTCCTTGGCTTTCTATTGCCTCTTGTATTCTATCAACTTCTATTATGTCTACGCCTGTTTTTATTTTCATTTTTTACCTCTTATTTTATCCATGCATTCTATACCACACTTTAATTATCCCACATATAATTAAAATTCCAACAATTACTATCATCCAATTATTTCGTTTGTTGATTTTAGATACTTCATATTCTTTATATAATAAATCATATTTTGATTTTAGCCTCATAAAAGTATCATCTAAGAGTTGCTCTTTTCTAAAATATTGGTCTAATATTACACCATTAATATTATTAGTTATTTCATAAATCCAGTCATTTTTTGCAAAATTTATAAATTTTGATTTCATGTTTTCAAAATTTTTAGCCTGTTTTATTTCATAATTTAACTTATTTAAATATATCTTTTGATGCAAATAATATATAAAGTGGTACAACTGTGAGTTTTCATATTCAAATAAAAGCTCTGTATAATTTTGTATATTATTATCTGATGTAAGTAGCACTGTTGCATTGTTTGAAAAACCATAGTATAAGTATTTTTCTTTATAAATGCAATCTTTTTGGTATGTAATGTCATTTACTTGCTCATTGGCCGGTTTTACACTTCTATATTTTTCAAATTCTTTTTCTAAACTTAATATATCTGTGCTTTCATTCCATGCTGTATGATCTAAACAAGTATATGAATATGTTATCAATCTATTAGTATCTAAATTTATTTTTGATGCCATCACATTTTTGCCTGTTAATTGTGTTAAAAAGTCAGAAAACTTTTGCATATTGTCAAATTTTTTAGTTTGTATTTTTATATTTTCATATTCTTTTGTATGTTTTACCTTTGATTGAATATCTCTAAACTTATAGTTAAAGTTTAAAATATCTGCAAAGCTTGCTCCTTCATCTAACACAGTTTTCATAAGTGCAAAACACACACCTGTGTTAAAACATATAATTTCAACTTTGTTTATATCAAAAAATATTCCATTATTTTCTCCAATTTTACCTGGTATATCTTTATCTAACACATATTCAAAAACATTACAGTACTTTTTACTTAATAATGCTGCTCTCATTTTTAAGTCCATTGTTGTATAGTCTCTAAGCCCTTGTTGGCTAATATTTAATGTCCAAAACATTTTATTTTTTATTTCTGGTAAAAAGTATGAAT
Organism: uncultured Clostridia bacterium; assembly: GCA_934122155.1. GTDB lineage: Bacteria > Bacillota > Clostridia > TANB77 > CAG-508 > CAG-273. The sequence goes on from CAKOVX010000002.1 coordinate 132,849, forward strand.
CTATTTTAGTATCTTTTAAATTATCAAACATTTTCAATTTACAGTTTTTATTTTTTAATAATTTATATAAATACTTTTTATAATTTTTTTCTTCTATTAAATATGGATAAATAAAATATGTATATTGGTATTTAGTCTTTAGTTCCATTATTTTCTCCTCTTATTTGTCTGTATAATAATTTAAGTTTAAATCTTCTCCTAAGTGCCATTTATTAATAAATTCAATTACTGAATTGTTTTCTAGTTGATATGCTGGTGTTATTACTACTCTTCCTTTGTAATCAACACATCCCCACATGCCATTCTTTTTAATACTTGCATATCCATATTCATTTTGTTCTCTGGCATCTTCATAAATATAATCAACAACTACAATTCCCTCTTTATTTACAAAGCCATATTTTCCGTCTTTTTTGTCTAAGAATAATGTATTTGATGTTAATACTTCTCTATTAGTTTTTTCTTCAAATTTAAAGTTGTAATATTTATATTCATTATCAACTCTAATTCTCATATAACCTTCATCTACATTTATTTCTGATAAAATTCCTGTTAATTTTGGCATTAATGAGTGGTCCATAAACTCTGTATTTACTTCATTAGGTTTTGTGCCTTCTAAAAAGCCTGCATCTGCTCTATAAATTATGCTTTCATATGTTGGGTCAATTAGCTCTTCTCCCTCTAGGTTTATAACCCCATATTTATTGTTTAACTTAAATATATATTTATCATCAAATAAATAGCTAATTTCTTGGTATTTTGTTGCAATTTTAGTTTCTCCATTTAATGTTACAATACCATATTTCCCATTATTTTTTATAATAACATTTTCATTATTTATAGAAACTACATCATCAAATTTTGATTTTAAATATGTATTTCCTTCTGTGTCTATAATTTGCCATTTGCCAGATTCTTTTACAACATATTTTCCGTTTCCATTTAAAGCTTTAATATCTTGGTATTTTACTTCTACTGCCACAGATTTGTTATGGTTTATAACTCCCATTTTTTTGTCTGCATTGGTTACTATATATCCATCTTCATATTTGTCTGAAATTGGCACAATTTTAGTATATTCATTTTCAATAATTGTTGCACCTATGTTGTCTACTAAGCCTAGTTTATCACCTTTTTTAGTTAATAGGCTACTTTTTACTCCCTTTAATGTTTTAATTTCATCATATTCGCATTTTAGTAATTCTTTTCCTTTAAAATCAACTAAACCAAATTTTCCATCTTTTGAAACTACTAAAACGTCATTTTCATACCATATACTATTTTCACTATCATAGTTTTCTAGTGCACTTATAGTATCATACCCGGTTATAATCTCTTCATTTTTAGCGTTTACAACTTTATTTTTATATGTATTTTTTGAATAGTCTACATCATATGTACATATAAATAGCTCTTTACTATTATCTGGAATAATAATTGCTTCATCATATTGAGGTTTTATAATAATATCACCTTTTGAATTTATTACACCCCACTTGCTATTTGTATATACAGCAAAATATCTATTTGGAACTGTTTTTTCTTCTGCTTTACTTCCACCTTTAAATAGTTTAGTTATGCCTGTAATTACCATAATTATTACAGCAAGTACAATAATAACTGCTATTACCTTTTTTATATTTAGTTTTGGTTTTGGTGAATCATATCTTTTCCCTTTACTTGACATATTTTCACTTTCCTCCTTAAAGCTACAAAAATATAGTATAGCTAATTTTATAGCTATACTATATCACATTTTAATACATAATTACAATATTTTTGACTGTTTTACTGTTATTTTCTATTTATTTTTGCTACTATTACTGTCATGTCATCTTTTTTCATGCCAAATTCATTGTCTATGGCTTCATTTAATATCATATTTGCTATTTGTTGTGCATCATCTGAGTTAATATCTTCTAGTAAATATTTTACCCATAGCTCTTTATTTATGTATTCTGTATTTGCATCTATAACTCCATCTGTGCACATAACTAAAATATCGCCATCTTGTAAATCATAATCATATACAATTAAATCATTTTCTTCTACTATTCCTGCTGGTAATGTAAGCGATTTTATTATTTGTACTTCTTTATTTCTTTTTACAAAAGTTGGGCAAGCCCCATTTTTTATAAATTCCATATTGCCTGCAAACAGGTCTAGTATTTGAATATCTAATGTAGTATACATATCTTCTTTTGTATTTGCTATTAAGCTAGAATTAATTAATTTTACTGATGTTTCTTTATCAAATCCTGCCTTTAATAGTCTTGCTAACATACTAATAGCTATTTTGCTACTTTTATTTGCTTCTTCGCCTGAGCCCATTCCATCACTAATTGCTAGCAAGTATTTTCCATCATCTAATTTTGTTGCTATATTGTTGTCTCCAGAAACCTTTGACCCCTCTTTAGTTGATGTTGCAATTCCAACTTGTAATTTGTAATTATCTTCTGAATAATATACAAATCTACAAGTATTTAGTTGTTCTCTTAAGCTACAAATTTGGGCTTGTATTACAAATTTAGTTTGTAATACCTTTTCTAATATTTTAGCTATTTTTTTAATATTACATTTTTTGCCTTCTATGTCATCACATACTGGTGTATAAACCTCTACAAAATATCTTCCAGAAATATTTTGTTTTATTTTAATATTATTTATTTCAATTTCTTTTTGTTTTAACAAATTTAATATTTGCTTTTTTTGAGTTTCAAATGGTTCTTCTTTTTCTTGTTTTATATCTTCTGCCATTTGAGATATTGCTTCTGATACTCCCTCTAGTTGAGAAGATACATTTTTTTTGTTTTCTTGCATCTTCATTTTCCAAACAAAGTTTACTCTGCTTACTCTATATGCAGAATTTATTGCTTTAATCATTTTTGATACATCATTTTCAGCTGTTGTGCCACTTTGGTTAAAACCAATTATATATAGATTATGGCTTTCAAAAATCTTGGCTAATTCTTTTTCTGTAATTATATCGTTTTTTAGCAAATGCTTAAATATTTCATCTACAATTCCACAATTGTTTTGAGATATATCTTCATATAGTAAATTATTTTCTAATTCTGATATATTTACATCTAATTCTTCTTTAAATATTTGTTCATTTGATAACTCTTGCTCTTTAATGTCACTTTCTTCTAGCACTGTGCTTGCAGCCTCTTCATAGCTTTTAGCTAAATCTGCAATTGTTTTTGACATGCTATTTAGCTTAAATATTGTATCTTCATTTTCTGGAAGTGCCCTTGTAGTAGTTTCTGGTAATAATTTTTCTTTTCCGATTATATCTTGTATATCTATTTTAAACCTTTTGGGTACTGCTAATAAGCCAAGTGATGCTATTAAAATTTCTTGTATTAAAATTACTGGTACTGTGTTTCCATTTGCAACATATGTTAGTAAAACATTGCCTAATATAAAGCCTGCTATGACTCCAACTTTTCCAAGTCTATAAAATATTCCAGCTATTAAACCAGATATAGCATAAGATGCTACTGCTATTGGTTCGTTTCCGGCAATTATGCCAAGTACTGTTCCTATTGTTATTCCACTGGTTGCACCAACTAGCATACCATTTTTCCAACCTAAAATTAGAACTAATAATATACTTAAAACATTGCGTATGCTAAAACCAAATACAGTTAAGTTTCCAAAAGCACAAAAAGCAATTGCTAATAAAAGACTTGTTCCCATAACCTCTTCAATAGAAAACGCTTTTTGAGTTCCTATTTCTTGTAACATTGATATTGAATTTACAAAAATTTTATAAAATACATAACTTGATATTGAAAGCATTATGCCTGTTAATAAATCATAAACATAAAAATTTGTGAAAAACATTGGTATTATTTGTACCATTAATACCGCAATTAGTAAGTGTCCACCTAATTTTTTTTGTTCATTTACATCATATTGTTCTTTTGGTCTTTTTATTAAAATCAAAACAAAAAATACTAATGTTGTTAAAAAATATGTTAATAAACTATTTGTTCCAAAAGATATAAATGTACCTGCTAATGTTAATATGTATATAAAACCAATTGGCATACCATTGCTTAGCATTGCTGCTAAAAAGCTTATAGCAAATGGGCTTATACTAAGTATTAGGCTTTGACTGCTAAAGCCTACCATTGATATCATAAAAGATATTATATAAATAATAATATTTTGTATACTAAAAAGATTTTTAAATACTTGTTTAGCTGTTTCTTTATTATTGTTTTGCATTTTATTAAACACTTTTTTACCACCCCTACTTTTTTAATTTGCATATATTTTAGTACAAGCTTAATAAAATATTTGTCGTTTTAAGTATGCAAATAAAAAAAGTTTTCTATTTTTTTTGCTATCTTTAGTGTTTTTATTTGTTTTTTCCTTTTTATTTTTTATATTTTACATTATTTTTATTATTTTTTCAATACAGGCACTAAAAATAATAGTGTATTATATTGGTATTTAAATACCATATATAATACACTTTATACAATCAATGTTATTTGTAAATTGCCGCCCTAAATCCAAAGACTGAAGCGGTAGCAGTCGTTTTTTGAGCAATACCGCCATCCAACTGGAGCATTAGAGCTTAGTTGGACACAATTACCTCCTCGAAGAGCACAAGGAACGCCAGAGTTTCCAGTATATTCCAATGTCCATTCATATACATTTCCAGCCAAGTCATATATATTCATTTTTTTACATGTATCACTTGCTCCTGTTGTTAATAATATTAAATTACTATTTGAGGTTGCTTGTACTTTTGTACTTATTCCATTTGTATATGTTACACAATTTGCTAATGCAACATTATAATTGTACCATACTCCATCGTTCTCATATTTTCCTCTATTTATTGTAAAACTTGAATTATAATAATTTCCCCAGTCTTTACTATCAGTCATAAATGCACTTTGTATCGTCGCTAATGCTGTTCCTTTTTCTACTTCTTTCACTTCTATATGTTTAAACACTAAATACCACTGTATTCCAAACATTAGACTACTTGTATAGCTTTTTTCTGTTGATAATTGACTTACTAATGTTTGTGCTTGGCTACATGTTACGTAAGCATATGGATATACTGGTTTAGCTACCGTTCCTGCTTTTGATATTGGTGCTACTGTTGGTGTTCCGTTTGCTGTTCTATTTGTTTCTATTCCAGCTTCATATCTTCCTAGCCAAAAGCCTCCATTTTCATATACACTTTTTAACATTTTTTGTTTTAGTTTGGTATATTGTGTGCTTGTTAATCCTGTTGTTGCATTTGAGTAGTATATGTCTGAATAGTCTGCAATTTTATAATACTCTGTATATTTATGTAAGCAATATTCTATTTTATTATAATCTTCTGAATTTACTGGCTTTTGATCTTCCGCTTTTGTTTTTGTATTATATTTTGAATTATTATATAAACTCTTTGGTACTTCTATCCATACATATTGATTTCCTATTGCGTCTTCTATTACTAATCCATTATCCAAATCTGTCCCATCTACTTTTGTAAATGTTGTGTCTGGATAATATGGTGCTGTATCTTCTGTTGGGCTTGCTGGCGTTGTAGGTTTTTCTGGCTTGGCTGGTTCTTCAGTATTTCCTCCAGTTGATCCACCATTTGAATCTATTTCTCCATTTAAGTCATCTATTAGCTCATTAAGCTTAGTTAAATTTGAATTTATTCCATTATTTATATTATTCTTGGTCTCTTTTGACTTGTTTATTATTCCTTCATCACCAAATACTGCACTTATTGTTATACCTGCTAATATAAGTAAAACTGCTATTGTTACAACAAGTACTGTTAGGGTTACACCTTTTTTTGATTTATAATTTAAAGTTTCTCTTTTAAATTTTTTCACTTGTACCTCTCCTTTGTATTAACTTTAAGTTAATAGTAGCATAATACTTTTTGCTTTTCAATAGATTAAATTAAATTTTTATGTAAAAAAAGAAACTCTATAAGATGTTTCTTATAGAATTTCTTTTATTAGTTGTTATTTTTTTAGTACTTTTTTCTTAATGAATACTGCTGCTCCAACTATAATTGCTAATACTGCAACTCCTAGTCCAAAGTATAAGTAAGTATCACCAAATGGTGGTAAAATTACTATTCTTTCTGCTGCACTTGCATCTGGTTCTTGTGGCACTTCACTAGGTTTTTGGTTTCCTTGTATTGAGAATGCCATTCTTCTACCAACATCATTTGATATTGATACAATTTCAGATGTGTTTCTGTATACTAAATCGTCTTCCTCATTTTGTGCAGTAATTGTTTGTGTTAGTATTAATTGAGTTCTTGCATATGTATTTGAGTTGTTCTTTGTGCTTGATGTTAATGGAATTAATTTTTTGTTTAATGATGTAGTAGTAATTATTGTATTGTATTTTGTTAATTCCTTTTCTACGTCGCTACTTACATATCCATTAGATTTAATATCATTTGCTGAAGTTGATTTCCATGCCCATTCTGTTTTGTTGTTTGCATCTCTATATTTTAGGTTGTTAGCTACATAGTCTATTAGTACATCTGCTGATGTTTTTACTATTGAACTTGTATCTTTTACTTTTCCTGTATAGTAGAAGCTCTTATCCTTGTAGTCTACTTCACCAACGTTTGTTACTGTTATATCATAAGTTGCTTGAATTGTTGCTCCATGTGTTAATTCTTTGTCTATTGTTGGTTGAATTAATCCGTTTTTATCTTTAGCTACTATATTCTTTACTCTGTTTAATACATCTTCTCTAAATTTATTGTAGTTGTTGTATGTTGCATAGTAATTATCTTTTTGTAGTTCTGTCAAATTATATGATTTCTTTGGTTGCCAAATTAAATTGCTTACGCTTTCATTTGCATCAAATAATACATTTTGATTTGCTAAAACTATTTTTAAATTACTTACTTGTTTATTTAGCTCTAGTTGTGCTTTTGGTCTTTCAGCTAAACCAAAGTCTACATTTTGTATGCTGTATTTACCATTTATGTCATTTCCGTTTATATAGTTAATATTGTTGTATCCGTTATTACTGTTTTCATCTCTATCACTATTTGTTCTGTTGTATTCACCTTCTACTGCTATTACCCCTGTTTCAGCTATCATTTGCAAATTATTATTTTTTATTGTTTTATCATTATTAAGATTATTAGCCATTTCATATTTCATGCTTCCGCTTGAATAGTTGTTTACTTTTTCTCTGTATGACCAAATATCTTTTGCGTCTGAATAATTTGTATTTGTAGCATCAGCTTTAGTAATATCATATCCATAAGTTGCTGTTTCATTTTGTGTTTCTGTATTAGTATAGCCTCTATATGTAACATCAGTTCCTAGGTTAGTTTTTCCAGCTTGGTCTATTCCAGCTTGGTAAGTTGTTGATTTATAATCTTGACCATTATAGCCTTTGGCTGTTGCAGATACATTTCCACCATAAGTGAATCTAATAATATAGTTTCCTGGTATAAAGCCTTCAAATTGGTATTGACCCTTTGAATCACTTTCCATTGAAGTTTTTTGCATAACTGCTGGAGTTTTTAATTCTCCATCTACAACTTCATACATTTCAACTTTTATACCTTCGATTACTCTTTCTTTTGAGTCTCTGATTCCATTTGCTATTACAGCATCTGTTCCAGCGGCTTTAGTGTTTCTTTCATCTTCCCATACCATACCACTTATAGTTCTCTTTAAAGCATTATCAACATATACTCTAATTCCTTTTGCATGATCTGTGTCATCTTCAAAGTTATGTTCATATCTGCCTTCTTTTAATCCACTATTGCTAAAGTTACCTGGTTTAGAATCATAATCAATAATTCCTGCTGCATTTTTAGAGTTTCTTTCAACTCCATTTGGTAATTGTATACCATCACTATAATATGTTGTGTATCCATTAATTTCTGCAATGTTATGTTTTTCACTATCTATATCTACTTTATTAGCTTTTTCATTTACTTTAAATGTTAAGTATAAGTAGCCTGTTTCACCAGCATTTAATTTTTTATCTGATAATCCGTCTAAATAAACTCTGTCATATCCTCTTAAGCTATATTTAGATTCTGATGGATATTGGCCTTTTTGATCGCTTGTAGCTGTTTTAAACTTTCCTTCTCCTACTTTTGATTTTCCTGTCAAAACATTGTAGTATTCATCTGGAGTTAAGCTTACATCATCATACATTGCCCATGAATATTCTGGTACATACTCATAAGTATCATCATAATAATCAACTACTTCGTCTATTCTTGTTAATATACTTTGTGATTGGTTTCTTATTGCAATTTTGTATGTTATATATACTTCAAGTTTGTTTTCTCCACTATATTCATAATCTGATGGATATAATGCTCTATTATATGAACCTCCATAATATGAATCATAGTCTTCTATTCTTGTTTGAATTTCCCAATAATCATTAGTATCACGTTTGTCATATTGATATGTTTCTGTTTTGCCATTTATCTTAATTGTAGCTTTGTACACATCTTTTTGTAACGCCATATCTGATAATTGTCTTCTCCACAATCCACAGTTTACAAATAGTTGTCCTTCATAAACATTTTGATAACTAATTGGACCTTTTGATTGTGCCCATTTACCATAATATTGTACTTCTCTTTCTAGTCCAGCAGGGTCTAATGCATCACCTTTTACACCATTTTTGCTTAAATAAGTATTTGCATATGTTGTTACTCCACTAGCATATGTTCCATTTGCATAACTGTTGTTAGGGTATTTGTTACCACTCTTTATTCTTGTTGTAAAGTAATCATATGCTGGGTATTGATCAAATGTATCTAATTTATCTAAAGTAGATTCTTGATTTTTTGTATATGCACTTATTTTACAGTCTTCTATAAATTGTAGTTTTTTCCAAATTTGCTCGTCATCTCCAGCTATGTCTTTATATGCTTCTTGCATATTTTGTGGATATTGGTGTGTTTTGTCAATGTACTCTTTAATTGATTTATTTATTATTCCCTCTTTAAATTCGTCTGATTCTATTATTTTTCCGTCTTTTACTGTTAAGTATGTATCAATAAATTGTTTTTTAGCATCATATACATATTTACCATTCTCATTTAGTGTGAATCCTGCTAATTCGTATACTGTATATACTTCATTATAGTATTTTCCATCTATCTTCTTTAATTTTTCTAATGAGTTGCTTGATACATAGTTTGTTGGTGTAGAACCTATTGAACGGAAACTTTGGTCATATGCCTTTCTCTCGTCTTCGTCCTCTGTTGCTTTAGAAGTGGTGTTCCATATTTCGTTTGTAACAACAGAACTATATTGTTTATTTCTTACTACTTCATCTACTGTTTTTCCACTTGCACCTTCTAAGTATTCTGTTGGCATATATGTTTGTCCATTGTATGTGAATTTTACAATATAATTTTTAGTTGTGTCTACTCCTCTAAATTCATAATATCCATTTTCATCAGTTAATGTTGGGTTTGTTCTACGTGTATAATCATTTGGGTCATTTAAAATTGCTAATATTTCTTCTGTGTTTTGTTTTTGTAATATACTTGGTTGTTCTTGTACTAGTGTAGCTAGTTTAGCTAATTCTAATGTGTTATCATCTTTAACTTCATATAATGTAACTTCAATATTTTTTAGTTTGTGGTCTTCATTTGAAAGTCTTCCATCTGCTCCATTGTCTTTGCCTGACATAATATCTTCAAATACAAAACCTCCAATTTTCATTGTTGTGCAGAATAAGTCTCCATTTTTCATAGTAAGATCATACTCTTCTTGTACCAAACTTCTTTTTTGATATTCTATTGATACACCATTTTGTGAATCATTTGTCCAGCCTAATGTTGCTTTTCTTCCTAAGCAATCACTGCAACTATATGTATGTTCATGTGTATTTCCTTCACTATCTTCCCAAGTATCTGTATGTGTATGGTAATTTACTGTTCCTTTGCAATAATCGTCAACAAAGTATTGACCAGCTTCTCTCAGACATATTTCCATTTCACATTTTAAATATGAAAATTGTATATGTAATTTTAAGCCTCCAACTATTTTTTCTGGTAACTCAAATTCTACATAAAATTCTTCTCCAGGTTGTGGAAATGCTTTTTCATATGCTAAATAATCAATGCAATTCTTGTTGTAAGCTCCTATTCCCCTATCCCAGTTGCTAAAAAATGTAGATTCATCCTTTTCTTTGCCCTCATTATATACTTTTCTAAGTTGACCTAGTACTATAATGTTTTTTAAGTCTATTTTTTGGCCTTCTGCATCTAGTAAATACATATCAGAAATTCCACCAAAAGATCTTCCTGCTTCTTGTCCGCTCCATTGATGTCCTGAAACATAATCAATTTTGAATGGTCCTAATTTACCAACTCTGTCAATTTTATCAATACTTAAAGTTGTTTCTTCTCCTGATAATAATGAGTTTGGTTTTACTCCTGTTTTTCCGTAAGAATCAGATGTTTCATCTGTTTCTACTTCCATTATTTTTTCATAAAAATCTTTGTATAATCTAGCTGCTTTTAATAGTCTTGCTCCATCTGGTTTGTTCATACTAGTTTCATTACTATATCTGTTATATACATTTTGATCTACTAATTGTGATTGCCATATAGCTTGTTGTTTTGATGGCGCCCATTCAGATTCTGAAATTCCATCTCTATTGTTTAAAATATATGATGCTATATAAGCAATATCATATAAGTTATCATATGTTACTCCATCTTTTCCTTTAAAACTAGATGATTCTGTATAGTCTTTTCCAACACATCTATAATATGTATCACTATAATATTGCCTATATGTGTCAACATTGTCTGCTTCACCACATGACTCATAGCTAGTATCTTTAGTATTATTTACTATTGTCTGAATTGCATTTTTTGTTCTATATTCTTCCGTATTTGCCATTGCTATTTTGGTACCTGGTTGTACGCAATACACTTCTGTGTTAGTTTCATCAGATACTGGCATCCACATTTGGCTTCCTAAATGTTTCATTGAAGTTAGTCTAATTAGGTTATGTTTCTCTTTAAGTGCTGAACTATTAGAAGTGGTCACTTTGCCATTTGATATTATAGTATTTTTTACTGGTACTGCTATACTAATTAAAAATATTAACCCAGCCATCATAGCTATACTTAATGTTAAGTATTTTAATATTTTAAATGTTTTTTTCATTTTGTTCCTCCTTTCTTTAATTATTTTAAAACTCTCTTTTTAATTTCATATATTCCTACTACTAGCATTGCTACAACTGCTATTATAATACCTATATTTAGCATTATTCTACCAGTTGCTACTGATAATATAATATCAGCTTTTGACATATCGTCTTCTTGCTCTAGCATATTTGCTTCTTTTGAGTCTATATCTGATAAGCCTAGTTTATTATAACTTTCATAAATTTCTGCATTATTGTTTATAATAGTTCCTATATTTTTGTCTGTAATATTATAGCTTAATACTAATGTAACTTCTTTGCTTTCTCCTGGTTTAATTTCAGTTTCTGCTAAGCTTGCATTAAATACAGTTTTGTTATTATCTGCTTTATACCAATTTTTATTTATTTCTGTATTAAATTTAGCATCTGTTGGTAAGTAGTCTATAACTTTTTTAACATAACCAGGTACTTGTCCTTCATTTGTTACTACTATTTTGTATTCTACTATAATGTTGCTTTTTCCTATATTTTGCTTTAATACTTCTATTTTTTCTAGTTGTGAATTAGCATATTCATTTACTTTTGTACCTATTGTTGGTGTAGTTAAGGTAATTTTGCTAATATATTTGTCTAATTTTAAGTCAAATTTTTCTGCTACATATAGTCCAATATCAATATCTCTAGCATTTCCATTTGAAAGTTTTATTGTGTCTGTAACACCTGCATTTGTTATTTTGCCTTCTAATGTTACTTGTGTATTTATTGCATCTGAATTATAGCTTTCTCCTACATCTTTCTTTTGATATTCTGTAATACTATATTTTCCTGAGTCATATAAGAATACTACTAAATATTCATCTGCCCTTAAATTTGAAAATTCATAAGTACCATTTGCTGCTGTTGTTGTTACTTTTCTTTCTCCTGTGTCAACATCTTTTACAACTGCACTATTGTTTTTGTATATTAGCATTACATTTACACCAGAAAGTAATTCTTCGTTTTCTTCTCTTTCTCCGTTTTTATTACTATCTACCCAAGCTGTTCCTGTAATTTTATATCTGTTATTTTGGTTTGGATTATCTGGGTTGTTTGGATCTTCTGCCTCACCTGTGTTAGGGTTTGTATGTGCTGATGATACATATTCTATATAGTTACTTACAGAGTTTAGTTCTATTACTGGTGTTTGAAGTGATTGTACTGTTGCTTTATTTGTTACTTGTCTTCCATTTTTTTCATCTGCATTAAGGGTTCCTGCCACTTTTAATGTAATTGATATTTTAGCTTGTGTTGGTAGAGTGTTAATTGTTATTGTTACTGTATTAGAGCTTTTATCATATTTAATATGTTCAGTTCCTTCATAATTTGGTAAATCTGTACATTCAATTGTTACACTACCATTTTTAAATTGTACTCCATCTGGTAATTGGTCTTTAAATACTATATTGTTTTGTGCTCCACCTGTTGTGTTTATATTAAATTTATATTCAAATTCTTCTTGTTCTTTTACATATACTTTGTTTGTTTTTAATTGTTCTCCAGATATACCACTTGATTGCATATATATGTATCTTTCATTTGAATATTGTTTTTCTATTCCATCTGCTTCTACATAAATTTTAGTAGAATATTTTGCAACAACATCTTTTAAAATAAAGTTAAAGTATAATGTGTTAGTTGCTGTATTATCCATGCTGTCTAATTCTATTATCGCTTCTTCCGCTGTTCTTGTAACTTTTGCTTCTACTGAATTAAATGCATCCCAATATGCACTTTTAATTTCTGAACTTGTTGGTAATGGTATATGTACCTTTACATTATTGATTTTTTGACCAGGCTTAATACTTATTTGATATTCCACCTCTGTATTACTTGAATATACAGCTGATTCTATTGTACTTACTTTATTAGTTAATTTTTCAAAGTCAGAATCAGTAACTACAAATTTTATTTCATTAGAGTTAACTGGTGCTTGCATATTTTCTGCTGATACTTCTACACTAACTTTTTTCTCTCTATTAAAGTCTGCTTTTTTCTTAATATCTGGTTGTAGTTCATATTCTATATTTACTGTTTGACCAGCTTTTATAGAAGATATAGTAATAGGATTATTTAAGTTGTCAAATTCTCCATTAGTTTCATTATATGCAACTAATGTTACATTCTCTGGTAAATTTACTTTTACTTTTACATTTTCTGCATCCATTTTACTAGTATTTTTTATAGTAGCAAAAAATCTTGATGTTAAATTATTACCTATAAAATATTGATTGTCCTTTTGATTCATGTTTGTTGTAATTTCAGCTGTTACATTAGCAGTTTCGCCTGTATATAGTCTTATAAATCCTGCTGTTTTTGTAGTTCCTATTGTAGCTGTTTCTGTTTTGCTATCATAATATACTTTGTATCCAAAACTACTGCTATTATCATAAACTAAGTTTGCTGGTATTTCTGCTTTATAACTAAATGTTATTTGTGTTCCTTTTGTTATGTCTCCACCTAATGCAATTAAATAGCTTTTTACTTTTGTTAAGTCTGTTGGTGTTTCTGTCCAATTGTTTTCAGAATTTATTAAATCTTTAGTAGCTTCTCCATTTGTGCTATAATAAATTTTTACCTTACTGCTTTCAATTCCAGAAACGGTAATATTGCTTTGTAGTGGCATATCAAATGTGCTTTCTAAGTCTATTGTATCATCTATTTTTTGGTTACCTGCAAATGGTAATCTTCCTAATATAAATACATTTGCAATATTACTTTCATCATTATTTGTAATTGTTCCAGTTATTGTAGCTTCTCTTTTTGCACTGTTTACTGGAATCATTACATCTAATATTGAATCTTCTAAGTTTGTTTTTGTACTACCTGTTGAGTCATATCCACTTATTTGGTTTGTTGTTGTAACTTCTGTTGGTGCAACTATATTAACATCTGTTGCAGTTAGCCCTCTTGTATTTGTAGCTCTTGTTTTTAATTGTGCTGTTTCTTCAAATAAGTTAGAGTTTTGGTTTGTATAATACATATTTATTTTTTCGTTTTTTGATGCTGCAAATCTGTCTAATTCAAGGTCAACATTAATAATTATATTTGCACCTTTTGCAATTATATTATCTTTTGTAATGTTGTCTGCTGAGAAGTATTTTGTTTGTTCACCTTGTAATTCAACAACAATAACTTGTTTACCATTTTGTGTATTTACTGAATAGTTTTTAATTTTTAGTTCATCTTCTAGTAAAAGGTCAATGTCTTTTATTGTTGCCTTTTTTATTTGGCTTGGTAATTGAATTTCTATTGTTGGGTTTTTATATAATGCATTATTTGCATTTAAAGTATTTAATACTGCTCTTAATTCGATATTGTTTTTTTCTACAACTGTACTTAAGTTTGTTTTATTTACTGATAATTCAGCAGTAGTTATTGGCTCTCTAAAGTTTACTTTTATTGATTTTGTTGTATTTGTATTTTCTGCATTTCCTTTAACTTCTGCTATTAAGCTTTTAAAATTGTTAAATTGATTTTTACTATAATCAATATTTGTTTTTATTGCTTTTTCTATATCAATTTCTATTGTTCCTTCTGAAATTGGTTTGCTTGTAGTAATAGTTAATTGGTTGTTATTTTGGTTGCTAATATCTAATACATAATATTCATCTGATACTTGTGTGTCTTTATTAATTGTTGCTATTTTTTCATTATTAATATTATTGTATATTTCTATGCTTCCATCTTCACCAAGAATTTTTTGGAACATTTTTTGATTTATTTTTATATTTTTATTATATGCATAGTTGTTGCCTGCAACTGTTGTAGCATTTTTAGTGTCTGTTGATGTTGCAAAGCTATCTATTTCTTGAACAAATTTTACGTTTTCTGTTAATTCTGCATTATTTATTTGTGCGACATAACGTACTGCATATGCTGTTTCTTTTTTGTTATTGTCATTAGCTGAATAGTTTGCATATATTTGGCCTTTGTTTATATATTGTACAGATAATATAGAAAAGTCTGTGATAGTTCCTTTTGCTTCATTTTCATTCATTTCTATTGTGCTATTATTTGTTACTGCTGAATTTGATCCATATAGTTCTATTTTACTTTCAGCTGTTGTTTTTGTATTTAGGCCATTTGCTTTTACATAATCATATATTTCTCTTCCATCAAAAATTAAGTTAACTAAATATTCATCTTGCACATTTTTTAGCCATGATATTTGGTTTTGATTGTTTGATGTGTTAATTGTTACTTTTCCACTTGTAGTGTCATATGTGTAATTTTGAGAGTTAAAGTTTATATCATTTGTTTCTCCATTTGTTGCTTTTGTTTGATTTGCAACAACATTAACTGATGTTGGTTTTACACCGTTTATTTCCGGTACTTGTATATCAATTTGTGTGTTTTTGATTGGTAGTTTGCTCTCTTTTACTCCAGATTTTATTTTTGCTTGTAATAAAACCCCATATTTTTCGTTTACACTATATGGTACATATTTAGTTAGTTCAGTTTCTAATGTGCTTTCTGCTGTTCCATTCCATAAAAGTTTATTTGTAACATCTTTTGAAATTGTTTTTTCTTTTCCATTACCATCAATGTATTTTGCATTGAATTTTGTAATTGTTTCTTTTTCAAAGTTGTTTATTGAAACTTGGTCAGAATTTAATATACTAATTGGAATTTCAATTGTTACATCAGAACCACTATTAATTTTGTTTAATATGATTTTATTTTCTTTGGTGTCAACACTTTGAACACTTTCGTTTTTAATTTCTTCGCTTATTTTAAAGTTAACATTTTCAAAGCTAATGGTTGCATTTTCTATGTATCCAGCGTTTTTAACTTTAATGTTTGCAAATAGTGTTGCAGAGTTATTTATTTCTTCTGTTTTGCTATGTGCTCCACCTTCAAAATATGTATTAAATTCTACATTTGAATTTTGCGTTTTAGAATTTTGTGAAGAAATTTCACTTTCTGATAATGCATATGCTATTGGTGTGCATACATTTGCGCTCATCATAAATATAAGTAATAATACTGCTGTTAGTTTTGTTAATAATTTGTTCATAGTTTCCTCCCTAAAAAAATATTACATCATACTTTATTATACTGTATTTTAGTTCATTTTTCAATGTTTTTTAGATTTTTTGATGACTTTTTTTGTAATTTTTTTATATTTTTATACTTATACATATATATTGTACCATTTTTCGACTATTTTTCAACAGTAGATAGCTGGTAAAAGTGGTAAATACTGCCTTTTACCTTACGGAACTTTAGTTGACGTTTATAATATTAAATTTATATTACAATAAGAGTTATTCACACTTTTTAATGTGTGACATATAATATTATAGTTTTAAAAACATATATTGTATTGAGGTGATTACATGGATAATAAAATAGATATGGCTCAACTTATGAATATGCTTTCTAAAATGGATAAAAAAGAGTTAGATTCCAATCTTTCAAAAGTTAGCAAAATGCTTAATTCTAAAGAGGCAGACAATATTATAAATCAAATTAAAAAAAATAATAATATTGGCTAATGGAGGGTATTATGAGTGAAGATATGTCAGAAATTTTTCAGAAGATGAATGAGATGTTAAAAAATAATGAAATTCCAGATTCTATAAAAAATATGATGAATAACATAAATGCTAATGGCACTGGCATGTCTTCAAGTGATTCTTCTAGGGAACAGCAAACTTCAAGTGAAAGTTCTTCAGATATGCCTAATTTTGATATGGCAACTATGTT
This sequence comes from uncultured Clostridia bacterium, assembly GCA_934122155.1. Classification (GTDB taxonomy): domain Bacteria; phylum Bacillota; class Clostridia; order TANB77; family CAG-508; genus CAG-273. Next base: position 149,748 of record CAKOVX010000002.1, read on the forward strand.
AAAAATGAAGTCTGTTATTGATAATATGAATAAAACGCAAAATGACCCAAGGGCTAATTTATTAAAGTCGTTAAAGCCTTATTTAAAACCTAGTAGAAAAGAAAAAGTAGATCAATACATAAAATTATTCAGCATGGGTAAAGCTTTTGAGGCTTTAAACCCTTTAGGTGGTGAAAAAAAGAATGATGTATAATTACCCGTTTTTTAGTTTTCCTTATTTTAGAAGAGTATCACCTGTTCAGCCTATGTATTACAACAAGCCTATTTATAAAGCAAATAAAAATCCCTATGATTATTCATCAAAGGGACATAATGTTAATTCAGATAATATAAAAAAGCAGCCTAAACCAAATGCATCTAATTCTAAACCGTCTTACGGCTTGAGCTTTTTAAGTGATTTTTTGCATCAAACTGACCGTGAAGAAGATGAAAGTTATTTTGATTTATTTGGTTTAAAATTATATAATGATGATCTTTTACTTATTGGATTAATTTTCTTTTTATATAAAGAAGATGTAAAAGATCAGTATTTGTTTATTGCACTTATATTACTATTATTAAGTTAGTACAATATCATTGCCTTCAACATATGCATATGTTTTTATTTCTCTTTCTTCTTCTGAGCTTTCTTGTTTTTCAATTTCTTTTACAATATCTGCAATACGTATTTGTGCAGATTCAATAGAGGCTGCTGCTATTATAGCCTCTTTGTTTCCTTTTGCACCAGCATGGGCCATGCCTCTTAATATACCTAATATTACTACATTGTCTTCTGCAAGCACTTCTGCTCCTGCATTTACATCTCCTAATATTACTAAGCTTCCCTCAAATTCCATTTTTTGACCTGAACGAATTGAGCCTTTATAGAATTTAGTTTCTGAGGTTGCTATCTCTTTTTTAAAGCTTTTTTTAATTCCATGTAAACCTAATTCATTTACTTCTTCTTTTTCCATTTTTTACTCCTTATATAATAATTAATTATTAATTTGTGTAGAAGGAATTGCATTAATATCTTCATTAACATTTTTAGCATTCATTCCTAAATACTCTTTTATAATAGTTTTAGCTGTATCTCCTACATTTCCTCCAGAGCCAGCATTTTCAATTAATACTACAACAGCAATTTCAGGGTCATCATATGGTGCAAAACCAGCAAACCATCCATTTACCTGATTTTTTATTCCTGTTTCAGCTGAACCTGTTTTTCCTCCAATGTCTACATCTAAATCTGAAAATACATAATATGCTGTTCCACCAGTTTCGCTTGTAACACCTTTCATTCCCTTTAATATTGCATCAAGATTTTCTTTTTTTATATTTAAGTCTTCAACTTTTTGTATGTTAGTAATTCCAAGCTTTTCATTTATTTTGCTTTCATACTCTTCTTTTGGTATTTTATTTCCATTAGTGTCTGTAATAGATTTTATTAAAGTTACATCTACTGATTTGCCTCCATTAGCTAGCATACTTACATACCTTGCTATTTGAATTGGAGTATAATTATTATAACTTTGCCCGATAACCGCTGATAGTGTGTCTCCTAATTGCCATTGTTGTTTGTATGTGTCTTCACAATATTTTTTTAAGTCGACTATTCCTTCTGCTTCTCCTGATAATTCAATTCCGGTTTTTATCCCAAGACCATAAGATTTGGCATATTTAATTACAGGCTCTATTCCCATTCTGTACCCTAACTCATAAAAGAAATAGTTACAAGATTTTTTGATTGCTCCTGTTACATTTAAGTATCCATGTCCATAATGTCTATCTGTATAAATCCAACATGCAGGTTTATGCCCTCTTGGGTATATACCTGTGTCATTTATTGTTGTTTGAGTTGTTATTACTTTTTCTTCTAATGCTGCTGTTGCCACAACCATTTTAAATACAGAACCTGGTGCATAAGCTCCAGAGATTGCCCAGTTATAGCAATTTTTGCCCTTATTATATTCGTTTAGTTTAGTCTGGCTTATTCCTGATACAAATAGTTCTGGTTCATAGTCAGGGTAGCTTGCCAAGGCTAAAATTTCTCCAGTCTTTATATTCATTACAATTGCTGCACCTGTTTTAGCATTGTGTTTTTCTCCATATGCTCCACTTGCTATTTTTTTAATATTCTCAGCCAATGCTTTCTCAGTTACTCTTTGTAAATTAGAATCAATTGTTAGTGCAACGTTATTACCAGCAACCGCTTCTTGTGAAATGTACTCTTCCGTAATAGTTCCATCAACCGACATATCAACTTGTCTAGTTCCATCTTTGCCTTTTAAATACTCTTCTAGTGTATATTGTATACCTGTTTTTCCTATTGTATCATTCATATCGTATTTTTCTTTGTTTGCATTATATTCTTCTGGTGAAATTGAACTAACATAGCCTAAAATATGTGATGCTAAACTTCCATATGGATATGTAACTACTGGTACTGTTACAACTGCTGTTCCTGGAAAACTACTGCTTTGTTCTTTTATTTGGTTTGCACTTAAATAGCTAATATTATTTGATATAATTACAGGTTTGATATTGCTATACCCATTTCTAGAAATCTCATATCTAACTGCCATAATTTTCCTTGCTTTTTCTGGGTCGTCTTGCTTTATATCATATTTTTTCTTTAAAAAATTAAATGCTTCTTCTGCTGTTGCATTTTCATCTATTCCATATTCCTTTTTCCATGCTTTTTGAGTTTCTTCATCTTTTGCTGTAAAAGCATATGGGTTTACTGTAATTGGCAAATTATCATTATATGTGTCTTTATTTTTTTCTAGTAATACTATCAAATTATATATTACATTATTAAAAACTTCATTATCAATTTTTGTTTTATATAGTTCTAAGCTAAAACCAGTTTTGGTGGTTACTAATTTATTTCCAGAACTATCTGTTATATTGCCTCTTGCCGCTTTTACTGTTGACTCTCTTGTTAGCCTAGTATTTGAAGTCTCTCTATATTCACTTCCTTTTATTATTTGCAAGTTAAAAAGCTGAATTAACAAAATAACACCAACTATGTATGTTATTATTATTATTATGTTATACCTTAAGTTTTTGGATTTTTCCAACTTTTCCTCCTTAATAATAATATCTTGATAATATTTTTTTATTTTTAAATATGTCTTCTAGTTTATTTCCTGCATTTTGTATAAGTGGATATAATATTATTGTTAGAATAATGTTATATATTATTTCAATTAATAATATTTTTATAAATGGCACAAACTCAAATATTGCTTCTGATTTTATTATTTTAAATATGTAATAGCCTGATTCAAAAAATATAGTTCCTACTATTACTACCATCATTAACATTATTCTACTGTCTTTTGAAAAGTTTTTGTCTAAATATCCTGCAATCAAGCCAATTACTGCTAATAAAAATGCTGAAATTCCTATTGTTTGTCCTAGTAAGAAGTCTAAAACTACTCCAAATATAATTCCTAATATAAAACCAACCTTTTTTCCAGCAAACAGACCTATAAATAATATTAGTATTACAAATAAGTTTGGCATTATTCCGCTTATTGTAAACCATGTAAAAAAATTAGCTTGCAAAAAATATATTACAAAAAATGCAATTATTAGGCTTATTATTGCTATTGCTTTTTTCATATTTTCCCTTTCTTGATTTTTGACTACTCATTAGTAATAACTAATACTGTTTGTAATTTTGAGAAATCAACTGCTGTTTCTATATATGCATAACGGTCTATATTGTTTTTTGTATTAATAACTTGTTTGATTGTTCCAATGTGTATGCCTTTAGGATAAATTCCACCTAAACCAGATGTTTCTACGCTGTCATTTTCTAGTAGTGTAGCTTCTGTTGGTATATATGAAGCCTTTAGTATTGAGTTGCCCTCTAAAGTTCCTGTTGCAATAATGGCTTCTTTAGATGTGCTGATAGTGCTACTTACAGATGTAGAGCTATCTATAATAGTTTGTACTTTTGAAGTATTTTCTGTTGTTGCTATTACATAACCTACTAAACCTTTGTCTGCAATTACTGTCATGTTTGGTTTTATTCCATTTTTACTTCCTACATTTATTACTAAAGTTTTTTCATAATTATTTATATTTTTATTTATAATATATGCAGGTAGTGTTTGGTATTCTAGATATTTGTCTTTTAAATTAACATATTCTTTTAGTGTTTCATTTTCTGATTTTATAATTTCAAGTTCTCTTAAAGATTGTTCTAGTTCACTATTTTTCTTTTTTAGCTCGTCATTTTCGGCTTGCAAATTTTTTACATCTGTAAAAAAGCTATCATTTCCCTCTATTTTATTTTTTAAGTAAGTTAGTCCATTTTGAATTGGCATTACAATACTGCTAAAAATATTTTCTATAAATGTCATTTTATTTAAGTCTGTATTAGATAATATAACAATAATTATTAGTACAATTACTGTTATTATAATACCAATGATTCCTGTTTTTTTATTTTTATACATTACTACCTCTCAAAATTATCTTCTTCTAGAGCTATTTAACACTGTTCTTAATTTTTCTAAATCTTCTAAAGTTTTTTCTGCACCTTTTGCTACACATTCTAATGGGTGGTCTGCTACATATACTGGCATTTCTGTTCTTTCTGCTAATAAGCTGTCAAAATTTCTAATTAATGCTCCTCCACCTGTTAATACTATTCCTCTTTCCATAATGTCTGATGCAAGCTCTGGTGGTGTTTTTTCTAGAGTTTGTTTTATAATATCAACTATTTTTTCAATTGAGTCTTTCATTGCTTCTTGCACTTGTGTTGATGTTATATTCATTACTTCTGGAAGCCCATTGCTTAAGTTTCTTCCTCTAATTTCCATACTTTCTTCTGTTAATAATGGTTTTGCACAACCAATATTTATTTTTATTTGCTCAGCTGTTGTTTCTCCTATTGCTAGGTTCATTTCTCTTTTTACATAGTTAACAATATCTTCATTTAGTTCATCTCCAGCAACTCTTAATGAATTGCTAATTACAATTCCACCTAATGAAACAACTGCAACTTCTGTTGTTCCTCCTCCAATGTCTACTACAATGTTTCCGTTTGGTTCTGCAACTTCTAAGTTTGCACCAATTGCAGCTGCCATTGGTTCTTCAATTATATATACTTCTTTAGCTCCTGCTTGCATTACAGACTCTTCTACCGCTCTTTCTTCTACTTCTGTGATTCCTGATGGAACCCCTACTACAACTCTTGGTCTGCCTGCATTATATCTTTGGCATACTTTTTGTAACATAGATTTAAGCATAAGTTGTGTTGCAGTAAAATCTGCAATTACTCCATCTTTTAATGGTCTAATTGCAATAATATCATTAGGTGTTCTTCCTAACATTTCTTTTGCTTCTGACCCAGTTGCTAAAATTGTGCCTTTGTTTTTGTCTATTGCAACTACTGATGGTTCATTTAATACTATTCCTTTTCCTTTTATTGTAATTATAATATTAGCTGTACCTAAGTCTACTCCTATGTCTTTTGAGTTCCATCCCATTAATTTCATCTTGAATTCTTCCTTTCTAATAAATATGATTTTATACTTGTATATTCATTATACCCAATTATAATATGATCTAGTAATTGAATTCCTAATATTTTAGATGCCTTGTCCATTTTTTCTGTAAAATCTATATCTTGCTGACTTGGCAATGAATTTCCACTTGGATGATTATGTACTATTATTATTTTTGGTGCGCACATCTTTATTGCCTCTGCAAATAGGTCTTTTGGATCTACATTTGCAGAGTTTGTTCCGCCAAGTGCTATATTTTGAATTTTTATTACAATGTTTTGGAAATTTAATATTATTACTTTCACTATTTCTCTTTTTTCTAATTTTAGTTCATTCATAACTAAATTTGATACATCTTGTGGGGTTTTTACTTTTATTTTATGCTTATCAATTGGTTTTGAAATTCTTTTAGCAAGTTCACATACAGCTTTTATTTGAATTGCTTTTACTTTGCCTATTCCGTTTGATTTGCATTAGTTCATTAATAGATAGTTCTTGTAAAAATGTGAAACTATCTTGATTGTAATTTTCTTGATTTCCTAGTGAAAGTATTTTTTGTGCTAGCGTAACCGAACTTTCTTCTTTTGTACCACTTTTTATAATTATCGCTAGTAATTCTGCATTTGACAATGTATTTTCTCCATACATTTCTAATTTTTCATATGGTCTTTCTGAAATTGGGAGCTGTTTCATTTTAATTGGCATATAAATCCATCCTTTCTAAATAGCCCCCATATTAAATTATTTTTGAATAAATTTTTGTTTAATAAAAGTATATTTTCCCCTATTTTTGCTTTTATTCATTTTCTAAATTTTTTTGTAAATAAATATTGCTAATACTATACCTATTATACTTGCTATATTTATTTTAAACATAAGCCCAAATGTTAATTTTACTACATTTAGGTCTAGTTCTATTGGAGTAGATAGGCCAAATTCTTCGCCATAAGATAGCCATGATAAAAAGTCAACATGTGAGGCCAAGTTACCTAGTAACCCCCCTACTACAATTCCTGATAAAATAAATAAAAGTAATATCCATATATTTTTTTCTCTTGTTGCCATTTTTGTTCCTCCTTAGTTAACATGCTTGTATTATATATTCATTTAGTGTTTTTTTCAAGATAAATTACAATATTTTCACACAAAAGTATTTTCTTTTTTGCAATTATGTGTTATACCTAATACACTCTAATAAATAATTTTGGTATTTCCATAAATTGTTGGTTCCATTTAGGTGGTATTAGTAGTATAATATTATTAGATTGATATATGGAGGGCATCTAATGAAGTTTGAAAAATTAAATGAAAATAAAATAAGAATTACTTTAACAGTGCAAGACTTAGAAGAAAAGGAAATAGATTTTCATGTTTTTATGTCTAACTCTGCCGAGGCTCAAGACATTTTACTAGATATGTTAGAACAAGCAAAAAAAGAAACTGGGTTTGATCCACAAGATTATAACTTAAAAGTTGAGGCCTTAGTAATGGCTGATACTAATTTCATTTTTACAATTACTAAGCTTCCTCCTGAAGAAAAATCAAAAATTTCCAAACGAAAATTTACAGTAAAAAGAAAAAGTATTACTCCAACATCTGCTCAGGCAATATATTGTTTTAATTCTTTTGATGATTTTAATGATTTTTTAATTTTTTTGAGTAAAAATATATTATTAAATTCTGCTAAAAAGCTAGCTAAGTCTATTACATTATATGAATATAAAGAAAAATATTATTTATTAATGAATAATATAAATACAGAATTAATTGATAAAATAAAGTTTTACACATGTATTACTGAATTTGCAAAATGTGTTACTAGCTCTAAAGTTTTTGCTAGTAAACTTATAGAATGTGGAACACTTATTATGAAAAATAATGCATTAGAAATTGGTTTTAAGCATTTTGTAGCTATTTAATAAATAAAAAATCCCTCAGCCAAGCTGAGAGATTTTTATTTTAATATACATAGTTTTGTGGGTTATATAATGTTCCATTTACTCTTACTTCAAAATGCAAATGTGGCCCTGTTGAATTTCCTGTTGAACCAACTTTTGCAATTACCTGCCCTTGTGATACAGTTTGGCCTTTTGATACTAATAATTTGCTACAATGTGCATAAACTGTTTCTACTCCATTTCCATGTGAAATTTTTACCATATATCCATATGAGTTATTCCATCCTGCTACTGTTACCGTTCCACCTGCTGCCGCCTTAATTGATGTACCAGTAGATGTTGCAACATCTAGCCCTCTATGTCCACCTGATGCTCTTCCAAATCTAGTTGTTATAAGCCCTGAAACAGGTCTAATAAAAGAAACTCCTAAATTTACTTTTGTTTCTGATAGTCCTGATACATTGCCTGAATATGCACTAGCTACATATGTTGTTTTTGGTGCTTCATATAGCTTAGATACACACTTTTCTACTGATGTAAATTCTTTTGTTTGAGTATCATATTTTTCTACTATTCCTAAGTCTTTTTTGTTTGCACTATTTTTCTTTTTTAATTTTGCTATTACGTCTTCTGCCTCTTGAAATGTAGATACATACACTTTTTCTTTTTTATCGTCTGTAATAGCATAATATTTATAATATTGTGTACCATCTTCTGTAACTTTAGCATATATTTCGTCATCATTTGGTATTATGTCCTTTTTTAATAGACAAAGTGTGTATTCTGGTACAGAATTAATTTGCCTAAAGGCTATTCCTTCTTCCGAGTTTCCCTCCATGTATTGGTTTATTTTGTTTTGTAAATCAGCTTTATTTTCTGTATAACCAATAATTGTTCCATTAAGTGAAACTGCATATGTTGGTTTGTAAAAAAATGCAACTGCACTTATAATAAGAAACGCAGATATAATAGTTAATATGACTATTTTTATTGTTGTTCTAAAGAACATTGCAAACTTTCTAAAACTACTAATTTTAAACACTCCTATTCATTTTTAACTTCTTATTTATTTTATAATAAATACATAAAAATTACAAGTGTTTTTTAATAATCATTAAAGAAAAATACATCTCTAAATATTGAATTTCCGTAATATTTAGAGATGTATTTAAATATGTTTTTATTGATTTAGTTCATCTTTAACAGTTTGTATTTCTGTTACTGTTGCTTTTTGAGCTGGTTGATAATATCCTTTTGTTTGGGCAACTTTAAATAATTCATATTGAAAACTTTCGTCTCCATTTCTAATTTGTTGAAGTGTTTGTCTTAGTTGCATATTTTCTGCTTCTGATATAGCTGTTTGATATGCTGTCAGATCTGACTTTACACTTCCTAAAATATCATTTACCATTGTTTTCTCGTCCATTGTTCTAACTCCTTTCTAATTAGTCATTAAGAAATGACATTAATTTTTGTTTTGTGTTTAATGCATCTTGTGCAGATTTTGCAAACATTTGCTTAATTTGTGGATCAACTGCTTGTGAAGAAAATGTATTTAATTTTTGGTATGCAGTTTCATGTGCTCCTATTAAATGTCTTAAGTGTTGTAATTCTAGTTGATTTAGATTTGGCATATTTATCCTTCCTTTCTTTCTAACTTATTTCATATCTATTATGAGCAAATTTATAATTTTTATACAAAAATAAAGAACAGAAAATAGTTTTCTGCTCTTAAATAATTTCCAAATTTGCAAATTTAGCCATAAGTCTTTTATGTCCTGATTTATCAAATTGAATATCTAGTTTGTAGTCGTCTCCTTCTGCTTCAATTTTTTGTATTATTCCTTCGCCGAATTTCTTATGGTAAATTTTCATTCCTTCTTTATATTTTGTAATATCTACTCCCGAGTTTGCTTGTTTTTGAGATAATGAACTTAAAAAGCTTTCTGCTGTTCTAAATTGATATGTAGATTTTTGTTTTATCTCGTTTTTTGCTTCATCAAATTTATATGTTGTTACTTTGCCTGCTGATGTTTTTCCATATTCCCAATTATATGACATATCATTAAATTTTTCTTCTTGATCATTATTAACAACGCCATCTAATAGGTTATCTGGTATTTCCTTAATAAATCTTGATACTGCATTATAACTTGTAGACCCAAATATTGTTCTGTGTTTTGCACAAGTTAAATGTAAAAATTGTTTTGCTCTTGTAATTCCTACATAGAATAAACGTCTTTCTTCTTCTAATTCTTTTGGTTCTCCAATTGATTTATAGCCAGGAAAGATACCTTCTTCCATTCCTACCAAAAATACTACTGGAAATTCCAAACCTTTAGCACTATGTAAAGTCATTAAAGTAACTGTATTATCTTCATCTTGCATTTCATCCACATCACTTGATAATGTAATACTTTCTAAAAATTCTGGTAGAGTATTATCTGCTGATTCTTCTTCAAACTCTATAGCTACTGTCAAAAATTCTTCTAGGTTTTGCATTCTTGTTTCCGCCTCAACAGTATTTTCCAATTCTAATGCCCTTGTATAACCTGATTTATTTAAAACTTCTTTTAATAATTCTGAAATACTAAGCTCTTGTTTTTTTAATCTTAATTCTTCTATTAAATTTATAAATTCCTCTGAATTTGCTTTTACTCTATTTAGGTCATATTCTTCTGCATGTTTAATTATTTCATACATAGATGTTCCAGTTCTATCTGAGATTTCTTGTATTTTATCTAAACTTGTCTTTCCAATTCCACGCTTTGGTTCATTTATAATTCTTTTTAAAGATAAATTATCAGATGTATTATAAATTAATCTTAAATACGCAATAGCATCTTTGATTTCTTTTCTTTCATAGAATTTTAAGCCACCTACAATTTTATATGGTATATCTTCTCTTCTTAAAATATCTTCTATTGCTCTTGACTGTGCATTCATACGATATAAAATAACAAAATCTTTTGGTTTTAAATATTCTTCTGTTTTTAAATGTTCAATTTGTTTTACAACATAATTTGCTTCATCATATTCGTCTTCAGCTTGATATAAACAAGGTAGGCTTCCCTCTTCATTTTCTGTCCACAATTTTTTTTCATATTTATTTTCATTGTGTTTTATTACTGCGTTTGCAGCTTTTAAGATATTGCCTGTGCAACGATAATTTTGCTCTAATTTAATAATTTTAGTACCTGGAAAATCTTTTTCAAAATTTAAAATATTGCTGATATCTGCACCTCTAAAGCTATATATTCCTTGGTCATTATCTCCTACAACTGTAATATTTCCATAACGTGATGCTAAAATTGTTACCAATGTAAATTGTGCTTTATTAGTATCTTGATATTCGTCTACTAAAACATATTTAAACTTTTCTGTATAATATTGTAAAACATCCGGATTTTCGCTTAATATATCAATTGTGTAATTTATAATATCATCAAAGTCAATTGCATTATTTTCTCTTAGTCTTTTTTGGTATAGCTCATATACTTGTCCAATTTTTTCTTTTCTAAATTCTCCTGAATATTTAGTTTGATATGCTTTTGGTGTTAGCATTTCATTTTTTGCATTACTAATTTCTGATAAAACACTTCTATCTGAAAATGTTTTGTCATCTATATTTAATGCTTTTAAACATTCTTTTACAACTGTTTTTTGGTCAGATGTATCAAATATTAAAAAAGATGTATCAAATCCAATTCTATCAATAAATCTTCTTAGAATTCGTACACAAATAGAGTGGAAAGTTCCCATCCACATCTCTTGTGCTACATCTCCAACTATTTTTTCGACTCTTTGTTTCATTTCACTAGCTGCTTTATTTGTAAATGTAATTGCTAAAATATTATATGGTTTTACATTTTTTTCTGATATCAAATATGCTATTTTATGTGTTAGCACTTTTGTCTTTCCTGAACCTGCTCCCGCAATTACCAAACATGGTCCTTCCGTAGTAAGCACTGCTTCTTTTTGTTTATCATTTAGTCCTTCAATTAGATTTTGCATTTGTATTTCCTCTTTTCTTGTTTTTTGCTATTACATTATATATAAATTTAAGATTTAAAGTCAATATATTTTAGCAAATATTTACAAACAAATTTTCTTTATGGTTTTAAATTGACATTGCAAAAATCCCTATAAGTAAACCCAGCATACTTCCTACTGCTGTCATTCTTCCATGGTATAAATTATTTGCTTCTGGTGTAAGTTCTCCTGAAACAATATATATCATTGCTCCTGCCGCAAATGCTAAACACATTGCAATAATACTTTGCGAAATTCCACCAACTATTGCTCCTAAAAATGCTCCTATACCTGTTGTAATTCCCGAAAGTACTACATAAAAAATCACTTTAGATTTTTTCATTCCTCCATTTTTCATAGGAACTGCCATTGAGATTCCTTCTGGTATATCATGTAAGCATATTGCAATTGCTAAAGATAAACCTAATTTGATTGATGCTCCAAACCCTGAGCCAATTGCCAGCCCCTCTGGTAAATTATGTAATGCCAAACCAATGCTTACTACTATTCCTGTTTTTAATAAAGCATTTTTATTGTCTTTAAATCTAGTAGATCTATTAAATTTTTTATCTACTAATAAATCACATATAATCATCATAGCTATTCCTAAAAATATTCCTAAAAATGCTGTTGGTAAATTTGTTAAATTAAATGCTTCTGGTAGCAAATCAAAACAAACAATTGCTAACATTAGTCCTGATGCAAATGCTAAAATAAAACTTAAAAATTTTTTCGACGGATCTTTAAATTTTACTCCTATTATTCCTCCTATTGTTGTTCCAAAAGTTCCAAAAAATAACCCAATTAAAGTGGTTTTTAATATTTCACTCAAAATAAAAACTCCTTTGAAATAAAATTCTTAATTAATTTTATTTCAAAGGAATTTATTTTATTCTTCCTCACTACCTTTTAGTTTTTCAGCAGTGTCTGCTGTGATTAAGCTATCTATCATCTCGTCTAAGTCTCCATTTAAAAAGTTTTCCATTTGGTATATAGAAAGTCCAATTCTGTGGTCTGTTATACGACCTTGTGGATAATTATAGGTTCTTATTTTTTCGCTTCTGTCTCCACTGCCAACTTGGCTTTTTCTCGCATTTGCTACTTCGCTATCTTGTTTTGCTTTTTCTTGTTCATATAACCTCGAGCGAAGTAATTTCATAGCATAATCTCTGTTTTGAAACTGTGATCTTTCGGTTTGACATTCTGCTACCATTCCTGTTGGAATATGTATTAAACGAACTGCTGAAGATGTTTTATTAATATGTTGTCCACCAGCTCCTGATGCTCTAAATACTTCCATTTTTATATCTGCTGGATTTATATCTATTTCTACATCTTCTACTTCTGGTAATACTACAACAGTCGCAGTGGATGTATGAATTCTACCACTAGCTTCTGTGTCTGGAACTCTTTGTACACGATGAACTCCACTTTCAAATTTTAGTCTACTATATGCACCTTTACCTGTAATCATAAAAGATATTTCTTTATATCCACCTAGTCCAGTTTCATTTTCATTTAATATCTCTAACTTCCAGTGCTTTTTCTCTGCATACATAGAGTACATTCTAAATAAAGTGCCTGCAAATAAAGCTGCTTCTTCTCCTCCAGCTCCTCCACGAATTTCGCAAATTACGTTCTTATCATCATTTGGATCTTTTGGAATTAATAAAATTTTAATTTCTTCTTCTAATTTAGGTAATTTTTCTTTATTTTCTTCAATTTCTATTTCTGCTAGTTCTTTCATTTCTGGATCTTTTAGCATTTCTTTTGCATCTTCTATTGTTTGATTTGCTTTTTTATATTCTTTATATTTTAAAACTACTGGCTCAATTTCAGCATGTTCTTTCATAAGAGCCTGCCATTGTGCCTGATTTGCAATTATTTCTGGGTCACTAATTTTTTGTGTAACTTCTTCATAGCGTTTTTCCACTTCGTCTAATTTTTGAAACATACTTTTTTCTCCTCTTTTTTTCTATACAATATAGCAGAGTTATTATAACATAAATATGTTTATAATTCAACTAAATTATATTGTATATTACTTGAATCTAGAATTTGCCTTTCTCTATTACTACAAGTTAATATAATAATTTGATGTTCTTTAGATTTTTCTGCTAAAAAAGTTAAACAATTTTTTAATCTTTCATCATCAAAATATGCAAAAGCCTCATCTAATATAATTGGCATTTTTTCTTCTGATATTTCATCAAGCATTGAAAGTCTTAAAGATAAATATAATTCATCAATTGTTCCAGCACTTAGTCTGTTAGCAGAAATATATTCTCCGCTTTCTAGTTCTACAATTAAACCCTTTTCTTCATTAAATATAACTTTTTTATATTTACCATTTGAAATATTGCTTGCAATATTTGATAAGTTTTGAGTAAATCTCGGAGTAATATTATTTCTCATTTTTTCATATGCTCTTTCTAGTAATTCTTTTGTAGCTAGTATACATTTGTTTTTTTCTCCTAATTCATTTAATTGTTCTTGTAAATTTTCATATTTTTCTTCTTTTAATATAAAATCTTCTAATTTATTGTTTATATTATCTTCCTTATATTCAATATTATTTAACTCTAATTTATATTCTACTATTTTTTTGTTTGATATTTCTAACTCTTTTTGTATTTTATCTTTTTCTTCTATATTAAAATTAATTTTATTATTTATAGATTCATTTAAAATATCTTGTTTCTCTAAATTAAACTTAAATATTATTTCTTCTTTTTCACTATCTATTTCTTTTTGTAGTTTTTCTATATTTTCTTTTAATAAATTTATTTGGCTATTTAACATAGTAACCTTTTCTTTTAATTCATTTTCATTTTTTTCTATTTTTAAATTTTCTTCATTTAATCTATTTAGTGTTTTTTTATTTTTTATTAAATAAATAATAAATACTATTATTTCAATTGGAATTAAACTTAAAATTAAATAATTTATTATTTCATTTTTAATAAAATTATATATAAATAAATTTAACACAATTAATAATATAAAAATTATAATAAAAATTAAATAATTTGTTTTTTTATTTTTATTTAATTTCTTTTTATTATTTTTTTCTGTTTCTAATTTTATATTTTTTGAATTATTTTTTATTAAATTGTTTTTTTCTTCTATTTTATTTTTTAATTTTTCTTCATTTTCATTTTTTATTTTATTTTTTAGTTTATTTTTTTCTAGTTCAACTTCATATTTCGAAGTTAACATATTCAATTTACTTAGTGCGTTATTTTTTCTTTCCTCATCAGTTATCCTTTGTTGTACTCCCACTTTATCTGTTTCCAATTTTTGCTTATCTTCATTAAGTTGTTTTTTTGTCTTTAAGTCTTCCGATAATATACTAAGTTCATTTTGCACTATATTAATAGGTCTATCTTGAGTTCTTGAGGTTCCTACCTCCTCAAGCATCTTTTTATTTAGTTTTTCAATTGCCTTCTTAAAAGACATGTTATCTTCTCCTGTTCCCGCAAGGTTTACCAGTTTTTGTACCAATATGTTTTGTGACTGGTTATCTAATACTACCTCTTGTTGTGGTGACATTATAGTAGATAAGTATGTACCTTCATCTATTCCTGTTTGTTCATAGAAGAACTGATTTCCAACCTTTTTGTCAATTTTAAATCTATCTGAAATATTCTCAATTTTTGAGTTCACTATCATTGGATTTTTCTTATTGAAGTCTCTATATACTTCAAAACTTTCTTTATTATCCAATTCATATTTTATCTTTCCAGAAAATTCTTCTCCATTCCATGGCAAATATTTTTCATAGTCTGATATTTCTTTTCCATTTTTATTTTTAGAAATTCCATAAAAAATATTTTTTAAATAATTTAATAAAGTTGATTTTCCTGTTTCGTTTTTTCCATAAATTATATTTATATTATTTTCTAAATTTATTTCTTTTTGTTTTAAATTTCCATAGTTATTTATTTTTATATTTTTTATTTTCAATTATTTTCTCCTTATTAAATAATATTTTTTAATTAATTATTTATTTTAGAATTTATTATATTAATTATTTAAAATAGAAAGTCCAATTTCTAATATTTTATCTAATTCTTGTTTTGTATAGTTCTCTTTATTTGTTTCATTTATAATTTCATTTATAAATATTCCTTTTAATGTACTTTCATTTGCCATATAATCTAAATCATAATTTAATTTTGTCTCATTTTTTATTTTTATTATATTTTCTTTAATAATAAATTTAATTAAATTATTAATATTTATTTCAAAATTTCTTTTCCCGGTTAATATTATTTTATATAAATTATTCTCATCTAAATATATACTATTTAGTTTTTCTATAAGCTCATCTTCATCATTTATTTTACTTATATCAAATTGTATTTCTTTAAATTCTCTTTTATCAACAGGAATAAAGGCTATATCTAAGCTATCCTTTTCAACATTTCCTACTATAAAACCATGTTTTCCTAATTCATCAAACCCCATTGCTATTGTAGAACCAGGATATACTATATTTTGTTTTTTTTCTGTATTATAGTCAGGTTTATGAATATGACCAAGTGCAACGTAATTAAATCCTACTTCTTTTAATTTATTTTTATTTATTGGATTATATTGTAGTTGTAACTTATCACTTGCATCTAGTGTTCCATGTGTAATTAAAATATTTATTTTATTTTTATTTTCTAATATAATATTTTCAACATCAGACTTTTCACAATAAAATTCGTCAAATCCAAATCCATAAATATCGGCTTCTTCTGTTTCTACTCTTTCTATTTTAGATCCAAATATTTTTACATTATTATTCCATTTAAAATTTTTGTACATAGAATTTAAAATATAAGGATCATGATTTCCTGGAGTAATAAATATTTTTGTTTTTGGTATTTCTTTAAATAATTCATTTATATATTCTATTGTACTTTTTCTAATATAATTATGTTCATAAAAATCTCCAGCAATAAATAAATAATTAATATTATTTTCTTTTATATAATTTATTATTTTTTTTAATATTTCTCTTTGTTCCATTCTTCTTATTTTTCCTAAATCACCTTTTAAATTTAAAGTAGTAAAAGGTGTGTCAAAATGCATGTCTGCAATATGTATAAATTTCATTTTTTCCTCCACTATTTTATTTTATATTATCATTGTATATTATATTATTTTTTTAGTCAATACTTATGCTGTTTTTTGTCTTTTTGGTAAGTATTCCTCGATATGCCGTTTTTTTAGATTCTGCATTGTTCTTATTTTTGTCTAGTTATCTAATTTTCCCGCATTATGTATACTTTTTGCTTTTTCTTGGCTTTTTTGGCATTTTCTTTGTGGCCGCTGGGTTTCGTGCCACTTTTTGGGTTCATTTTTACCTTATTTTTTACTTTTATTAGGCACTTAATTAATTCTTTTCTCTTTTATTTTTTTATAATGCTTGGTTTTATATCTAGTTTTTTGTCTTTTTGTTTTTAGTCTTTTATCTATATCTCCCCCACATGTTTTTTGACAAATTGATAGTTTATATCTATAATTATTCTTCCTTCTTATTTTTATTCGTTTACCTTATCCCAGAATAAGTGTTGACTATTTGTCATTTTTAGTTCTAAGCTTTTATATTCATTCTATTCTAATTAATTATTAATTTATTATTTATCATTTAATTATTTTATTAATTTATTATTTTATTATTTATTATTTTATTATTTTATTATTTATTATTTTATTATTTATTATTTTATTATTTTATTATTTTATTATTTATTATTTAATATTTAATTATTCTATTATTTTACTTGATGCAAAAAAATAAATGATAAATTAATTTATCATTTATTTTTTATTTTTATTCCTCATCTATTGGACCAAATAATTCATCAAATTTAGCTTCTAATTCTTTTTGAACATCTGCTGAAAATATTTCGTCTTCTTCATTTTCTTGTGGTAATATTGGTGCTTCTTCTAATTTTTGATTATCACTTATATTTTCTTGATTTATTGTTTTATTTTCTTCTTTTTTTGTTTCTGTTTTTTCCTCATCTACATCATCAAATAAATCGTCCAAAGATTCTACTTTTAAATCATTGCTTTTACTATTTTCATTTTCTTCTACATAAGGGTTATATGGATTATATTTTCTCCATTTTCCTCTATCTCCTATATTAAACTCTAAATGGTTTAATGTATGCTCTGATAATTTTCTAGCCATTTGACTTTCAAAATAATAATATTTTTTTGCTCTTATAGGTTTAATTCCTTTTTCATAAATAATACATTCGTCATTGTCCATTCTTCTTAGTTCATCAGGTGTCATTAATGCTCTTGCTAATACTTGGTCAGATTCACTAAGTCCCTGTCTATGATATTGTTTATCTCTGTTTATTGATACACTATCTCTAGTAATTGTTTTTTCACCTAATGCCTTTGAAAAATATTCTACTGTTTTAAATGAGTTACTTCCTAAAAATACATGTGTATCACAGTTACCCATAATTGTTTCATATGATTTTTCATAAACTGCTTCTAATTGGTCTAAATTTTGTAAAATAACACTAAATGATATTCCTCTACTTCTACTTGTTGATATTTTTTTATCAAAGTCTGGTATTTTACCAATATTGGCAAACTCGTCACATATAAAGAAAGTAGGCATTTTTAATCTTCCACCATTTGCATCTGCAAAGTTATATAATTGTTGTATCATTTGTGAAAAGAATATTGTTAATAAAAAGTCATATGCTGTATGAGTATCTGAAGATATAACATATACTGCTGTTTTTTTGCTTCCAATTTCTTCAAAATCAATTGTATCTGTTGATGTTACTTCTGCAATTTCTTTTGAATCAAATTTTCCAAGTTTTGATTGTAATGAGCTTAGTATTGATCCATACGTTTTTTCTGGAGCTATTTCAATTGATTTATAGTTCATTCTTGCTGGATGATCATATGGTAATTGATTCATAAGTTCTGTTAATAAGTTGCTTCCACCATTTGTATTTGCAGCTCTTACTAATTCTGAACAACTTGCTAAGTTTTGTTCTTCTTCAGGTCTTGTTGCTATTAAATAATATATTAACGCTTTTAATAACATTTCTGCCATATCATCCCAATAAGGGTCTGAGCTGCTACCAGCTTCTGATTTTTGACCTTTTACTATTGTATTTGCAATAACGTCAACATCTATTTCACTAGATATATGCATTAGTGGATTATAGCCATCACTGTTTGCTGGGTTTACTAAATTTAATACTTTTATTTCATATCCATTTTGTTTTAAAAAACCTGATGTTTTATCATATAGCTCACCTTTTGGATCTGTAAATACATATGAGCCTAACATTTGATAAGCATTTGGTATAGAATATGATGCTGATTTACCAGAACCAGAACCACCGACTACTAGAACGTTAATGTTTCCTCTTTTATCAATTGGTAAATAATGATTTTGTGCTAATAAAATACCTTTATTTTTACTTAATATTTTATATTCTTCTCCGCCTTCGCACCAATCACTTGAGCCATGTTCAATATCTTTATATTCACTTTTTGCTTTTGACTTAAATAGCCCTATTATTGAAAAAATTATATATATAATTGTATAATATGCTAATGTTTTTAAAAATACTCCAATATATTTTTCTCCAAATATTTTGCCAAAAGTATTGAAACTTGTAATATTAGAAAATATTTGCTCTATAAATATGCTAAAATCAAAAATTCCATTGTTTATAGATTCAACAATGGAATATGCAATTGGCGAAACTAGAATTATTGCTAAAATAATCCATAAAATGCCAATTATTATTAGACTTTTTTTATTATCTTTTAATGTTTTTTTTACTTTCATATTCATAATTTTATATCACCTTTTCTTTGGTTTTATATAGCTTTTTCATCATCCTTTTTCATAAGTTCTTGTTTCATTTTGTTCATAAATTTTTGATGTTCTTTTATATTTTTAAAAGCGTCTTTATTTTTCATTGGCATAATAATGCCATCTTTAGTTTCTATATTATTGTTAGAATTAACATATCCATTTTCAACATTAATTCCCATTTCGCCTTGTTCTTGAATATGATCTCTTAATACTTTATTTAGAGCTTGCCCTGCTTCAATTTTATATTCTTTTTCACGAGTATTAAATACTATACTCATTCCTGTTACTTCTGTTTTATTTCTTTGGTTATTATTTGAATGTACAGTTGTACTACTCATATAAATGCTCCCTTCTATTTTTCTTTTTTATTTTCCCTTATCTCAAATGCAAAGTATGACTTATAAGGTTTTAGTTTGCATTTTCCTTTTACTTCATTTGTTTCTTGATCAAAATATAAAATTGGTTTGATTTCTTCTGTTGTTTCAGGGTCTATAATTGATATAGGCCTTTTTAAGTCAGGTGTATATCTAAATTCTTTATATTCTTGCTCTTGTTCTGAATATAAAGTGTCAAACTTAATTGGTATAGGTCGTTTAGCTATCTTTACTTTATCTTCCTCTAAAAGACCCATGTTTATAACTACTCTATCTTGCCCAAAAGATAAAATTACTAGTTCTTCCTCATTTTCTGGTTCGTCAACAAAAAATGTCTTTTTCTTTAAGTTTCCGTTTAGCTCTTCTGCATATTCTAAACGTTGTATTGTAAATTTAGGATATTCTTGTAATAACTCCTTTGGTGTTTTATTTACTCTATAAATTACTGTGTTTACTCCTTGAGGATCTGTAATACTAAAGTGTTTACCTTGTATTTTGTCCATCTTTTATACTCCTTTTCTATGAACCATCATATAATACCATAGTTTGTCATTTGTTAAATTTCATCACTATCTTAAATTATAGTACATTTTTAGCAATATGTCAACCTTTTCAAGCGACAAAACTTATGTTAACTATGTATTTCTCTTGGATTATATTTGGATACTTCTTTTAATTTTTCAAATAATTTTTTTTCTTCTTCTGTTATGCTCATAGGATTCATTATTTGAATATTTATAATTAAATCTCCCCTACCACCTTTTCCATCAAGATAACCTTTTCCTTTAAGTTTTAAAGTTTCTCCGCATTGTGTTCCTTGTGGTATGTATAATAGTATTTCTTCATCAATAGAGGAAATATTTAATTTTGTTCCTAAAGCAGCTTCCCAAGGTGTTACATATAAATTTGTAATTAAGTCAACACCGTTTAATGTAAATTTTTTGTCATTTTCTATATGAATTTTTACTAATAAATCTCCAGCTTTACCGCCATTTTGCCCTAGCTTGCCTTGACCCATTAATCGTACTTTTTCTTCGTTTCTGATTCCTGCTGGTATTTTTATTTTAAATTTTTTCATTTTACCATCTATTGCTCTTAGAGCTAATTCTTTTTCAACTCCATAAAATGCATCAAAAATAGATACTGTTATTTCAGTTTCTATGTTTTCCCCTTTTATTGGCACTTTTGTGTTTTGTGTTTCTTGATTTTTTTCTTTTTTATTGTTTTTTATTTCTCCAAAAAACATTTGAAAGAATTCGGCAAATATAGATTTTTTTTCTTTTTTAGTTTGTCCACTATTTTTTTGTTTTTTTCCTATTCTTGAATTCCACATTCTATCATATTTTCTTTTTGATGAAGAACTTGATAATGTTTTGTATGCTTCATTTATGTCTTTAAATCTTTCTTCTGAAAAACTACTTGTAGTGTTAATATCTGGATGGTATTTTTTAGCTTGTTCTCTATATGCTTGTTTTATTTGCCCTGTTGTAACATTGCTGTTTGGCAGCCCTAATATTTTATAATAATCTTTGAAAATCATCTAGATTTCCCCCTAGTATGTCCTTTAATTTTTCTGTCTTTTGTTATGTGCCCTATTATATCATACATTTTTAGGGTTTTAAATAGTTTCAAGCTAATTCTATTAATTTATCTAGTAATTTTGAATATTCTATTTTACACTCTTCCCATAGTTTTGGGTACATACTAATTTGAGTAAAACCTGGTAATGTATTTATTTCATTTATATATACTTTATTATTGTCTTTTCTAATAAAAAAGTCTACTCTTGATAGGCCTTTGCCGTCTACTGCTTTAAATGCTTTTATAGCTAATTTTTTAATTTCTTCTTGTTTTTCTGCTGCTATTTCTGCTGGAATTATTACTCTAGATTGTGCATTATTATATTTTGCATCAAATGTGTAAAAATCTTCTGCTGGCAAAATTTCTCCTACACAAGTAGCTTTTACATCTGTGTTTCCAAGTACCGCACATTCAACTTCTCTTCCTATTATTTCTTCTTCTATCAAAATTTTAGTATCATATTTACTTGCATATTCAATAGCTTTTTTTAATTCTTCTATATTTTCTGCTTTATTTATTCCAACTGATGAACCTGAGTTAGATGGTTTAACAAAAACAGGAAATCCTAACTTTTCCTCTATTTTTTGTGAAATTTGTTCTAGGTTTAATATTTCTTCATCAAAGTTTTGATGAACATATGTATATTTTCCTTCCTCTGCTTTTACATAAGCATAATTTGCTTGTGGTATTTCTGCTTTGTCAAACACTATTTTTGCGTACACTTTATCCATGCAGATACTTGAGCTAAGCACTTTACATCCAACATATTTAATTTTTAATAATTCTAATAAACCTTGTATTGTTCCATCTTCTCCATATAAACCATGCAATACAGGAAATGCAACATCTAGGCCTCTTAAATATTCAAATTCATTTTCTATTTTTTCTATCTCAGTTATTTTATCTCCAACATGTAATTGTATAATATCTGATACTGGTTTTGTATATTTATACCATTTGCCTTTTTCATCAATATATATTGGTAAAATTTCATATTTTTGTTTGTCTAGTTTAGAAATTATTGATGTTCCTGAAGATATAGAGACATCATGTTCTGTTGACATTCCTCCAAATATAACTCCTACTTTTAACTTACCCATAATTTTTACTCTCCTTTAACATATAGCATCACAGATCTGTGTAAATTTTAGTCCATTTGATGCTTTTAATAAAATTACATCATTTTTATTTATTTTTTTATTTAATATTTCAATTGCCTCTTGATTTGTATTACATATAAATATATTTTTTATTCCTTTTTCTTCAGCAGATTTGGCAATATTTTTTGATTCATCTCCAACACAGATAAGCATATCAATTTTATTTTCTGCAACTATATTTCCAACTTTTTCATGTAGTTCTTTGCTGTATTTTCCAAGTTCTAGCATATCTCCCAACACAGCTATTTTTCTTTGGTTTGGTAATTTTCCTAAATAGTCTAGTGCCGCTTTCATCGAATCATAATTTGCATTATAGCAGTCATTTATAACCATAGCTCCACATTTTGCTTGTTTTATTTCCATTCTTTTTTTAGTAAGCTCAAAATTTTCTATTCCTTTTAATGCATCCTCAATTGGAATATTAAATATTTTGGCAACACTTAATGCACATAAACTATTTGATACAAAGTGTTCTCCTCCAACTGGAATATGTACTTTATATGTTTTAGAATCTATAATTGCTTCGCAATCTGTTCCGTTTTCATGAAATACTGCATTTTTTCCTAAAATCATACTTCCTTCTTGTGTTCCATATGTAATAATATTATATTTGCCTTTTTCTTTTTCATACCATTGATTTAGTAAATCATTATCATAATTTATTATTAATGTTCCATTTTTGTTTAGTCCTTCAAGAATTTCAAGTTTTGCTTTTAATATATTTTCTCTTGAGCCTAAAAGTCCAATATGTGCTGTTCCAATGTTTGTAATAATTGCAACATCTGGCTTTGCAATTCTAGAAAGTAAACTTATTTCTCCAAATGAGTTCATTCCCATTTCAAGTACCATTACTTCTTCATCTTTTAAGCTAAGCAAAGTAAGTGGCATGCCTATTTCATTATTATAGTTTCCTTGTGTTTTTAATACCTTATATTTTTGTGAAAGTACACTTGCAACCATATCTTTTGTACTTGTTTTACCAACACTTCCTGTAATTGCAACAACTGGAATATTACATTTGTCTCTTTTATATGCTGCTAGCTTTTGTAAACATTCAACCGTATTTTCTACTAAAACTATTGTTGCTTCCGGATATTTTTTTAATACTTCATTTGAAATTTCTACATTTTGTAAAATACAAGCTATTGCTCCTTTTTCTAATGCTTGTTCATACAAACTGCTCCCATTAAAATTTTCTCCTTGTATTCCTAAATAAATTTCTCCTTTGTTTAAAATTCTTGTATCTTTACACAATTTATCAAAAAGTAAATTTTCATTACCTTGAATTAATTTTCCATTACATTTTTCTATTATATCTTTAATTGTCAGTTTCATGTTTATACCTTCTTTTTTATTTTTTATTTATTATATTCCAATATATACATTTTTTGCAATAAATTTA
This sequence comes from uncultured Clostridia bacterium, assembly GCA_934122155.1. Taxonomy (GTDB): domain Bacteria; phylum Bacillota; class Clostridia; order TANB77; family CAG-508; genus CAG-273. Next base: position 173,557 of record CAKOVX010000002.1, read on the forward strand.
TACGAAAAAAATCGCCTTAGTTTTAAACTAAAGCGATTTTTTGTAAACTACAATTACTGAGCTGTTCTGTTAGCAATTTCTATTGCTTTTGTAACAATGTTACCACAAGTTTTTGATGGTACATTTCCCCATCCTCCATCTTGTTTTACTTGCTCATAAACACCAAGCTCTTTTGCAATTTCTTCTCTTAATTTATCAGAAATAAGTCCTTTGTTTGCCACTTCGAATTTACCTCCTGACAGATTTAATTTTGTGAAAAATATTTTTTTCTTACTTGATTAACAGGGAGAATCTTTTTAATTCTTTATTACTCATTTATTTTCACATTATTATTATTAACAATTTATTTAAAAATATTTTTAATATTTTTTCCAATAGTTTAATGTGTTAATGTTCCATTTGGTGTATTTGTTATTACTAAAATATCTTGTTCTTCTCCTGTTTTAGCATTTATATATACTAAAAAGTCTGTATCATCAACTTTTCCTTTAAATTCCCAACATAATACTTCACTTTTCCATTCAGTTGGAATTATTGCTAAATTTTCACTTAAAATATTTAATTTAGAATTTAGATTTTTCTTTGCTTGTTCTTTGGTAATTTTTACATCTGATATATTTCTTTTTTCATGGCTGTTCAAATACCCAGTTGTTTCAATTCCCATTATTTCTCCATTGTCTAAAGCTACTTTTAATTTAATTAAATCTGGATATACAGTTACTCCATCTTGTTCATATGCATAATTTATTGTTACAATTCCATCCTGTTTTAAATAATATGTTTCTTTCATATTATCAAATCCTCGAGATTTTAAAAATTCCTTTCCTATTTCATCTGCTCGTTCTTGTGTAACACTTTCTGCCTGAACATCTCTGTTGTAATTCATAAATACTACATGACCACCTTTTTCTGAAATAGATATTACCATGTTTGAATCTGATTCTCCATTTACTTTTGCATTAAAATCAAATGTTGGCATGTTAGTATTTTCAGATTTTCCAGTTGAATTTATTTCTTGAACTTTATCTTCCCCTATAAATTTTTTAGCAATTTCTTGTGCTTTTTGTTCATCTATATTATCTCCTGTTAATCCTCTTTTTTCTTTACTTGTTATATGTTCTGAAAAAGCTCCATCATAAATCAAGCCTGAATATTCATGAAAGTTTTGCTCCATATTACTAAAACTGCTTTTAGAAATATTGCTAACTTCTTGTGCAAAGGCAACACTTCCTTTTTTAGTTAATTCTCCCCAGCTAATTCTTCCACTTCCTATATCTGCTGATAATTGGTCTAAAGTATTTTTTAATTGTACACTATAATCATGTAATTCTTTTAGATTATCTAAATCATCTTGAGTTAATTTTTCATTTTTTATATTTTTTCGAGATAAAGAATAGCTATAATCACTTACTTGATTTAAAAATTTTGCGGTGTTTTCAAGTTCTACTGACTCTATTGGTAGCCTTGATAAATACACTTGTGCTAAATTTGCCTCTTTCCATACGTTTGTCAATGTCTCTGCTCCATGTTCTGATGTGCTTGATATTAGCGATTTTGCTAAATATGTTTCTACATCTTGTACGTAATTTACTAGCTCATAAAATGCCATATTATATTGATTTTCTGAAGCTTGTCTATAATCTACTTGTTTTTTATAGATCCATATTCCCATTGCTATTATTATAGCAAATAAAACTAATACTACACTAAGCATGTGTCTATCTTTTAATCTATTTTTCCAATCTACTAATTTATTCATTTTTTTATTTTCCTTTCTTATTTACAAAATCTATGTTTTCCAATAGTTTTTATAAGCGGTCTTGACCATATCCACTTATTTGTAGCAGTAGCAGGATTAAAATAATACACGGCTCCATCAGTTGGGTCCCAGCCGTTCATTGCATCTCTTGCTGCTTTCATTACAGTTGCTTCATCTTCCATTGCTTTATTTATTTGTCCATCAGATACTGCTGTAAAGGCACCAGATTGATAAATTACCCCTGCAATTGTATTTGGAAATCTTGAATCTTTTACTCTGTTTAATATAACTGCTCCAATTGCCACTTGCCCTTCATAGGGTTCTCCTCTTGCTTCACCATTTATTGCTCTTGCAAGAAGTTGTATGTCTGAACTGCTCCCACTGTTTGCTGCATGTACCTCTTCCTGAGGTAATATACTTATTAAACAAGAAATTAGTACAACTAAAATTAAGACTAAAGTAAAAATTAAAATTATTTTTTTTATCATAATAAACTCCTATATTTTTTGTTATTGGTATTTTGCACATTTTTTTGTAAATTTATTCAATTCTTTATTATATAGAAAAAAACTTTGTAATTTTATATAATATATGATACAATTTGTGCAAATAAATAAAAGGAGAAAATATTTTTTATGAAAAATATATTAATTTTTTATGCATCTTATGGTGGTGGGCATTTATCAGCTGCAAAGTCTGTTCAAAAGTATATATCCGAAAATTATAAAGATATAACTGTTGAAATGGTTGATTGTATGAAATGCATAAATAAACCTTTAGAAAAAGTAACAACTGGTGCATATAGAGAAATGGCAAAAAAGGCACCAAAGTTGTGGGGAAAGGTTTATTTTGATTCTGAAAAAAAAGGACTAATTTCTGAAATAAGTAAAGATAGTAATAAGTTAATGGCAAAAAAGCTATGTAAATTGATTAATGAAATCAACCCTGATTTAATTATTTCTACACATCCTTTTAGCAGTCAAATGGTAAGTTATTTAAAAGGTAAAGGCAAAATTGATTGTGAAATAGCTACTATTTTAACTGATTTTGCTATTCATAAACAATGGCTTATAGGTAGTGAGTATACAAATAATTTTTTTGTTTCAAATGATAATATGAAAGAAGATATGATTGAACTTGGAATAAGTGAAAACAAAATTCATGTTACCGGAATTCCAATGTCTGATAGATTTTTTGAAAACTTTGATAAAGAAAAAATTTATGAAATGTTTGAACTAAACCCTAATCAAAAAGTAATATTATTCTTTGGTGGTGGTGAGTTTGGCCTAGGAAAAGATAGAACTGTTCAAATATTAGAGTGTTTTATTAAAAAACTTACTAATTTTCAAATTATTGCAGTTGCTGGTAAAAATGAAAAAATGAAAGAAGCTTTTGAAAAATTGGTTCAAAATAATCAAGCTAAAGATAGAGTAAAAGTTCTTGGATTTACTGATAAGGTACCAGAGATTATGAGCATAGCTTGTTTAGTAGTAAGTAAGCCTGGCGGTCTTACTACAACTGAAACTTTAGCTTCAGGTTTACCTATGATTATAATAAACCCTATACCCGGCCAAGAGGAAGAAAATGCTGAGTTTTTAGAGTCAAAAGGTGCTGGTGTTTGGATTAAGGCAGATGACAACCCAGATGATATTATTAGTGCTGTATTTGAAAATGAAAACAAACTTGTTGAAATGAGAGAAAGTGCAATTAAACTCGCTAAAAAGAATTCTACCAAAGAAATTTGTGATATATTATTAAAATAAAAATTAAAAATGTTCCGTAATTTTTTACGGAACATTTTTAATTACTCATTGATTTTTTTATCAAATAAAGACATTGCAATTTTTCCAACTATTGGTAACTCTGGATCTTCTCCCTTATTAACTTTTACAATTCCAATAATTACAAGAGCTACGTATAATCCATATACAATTGTTGAGAAAAATGGAATATATACTGGAATGAATCTATAAATCATGTATATTACCATATATCCTATACCTATAACAATAGCTTGTGCTGCATGAATTTTTGTGTTTCTTTCATTGTCTTTTATACCATATAGTACAACAAGACCTCCAATCCATGTAAATATATAAGCTAAAATTCCTTTTCCCTTTTCTGACATACTTTCATCTCCCTTCCCTATTTTTCATTTATATGTATATCAATAAAGTCGAAAAAAGTCAATAAATTTTTTATAATTCTCTTCTTCCTTCTAAAGCTTTACTTAGAGTAACTTCATCTGTGTATTCTAAATCTCCACCTACTGGAATTCCGTGCGCTATTCTTGTTACTTTTATACCAAGAGGTTTTACAAGTTTTGATATATACATTGCTGTTGCTTCCCCTTCAACTCTTGGATTTGTAGCTAAAATTATTTCTTTAACTTGTCCTTCCATTAAACGTGAAAGCAATTCTTTTAATTTTATATCATCTGGCCCTACACCATTCATTGGAGATATGCTTCCATGTAATACATGATAAACACCCTTGAACTCATGAGTTCTTTCCATTGCCACAACATCTCTTACATCTTCAACAACACAAATAATAGAATGGTCTCTATTTTGATTGCCACATATTGGGCAAGGGTCGGTATCTGTAATATTATAGCATTGTGAACAATATTTTAAATTCTTTTTTGCATCTTGTATTGCTGTTATAAATTCATTAGTTTCTTCTTCACTTGCATCTAATATATGAAAAGCAAGTCTTGCTGCTGTTTTATTTCCAATGCTAGGTAGTTTTTCAAATGCTTCAATTAATTTTTCTATTGATGGTGAATAATATGACATATTACATTAACCCCGGAATATTATATTTTCCAAGCTCTTGTGCTTGTGCGCTATCTACTTTTCTTAGAGCTTCATTTACACAGCTTAATATTAAATCTTGTAACATTTCTACATCTTCTGGGTCAACAGCTTCTTTTTGAATTTTAATTTCTTTTATTTCTTTGCTACCAGATACTTTTACATATACTGCTCCACCGCCTACACTTGCATCAAATTCTTTATTTGCAAGTTCTGTTTGTGATTTTTCCATATCTGCTTGCATTTTTTTTGCTTCTTTCATTAATTGGTTGATGTTCATTCCACCAAATCCACCCATTCCTCCTGGGAAACCTCTTTTTGACATTGTAATACACTCCTATTCTTCTATAATATTTACAGGAATATCTAATTCCTCTTTTATTGTATCTTCTGAACTTTTTTGTTTAGATTTTTGTGCTAAAATAGCATCTTGGCAGTCTAGTAATTTGATTCTCATTTCTTTGCCACATTCAATTGAAACAAGTCTTGTTAACTCTTGTATATTTTCTGGTCTTTCCATAATGCTTTTTACAAATGGTGTTAAACCATTTTGAAATACTATTCCAACTGTCATATCATTTAACATTGTTGCAACTGTATTTATTAAGTTACTTGCTAAAAGCATTTTTCTATCTTGTTTTAATTGTTCAATTATTTTATTCCAAAATGGTAGTTTTTCTATATTCAAGTTTGAAACCTGCTCAATGTGTACTTTTCCTACTGGTTTGTCAAATTTTTTTTCTTGTTTTGATTCTGTATTTTGTTGAACCTCTACTTTAAAATTTCCTGAATTTATTTTGTTTTCCAAGTTATTTAATCTTGCTGTTATATCTTCAAGTCCTGATATATTTACACTTTCTTGTGGACTGCAAAGTTTAATCATTTCCACTTCAAATAATACTGTTTTTTGTGAAGACCATTTCATATTATTTTCAAGTTCTGATAAAGCATATATTATTTGTAATAGCCTTTCTTTTGAAATTTGCTTTGAAATTTCATCCATTTGTTTTAATTCATCTTGGCTATATATTTCAAGTTTTCCACCTGTTTTATATACTAACATATCTTTAGCATATTTAATAATTTCCCATAATAAGTTATTTAGCTCTTTTCCTTGATTAGTAATGTCTTCAATTGTTTTTAATATATCTTCTACTTTGTATTCAGCTATTGCTTTCATAATTTGTGATATAAATGTTAGTTTTGGAATTCCAACTAAATCTTTAACTAAATTTTCATCAATTTTATCATTTCCCTCTTGAATGCATCTTTCAAGAATACTTAGGGCATCTCTCATTGCGCCATCTGCTAAAACAGATATTATTTTTAATGCTTCTTTTGTAATTTCTATATTACTTTCTTTACATACATACTCAAGTCTTTTGCTAATGTCATCATTTGATATTTTTTTAAAATCAAAACGTTGGCATCTTGAAAGTATTGTTGCTGGTAATTTTTGAGGTTCTGTTGTTGCTAATATAAATTTAACATGTGCTGGTGGTTCTTCTAATGTTTTTAAGAGTGCATTAAAAGCTCCTGTTGAAAGCATGTGAACCTCGTCTATAATATATACTCTATATTTTGCAAGTGTTGGCAAAAAATTAACTTCATCACGAATTGCTCTGATGTCGTCTACACTGTTATTTGAAGCAGCATCCATTTCAACAATATCTGTTAAAGAACCTGATAATGCAGCTTTGCAAATTTCACATTCATTACATGGCTCTCCATCTTGAGGATTTAAACAGTTTACAGCTCTTGCTAAAATTTTAGCAGTAGTAGTTTTTCCAGTACCTCTAGTACCATTTAATAAATATGCATGACCAACTCTACCAGACGTAATTTGATTTCTTAATGTCTTAGTAATAGCTTCTTGACCAACCATATCTGAAAATTTTAGTGGCCTAAATTTTCTATACAAAGCCGTATATGCCATACTTTTATCACCTTTTCTTTAATAAATAAATGATATGAAAATTTAGAGCACTAGTCACTCTATGGAGAATAATTCCACACAAAAGTATCTACTTATTGCTGCTTCCTTCCGGATCTGACAAGGTTCATAGGCTTTTATTGGTTTATTCTCCATACAATGACTATGCTTTAATTTAATCATATCATTTGCATTATATACTTTTTTAGTTGAAATAGCAAGTACTATTTTACTCTTTTGAAAATTATATTACTTGTATCATTTATTTCTAAATAACAATTTTTATCTTCTCCAAATTCACTAGTTGGAAGATTTAATTCTATATTAGACTTATATTTAGCTTTTGTTGTTTCTATTGTAAAATCAAAAGAAACTTTAAACTTTATTTGTTCATAATTAGTTTCAATTTTTTCTAGTAAGCTAGCATTATGCTCAATTTGTTGGTCTTTATCAGAACTATATTCCCCTATGTCTGTATTACTTATACGAAATACTACTGTTCCACCCTTGCTACCTATTTCTAAATTAGTTGAACTACTTTGGCTTGCACCTCTAAATTCTAATTTTTCTTTAATCTCAAATTGATCGTCATATGCAAAAAGTCTACCTGCCTCGCTATTAGGCATATATGCTTTTATACTTCCTTTTTGAGGCTCTTCAACTATATTTATATTGTCTATTTTAACTGATTTTATAAGTAAATTCTGTGAGTTTTCTGCATTTTGGTCAATGTAAAAATGAATATCATTATTTTGAAAAATATTAAAATCCCATTTTTTATCACTTTCGTCTTTCTCTACACCCTCAACTGTTCCAACTACTATGATTTTTGAGAGTTTAAAAGGCATATTTGTTTCTCCTTCAACCTCGTATTTTATCATTAGTATAGCTACCACTATAAGAACTAAGCATATTATTGAGATTGCAATAATCAATTTTATCATTTGTTTTCTACTCTCTGTAAACATATTTCTCTCCTTTTTCAGTTAAGTAACACATTTTAGTTATGGCGGAGCAGGTGGGATTCGAACCCACGTGGCGCTTTAACACGCCTAATTGATTTCGAATCAACCTCGTTATGACCACTTCGATACTGCTCCATTATATATTTAACAAATTTAAGCCTCTTGAAATTATATAGTTAGTTTTTCTTTTTGCTATTTCTTAAATCCTTAAAAAAATCTTTCAAAATTTTTTCACATTCTTGTTGCAATATTCCTGTTTCAAACTCTACTTTATGATTAAATTCATAATCTAATAAGTTTAAAATAGAACCACATGCTCCAGTTTTTTTATCCATTGTTCCAATATATACTTTTTTTAGTCTTGATTGTATTAGTGCTCCTGCGCACATACTACAAGGTTCTAATGTAACATACATTTCACAGTCGGATAGTCTCCATGCTTTTAACTTTTTACTAGCTTTTTGAATTGCCAAAATTTCAGCATGTTTTGTTGTATCTAATCTTTCTTCTTTTTCATTATATGCTCTTGCTATTATTTTATTATCTTTTACAATAACAGCTCCAACAGGTATTTCACCTTTTGCATAAGCTTTTTGTGCCTGTTTTAAAGCTTCTTTCATAAACTTTTCTTTTTCTAACATGCTTTCTCCTAAAAAAATATGGTGTGCCTAGCGGGAATTGAACCTGCGACCTCTCGCTTAGGAGGCGAGCGCTCTATCCAACTGAGCTATAGACACATGTATTTATATAATACAATATTTTTTTATTTTTAGCAAGTGTTTTCAAACCACAAAATTTCTTGTTAAAGTTTAAAAATAAGCTTGCTAGATACACGATCTAGCAAACTTTAAATAATGTTTTTTATATTTAATATTATTTTTCTTCAAGCAACCAATCTAATACATTTATCTTTTTTATTCCATCAAAATCAGCATCTAAGTCATCATCTAATGTCAAAATATATTTAGGATAATTATCATTTATTTTTCTTAATGGTGTTAACTCCCTATCTAAAATTTTATTGCTTTCTTCACTTTCTCCTCTAGTTGTTAATGCTACTTGATAATATATGGTATTTTCAGGTTTTTTTGCCACGAAATCAACCTCTAAATCGTCATATTTTCCTATATATACTTCAAATCCTCTTCTTAACAATTCAAGATACACAACATTTTCTAGTATATGTCCCATATCTCTACCAGAGCTTTGCCCTAACATATAATATCTTAACCCTATATCTACTGCATAATATTTTTCTTGAGTTTTTAAGAATTCTTTTCCTTTTATATCATACCTATTGGCTTTAAATATCAAATAGCTATCCAACAATGCCTCTACATAATTTGAAATTGTATTATATGATGAATTTTTTTCTATGCCTTCTATATTATCACTTATACTTTTCATGCTCGTTCTATTTCCTATATTGTCATATAAGTATTTTGTAGTTCTCTCTAAAACATTTTTGTCTGTTATTCCTTTTCTTTGCATTACATCTTTAAATAAAATAGTGTTGTATATTCCATCTAAAAATAAATTTATGTTTTCAGGATTTATTTTATATAATTGAATTGCTTGCGGAAATGAACTATATCTTAAATAATCTCTAAATTTCCTTGACAAATCTGTTTTATCTTCAAAACTTGATAAATATTCTTTAAATGATAATGGTAACATTTTTATTTCTATATACCTTCCTGTAATTAAAGTTGCTAATTCTGAAGATAATAAATATGCATTTGAACCTGTTATATATAAGTCTACATCTTTATTTATAAATAAACT
>CAKOVX010000003.1 GCA_934122155.1 uncultured Clostridia bacterium
TATTGTTGGTAACATATACTTTGTTCTCCTATTACTACTAATAAATACATATTAAAGTAAGCGATAACTTACTATTTATCTTTAACTTTTTTCTTTAAATCTTTTGAATAATATATTAAATCAGTACAAATTAAATCTCCATCTTTAATTTCTTCATTGTAATTATCTATAAAGAAATTTTTAATTGTTTTCTCATATTTATCAAATCCCTGCTTAACATAGAAAGGAATGTTATTCTCTGTTGTTCCTACTAACATTCTGTCATATTTCTGTTTATAATTACCACATAATGATTTTAGAAGTGTTTTTGCATAACCTTTGTTTCTGTATTTTTCTGTTGTAACTATATTTTTTAATTCTAATGTTTTCCTATCAATGTGCAAAATAACTGCAATAGAAATTAGCTCATCTCCCTTTTTTAATGCATATACATCAGAATCGTTCAAATACTTATGTATCATGTCTTTTGAAGGATCTGCCTCTAAAAGTAAATCAATATAATCTTCTTTATTTTCTATTTTTTTAACTTGCATTCTAGGTTCTCTCGGTATCTCGTAACCGTTGGGAATACTAGGTTTTGTAGTATTGTGGTTATTATATCTCATCTCTTCTGAAAATATGCACCCACAGTATTTTTGCATGTATAGGCCTAGTTCTCGTGCTTTGGCTTGTCCTTCTCTAAACCCTACTCTAAAATCTCTATATAGAAAATTTAATTCATATTTTTTTGCAATTTCTTCTAATATTTGTTTTAATTCTTCATGTTTTTGATAAGGACTTACAAATAAAGTAGTTGTAATTGTGTCAAATCCATGCTCTTTTGCATATTTTGCTGTTTGCTCTAGTCTAACTCTATAACAATAATCTGTGCATCTTGTTTTTAAATTTCCTATTACATTTTCGCAGAATTTATCTAGTCCATATTCTTCTTCAAATATTGCTTGTACTCCTATACTTTGTGTATATTCTTTTAAGCAGTCTCTTCTTGATTTATACTCCATATATGGGTGTATGTTTGGGTTATACCAATATACAGTTGGTTCTATCCCTTCTCCTCTTAAACTGTCTATGCAATATACACTGCATGGTGCACAGCAAGTATGCATTAAAAGTTTCATATTACTTCCTTTCTTCTTGTTTTTATGGCTCTTATACTACATATTATTATCGCTATAAAAACTGTTATTGTTGAATTATATATTCCATATCTAAATGCATCATTTCCTATTCTAAAATAAATAAACAATGGCAGTACTGATGTAATACTGTTAGCTATTATAAATTCCTTTATATATTTATTCGTCCAAAATATTGTTGGAAATAGCCATACTAAATACCATCTTTGAAAATTTATTATTACTAAAAATATAAATATAAGCATAAATACACTATACTTGTTGCATATTTCTTCAATTTTTATCTCTTTTTTAAATAACATTGTAATTAAACTTGTAATATATACTACTAAGAAAGTAGGTACTCTCAAAGAATTTATTATGTTAAATATAAGTTTATCAGCTTTTTTTAGCAATATTGCCATTATAGATTGACTAAATCTTTCATTTTGTACCAGCATATTTGTATATATACTTATATCTTTATAATATGGCAAATACATAATTGCTACAAGTATAATTATACATATACCTACTAAAAAACAATATAGTGTCTTTTTAGGAATAGTCTTATCTTTATAATAATATAACAATAAAAAAGGTACTAGTAGTGCTGTGCTATACTTAATTGCTATTGAAAGTGCCATAAATACAGCCATAATAAAAATATTTTTCTTTTTTATTAAGAAGTATAATGCAATTAATACCAGAGCTATTAAATATATGTCATTATGTACATTACTTAGCAGTTCACTTAAAACTAGTGGATTTAAACCATACATTAATACATATTTATTTTTTTGAGTTATTTTGTATATCATGTAGCAGTTTAGCATATGTACAGCTAAATTTGCTATTTTGAATATATATAAGGCCGCTGTTACATTTCCAAATGACAAGCTTACTAATATTTTTGCTATAATATTCCAAATTGGCCCATATACACTTGTAGTGTTTTTCCAGTAGCCTGTTGTTTGTAGTATTTCATCATTTATACCTTTTTGTTGTAAATCATACACTGTTGTATAGTATGGGTTTTCTCCATATTTTGCGCTAAGCCAGCTATCTCCAATATAATAAAAAATATCAGACCCTAAAATTGGAAGCATTATTGCAAATAGTAATGATATAATAAAAATGAATATTATTACTTGTTTTTTGTTACTAAAAAGTTTTTCCTCTTTTTTTAATATTAATATGTATATAATACTAAATATTAATATTAGCCCAATAAATATAGCTCCCTGAATAACTCCATTAGTTGTGTCTGTATATTTTTGAATTGTATAGCTATAATATGTATTAAAATCACTTACAGTTTTGTTATTTATTAAGTATACAACTGATGGTATGCATAATGTTATTGATATTGCAAGCATTAAATATATTAAGAGTTTATTTTTCTTCATATGGTACTCCTATGTGTTTATATGCTGAAGGCATTGGTATTCTGCCTCTTGCAGTTCTTGCTATAAACCCTATTTGTATTAAATATGGTTCATACACATCTTCTACTGTTTCTGGCTCTTCACCAATTGTTGTTGCAATTGTATCAATTCCTATTGCTCTTCCATTGTATTTTATAATCATTGTTTCTAATATTTTTCGGTCTATATCATCTAGTCCAACTTCATCTATTTCTAATTTTCCTAATGCTGTTTTTGCTATTTTTAGTGTTATATTTCCGTCTCCCAATACTGCTGCATAGTCTCTTACTCTTCTTAATAGTCTATTTGCTATTCTTGGAGTTCCTCTTGAGCGTCTAGCAATTTCTATTGCTGCTTCTTCGTCTATTTGTAAGTCTAGTATACTTGCTGACCTTTTTACTATTGTTGTTAAATCTTTAGTTTCGTATAATTCTAGATGATGTATAATTCCAAATCTATCTCTTAGAGGTGTAGCTAGTGCTCCTGCTCTAGTTGTTGCACCTATTAATGTAAATTTTGGTAGGTCAAGTCTAATTGACCTAGCACTTGGTCCCTTTCCTATCATAATGTCTAATGTATAGTCTTCTAAAGCTGGATACAATATTTCTTCTACACTTTTATTTAATCTATGAATTTCATCTATAAATAAAACATCAAATTCTGAAAGGTTTGTTAACAATGCTGCTAAGTCTCCTGGCTTTTCTATTGCTGGCCCAGAAGTTATTTTTATGTTTGAGTTCATTTCATTTGATATTATGTTTGCAAGTGTAGTTTTTCCTAGTCCCGGAGGTCCATATAGTAAAACGTGATCAAGAGGCTCACCTCTTTTTTTGGCAGCCTCTATATATATTTTCATATTGTTTTTTACTTTATCTTGTCCAATATATTCGTCTAAAGTTTTGGGTCTTAAAGAGTTTTCTACTCTTTCTTCTTGTATATCTTCTAATTCCGGACTTATTAGTCTTTCATCTTCCATCTTGCTCTCCTTTTTAGTTTTTTATTTTTTCTAAATTTAACAATATTAAAAGAAAGCGCCAGTCCGCGTAAGGTGGAGCGAAGCGTAACGTTTGGAGAGTTCCGTCCGATAGTGTCCAAAAACAAATTTATTTGTTTTTGTGATATCCAAGGGAAGGAAGCTCGACACCAAGGACAAGCGATTTTAATATTGTTAAATTTAGATCTTTACTTATCAGTCCTAATGTGTTTTTCATCCACTGTATCTATATTGTCTTCTTCTTGTTTCACTCTAAAAATATCCTTGTATCCAATTGCTATAATTGCAATTACTAAAAGTGCAAATGATAAAGCCTTCCAGATTCCACTTTCTAATAATATGATTGCAAACATCCCTAATGTTGCTGTAAGTCCATATAAAATTAGAACAGCTTGCTTTTGAGTATACCCTCTTTTCATTAGTCTGTGATGTAAATGTCCTTTATCTGCTTTGAATACAGCTTTTATTGATTTGCCTTTTATAATTCTTCTTATTATTGCAAAAATTGTATCAAATATCGGAAGTCCTAACACTATAATTGGTGCTATAAGCACTAATGCTGTATAAGTTTTAGCTACCCCTAGTATTGATATTACCGCAAGTGAAAAGCCTAAAAAGTTTGAGCCTACATCTCCTATAAATGTTTTAGCAGGGCTGAAGTTAAATGGTAAAAATCCTACTATTGAACCTGCTAATGCTGTTATTAGTAATATTGATATTAATGGTGATGATGGTGTTAATAAAAATATTATTAGTAATGAAACACATGAAATTAGTGTTATTCCTGATGATAGTCCATCTAGCCCATCTATTAAGTTTATAGCATTTGTTATACCTACAATCCAACCAACTGTAATGATATATGAAAACCAATCATAGAAAAATATTTTATTATCTATAAAAGGTAAATTAATATTTTCTATTTTTATTCCGCAAGCTGCTACAATTATAGCTGCTACTACTTGTGCAATTAATTTAGCCCAACTTGGTATTCCTTTTGAATCATCTATAAAGCAGGTTATTCCTAAAACTATAATTCCTATAAAAAAACCTATTAGTTTTAGCCAATAATTATTATCTGCATCAAATATGTTTATTGAACCTTCTAAACTCATTACAATCAGCAAATATATTGTAGATACTATAAATCCACAAATAACTGCTAACCCTCCGAAGCCTTGGCATTGGCTTTTTATTTACTCTTCTATCATTTGGTATGTCTATTGCCCCAACTTTTTTTGCTAGTCTCATTGTGTATGGTGTTAACACAAATGCAGTAATGAACGCTAGCAAAAATGCAATTGCTATATCTCCCCACATAGCTTGTCCTCCCTTTTGCTTAGTGTATTACTTCTATTGGATATTCCATAAATAATCCACTTTCTATAACTCCTGTAATTGATTTTATGTCTTCTTCTAGCGTTTCATATATTTCAGTAAATTTTGTATCTAATATAACATTATTATTTTCTGTAAATACTGGACCGTCCTTTTTTTCTGCCTTTCTTAATATTGCTTCTGTTGCTCCTAAGTCTAGTAATGCCTCTCTTACACTACTAACCGCTTCTGGATAAACCTCAATTGGAACTGGCATTACTTTATTCAACTCATCAACTAGTTTTGAATCGTCAACTAGAATATATGTAATTCCTGCGTTTACCATATTTAGTTTTTCTTTAAATAAAGCTGCTCCTCTTCCTTTTATAATCCAATTGTTATTCTTATCAACTTCATCTGCTCCGTCAAATCCCCAATCTGGCTTTTTTTCTAATATGCTAACAGTTGGGATATTTAAACTATGGCATAATGCCTTTATTTCATAAGAAGTAGGAATTGCAGTAATATGCAATTCTTCTTCTTCAATTCTTTTTGCTATTTCTTTTATAGCTAAATATGATGTTGAACCTGAGCCAAACCCTATTACATCTCCATCTTTAACTTTTTGAGCTATTTCTTTTGCTATTTTTTCTTTTTGTTCTTGGTTTGATATATTTGTTGGTTCAATTTCTTTTAAATTACTATTCATCCACTCCATAATTTTTCTCCTTTAAATTATTTTATTTTTCCAATGTAGTAATTTTTCTTTCCTCTTCTAGCTATAATATATGTATTTTCTATAAACATACTTTCATCAATTGTTTTTTCTAAGTCTGTTACTTTTTCTCCATTTATAGAAATTGCACCTGATGAAATAAATTCTCTTGCTTCTCTTTTGCTTGATGCTATTCCCATATTTATAACAAAGTCTACTATATTAGTATTCAAATCAACTTCTTTAATTTCTTGTTCTTTAAACAAGTCTTCAATATCTTTTTTAGATAAATCATTAAATTTATTATTAAATAAATGATCTGCTAAATTTACTGCTCTATCATATTCTTCTTTTCCATGTAAAAATGTAATTATCTCTCTTGCCAATGCTTTATGTGCTTCTCTTAGTTCTGGGTGTTCTTTATTTTTTCTGTCTAATTCTTCAATTTCTTCTTTTGACAAGAAAGTATAAATTTTTAAGTAATCTATAACCATTACATCTTCAACATTTACAAAAAATTGATATAATTCGTAACTTGAAGTTTTTTCTTTATCTAGCCATAAAGCATTTCCTTCACTTTTTCCAAATTTCTTTCCTTGTGAATCTGTTACAAGTGGCATTGTAAATCCATATACTTCATCACCAGTAGATCTTCTTATTAAATCTATTCCCGCTGTTATGTTGCCCCATTGGTCTGAGCCTGCACATTGTAGGTCTACATTGTTATATTCATGCAAATGTTTAAAATCTAAAGCTTGTAATATCATATATGAAAATTCTGTATATGTAATTCCTGCATCTAGTCTTCTTCTTATAATGTCTTTATCTAGCATATAATTTACATTAAAGTATTTTCCATAATCTCTTAAAAAGTCTAATGTATTTATGTCTTTTATCCAATCATAGTTATTAACAACATCAAACCCAAATAATTCTTCTACTTGTTTTTTTATTCCTTCAAAATTTTTGTTTACTTGTTCTTTTGAAATCATTGCTCTTTCTTTTGTAGGTCTTGGATCTCCAATTAGCCCTGTTCCACCACCTACTAATAAATATGGATGATGCCCTGCATCCTTTAGTCTTTTTGAAATTAAAAAACTTGATAAGTGACCAACATGCAAACTATCTGCTGTCGGATCTGTTCCTATATAAAAAGACATTCCTCCATTATTTAATTTTTCTTCTAATTCTGGACTTGAAATGTCTTTAATAAGTCCTCTCCATTTTAAATCCTCAAAAACTGTCATTAAAATCTTTCCTCCTATTTTGCTATATATAATTATTTGCTTTCTGTTTCTGGTATTTGGTCAACTCCATTTACTGCTTCTTGTAATCCTAAGTCATGTTTAATTTGACTAGTAGAAACTCCCTCTGTTCTTGGTAGATAAACTACCTCACAATAATCTTTTAGATAGTCAAATTTGTCGCTTCCTGCCCAGTCACTTCCCATAACAACTATGTCTACATCATATCTTTGAACATCTGATATTTTTTGTTCCCAGTTATCTTCTGGTATAACTAAATCAACATATCTAATTGCCTCTAACATCTTTTTTCTTGTCTCATAATTATGATATGCTTTTTTTCCTTTAGTTGCATTAAATTCATCTGTTGAAACAGCTACTATTAAATAGTCTCCTAAAGCCTTTGCCCTTTGTAATAGTCTAATATGTCCATAATGTAATAAATCAAATGTACCATAAGTTAAAATTCTTTTCATATTTTTTCCTCCCATATTATTTTCTTATATTTAATATAAAATCAGCTAAACTTTGTTCATTATTTGAATAGCTAAATTTTGTTTTTACATTTTTATATTCTTCAGTATTTACATTATAATTTTGTATTATGTTTGCAACCTCTTCTTCATTATAGCCAACAAATGGTAATAGATCATTCCATATGCTCTCATATACTCCTCTTGATTGTTGATATTTCTCAAAATCATTTGCTAATAATGCCACAGGTAAGTCTATTGCAAATGCATCAAATATAACTGAAGAGTAATCACTAATTAAATAGTCTCCAATTAGCAGTAGTTCTTGAGTTTCTGTACTTACATTAGTTATTGAGTCTTTATCTTTGTTGTTTAAAAACACATGATTTTTTGAAACTATTACATAGTCGTCTCCTAAAACATTTTTTAGTTTGTTCATGTCAGGAAAATAACTATAATCTATTTTCTCTTCTTCTACTCCATAATTATAGTCTCTCCATGTTGGAAGATATAAAACTACTTTTTTGTCTTCTGGAATTCCTGCTTTTTTCTTTATACTCTTCTTTAATTCACTATTTTCTTTATTATCTATTAAATATTTTACTCTAGGGTATCCACATTCTAGTATCTTACTTTTATCAATTAGGCAAGATGATTTAAAATATGGATATACATTCGGGTTATCAATAAGAAGGTAGTTCCATTTATTTATTTCAATAAGTTTTTCTATTTGATGATATGGGTTTACTTTTGCAATTTCAGCTTCTTCAGAGTCTAAAAGCATTTTTTTAAGTGGTGTTCCATGCCATAGTTGAATCCAAATTGTATCTTCTGTTTTTATCCATGTTTTTTCTGTCCATGTTTCAAATATTATTATTTTAGCTTGATAAAATATTTCATACATTTTTTTAGATTCTGGTTCTATTCTATATTTTTCATCCACTCTTTCATCTTCTGTAACAAAATACAAATTGTCTACATCCTTTTGTAACATTTCTTCGAACAAATACCTAGAATTTCCTGTATACCTGTAATCAAACCCCATGAACAATATTGCTTTTTTCTCTTTTTTTTCTTGAACTGCACTTTTATATGCTGTCAAATTATATTCTATATTCACATATCCTCCTCTCTATCAATTATTTATAAACTTGTCTACTGTTCTCTTGGTAGCTTGTCCATCATCTAAATAATTGAATTTTGCATTAAACTTTTTATACTCATCATTATACTTGAAGTTTTTAGTGTTTTCTATTGCTTTTATTAATTCATTTTCAGTTTTAGTAATTTCTCCTGGTAGTTCTTCTAAGCCAATATAAAATCCTCTCATTTCATTTTTATATTCCTCAAAGTCATACATATAAAATATAATTGGTCTTTTTAAATTTGCATAATCAAAAAATACACTTGAATAATCTGTTATTAATATATCGCTTATTATATATACTTCATTTATATCATCTATATCTGATACATTATATATAAAACCTTTATACTTTTCAAAGTCAAAAGCATTTGATACAAAATAATGTGCTCTAAACAATATTATATATTCATCTTTAAGCTCTTTTTGAAGTTTGTCAAAGTCTACCTCTGTTTTATATGTATAGCCAACTCCAGATTGATGTTGGTTGTCTCTATATGTTGGAGCATACAATATAATTTTTTTGTTTGTTTTTTCTATCCCCAACTTTCTTTTTATATTCTCAACATCTTTTTGTGTATAGTTATATAAAAAATCGTTTCTTGGATAACCTTGTTCAATTATACAATTTTCTTTGTTTACCTTTTTTAAGTTAAGCGCTGATATTAACTTTTCTGTTGTAAATTTAGATGGTGATATTACAAAATTTACTTTTTTAGCTTCCATCTCCCATTTTTTTGTAATTTCTTTTGGAGTATTTAGTGCATTTTCAGTTTTCTTTATATCACATCCAATTCTTTTAAGTGGTGTTCCATGCCAACATTGCACATATATTTGATTTTTTTTAGGGTATAAATAATCATATGCTCTATGATTTGTAACCCAGTATTTAGCTGTTGCTAAGTATTTTTCATATTCTCTTGTGTTTCGTTTTACAACTATTGTATTTTTATCTTTTTGTAGTTCTTTATATTTATCTGGTTCACAAAATACCCACACAAATTTGTAATCTTTGAATTCGGGATTGTTTTTCATATATAAATATATTGCTTTTGGACTATCTGTGTAGTACTTTCCATTAAAGCTACTAAAAAAGACCATTTTGTCATCAATTTTTCTGCCAAGCCCTCTAATTTGATATCTTATAAATCTGTATGTATATAAAAATGCTCTAGACATCTTTCTAAATAACCAATTTTTCTTTGCTATGTTTATTAAGATAGTTTTTATTTTTTTCATATCATTCCTCCATAGTAGCTTTGTTATTTTAATCTATTTTTTATTTCTTTTATAATTCTTTCAGTGTTATTTGTGTCTAAAGTTTCTATATATTTATTCTTGAACTTTTCATATTCTTCATATGGATATTTTTCTTGTTCAATTATGTTCATTATGTCAATAATATTATTACATGTTACTAAACTCATTTCTTTTGCTAAATCTATATTTAGTCCTCTATTATTTTGATACTCTTCCACATCATATATATAGAAAAATATAGGTTTATTTATTGTAGCTGCTTCAAACGCAATTGCTGAATAATCAGTTATAACATAATCTGCCACCTTTAGTAGTTCAAAAGTACTATATTTTGAATTTATAACATATTTATTATCTACAACTGTTTTTTCCAAAGGATGTAGCCTTATTATTAAATTATATTTTTGTTCATCTATGCAATTAATAATCTCTTCTATTGGAGTATTTGTTCCTTTTCTAAAGGTTGGTACATATAATATATTTTCTTTTTCCTTTAAATTTGGATATTCTTGTATTAGTTCTTGAACTTTATTATTTATTTTATCATCTTTTCCTAGTAAGTAATCAATTCTTGGCATTCCTAGTACTAATATCTTGTCTTTTTCTATTCCAAAAGCTTTAGCATAAATGTTCTTGGTTGCTTCACTTGCACATGTGACAAAAGTATAATTTTTATGCATTCTCATTATTTCTGCAATTGTAGAATTACTTCCTTCTTTTTTATCTATTACCTGTCTTCCAAATTTCTTTATAGCTCCTAAAGCATGCCATATTTGTACAATTACTAGCCCTTTTTTGTGTTTTAATACACTAACAGGAATCTCATAGCCATCCACTATGCATACACTAGATGTTGCAATATGATACATGCATTTTATTATATAAAAACAATATGATATTTTTTTTATAAATTTTTTAGGTATTTTTTTACATAAAATTATAATTTCTGTATTTGGTTCATATTTTAATATTTCTAATTTTAACATTTTAAAATCAATATTTGGTTCATTTGATTGTCTGCTCAGCATAAGGACTTTGTTTTTTTTGACTGGAAACATCTTTATAAAAAAATATATAAAGCTCATTATGGCTCTCAGCACATATAAACCACATTTTAAAATAATTTTTTTCATTCAAAATTCCTCTATTTTATAGAGTTATTATATCTATCTATTGCCTCTGTTATATCTCCATCAAATTTAATAACTCCGTTTTCCATAACCATACCTCTTTTGCAAAATTCTTTTGCAACATTGGTTGAATGTGTTACAAATAGTAATGTAACATTTTCGTTGTTTATAATTTCATTTACTTTTTTTATACATTTATTCTTAAAAGATTCATCTCCAACACTTAAGGCCTCGTCTACTATTAATATCTCAGGTTTTATATTAACATTTATTGAAAATCCTAATCTTGCTTTCATACCGCTTGAATAAGTTCTTACTGGTTGGTCTATATAATCATCTAATTGTGCAAATTCAATAATAGTAGGTTCTAACTCTTTTATTTCTTCTGTGTCTAGTCCTAAAAGTTGTCCTTTTAAATAAATATTTTCTCTTCCTGTAAATTCAGGGTCAAAGCCTGATGTCAATTCTAGTAAAGCACTTACTCTTCCATTTACAATTATTTCACCTGTTGTTGGAAATGCTACTTCTGTAATCATTTTTAATATGGTTGATTTTCCAGCTCCATTTCTTCCAAAAAGTGCAACTGAATCTCCTCTTTGTATTTTAAAAGATACATTATTAACTGCCTTTTTTTCTTTGTATGGAGTTTTTTTCCATATTATGGCTTTAAGTCTTTGTTTATCATTCTTATATAATTTATATATTTTAGTAACGTTTTTGAATTCAATTACTGTGTCACTCATTATTTCCTCCTAATTATAGAACATCTGGTATGTCTTTTCTTAGCTTTTTATATATTGCAATTGCTAAAACTAGCAATATAAGTACAATTATTCCAAAATAAATAAGTCTTTTAGGTTGTTCCCAAAACCATACTTTATTTATAAAACAATTTCTATATCCATTTACTAAAAAAGTAACTGGGTTTAAATTTAAAATCTTTTTAACAACAGCATTTTTTACATTACTTGGGTTCCACATTATTCCTGATAGCCAAAAAAGAGCTGTCATAAAAGATCTTACTAAATTGGCATAGTCTTTACTAATTACACCTAATAATGATGAAAACAGTCCCCAAAAGTTTAAAAATACAAATGTTAACAACATATAAAATGGTAATTGAAGTAAGTAAATATCAGGGGTATATCCAAATATTCTAAATATAACAATAGTAATAAAAATTAACATTGCATGAATAGAAAATTTAGAAAGATTAATGAATGTTGGTATAGTTGCTACCGGGAACTTCATTTTAGTAACCAAATAACTATATCTCCTTATACATTCTGTTCCTCCTGTAATCATTTCACTAATGTAAAACCATGGTACTACACCAGCTACTATCCATAAAAAATATGGAAATCCATTTACGTCTTTGCCTGCTCTTAATCCTACTGAAAAGGCAAACCAATAAACAAAAATGGTAACTGCTGGTTTGATAACTGCCCACATCCAGCCAAGTGCAGCGCCTCTATATGTTTTTACTAAATCCGCTTTTGCTAATTTAAAAATCTGATTTTTGTAACTAATATGTTCTTTTATTATTTGTGTTAAGGTACTCATTTTCTACTTCCTTTTTTTATTTTTTTAATAATTCATAAAATTCATTTATGGCCTTTTGGTTAAATTCATTATAGTCAAATTCCTTTGTTAATGGCAATTGTTTATTTATAAATTTACTCATTCCATCATATAAACCTTCTTCTGAGTTTTCAACTATGTTAGCATATCCTTGTTGTAAAAAAGGTCTAGGTCCTTCTATATCAACAGACAATACTGGTACCTTTAATATAAGTGATTCCATTATCGTCATTGGTAGCCCTTCATATAAAGATGACAATATAAACAAATTACACTTTTTTAATATTGGGTATGGATTGTCTAAGTTCTTTATAACTATTACATTTTTCATTTCTTTGCTTTCAATTATGTTCATAATGTTATGAAATTGATTTCCATGTCCTCCTATTAAAATTAAATAGCAATTTTTTTGTTCTTTTTGTATTCTGTCAAAAGCTTGAATAAGTCTAACTTGTCCCTTTTCTTTTGAAAATCTACCTATATTTATAAATTTAATTGCATTATCATCATTTAAAATCTTTTCTATATGTTCTTTTGAATAATTTGTATATGTATTTTCTGAAAATTTTATTTTTTCTTTTGAACCTTTAATTATATTTTCTGCATCATTAATATTATGTACTATTTTTATGCACTTTGGTTGTACATCTTTAAAATGTGTGTTTACCTCTTTTTCCATTCCTTCTCTAACCACTGCAATTTCATCATACGTTTTATATGCATATTTTAAAGATAGTACATGAAAGTTCTTTCTTGTTTTTTGTTCTTTAGCCATATCACTATGTGTATACCTAATTTTTGTTGTGTCCATATAACTGATTAAGTTGATTGCAATTCTATCATACCCGCAAAAATCTATTCCATACTCAAATTTAATATTAGGAAAATCTCTTTTTATTTCTCTTTTATAAATCGATTCTATTTTGTTTCTAATCCACTTTGTTTCTATGTTTAATTCAAAGTATAGTAAATTTGCTATTATTTCTGTAAATCTATAATCTTTACTACCTTGAATAGGTATATAATTGCATTCTTTTGGAAAGCTACTAATTGTTTGGCAATTTCTTCTAACTGCATTTCTAGAAAAGCATAGATAATAGTTGTACTTTGTTAAGTCAACATTATTTATTAGACCTTTTAAAGATGTTGTTATGCCATTTTTTAATAGTGCCCCTGTAAACAAAAGAATATTTGGCTTATTATTGTTATATACTTTTGAGTCAATAATTTTCAAATTTGAATAATTATTGTCAAATAGCAATCTGCAAATATTTTTGCTAGTTTCTTTTGAGTCATATTTGCAATATTCATTTTGAAAGTCTTTATAGTCATTAGTTGATTTTATATTTTTAATTTCAGTGCATAGTTCTTTTTCATTATATACCATTGTAAAAGGCATGTTTTTAATATCAATATAAAATCCTCTATTTGTAGTGTATTCTTCAAAGTCATATATGTATAAAATAATTTTTCTGCCAGTATTTGCAAAGTCAAACATAACACTAGAATAATCTGTTATTAAGCAATCTGCTGCATTTAAAAATCTATATGTCTCATATCCGCTTGGAAATGGTTTTATTTTTTTGCATTTTTCATAATCAATTGTTGCACTAGCTAAATTATGTATTTTCATATATACAATTGTATTTTTATCTAGCTCTTTTTCTAGTTTGCTTATCATTTTTGCAATATCTTCTTCTTGTTGTTTATTTTGTTTCTTAGCTGCTGTGCCTCTCCATGTTGGCATATATACAATAACTTTTTTGTCTTCAATTCCTAATTCTTTTCTTATTTCCTGTCTATCTTTATCATTAAAAAAAGTATCATTTCTTGGATATCCAGATATTACATATTTTCCATGATATAAATTGTCTAACATATATGCACTTCTCATTTTTTCAAACATAAAATCATTTTGATATAGTAAGTAATCTGCCATCATGAAATTTCTTTGAGTATTTCCTAATTCATGTGGTGAATCTATAATATCTCTTCCCATGGCTTTTAATGGAGTTCCATGCCATGTATTCAAATAAATTTGTCCATCTTTTTTTATAAAGTAAGTTGGAAATGTAGAATTATTTATTAAGTATTTAGCTTCTGCCAATATTTTGCAATATTTTTTAGAATGTATTTTTATTACTTCAACATTTTGTAAATTCTGCTTTTTTATAACTTCATTTATTATTTTATTGCTTTCATTATTTGCCACAACATATTTTTTAAAATGCTGATATTTAGTATTACTACACATTTCTAATAGCAAGTAATATGGGTTTCCTGAAATACTACTTCCATCATAAGATTGAATTAATACTTCTTGTTTAATACTACTTTTCTCATAGTATTTTGTGTAGCATACACTTGCTCTTATAACTTTACTTTTTAAAAATTTTTTTGCCTTTTTAAAGAGTTTTTTCATTTTGCTTTCCTTTCATTTTGTAGTTATCTGTTGTTAAATTTTAGTTTCCTGTTTAATATTTTGTTTTAATCTTTTTATTCCTTTTGAATCTTTATAATTAATATTATTCTTCTTTAATTTGTGAATATCTTTTCCATACATAAGCCCAATTCCATGGTGTAAGTCTTGGCTAGTTCCACTATAAAACACATAATATGTACCATCTTCATATATAAAAGAGCTCCTATAAATTCCTCTGTTATCCCAGTTTTTGCTCTTAGTAGTAGGTTTAATAATTGTTGTAGCTTTTTGCCATGTTATTCCATCATTTGATATAGAATAATATAAATTCATATCATTGTGAAGCTTCCAATTTTTATAAGCAACAGCTATCATTTCATAACCTTTTTCTGTATGAATTACATCTAAATGCCATGTTTTTGTACCATCTTCATAGTCTACTTTTATTGCTCTCTCATTGTTCCAATTTTTTCCGTCTTCAGATTCTGCATATGTTACTGTGTTTCCTTTGTTTACATACCACATCTTGTACATATTATTTTCAAATAATATTGCTAAGCTCACATAGTCTTTTTTCTTTCTTGGTTTTCCTACAAATGCCACTTCTTTTTTAGACCAATGTATTCCGTCTTCAGTATAGCTTCTATATATTACAGCCTCATCTTTCACATCATCAACATATCTCCAGTAACATTCCATTCTTTTTAGTACATCATTATATAAAATGTGTGAATCTGAGTTATATCTTATTTGTGGTCTAGTATCATCTGGTACATCTATTGGATTTTTAAGTCCTTTTGGTGTTTCCCATGTTATTAAGTCATTACTAGCTACTATACATGGATTTTCTTTTGCATCATCACCTTGTGGATATGGCGTATATGACATCCAATATTTGTATCCATTCCATTTCTCATTAAAATTTATTACTTTCGGATGATATGCCTCATCGTCCCCATATGGGCTTACAATATCTAGTTTGTTTTTTGAATTGTAATTTTGTGGTGGTATAAAACATGCAGCAAATATTAATATCAATCCAATTATTACCAAATATTTTTTTAATTTACTTTTGCTTTTCATTTTAGTCCCTCTTTTCATTTTAGTCTCTCTTTTATTTTTTCTCTCAATACTATATCACAAAATGTTTTTTTTCTCAATAAAAAAGCGCATTTTATTGCATATTTTTATAAATATTTGACACAATAACAAATAAGAGTTTTATTTTAGGAGCTTATTATGAAAAAATATATTTTACCAATAATTATTGCTGTTGCTTTTATAGTATTAATAGCTTATTTTTATAAATTTAACTTGAGTGATGAGATTGATTATAACACACAAAAGCTTGGCACTGAGCTAAAAAACGACAATTCATCTCAAACTGCACAACCTACTGTGTCAGAAGAAGAAATTTCTAGTTTTTCTACAAAAATTATAGATGAAGATTCTAATCGTGATACTAATATGGAGCTTACTTGTAATGCAATAAATGGTACTATTGTAAAAAAAGGAGAAGAGTTTTCATTTAACCAAGTGGCTGGAAACCCCACACCTGACAGAGGATATAAAAAGGCAGGTATTATTGTTAATGGCAAGTTAGAAAAAGGCTATGGAGGAGGCAATTGCCAAGTAAGTACAACAATATATAATGCAATTGTCAAAATAGATGATATCAATATTACAGAAAGACATGAACATGGTGTAGAATTAGGTTATATAAAAAAAGGTAAAGACTCAACAGTAGTTTATGATACTTTAGATTTAAAATTTAAAAATAATACTAATTATGATATAAAAATTTACGCTTCAACATCAAAAACAAAAGTAACTGTTAAAGTTGTAAAAATTAGTAATGTTTAAATACTCTCTTAATAGAGGGTATTTTTTATCATAAATTAAGCTTTTTAAAAATACAATTTACTAACTAATATTATGGAGGTTGTATTTATGCTTAAGTATATAAAAATTAGTATGATTATTTTAGTTGTTATTGTTGTTTTACCAACTGTTTGCTTAGCTGTTGATACTGTATACACATGGTCTAACAGTGCTAAACCCTTAAAAGAGACTATTCCTACAAATGCTACTGTTACCACCACAAATTTGAGTTTAAATGCTGGAGGAGCTGTTTTAATTGAGCAAAATTCTGGTCAGGTTTTATACAACCAAAACATGCACGAAAAGTTAAGACCTGCAAGTGTAACAAAAGTAATGACAATTTTGCTTATTATGGAAGCAATAGATTCTGGCAGACTTTCATACACAGATAAAATTCCTTGTAGTGAAAAGGCCGCTGATATGGGTGGCTCTCAAATATGGTTAGACGTCAGAGAAGAATTAACAGTTGATGAAATGTTAAAAGCAATATGTATTGTTTCTGCTAATGATTGTACTGTGGCAATGGCCGAATATTTAGCTGGTACTGAAGAAGCCTTTGTTGAACAAATGAATTCAAAAGCTAAAGAACTTAAAATGAATGATACATCCTTTAAAAATTGTCATGGTATTGATGAAGATGGCCATGTAACTTCTGCATATGATATTGCATTAATGTCAAGAGAGCTATTAACTAAACACCCTTCAATCACAAAATATACCACGATTTATATGGATAGCTTAAGAGATGGCAAGTCTTCTTTAGTAAATACTAATAAATTAATTAGAAATTATAAAGGTGCAACTGGTTTAAAAACTGGTTCTACATCTGTTGCCTTATATAACTTATCTGCAAGTGCAACTAGAAATGATTTGTCATTAATAGCTGTTATTATGAGAGCTCCTACTGGTCCTATTCGTTTTGCTGAAGCTCAAAAGTTATTAGATTATGGATTTAGTAATTTTGAGTATAAAAAATTAGCAAATAAAAATGATGCTATAAAAGAAATTAGAGTCGACAAAGGAATAGCAGATAGTGTTAATGCAGTACTTGAAAATGATAGTGGTGTTTTAATACAAAAAGGGCAAAACAAAGATATTGTTCAGTCTATACAACTTGCAGATACTATAAATGCTCCAGTTTCTGCTGGTCAGGTTTTAGGTAATATTACATATAGTTTAAATGGCAATGAAATTGAAAAAGTGAATATTATAGCTGAAAATTCCGTTGAAAGAAATACTGCTTTTAATATGATTGAATATGTATTTTTAAATTGGCTTTCATTATTGAGATATTCTAAGTAATTATTAAAAACATGTAATGTTAAAATCGCTTTCTTTTAACATTACATATATAAATTGCATATTTTAAATTTCAGGAGAAAACGTTTATGCCGTCAATATCTATTCCAATTGAAAACAAAAGAAAAAGCAAGGTAAAAATATGGGTATATTCACTGAAAAAAAATGGATTGTCAATTGTTTTTTGTTTGTTTTGCATTGGTTTAGTTTTATTTTCTAATTCTAATTTAATAGCTGCCAAAAATGGTTTGATTTTGTGGGCAACTGCCGTTGTTCCATCTTTGTTTCCATTTTTTGTTTCAACAGAGTTACTTAGTTATACCAATGTTATAAAATATTTAGGTAAATGGTTAACTCCAATAATGAGACCATTATTTAATGTTCCTGGAGAAGGTGCTTTTGCATTTTTAATGGGGCTTATTAGTGGATACCCTGTTGGTGCTAAAATTGTTTCTAATTTTGTAGAACAACATATTGTTACTAAAGAAGAAGGAGAAAGGCTTCTTGCTTTTACTAATAACTCTGGCCCATTGTTTATTATCGGAACTGTTGGAATCACTTTATTTGGCAGTACTACTATTGGAATTGTTTTGTTTGTTACACATATACTTGCCTGTATTACAGTTGGAATTGTTTTACGTTTTTTTAGCAATAATATTTCTGCTAGTAATAGTTATAATTATAATTTTCCAAACAAATCTGTTTCTATTGCATCACTTGGAGAAGTATTAGGTCAAAGTATTACAAGCTCAATATCCACAATTTTAATGATAGGCGGATTTGTAGTAATATTCTCAGTAGTCATATCTATCTTAAATCAAAGTGGTTTCTTGAGTAGCTTGTCTTCATTGCTTTCTCCTGCTATGTATGCCATTGGTTTTCCTGTTGAATTAATAAAACCTATTTTATCTGGGATAGTTGAGCTTACCAATGGAGTTAGTTTGGTAGCTAATACTCATATAAAAGCAATGTCATTCAATATTATTTCAGCAAGTTTTTTATTGGGATTAGGTGGCTTTTCTGTACTCTTGCAGGTTTTCAGTATTATTAGTAAAGCTGGCCTTTCTATAAAAACATATACTATTGGTAAACTATTACAAGGTATATTTGCTGCACTTTATACATATATTGCAATATGTATAATTCCATCTTTGCAATTAAATTTACCATTTTAACAATATTGAAAGGAGTTTTATGCTATGGAAAAAAATGATTCTAACTTTAACTTTCCACCTTATATGAATTATGATATTGGATGTGACCCTATTATCGGAGATCCAAGTATGTTTAACCCATGTATGCAATATGAGCAAGCATACATGTATTACAGGTATATGACTCAACAAATCGAGTACAAAATAAAGTGTAAAGAATATGAAAAAATGTGTAATTCTCGTTCTGAAAGAAAAATCGAATAACATCATTCACAAAAAAACACTAAGAATTGTTTTTCTTAGTGTTTTTTATGGTAGCGAGGGTGAGATTCGAACTCACGACCTACCGGGTATGAACCGGTTGCTCTAGCCAACTGAGCTATCTCGCCATATATTATTTGCTAACGCGATTTATATTATAATATGTGATTTTAATTTTGTCAATAAAAACTGATTAAAAAGTTGAGCAGCAGCCCAACTTTTTAATATTTAATTATCTTGCATTTATCTCTTTTTCTTCAACAGATTTTGTTTCTTTTTTGGCTTCTGCTGTTTTAGCAGCTGCTTTTTGATCAATAACAACAGTTTTTACAATTTTATTTTTATTTTCTTTTACAGGCTTTTTGCTAACTGTTGAATTAGAAAATTTATTTTCTATGTCTTGAACTCTATTTAAAGATTCTTTTAATTCTGCAAATTCTGGGTTATTGCTTTTTTCTATATCTTCAGCTTCTGGGTAATCTTCACCTAAAGTTACATTCCAAAAATAACTTAATTTTTCTTTTAAACTCATATATATATCCTCCATTTTTAATGGCTAAAATTCATAATACATACTTATTATACCACATTATGCCATAAAAATCAAGCTTTTTGAATAAAGTATTGCCTAAATGTAGGCTTTTTCAAGTTTTTTTATAAAAAGTGTCAATATATTTTAATTCTAATTACAGCATTTAGTTCATGTAGTCTCTTAATTTTTTGCTTCTGCTTGGATGTCTTAGTTTTCTTAAAGCTTTTGCTTCAATTTGTCTAATTCTTTCACGAGTAACCATGAATTCTTTTCCAACTTCTTCAAGAGTTCTAGCTTTTCCATCTTCTAGTCCGAATCTTAGTTTTAATACTTTAGCTTCTCTTGGAGTTAATGTTTCCATGACTTCTTCTAGTTGCTCACGAAGCAATGTATATGCTGCTGAATCTTGTGGTGCTGGAGTGTCTTCATCTTGAATAAAATCTTCCAAATGGCTGTCATCCTCTTCTCCTATTGGTGTTTCCAATGATACTGGGTCTTGTGCTATTTTTTGAATTTCAGCTACCTTTTCAACTGGAATTTCCATTTCTGCTGCAATTTCCTCAGGAGTTGGCTCTCTACCATTTTGTTGTAGCAAGTGTCTTGAAGTTCTGATTAGTTTATTTATTGTTTCTACCATGTGTACTGGTATACGAATAGTTCTTGCTTGATCTGCAATAGCTCTTGTAATTGCTTGTCTAATCCACCATGTAGCATAAGTACTAAACTTATATCCTTTAGTGTAGTCAAATTTTTCAACAGCCTTTATTAAACCCATATTTCCTTCTTGAATTAAGTCTAATAGTAACATCCCTCTACCAACATATTTTTTTGCTATGCTTACTACTAACCTTAAATTAGATTCTGTTAGCTTTTGTTTTGCTCCTTCTTCTCCTTTTAAAATTCTTTGTGCTAAATCTAACTCTTGTTCATATGTTAGCAATGGTATTTTTCCAATTTCTCTTAAATACATTCTAACAGGGTCATCAACGCTTATTCCATCCATATTTATTAAATTGATGTCATCAATTTTTATGTCTTCTACTTCTCTTAAATCATCTATGTCTGGTTCAATGTCTAAGTCTCCATCTTTTAGAACTTCTACCCCTAAGCCTTCAAATGCATCAAATACTTCTTCAATTTGCTCTGGATTAGTATTTTCTAATTCATTTGCTAAATCTCCATAAGTAATTTTGCCATTTTCCTTTGCTCTTTTTAAAATATTTTCTACCTTTTCTTTACTAACTTCATCTAATTTTTTAACTTTTTGTTTTTCTTCTTTTTGAGCATCTTGTTTTATTGGTTCTTTTATTTTATCATCTTGTTCTTTTTTCATATTATATTAAGCTCCTTTTATTTTATTTTGGCTAGTTTCAAAATGATGTCATTTAACTCTTTTTCTAAATTTCTTACTTCATCTTGGTTTATATTTGATGTGTCATCTAGTTGTTTTAAAATTTGATTCCTTCTGTTTATTAGCTTTTCCTTTTCATAAATTGCAATCATGTCTTCAATTGCTTTATCAACATCTGTTATTCCAAAATCTTCTGCCATTATTTCAGTGATTCTACTTATAGTTTTTTCATCTTGAAAGCAGTCTAATAGTTGACTAGTATTACTATTTCCTTTTTCAAATTCTTCATACATTTTTTTCAAAATTTGCTTATTTGTATCATCATTAATAACATCTAATGTTATTAGTGGCTTGAATTTATTATATGCCTTAGAATATTCATTAATAAGTAAATATATAATTAGTTTTTCTCTTTTTAAAACTGCTTCAGATACATTGCTCTCTTTTTCTTCTTTTGGAGCCATTGTAATTACAGCTTTTTCGAGTTTTTTGCTTCCTTGACTATCTTTGTAAATTAGTTTATTTACTTCTGCATAAATTGCTTCTTTTGAAATTTTATATTCTCTAGAAATCTTGTCAACATATATTTCTCTTTCAATTTGATTTGTAACCTTTGCTAAAATTTTAGCAATTTCATTCAAAAATTTTATTTTATCATTAGTATTTTCTATATTTAGTTCTTTTAGTAAAACTTTTACTTTAAATTCTACCAAAGAGATGGCATTGTCTACACATTTTTGAAATCTTTCTGGACCATATTTTAGTACATATTCATCAGGGTCTTTTGCTCCTTCTATTTGCAGTACTCTAATATCACATCCTAGGTTTTGCAAAATTTCCATTCCTCTTAGTATTGCTGCTTGTCCAGCACCATCTGCATCATACCCTAAAATTACTTGTTCACTATGTCTTCTAAGAAGCCTTCCTTGTGCCTCTGTCATTGCGGTTCCAAGTGATGCAACAACATTTGTAATACCTCTTTGATACAAAGAAATGGCATCCATATACCCTTCTACAATAATAATTCTTTTAGTATCATGTTTTTTGGCAACATTAAGGCCAAATAGGTTTCTACCCTTACTATACACTATATTTTCTGGCGAATTTATATACTTAGGCTTACTATCATCTAGCACTCTTCCGCCAAATGCAATAACTCTTTCTCTAACATCTTGTATTGGGAACATCAGCCTTTTTCTAAAGCTGTCCATATACCCACCATTTTCAGTCCTTTTTACTAAGCTAGATGCAAGCATTTCTTCTTCAGTATAGCCTTTTTGTTTTAATAATAAATATAGTTCATTAAAGTTTCCAGCATAGCCTATTAAAAAAGCTTTTAATGTTTTATTATCAAGCTTTCTTTTTTTTATATATTCTTGTGCTACTTTTGATGTAGGTTTATATAAATTTTCATGGTAAAATTCAGCTGCAATTTTGTTTATTTCATATACTTTTGATTTTAGCCTTGCTGTTCTATCATCTTCTGAATTTTCTAAAGTTGGTAATTCTATATTAGCTCTATTAGCTAATAATTCTAGTGTGTCTTTAAAATCAAGTCCCTCTATTTTTGATATAAAATGAATTACATTTCCACCTGCTCCACAACCAAAGCAATGAAAAATTTGCTTATCTGGTGAAACAGCAAAAGAAGGAGATTTTTCTTTATGAAATGGACATAATCCAAAAAAGTTTCTCCCACTTCTTTTAAGAGTTACATATTTAGATACTACATCTACAATATCATTGCTTGATCTTATTTCTTCAATTAGTTCATCACTATATCTTACCAATTTTCAATTACCTTTCTACATACTATTTATATTATTCGACATAAAGTGTTTAAATCCTTCTATACTTTATGACAAATATTGAAAAAAGAAGGCGTTTATAGTCACCTTCCTTATATCTTATGTATTTTTATAAGTTTGTTGTATCATCATCAAATGGAATAAATTTATTAACAACACTAGCATTCAAATTAACTTCTGCTTGTGGTGCTCTGTATTCATTAAATGATAAATTAATTTTATTATCTATTAATTCTTCAACTTCATCTTGTGTAGCATGTTCTGCTAATACAAGTTCACTAACTAAAATTTGTTTTGCATTAGAAAGCATTTTTTTCTCACCAGTTGAAAGTCCTTTTTCTTTTTGTTTAAAGCTTAAGTTTCTTACAACTCCTGCTACTTCATATATGCTTCCGCTTTTCATTTTTTCCATATTATCTCTATATCTTTTATTCCAATTTTGAGACATTTCTGTTTCATCTTCACCTAAAATTGAAATAACTTTTTCTGCTTCTTCTTTATTTATTACATTTCTAACACCAATTTGTTCTGCTTTACTTGTTGGCACCATAACTTTAACTTCTCCTGGCATTCTTATAATGTAATAAGATTGGCTTTCTCCCAAAATATTTTTTTCTTCTATTGAATCTATTGTACCTGCGCCATGCATTGGGTACACAATTTTGTCACCTACATTAAACATGTAGAATCTCCTCCCTATTTACTTTTTTCTAGTTAAGAAAGGTTCTTAGGCTCTTCTTCAACCGCAAATATATTATACTACAAAAAATGGCAAAAGTCAAAACTTTTACCATTTATTTTTTTATTTTTCATATGCATTTTTTTATTTGCTAGTTGACCCAAAACCGCCTTTTCTTTCTCCTTCTGCCTTGTCATCATCTGTTACAGCAAATTTTTGAAAAATGGCTTGTCCTATGCAATCACCTTTTTTTATTTCAATGTCTTCATCTTTTATATTAAAAAATGCAAACATTATGTGACCATCATTATCTGGGTTTCCATAATAGTCTCCATCTACAATTCCGACACCATTTGATAATACTAATCCTTTTTTCTTTGGGTTAGAGCTTCTATTACAAAGCATTAAGTATTCGTCTTCTGGCATATATGCTTTTATCCCTGTTTTTATTAATGTTGGTGCTTGTCCTGCTTTAAAAGCTGGAACTACGCAGTCTTCTGCTGCCTCTATGTCATATCCTGCTGAATATTTTGTTTTACGCTCAGGCATATTTATTCCTACTTGTTCAAATCCTTTTGCTATTTCAAATCCTCTTACTTTTTTCATTTTATTTATTCCTCCTATATTTATTATATTTTTTGAATCAACTGTTAATTTGTTATTTTACATAAAATAAAGTTCTGAAGGAACGGTTATAGCTGTTTCCAGTTGCGTCAGTGCAAACACGAGTCCTCGTGTAACGTTTAGAATCGTAGTAACCGCCTCCTCTACCAGTACAGGGATAAGCAGCATCCCTATCAATATTCAAATAAGTGTTATACTCAGTGTTCCATTCTAGTGTATTTCCCGCCATATCAAATATATTACATACTTTATCTCCTGTTTTTCCTGTGTTTTTTAATGTTGTATTTCCATTTGTAGCTCTATTTGCATTTGCATAATTAGTGTTTCCCATTGCTTGTATATATACTATTGCTGTATCCCATGCATAACTATTTACTAAGTCACTTTCTACATAGCTATTTCCACTATACATATTCTTACTTACCATTGCTGCAGCTGGTTGTGTTATAAAGTTCCATAGAGCTCCAGAAGTATAGCTCATACTGCCTGTTTTCATTGACGTTGATACTTTTGATAAAGGTATTGCACTTTCATACTTTGCTGTTGTTGTTGTTCCATTTGCATTATACCCACTTCCATAGCTTGCTTCATAGCGTGCTATATAAAAACCTTTATTTTCATTTGTTTTGTTTATAAATGCCTCTAAATCTTTTGCTGTTGTATTTGTCCCTGTCTCATCTGTTTTTTCATTTGATAATCTGTTTTTATCACTTAATTCATAATAGTAGCTTTCTATCTTATAATTTTTATTTACCGTTCCATCTGCTACATTTACTGCTGTTACTTCTGCATATTCTGAACCTTTTTGTACTAATGTTGGTGTTCCTGGAGTAGTCGTTGCAAACGTATATCTTCCTAATGTTATTTCTACTTCACTTCCATCATCTTTTTTTATTTTATTACTTCCATCTGCATTTATATTACTTACTGGTATCCATACAAATTGGTTTCCATCTTTATCTTCCACCACAACGCCTTCTTGCACTGTACTTCCAGAATCAGCTGCTATTTTAAACCCTCCTGGTAGCACAACTTGATTTCCTTTCTCGTCTTTTGCTTTTATTGTTTCACTATCTGTTGTTCTATCATCTGATTTTAATGCTGTGTCTGTTATTGTTGGTCGTCCGCCCGTCTGGCCGTCCTCCTGTTGAACCACCATTAGAGTTCATCATTTCATTTAGTTCATCAGACAATTCATTTAACTTAGTTAAATTTGAATTTAGCCCGTCATTCACATTATTTTTTGCCTCTTTTGATTTATTTATTATTCCACCATCACCAAATGTTGCACTAATTGTTATTCCTGCCAATATAAGTAATACTGCTATTGTTACTACAAGCACAGTTAAAGTAACACCACCTGTTTGTTTACAATTCATTATTTTAAAATAAGTTTTTTCTTTATTTTTCAGTTGTCTCATTTTTTCCTCCTTTGTTCTAATTTACTATAATATACTTTTTAATTTTTATCAATATATTTAAAAATTTTTATTTAAAAATCATAGCCTTTTTCTATTAATGATTCATCTATTTCGTTTACTCTTTTTATTGTAGATAATAGTACTTTTGATAAAATAATTTTCATATTTTTTAAATTAAATTTTATGTTTTTTGCTTTACATGATTCTTTTATTTCTCTATATTCTTTTTTTAGTGTTGGTATCATAGAAAGTGCAATACTAACTAAAAGTTTAATCTCTTCTGTATTTACTTTAAAAATTTCTAATGGCTTACATATTATTTTTATGGTTTCTGCAAGTTGTACTATTGTTGTTGTTCTTGAATAAATATATGTTATATTACATACTATCATTAGTTTAATAGCCATCCACATTGCATTTTCAAAACTATCTAATAATATATTAAATATAAAGGTAAATAATATAAATGGTAAATATTTAATTAAATTTATTATAGCCTTTTTCAACTTCACTTTTATTATTAACATTAAAAATATATTTATAACAGCAAAAAAAATTAAAAGTATATTATTCGGCATAAAAAATATCAATGTACTATATATAATAAATGCTATAAAAAAAAATGTGTTTTTCATTTAATATCACTCGCTTTTTGAACTTCGTTATATTTTCGACATAATAATCTTGCTAACTCTTGAACCGTGTAGTCTTGAGGTTCTAGTTGTATTCCTATATTTTTCAGTTCCACTAACATTTCTAAAATAGTTGGAAGTTTAATTTCATATTTTTTTATTTCTTCTGCCTTTTCAATTAATTCTTCTCTTTTTATTTCTGATATAATTTTGCCATTATCTAATATTAAAGTTCTGTCTGCTAATAGTATCTCATCAGCTAAATTTGTTATACAAATAATTGTATATCCTTGTTTTTTCAAATTTTTAATTATTTGGTATATTTTTTCTTTTCCAATGCTGTCTATCATAGTTGTGGGTTCATCTAAAATAATATACTTTGGTTCTTTAGCTAGCACCTCAGCTATCATAATTCTTTGTTTTTGTCCTAATGATAGGTTGTATAGCTCTTTATTTTTAAAATCTAACATATCCACTTTTGTCAGCGCTTGATTTATTCTTTTTTCTTTTTCTTGCTTAGATAAATTTTTTAGTGCAAATGATAATTCATCATCAATTGAATTAAATATTATTTGATTTTCTGGGTTTTGAAATACTATTCCAACCCTTTCTCTAATTTCGTTTTGATGCTTTTTCATGTCTAAATCATCAATAAAAATATTTCCATCTTTTAATTTTAAAATTCCTGATATTAACTTTCCCATTGTTGATTTGCCAGATCCGTTTTTTCCTACAATAGAAATAATTTCACCATTTTGTATATTTAAGCTAATATTATCTAATATTTTATTGCCATCTTTGTATTTAAACGAAACATTTTCTAACTTAATCATTTGAGCTCCTTACATATTTGTCAAATGGTTTTCTTAATGCTTTTTCTAATGCCAAAATAACTATAACATGAATTGGAATCATAATAAGTTGTTTAACTATTCTAGTTGTAAGTAATGCCCAAAATGCTTTTCCTGTGGTTATGCTTGTCCATAATGTATTTAGCCCCATATTTACTACTATTGCTACTAACACAGTAGAAATTATTAGTCTTAGAATTAGTTGTTTATCATTATAGCTATCTGGCTCTTTTTTATATAGTATAAATCCATAGATAGCTGCTGATACAGCTGTGCTAATTGTATATCCTATAAAAAATGCTCCTGATGGGAATAATGTTGCACCTATTATGTCTCCTAATATATTCAAAAGAATAGTCCATTTAGGTCCTAACCAAATTGCACATAGCATTGTTGGTACAAAAGCAAAGCTTATTTTAGTGATTGGTGTTTTTATTGACAAAAATCTTGACAATGTAATTAACATTGCCAACAATATTGCTGTTAGTATAATTTTTTTATTTGTTTTCATCTTTTATCTCTCCTATTAGGTCATAATCTTTAACTTCTGTTATTTTAACATTTACCCATTCTCCAAGTCCTAGTTTTTTTGTATTTTTCACATATACTATGCCATCTATTTCTGGAACATCCATATAACTTCTTCCAACATAAAATTTTTGATTTTTGGTTATTCCATCAATTCTTACTTGTTGAATTGTTCCAATTTTCTTTTCTAGATTTTGTTTTGAAATTTCTTGTTGTAGTTTCATTATTTTGTTATATCTACTTCTCTTTGTAGATGGATGAATTTGATTTGGCATTTTTTCTGCTCCTGTTCCTTCTTCTTTAGAATACATAAAGGCTCCAAGTTTATCAAATTTTGCTTCTTTTATAAAATTATATAATTCTTCAAAATCTTCTTTGGTTTCTCCTGGAAATCCTACCATTACAGTAGTTCTTAATATAACATCAGGTATTTCTTTTCTTAATTTTTGTATTAATTTTCTAATACTCTCTCCATTGCTTTTTCTATTCATTCTTTTCAAAACACTATTTGAAATATGTTGTATAGGAATATCAAAGTAATTACATATTTTATCATTTTCTTTTATTACTTTAATTAATTCATCTGTAATAGTTTCAGGATATGAGTATAATATTCTTATCCATTTTATTTTGTCTATTTTACACATTTCTTGCAAAAGTTCAGCAAGTTTTGGCTTGCCATATATATCTTGTCCATATTTTGTAGTATCCTGAGCTGTTAAAATTATTTCTTCATATCCCTGATCTGCTAATTTATTTGCCTCTTCAATAATACTTTCTATCGTCCTACTTTTTTGTATTCCACGAATTTTAGGAATTGCACAAAAAGTACAACAGTTGCTACATCCATCAGCTATCTTAATATATGCATAGTTTTTACCTGTTGTAATAACTCTATCTGTAAATTTATCAAAGTCCACATTCTCTTTTTTATTAGATAATAGCTTTTCTATCTGTTCCCATAAAGTGTTATACTCACTATATTTTATGTATAAATCAACCTCAGGAATAGATTTTTCAAGTTCTTGCTTATACCTTTCTACTAAACACCCCATTGCTATTAGATATTTGCAATTCTGTTTCTTATACTCAGCCATTTCTAGCATTGTGTTTATTGCTTCTTCTTTTGCAGATTCTATAAAGCCACAAGTATTTATTATTATAGCTTCCGCTTCTTGTGGATTATTTACTATTTCATATCCATGTTCTTTAAATAACGCTATTGTTTTTTCTGTATCTACTAAATTTTTGTTACATCCTAATGATATAAATCCTACTTTCATTTTTACTCCCTTAATATTATTTAATTATTTCGTCTAATAACTTTAAGCCATCAATTAACTTATTATATGTTTTTTTACTTACTATGTTTTTATTTCCATCTGCATAAGCTTTTGCTGTACCTTTCATGTCTATTAGTTCGTATCTGTTTTGCGCTTTTGCCCCATTATCTAACACATATATTGGAGTATAATCTACTTTACTTAATACTACCTTACCAGTTTCAGCATCTGCTCTTAGCTCAATATTTAAAAACAACTCTGTTTTAGAAACCTCTTTTGTTTCAGCAGATATAAAGTTTCCTAAAGAATATGCAACAAGCACACTCTCCCCTTCATTGTTTTTCATTATTTCCATTTTTTGTACTGCTGATGGATGGTTTCCAAGAATCATATCTGCGCCATTATCCACTAAAAATTTTGCAATTTCTTGTTGTTCTTTATTTGGTTTTGTTGCATATGCATCTCCCCAATGCATAATTATTATATTATAATCTGCATTTTCTTTTGCATATTCTAAGTCTTGTTTAGCCATCTCATTATTATATACATTTGCACTTTCTAGTTCTTCTTCTGTTTTATTTTTTTGGTTTTCAACACCATATGTATATGATAAAAATGCTATTTTTTTATTTTTGACATTTTTTATTATTACTCTATTTTCTCCCAAGTTATCGCCTACAACATCATACCCTAAGCCTTCTAAAGATCTTTTAGTCTCTTCTATTCCAGCTATTCCGTAGTCTAAACTATGGTTTGTGCTAATACTTACTAAGTTTATTCCACAGTTTTTTACAGCCTCTGCAAAAGATATTGGGCTATTACGTTGTCCATAACCAGAATAGCTATTTTTAGTAAAATTTGTTTCCATTGTTCCTATATTTATGTCACTGTTTGAAAAAAAATTAGAAACATTTTTAAATATTGATTCAAAATTATATGTATCCCCATCTTTTGCATTTTCTAGCATGTTATTCTCACATAAAATATCTCCAACTGCTGATATTCTGATAATGCTATTTCTTGCAGTATTATTTGAATTAATTATATTTTGGTTTGTTTCTTCAAAGATTTTTTCAATACTTTTTTCAAGTTCTTCTCTTTGCTTAGCCAATAGCTCTTTTTCTTGATTATTACGATATGTAATTGTTGCAAAACATACTGCTATAATTAATAATAAAGCTATTGTCAAATTTATAAATGTTTTTGAAGTCATTACTTCTAACACACTTCTAGAACTACGTTTATTTCTACGATTTCTTGCCATTTGTATCACCTATAATAATTTATCATATTTTCATAAATAAGTAAATAAACGATGAAAATTTTTCACCGTTTATTTTTTATTAATTTATATTATTTTTTTATTTTACATATTCATTTAATGGTTTTGTTCTATAATTTAGCTCTCCAAATTTGTCTGTTGTTACATAACCTGGTGTACTATTTATAACATCTGGAATACGGTTTACAATTGATGCACAGGTTAATTCAACTGTTGCTGGTCTTGCAACAACTATTGTTGTATCTGGTTCTCCATAAATTGTCCATTCGTTTTTGTCATAATCTTCTTTTGAATATACTTTACCAATACATTCTGATTCAATAGTAATTCCTTCTTTTGTTGTTGTTGTAACAACTGCACTCATTCCTGTAGCATCTCCTGCTTTTACCGTCATTCCTAATGTTGAAGAATATATATCTTCTTTATATGTTTGTGGTACTGTTTTTTGTGTTTGTCTTTCTACTGTTAAACCAAGTTTAGAACATAGCCAACCATTTACATTCCACATATATGATGGTAAATATTTTCCAGACTCAATAACTTTTTGTCTTTCTTCATCACTAATTTTATCTACTGAAGCTACTTGTTCTTCAAATTCTTGCATTGTTAAACCAGAACCATGTGCTTTTGCTAAAGCTATTCCATAGTCTTCTACGTTATAACTTGAGCTACCTTTTATTTTTGTAATTTTATGTGTTGAACCTGCAATTGAGCTAATTAATTGTCCCCAGTAAATATCTTGATATCCACTTCCTGTAATTGTACATCCTGTTTGTTTTGCCATTTCATCTAATTCTTTAGTAATTGCTGGGTTTGAGTTTTCTGGGTAAAATGCTTCTTCACATGTTGTAATTGCATTTATTCCAAGTTTAGCACAAAGCATTAAGGCATCTCTAACATCTGCTATTAAACTCATTGTTGTAACTATTGCAATGTCTGGTTGAACTTGTTTTAACATTTCTTCTGCATTTTCTAAAGCTGTTACTGTTACACCTTTATTTTCTCCTCCAATAATTTCACCTATATCTTTTCCAACAACAGCTGGGTTTACGTCAATCGCTCCAACTATTTCTGCTCCTTTTTCATAAACATAGCGCATAGTATAAACCGCCATTTTTCCTGTACCAAATTGTACAACTTTTACTTTTCTATCCATAAATTTTCCTCCTTTGAAATTTTATATATAGATTATATACCAAACATAAAAAAATATACAAGTGTTATTTTGTGAATTTTAATTGATTTTCTTATGTACTTTCTTATATAATATTGTTATATAAATTTAAGGAGGTTTTTTAATGTCAATTCATTGTAACGCAAAAAAAGAAGATATAACTAAAACTGTTCTTATGCCTGGTGATCCACTACGTGCAAAATATATTGCTGAGAACTTTTTAGAAAATGCTAGATTAGTAAATACTGTTAGAAATATGCTTGCATATACAGGAACATATAAAGGAAAAGAAATTACTGTTTTTTCTCATGGTATGGGAATGGCAAGTATGGGAATTTATTGTTATGAATTATATAAGTTTTATGATGTAGAAAATATTATCCGCATTGGTTCTTGTGGGGCTTACTCTGAAAATCTAAATATTTTTGATACTATATTAGTTGATAACAGCTATACAGAAGGAAATTTTGCATATGAATGGAATGAAAAAGATTGCCATTTAGCAAAGTCTAGTAGCTTTTTAAATGAAATTATAGAAAATGTTTCAATACAAAACAATATACCTTATGTAAAAGGAAATATTTTATGTAGTGATTGTTTTGACGGATATTTAGAAGATGTAAATAGTTTGATTAATAGATTTCCAAAAGAACTAAATATTATTGGAGCAGAAATGGAATCTTTTGCGCTATTTTACTTAGCAAAATACTTAGGGAAACAAGCTTCTTGCTTATTGACAGTTGTTGATTCAATATGTAAAAAACAAGAAATTAGTTCTGAAGATCGTGAAAAGTCATTAAATAATATGATAAAATTAGCTTTAGAAAGTGCAGTAAAAATACAATAAAAATTGTCAAAAGAATATCTTTTGACAATTTTATTATTTTATTTAGTTATTGATAGGATTTTATATTGTACTACTCCAGCTGGTGCTTGAACATCTACTATTTGATTTTTCTTAGCTCCTAATATTGCACTTCCTATTGGTGACTCATTTGAAATTTTATTTTGTGTTAAGTCAACTTCAGTAGATCCAACTAGGGTATAACTTACTTCTTCA
Source organism: uncultured Clostridia bacterium (assembly GCA_934122155.1). Classification (GTDB taxonomy): domain Bacteria; phylum Bacillota; class Clostridia; order TANB77; family CAG-508; genus CAG-273. Next base: position 32,643 of record CAKOVX010000003.1, read on the forward strand.
TTAAACTCTATATCTAACAATTTAACAGTGTTTCCAACTTGTACTGTTTTAGTGTCTATTTCTGATTCGTCTATGATTTTAGCATATCTAATTTTGTTTTCTAGTTCTGCAATTTTAGTCTCATTTTCTGCTTGTGCATTTTTTGCTTCATCATATTCTGAGTTTTCTGATAGATCTCCAAAACCTAAAGCAATTTTTATTCTATCAGCTATTTCAGCTCTTTTTACTGTTTTTAAATTGTCTAGCTCTTTTTCTAGTTTTTCATACCCTTCTTGAGTTAGTAGTACTTCTTTATTCTCTTCCATTTGTCTTTCCTCCTTTGCCTATACAATAAGCAAATTAATTGTAACAAATTATATATAATTTGCTTTGACATTTGACATCTACTATACTAAATTTTTTATTGTTTGTCAAGAAAATTCATACATTTTTTACAAACTTCCATTTTTGCCATATAGCTTTACTATTTTGACTTTATCATGCTGAATTTTATTTCTTATTTGTACCAATTTTTGCCTTTTATCTATTGTGCTCTCATATAATATTGTTAAGTCATTATTGGTTAACAAATTATATTTTTCAAAGGATTTTTTTACATCATCTGATGTGTCAATTTTAATTTTTCTAATTTGAGTTCCATTAAATGTATCACTTTCATAAAATCCATTTTCATATATTGTTAATATTACGGCTTCTCTATAAATAGTATATTTGTTTATTTCATTTTCCAGCAAGTCAAAATTAATTATTATTCTAGCTTTTTTTAAACTTTTCTTTTTATTATTTGCAACTGTTAAAATTGTATTCTCTTTTTGCTCTATTTTATCTGCCAATTTTTGAAACGTTTTTATATTAGGTGTAACTATATTTACTGTTCTAAAATACTTTATCAGATATACAATATTATCAATATACATTTCGTTAGGCTCTTTAATGCATATATATAAGTCTTCCAGCTGTGTTTGTAAGTTTCTCCTTTGTAACTCATATTCCAATGTTTCTTTTATTAAGTATGGCATAATTCCTCTACCATCTAATATATGTACTTTTTTAAGTTCAGGTTCTATTATCTTACCAAAATTCTGATCTTTTTTTATTTTTTCATCAGCCACTAATGCATTGATGTTATATCTATTCATCAATTTTTTTACTGTATTTATACATTTTTTAAATTTTTGTTTATTGTTTATTTCCTCAAAAGGAAGTATAAATAAATATGCGTTGTATATTTGTTTTACAGTTATTATATTCATATAATATTTTAATTTTGCCACAAAATTAAAATAATATTTGCATATATAATACTGTAACTTTGAAAATTTAGTTTGCTTTTGTTGCAATTCTTTTAAGTAATCTGTTTCATATAATTCTTCGTCATTTGTTTTTAATTTCAAGTATGCTAACATAAAAAATCACCTCAATATATAGCTTGTTTTACATTATATTGAGGTAATTTTATATTTATGACTTAATTAATTTTATTTGATATTAAATTCCAAATTGAACTTGTTGCTCTATCATATTCCCAATAAGCTGCACCTGCTAAATTATATTTAGACACTAAGTTTAATTTAGATTCAATAGATTTCTCGTCTTCAATCCACATTTTATATGTTGCTCCGCCTTTTGTATATTCCACATAATACTGTTGTAGATCATCATCCCATGTTTTACTTACATTACTTGGTATTACTCTTTCTATATTGCCTATATTAACAACATCTGATGTTACATTACCATTGCTTTCTTTCCAAATTCTTGTATAAAATGGAATTCCTAGCACTATTTTTTCTGCTTTTACTTCTTCTTGTCCCAAAAACTTTTTAATATTGGCTTCTACCCAATTATGGCCTGCTGTTGTTCCTGCTTTTGTTGCTGACACTCCATATTGATCATATGCCATAAACATTACATAATCTGCAACTTTTCCTATGGTGTATCTGTCATAACATAATGACCACTCTGATGCTCCATCTGGTGCTGTAACATCTGCCGATAGCACAGCTCCGAGTTCATTTAATCTAGGTCTTAGTTCAATCAAAAGCCTTGAGAAATTGTCTTTGTCTGTCTCATACATGCCTTCAAAGTCGATATTTACTCCATCTATATTATATTGTGTGATATAACTTACAAGTTGGTTTATTACACTTTCTCTAAGTTTATAATCACTTAGCATTTTTGATGTTTCACTCATATTTGAGTTTGTAAGCATTGGCCAAACTTTATATCCATTGCTATGTGCCCAATTTATATAAGCTTTTCCTTTTTCTCCTATATTTTCATATACAGTATCTGTGCTCTCTTTGCTCATGTAGAAAAAACTTGGTGATACTACATTTACACCTTTAATTTTTCCTGTTCTTGTTGGTGCAGAAACATACTCTGAGTAATAGTCCCATGCTAAACTTATTGGTCCTTCCATTTTAGCTTTTTCTTCTGTCTTTTCTCTTATAGTTTTTATTTCATTTAATTTGTTTGTTTGAATATATCCTAAAGTTCCATCCTCAGTTCTAACTCTTGTCCAACCATTAGGCACAGGATAGTCACTACGATTTGCAATAGTTAGTGTATCTCCTTGTTTAGCTTTTGTTAAAGTTGCCGAAATAATCGTTGGTTTGTATTTAATTTTTGAATCCTTTTTTAGGGTTGCTGTCTTTTGTTCTCTATCTAATGAATCAATGTATACTCTTGCTTGGTCGGCAACATTTGTTACTTTTATATTATACACTTCTTCTAGTTCAGAAATTGGAACATATGCAACTTCATCTTTTATTATAGCTCCTGCCTTGATTGTTTTATTTTGGCTATTTACCTGAATTTGTGTACTGTCTATTGGTAAACTTGCTATTTTTGTGCTAGATCCAGTAATTACTTGATTATACTTTTCATCATATACAATTGTATTATCAAAAAAGTTATATATATCTGGTTTTGAAATATATATTACTCCATTTTCATTATATATATGCTTTTTTAAGCTTTCAGTTACATTTGAATTGTTTATAATTAAGTTAATTTGATTCAAATACCTTACTGTATAATTATGTTTTATTACATAGTGTGCTCCAATTGCCCCCGCAATTAAAACCAATAAAACTACAATTATTGCTATTATAATTCCTACTTTTGATTTTGTTTCTTTAAATCTGCTCATATTTTTCTCCTAAATATAAATTTATTAATTCACAACCAATATATCATATTTTTTAATTCAAGTGAATAAGTTTTTGAAATTTTAATAAATTATTTATATTTTGTATATTTTTTATTTTTTGGGAAAAGATAGAAATAGCAAAAAATATATATTTGGAGGTTTTAAAATGGGAGTTGAAAAACACTTAAGAATTACTGGTACATCTACTGTATCTTGGAAAGATGCAATTGTACAGACAGTTGCAGAAGCTTCAAAAACTATTGATTATTTATCAAATGTAAAAATTATTGAGCAAAGAGCACGAATTGATGGTAAAAAATTAGTAGAATATTTTGTTGATTTAGATTTATCTTTTATTATTGATAGAGATAGAGATTAAAGGGAGGTCATACAATGAAACCAATTGAAACAAAGCAAGAATATAGCGATTATGTTGATAAAAAATCACCTAATTCTCCTGTTCTTAAAAATTGCTTTAATGCATTTTGGGTAGGTGGATTAATTTGTAGTATTGGACAAATTATTATGGATTTTTGTAAATACAAAGGTATGGATGAGGTTGCTTCTTCAACTGTTGTGTCAATTACCTTAATTGCCATTGCTGCAATATTAACAGGTTTAAATATATTTAATAAGATAGGAAAATTTGCAGGTGCAGGTTCTTTAGTGCCTATTACAGGTTTTGCAAACTCTATTGTTTCTCCTGCTATTGAGTATAAATCTGAAGGATATGTAATGGGTGTTGGTGGCAAAATGTTTACAGTTGCAGGTCCAGTATTAGTTTTTGGAATTTCATCATCTGTAATTATTGGTATAATTGCCGCTCTATTTATTAAATAAGGAAGGAAGAATTTTATGACTCGTTTAGGTGAACAAACAATTAAATTAGATAATCCACCAACAATAACTGAAGTTGCTAGTATTGTTGGTCCTAAAGAAGGACAAGGTCCATTGGCAAAATATTTTGACCAATGTTTGGAGGATGAATTCTGGGGAGAAAAAACTTGGGAAAAGGCTGAAAGTAAAATTATAAAAGAAACTGTGAATTTGGCTATTACAAAATCTGGTGTTCCTGCAAGTGACATAGATTATTGTTTTGCAGGTGATTTATTAAACCAATGTATTTCATCTAGCTTTGGGCTTAGAGAATTAAACATTCCGTTTTTTGGAATATTTGGCGCTTGTTCTACATTTGTTGAAGGCTTATGCTTGGGTAGCGTATTTATAGATGGTGGCGCTGCCAACAATGTTTTGTGTGCTACTTCTAGTCATTTTTGTAGTGCAGAAAAACAATTTCGTTTTCCATTAGAATTAGGAAATCAAAGGCCACCTACTTCTCAATGGACAGTAACTGGCTCTGGAGCTGCTGTTTTATCAAAGTCTGGTACAGGTCCATTTATTACACATGTTACACCTGGAAAAATTGTTGATATGGGAATAAAAGATGCAAACAATATGGGGGCTGCCATGGCTCCTGCTGCTTTGGATACTTTAATTACTCATTTAAGAGATACAGACAGAAAGCCTAGCTATTATGATGCAATTATTACAGGTGACTTAGGTCATATTGGTAAAGATATTTTAATGGATCTTGCTGAGACTAAAGGTTACAATATTAAGAGCATTTATAACGACTGTGGTGTTTTAATGTTTGATAAAAATACTCAAGATACTCATTCTGGTGGTAGCGGTTGTGCTTGTATAGGAACTGTATTTTCAGGATATTTTTTCAAACAATTAAAAGACAGAAAATTAAATAGAATTTTACTAATTGCAACTGGTGCTTTAACTAATGCAACTACTTCTCAACAAGGTGAAAGTATCCCTAGTATTGCACATGCTGTTGCTATTGAGAACTAGATTTGGAGGTGAATTATATGGATTTTATACAAAGTATTGATTGGATGGGTTTATTAAAATGTTTTGTTGTTGGTGGAATTATTTGTATAATAGGTCAACTTTTAATTGATAAAACCAAATTGACTCCTGCTAGGATTTTAGTAATATATGTTACAGCTGGTGCCATACTTGGTGGACTTGGAATTTATAAATATATAATAGAATTTGCTGGTGCTGGTGCAACTGTACCATTAACTGGATTTGGTGCAAACCTAGCTAAAGGCGCTATTCAAGAAGTTCAAAGTTCTGGATTGTTAGGTGCTTTTACTGGTGGAGTTAAGGCTTCTGCTGGTGGAATTGCAGCTGCAGTATTCTTTGGATATTTAGCTTCACTTATTGCTAAGCCTAAAATTAAGAAACAATAAACACACAAAGCGTTGACAAAAAAATGTCAACGCTTGATTTTTTAATTTATATTATATCAACCATCTAAAAAATTTAGGATAATCCTCTCCACTTCAATTTAAAATTCAAAATCTAAATATGCATATTTACTGTCTTCATAGTTTTTTATGTCTTTTATCAATTCTTTCCCCATTTGAGAAATATCACTTATTCTCCTTGCTTGTCCATCCGCACATACTACTAGCGGATTTGTATATCTTTTTTTAGCCTTTATTGATATACAATATTTATCTTTAACTTCTGTATCGCTTCTTCCAACGTGTGTACTATTTGAAAAGATTTCAAAAGCATCTCTTATTTTTTTATTAGGACAATTTCTTATTTTATCAACTATTTCTTTTTCAGAATACAAGTATAAATCCTCTTCTGTAATATAGTTTTCTTTTGCCATTTTTCTCAATATATCTGTCCAGAATTGCATAATCATGTTGTTTTCACTATTTCCACAAAACAAATGCCACATTATACTTGATCTTCTTAAATATTCTTCTGCTATATCTAGATTTTCAAATCCAATTTCATCTTCGCCTTGCTCATTTTTTAATATTTTTATATTGTTATATATTTTATCAATAGACTCTAAAGTAAAAGCATCTTGTGTTACTAGACCATCACTTAGTGTATACTCTAATCTATCTGCAGATAATTTTGGACTATCATTATCTGCAATTGGATATATGTGATAATCTATAACTTCTTCCAATTTTATATTATCTCTATTTAATAGTTTCATTATGTCTTTTGAATTTTTTATAATTGTTTCTGTAAGCTCTTCTGTTGATTCTTGTTTTTCATAATCTCCGTGTAAATAGTCTATAGCATGGCTAAAAGATGGTGTTGCTATATCATGATATAGCCCTGCTATTGCTTGTTTTTTATCCTTTGTAAAGTGCCAAACAATTAGTGCAACTCCTAAGCTGTGCTCATATCTAGTATGAAAGAATTTATATGGAATCAATTTAGTGTGTTCACATGCTGATACCATACTTATTCCCTTTAATCTTTGCATTTCAGGCACACTAGCGTATTCTATTAAAAAAGTTGGTATTTTCTTTGATAAGATTTGTAAATATTTTTCTATTTCTTCATTTTCTAATCCAAAATTCATTTTTTTAACTCCTTAGAATACAAAAAGTGGTGTCCTAAAAAGGACACCTTCCTTATTTATTTGCTTGCTTTTTCAGCTACTTTTACTATTTCAGTAAATGCTTTTGGATCTGTTACTGCAAGTTCAGCTAACATTTTTCTGTTAACAACAACATTTGCTTTTTTTAGTCCTGCAACTAATTTGCTGTATGTTGTTCCGTTCATTCTAGCTGCTGCATTAATTCTTGCTATCCATAATTTTCTAAAATTACTTTTTCTATCTTTTCTTCCTACATAAGCATATTTTCCAGATTTCATAACAGCTTGTTTTGCCATTCTAAATCTATAATGCTTTGCACCATAATATCCTTTTGCTCTTTTTAATATTTTTTTATGTTTTTTACGAGTAATTATTGCTGTTTTTACTCTTGCCATTTTAATTCACCTTCCTCTATTCTTCTATTTTTAGTTTCCATATGGTAGCATTTTTTTGATTCCTGCTTCACATGTTTTATCTGCATAAGCATCTTGTACTTTTCCTCTAGATTTTGCTCTGCTTGTTTTTCTAGCTAAAATATGTCTTTTATTAGCCTTTGTTCTTTTAACTTTTCCAGTAGCTGTGTAAGAATATCTCTTTTTAGCTGCTTTGTTTGTTTTTAGTTTTGGCATAATTTATTCCTCCTTTAAATTTAATGCTTTTTGTATATATTACTTATCAGCTTTTTTAGCCAATATAATAAACATGTTTTTACCTTCTAAAAGTGGCTTTTTCTCTGGAATAGAAATGTCTGATAAGTCATCTATAAATTTTTGAAGAACTTCTTCTCCTAATTTAATATAATTCATTTCTCTTCCTCTAAATTTTAATGTGATTTTTACTTTGTTGCCATCTTCCAAGAATTTTCTTGCATTTTTAGCTTTGAATTCAAAATCATGTGTATCAATGTTTGGTGTGATACGAATTTCTTTTACTTCAAAACTTTTTTGTTTTTTACGAGCTTCTTTTTCTCTTTTAGATTGTTCAAATTTGTATTTGCCATAATTCATAATTTTACAAACTGGCATTTCTGGGTTTGGCGAAACCATAACTAAGTCTAGTTTTTTTTCTGCTGCTATATCTAAAGCTTCACTAAGACTTATTAGCCCTCTCTTTTCTCCATTTTCATCAATAAGTTGTACTTTACTTGCTCTAATTTGTTCATTGATTGGTAAATCTTGTTTTATAGTAAAACACCTCCATAAAATTAAATCAAAAAAAAGATTGATTTCAAAATCAATCCACACACAAAAATACTTAATAAATTAAGTAAAATATTTACCTTTTTGCCATTTGCTTAAGGTGAGCATGGATTGCTTCTTTAATTACATTACTTAGTATACCATATATTTTATTTATTTGTCAACATTTTTTTGTTTATATAAGTAATTTTTATTGAGCCTTCTTTAACATCTTGCATAAAAATTTTTGAATATTTTTTTATTTTTTTCTAATAATAATAGTGATAATTTTGTAAAATTAAAACTTTGTTTAATATTTTACTTAAAAGTCAATGTTTTTATTTAGTACTTAATGTCATAGCCTTATTATATGTTAATATTTACTTTTAGGTATCTGTTAAGTTGTTAAATTAAATGCTATATATTACTTATGAATACAGATATGGAGGAGATTTATAATGGCACTTGATTATAATATTATTGGTGAAAGATTAAAAAAAGCAAGAGTCGAAAAAAATATGACTCAGGAAAAGTTAGCTGAACAATTAGATGTGTCAATTGCATTTTTAAGTAGAATTGAAAGAGGTAGCTCTCATATTAACTTAAAAAGGTTAACTCAAATTTGTGAAATTTTAGGAGTTTCTGAAGGATTTATATTAAACGGTGTTTCTAGTAATGCTAATAATTATTTATCTTCTGAGTTTAATGAAATTTTAAATTCAGTATCTAGTGAAAAACAAAAATTAATATATAAAATAGCTAAAGTAATAAGTGAAGAAGAATAATTTTTATATATTTGATTCATAATACAAGCAAGAGGTTTTGTCCTCTTGCTTTTTACGTATATAAATAATTGTATTTTGTTTTGATTAAATTTTATGTAAAAAAATGTTGATAAAGATATTTTGTTATATTATAATATAATGTGCAAAATTATTTTACAAGGAGGTATTTTTATGGAATTTAAACAATGGGAAGGATTTAATAAACAAGGTGAATGGACTAAGGAAATAGATGTTAGAAGTTTTATTCAAGCAAATTACACCCCTTATGATGGTGATGATAGTTTCTTAGTTGGTGCAACAGAAAAAACTCAAAAGCTATGGGATAATGTTACAGATTTATATAAAAAAGAAAGAGAAAATGGAGATGTTTTAGATGTTGATGTTAAAACTCCATCTGGAATAAATGCTTATGCTCCTGGCTATATAAATAAAGAACTAGAAGAAATTGTTGGTCTTCAAACAGATGCCCCATTAAAAAGAGCTATTATGCCAAATGGTGGTATTAGAATAGTGGAAAAATCTTGCGAAAGTTATGGTTATAAAGTTGATGAAAACATTGAATATATTTATCATAATTTAAGAAGAACTCACAATGACGGTGTTTTTGCTGTATATACACCAGAAATAAGAGCTGCTAGAAGCTCACACTTAATTACAGGTCTTCCTGATGGATATGGTCGTGGAAGAATTATTGGTGATTACAGAAGAGTTGCTTTATATGGTGTTGATGTTTTAATTAAAGAAAAACAAGAAGAATTTTCTTTATTAGATTCTGATGAAATGACAGATGAGTTAATTCGTCAAAGAGAAGAAATGCACGACCAAATTGCTGCATTAAATGAATTAAAAGCAATGGCTACAAGTTATGGATATGATATTTCTGAACCTGCAACAACTGCAAAAGAAGCAATTCAATGGCTATACTTTGGATATCTAGCTGCTGTTAAAGATCAAAATGGTGCTGCTATGAGTTTAGGTAGAACATCTACATTCTTAGATATATATATTGAAAGAGATATGAAAAATGGTACTTTAACAGAAGAGCAAGCTCAAGAATTAATTGATCAATTTGTTATAAAATTAAGACTAGTTCGTTTCTTAAGAACTCCTGAATACAACTCTTTATTTACAGGTGACCCTGTTTGGGTAACCGAGAGTATTGGTGGTATGGGTATTGATGGAAGAACATTAGTAACCAAAAACTCTTTTAGAATACTACACACATTAGTAAACTTAGGACCTGCTCCAGAACCAAACTTAACTGTATTGTGGTCTAAAAATTTACCAGAAGGATTTAAAAAGTTCTGTGCTGATATTTCTATTAAAACCTCATCTATTCAATATGAAAATGATGATTTAATGAGAGTTACTTTAGGTGATGATTATGGTATTGCATGCTGTGTATCTGCTATGAAAATAGGTAAACAAATGCAATTCTTTGGTGCAAGAGCAAACTTAGCAAAGGCACTTCTATATGCTATAAATGGTGGTAGAGATGAAAAATCTGGTAAACAAGTTACTCCTGAATTTGCTCCTATCACATCAGAATATTTAAGTTATGATGAAGTTATGAAAAAATTTGATAATATGATGGAATATTTAGCTAAAACATATATTAAAGCTCTAAACATGATTCATTATATGCATGACAAATATTCTTATGAAGCATTAGAAATGGCTTTACATGATAAAGAAAGAGACATTTTAAGAACAATGGCTTGTGGTATAGCTGGTTTATCAGTTGTTGCTGATTCTTTATCTGCTATAAAATATGCCAGAGTCAGAGTAATCAGAGATGAAACTGGACTAGCAGTTGATTATCAAATTGAAGGTGATTTTCCTAAATACGGAAATGATGATGACAGAGTTGATGAAATTGCAGTTAATATAGTAAAATCATTTATGAAAAAATTAGAAAAACATCATACTTACAAAAATTCAAGAGCTACATTGTCAGTTTTAACTATTACTTCAAATGTGGTATATGGTAAAAACACTGGTAACACTCCTGATGGAAGAAGAGATGGTGAACCATTTGGACCTGGTGCTAACCCACTACATGGTAGAGATGTAAATGGAGCTTTAGCTGTTATGAACTCAATAGCAAAACTTCCTTATGAATATTCTGAAGATGGTATTTCATATACCTTCTCTATCTCTCCTGCTACTCTTGGAAAAGATGAAGATTCAAAAATAAATAACTTAGTAAGTATGTTAGACGGTTTCTTTATTCAAACAGGACATCATATAAACGTTAACGTATTTGATAGAGATTTATTACTTGATGCAATGGATCACCCTGAAAAATATCCACAATTAACAATTCGTGTTTCTGGATATGCTGTTAACTTTATAAAATTAACTAGAGAACAACAATTAGAAGTAATTCATAGAACAATACATGAAAAAATTTAGTTCTCGTGCATAAAATATGTTTTCTTCTGTCTTGCTGTCGTCGTTCGTGGGCAAGCCTCCGAGCTAAACGCGGGTCTTGGCTCACTCCTTCAACTGCGCGACAGGTGCGAAAACATATTTTTATGCTACTAAATATAAATTTTAGGAGGAAATATGAAAGGTAGAATACACTCATTTGAATCTTTTGGAACAGTTGACGGACCTGGTATAAGGTTTGTAATTTTCATGCAAGGATGTAATTTGCAGTGTAAATTCTGCCAAAACAGAGATACTTGGGATGTTTGTGGTGGTATGGAATATACTGTTCCAGAATTATTAGCCAAAATTGAAAGATATAAAAGTTATTTTGTACCTTCTGGCGGAGGTGTTACAATTAGTGGTGGAGAACCATTAGTTCAACAAGATTTTTTAATAGAACTATTAACTGCTTTAAAGGCTGATGGTATTCATACTGCTATTGATACTGCTGGAAGCTTTGATATAACAGATAAAATAAAACAAATAATTGATTTAGCAGATTTATTTTTATTAGATATAAAATGTATAAATGATGATATTTGTAAATATCTAACTAGTGTTTCTAATAAAAAAGAATTGGCTTTTGCAGAATATTTAAGCAGTATAAATAAACCAATGTGGATTAGACAAGTATTAGTTCCTGGAATTACAGATAAAGAAGAAGATTTACTTAAATTAAAAGATTTTATACATAGTTTAAGTTCTGTTCAAAAAGTTGAAATTCTTCCTTATCATGATTTAGGTCGTTTCAAATGGGAAGAACTAGGATTAAAATATGAACTTGACGGTGTGCTTCCTGCTACTCCTGAAGATGTAGCAAGAGCTAAGAAAATCTTGGAATTATAATAAGAATACTTTAAAATTATTGACATATACTAACAAAAGTAGTATACTATTAATAGCTTAAATAAAAACTGGTTATCTAAGCAACATAGATATGTGAGTGATGACACATATCTTTTTTTTTGTGCAAAAAACAGAGCAGGTGATGAACTGCTCTGAACTGAAAATCAGTTTTTATATGTGTTGTTTTTATATGTATTCAACTCTTCTTCCAATTTTTCAATCTTCTGAAGTAGAATCCATATAAGCATAAAACTGGTCATTTCTAAACAACACCTCCTCTCTCAAAGATTTCCTTTGAAAAGGATGTGCATATTATATCAAAATTTCCAATAATATACAATATTTCTTCCAAATTTTGTATGTCATTCTTTTATTTTCTTTTTTAATCCAAATGTTATGAAATATATCAAACCTGATATTAGTACAATCATCGGACCTGTTGGTATGTTCCAATAATATGAAATAATTAATCCTGTTATTCCTGAAAATAATGAAAATATTACAGCAAATAAATGATATGTTCTCATATTTTTTGCCACATTTCTACTAGATGCTGCTGGTAATATGAGTAGTGAATTTATTAATAAAATACCAATAAATCTAATTGAAATCATTACAATTATAGCTATTAACACTGCAAATACATTATCAATTGTTTTTGTATTTACTCCCCTGCTTCTTGCTAATGTTGTATTTATACTTGTTACATTTAATTTGTTAAATGTAAAGTACCAAAATGCAATTACAGCAATAAATGCTAAAAATAAGTATAATATTTCTGTATTACTAATGCTTAATATATCTCCAACTAAATAACTTGAATATTTATTAAAGTTTCCACTTTGTGCTAGCATTGCAAGTCCTAATGCTATTGCTATTGATGAAAATACACTTATTATTGTATCTGCACCATAGTTTGTTTTGTTCTTCACATAGTTTAATAACAATGCAAATATTACAGCAAATAATATCATTGATATATTCATATTTGATATTCCTAAGACCATTCCTAGTGCTATTCCTGTTAATGCTGAATGTCCTAGAGCATCTGAGAAAAATGCCATTTTGTTGTTTACTATCATAGTACCCAAAATAGCAAATACTGGTGTTACTAAAATAATTGCAATTAGTGCATTTTTCATAAATGCATAATCTATAAATTCAAATGGTATTAGTGCTTCTAATATACTATATATTACTCCCATTATATATTCTCCTCTTATATTTCTCCAAAATAGCTTTTAAATTCTAAGCCTTCAAATACTTCTTCTGGCGTTCCCTCTTTTACAACCTGTTTGTCTAATAAAATTACTCTATCTGCATATTTTTTAACTAAATCTAAATCATGTGATACAAGTAAAATTGACATATCATATTTTGTTTTTAATTCATTTACTAATTCATAAAAATCTCTTGTTCCATTTTTATCAATTCCTGATACTGGCTCATCTAATATTAATAGATTTGGTGTTGGTTTTGTTGCTATTGCAAGTAATACTCTTTGCAATTCTCCTCCAGATAAATCTCCTATACTTTTATCTATTAACTTTTCTGCTCCAAATATTTTTAGCTGTTCTTTTATTTCATTATATATCTTTTTATCTTTTTTCAAAAATACTGGTATATGGCAAATACATGATGCAAATAGATCATACACGGTTGTTGGCATATGTTTTTCTATATTTATAGTTTGTGGCACATACCCTATTTTTATTCTTTTTGCAATGTTATCTTTCATATCTACAAAGCTTATGTTTCCTGTATGCTCTACTTCTCCTAAAATAGCTTTTAATAAAGTAGATTTTCCTGCACCGTTTCTACCTATTATTACAGTTAATTCCCCACAATGCACATGAATATTTACATTTTTTAATACTTGCTCTTTTCCAAATTTTACACTTATGTTATTTATTTTTGTACAGTGTAAACCACATGCTCCTTTTCCACTCATTTTCTACTCCTGTTCTACATCATAGATTCTAAAACTCCAAAATTTGCTTCTAACTTATCTATATATGCGTTATTATTTGTTTCACCTGTTAGTCCTGAATCTAGTTTGTATATCTTTGCTCCTGTTTCGTTTGCTAATGTTTCAGCATTTTTTATATTATCAGCTTTATCAACTACAATAATTTTTATGTTTTCATTTTTCATTTTTTCGATTAAATTTTTTAGTGTTTCTGCTGACATTGTACTTTCTTCATGGTTTGTTTCTACTTGTGTTACTTGCATTTTAAGTTCTTTTAATAAATATTCTAGCCCCTCATTTAAACAAATAACCTTTTCTCCATTTAGTTTTTGAAGTTCAGTTTCATATTTTTGTTTTTCTTGGTTTATTTTTTGTAAATAACTTTCACAATTTGCTTTATACGCTTCAGCATTTTTATTGTCATATTCACATAACTTTTGGCATATTGTTTCAACTTGCTTAATATAGTTTTCTATGCTTGTCCAAATATGAGGATTTGTTTCATTTTCATCTTGTATCTTATTTGATATATCAGCACTACTATCTATTACTTTTAGATCTGGATATGCCGAAATTATTTTATCCATAAATCCTTCTAAGCCCAATCCATTTTGAATATATATATCAGCTTTTTCTATCTTTTTCATATCAGTTGTAGATATTGTATAGTCATGTAAGCATCCTACATTAGCTTCTGTCATATTTACAAGTTCCACATTTGATACATTTTGTGTTATATTTGCTGTGATAATATAAATAGGATAAAATGATGTTACTATTTTCAAATTGTTATCTTCTATTTTTTCATGTTTTCTAGTTGTTGCCCAAATTGCTATTCCTATTGCAATTGCTATTATTAAAATTATTATCAGGATTTTTTTCTTCAATTTTTTTACCTCTCAACCTATTGATAGTATGGTATTATATTAACATATTATTACGTATTTTTCAACATTCATATGCCAAAAGAAAAAACGAATTTCAAGAAATTCGTTTTTATTGTTTTAGTTTATCTACAACTTCTTTATAATCTTCAGCATTGACAATTGCACTTCCTGATACTAATGTATTGGCTCCTGCCTCTTTTACTATGTTGGCATTTTCTGTATTTATTCCACCATCTGCTTCAATGTCTACTTCTAAATTGTTTTCATCAATATATTTTTTTAGTTCTTTTATTTTTTCTATTGTATTTGGTAATAATTTTTGCCCACCTTCTCCTGGTTCTACTGTCATTACTAGTACTAAATGTACAAATGGTAGATATTCGTAGATTTCTTCTATCTTTGTGTTTGGCTTTATTGAAATTCCCACTCTTATGTTCTTTGCATTTAACATCTTAATCCATTTGAGTATTTCTTCTTTGTTTTTTGCTGCTTCTAGGTGAAATGTTATTATGTTAGGTTCAAAAATTTCAAAGCTTTTTATATAGCTTTCTACGTCTTCTACCATTAGGTGTATATCTAATGGTAAGTTTGAAATTTGGTTTAAGTATTCACAATATTCAAGCATTTTATTTATTGTGTCATTTTTTACAAATTTTCCATCCATTACATCTATATGGAAGTAGTTTATTCCTGATGTTTCTAGGTTGTATAATGTTTGAATTGCTTTGTCATCTTTTACATTTAATATTGAAACTGATACTTCTACCATTTTTCTTTCCTCTTATCTAATCTAATTATTGGTTTTACACTAATGATAGCAATATAATACTTTTCGTAGTGAATGCTGTGGGGACCGACAAGCTAGAAGATGTTACTAAATTTTTTCAAATCATTATTAATGTTTGCAAAAAATTGTTGTTACATCTTCTTGCGTAGTTGGGGATGAACGTAGAAAAGTATTATATCGCTATCAATTATACTACTTTTAACATTATCACAAATTATTATAAATCTTCACATAGTTTTCATATCTTTGTAAAGAAATTTTGCCAGATTCTAAGGCTTTTTTTACTCCACAGTTTTCTTCTTTTATATGGCTGCAACCTTGAAATTCACATTTATCTAAATAAGGTACAAACTCCACAAAATAGTGGCACAAATCTTCTTTTGAAATTTCGTTTATCTCAAATGTTGAAAAACCTGGAGTATCTGCTATATATGAATTTTCTTTGTATTTGTATAAAGTGGTACTTGTTGTAGTGTTTTTTCCTCTTTGATTTTTGTCACTAATGTCCCCTTCTTGTGTCAGTACTTGGTCAAATATTGAATTTATCAAAGTAGATTTTCCCACACCAGAATTTCCTGCAAAAGCAGTAATTTCACCTTCAAGTAAAGCTTTTATTTCTTCTATTTTTACTCCTTGCTTTGCATTTGTTTGTATTACCTTATAACCTATATTCTCATATAATTTGGCAATTCTTTCTATCTCGTCCTTTTGCTCTAAGTCTACCTTGTTTAAAACAATAGTTGCTTTTAACCCCATAAATTCTGCAAATACTAGTTGTTTATCTAATAATAATAAGTCTGGGTTTGGCATTTTCATTGATACTACTAAAATAAGTTGAGTTAAATTAGCCATTTTGGGTCTTTTTAGCTCGTTTTTACGAGGAAGAATTTGCTCTATTACTCCTTCTTGTTTTTCTAAGTTAGTAATATCAAACTCTACCTCATCTCCAACTAGCGGACTAATTTTTTCTTTTTTGAATTTTCCTCTTGCTAAGCATTTATATATTTGGTCGTTTTGTAATACTTGGTATATGTTTGAACTAGTACAAATAATTATTCCTTTTTGCATTTGCTCTCCTTAGTCTATTGAAAGTACTGGGCTATCTACTGATAAGTCAAATTGCTTTGTTGTTTTCTTTATATCATTTACCCAAATTTTAATTGTAACAGTACCTTTACCAGAAACTTCAGCAACAATGCCTGTTTCGTCTCTTCTGTTGACATCACTATATACAACCTCGTCATTTACAGTAATTTTTACATTTACTGTTGGGTTTATTTCTTTTCCTGTTTCGTCTACTTTAATTTCTGACTCCCCACCAAGTAAAGATTTTAGATTTAATTTAATAATTCCTGTTTTAATTTCTTCTATTTTATTTACTGTAATTGTAACTTTTGTTTTTTCTTCAACAGTAGTTCCTGCTTCAATGCTTTGTTTTAATACTTTTCCATTTGTTTTTGTCATATCTTCTTCATAGGCAACTATTACTGTTAGGTCAGTTAGTTTCTTTTTAGCTTCTTCTTCTGTGTCACCTATTACATATGGCATAGCAACTTCTTTTAGTCCTGTTCCTATACTTACAGTTAGTGTTACAGTTTCTCCTACTTTTATTTCTTTTCCTTCTTCTACATCTTGTTTTATAACTACATCTTTTTCTACCGTTTTACTTGTTTCTTCTTTTCTTTCTACATTTAGGTGCATTTCATCTTTTAGTTGTCTCTCTGCTTCTTCATATGTCATACCTACTACTTTAATCATTTTAGTTGTTTCTGAACCTTTGCTTATTTTTACTTTAACAGTAGAGTTTTCTTTTACTGTTGCTTCCTCTGAGTATGGTGGTTCTTGTGATATAATCTTTCCTGCTTCAACTTCATCATTAAATATTTCTTCCGTTTCTAGTGTTAACTTTTCTTTTCCTAAAGTAGTTTTTGCCTCTTCTAATGTTTGACCTACAAAATTAGGCAATTTTACATCTTTTGGTAAACCTGCTTTTAATAGTGCTTGAACTCCAAAAAATCCTGCTAATGGAATTAGTATCACTAACAATATTACTATTATTGTTAGCCATACTTTTTTAGCTGTTGGGTTTTCATCAAAATATTTAGCTAATTTTCCTTTTTTTACTTCTTTTTTTGTTTCCACTTTTGGCTCCTCTCCTAAAACTGGAACTCTTTGTGTATATTGCAATTTTTCTGCATTGCTTTTTACGAATTCACCTTCTGGATCTTTTAATGCCATACTAAGGTCCTTTAACATTTCGGTAGCATTTTGATATCTTAGGCTAGGTTCCTTTTCCATAGCTTTCATTATAATTTTGTTTACTGCTAAAGGAATTGAAGGATTTAGTTTTATTGGTTCTATTGGTTTTTCTTGCATATGTTTTAATGCAATAGATACTGGTGTATCTGCATCAAAAGGTACTCTACCAGTTAGCATTTCATACATTACTACACCTAATGAGTATATATCTGATTTTGCATCTGTGTATCCACCTCTTGCATGTTCTGGTGAAAAATAGTGTACTGAACCAATAGTTGTTCCAAATGCTGTAATTGTTGAATTTGATACAGCTTTTGCTATTCCAAAGTCTGTTACTTTAGCGATTCCATCTTCTGTTATTATAATGTTATGTGGCTTAATATCTCTATGTACTATATTATTTTTATGTGCCATTTCTAGAGCAGAAGCTACTTGAATAGCTATATTAACTGACCATTTCCATGGTAATACTCCATCTTCATTTATAATTTCTTTTAAAGTTTTTCCTTGTATTAACTCCATAACTATATAATATATATTATCTTCATGTCCTACATCAAATATAGATACTATATTTGGATGTGTAAGGCTTGCTGCTGCTTGTGCCTCTGTATTAAATCTTTTTATAAATTCTTCATCTGTTGTAAATTCTTCTCTTAGTACTTTTACGGCTACATATCTTTTTAATATATTACATTTTGCTTTATATACTGTTGCCATACCGCCTTCGCCAATTTTTTCAAGTATTTCATATCTATTTCCTATTACTTTACCTACTAAATTCATATCTTTCTCTCCCCTATATTATAGTTATAACAGTTATGTTATCATGTCCACCTGCATTATTTGCTAGTTCAACCAGCATTTCTGGAGCATTTTCTCTATCTTCTCTAACTATCTCATATATTTTGTTTTCATCAACCATATTTGTTAGTCCATCTGAGCACATTAGCAAGATATCACCTTTTTCAAGATTTCTTGCCCTTATATCAGGTTCTACATATGATGTACATCCTAATGCTTTTAATAGCATATTCTTTTTGGGATGATGTTCTGCTTCTTTTCTCGTAATCTTTTTATCTTCTACAAGTTGCTGAACATAGCTATGGTCTTTTGTTATTTTTCTTGCTATGTCTTTTTTTATTAAATATATTCTGCTGTCACCTACATGTCCTATATATATCTTATTATTATATATGAAGCACACATCTAAAGTAGTACCCATTCCCTGCAATTTTTCTTCTTTCTTTGATTCTTCATATACTACCATGTTAGCATATTCCATTGCATCTTTTACTAACTTTAATATTGCTTCTTTTTCATGTTCTATTTTTTCAAAATTGTTTTGTATATAGCTTTTTGTTGTTTCTACTGCTAGCTTGCTTGCTATCTCTCCTCCATTATATCCGTCCCATTCCATCAGCTAAAATATATAATTGTAGTTCAGCTTCTGAAGAAGGAATACAATAATAGTCTTGATTCATTTCTCTTGCTTTGCCCACATCAGTTTTAGCAAAACCTTTCATTTACTTTCCTCCTGAGTTTTTAAATTTTTTCTCCTTAGCTGGCCACATGCTGCATCTATATCACTGCCAAGTTCTCTTCTTATTGTTGCTACAATTCCATGGTCGTTTAGGTAATCTCTAAATTTTATAATGTTATCATTACTGCTTTTGGTAAATTTGCCATTCTCAATTTTGTTTATTGGTATTAAGTTTACATGGCAAAGCATTCCTTTTAATAAGTTTACTAGTGCTTTTGCATCTTCTAAATTGTCATTATTGTCTTTTGCTAAAGCATATTCAAATGATATTCTTTTGTTGGTTTTTGCAATATAGTATTTACAAGCTTCCATAAGCTCTTCTATTGAGTACATGTTGTTTACTGGCATCATTGCACTTCTTTTAGCATTGTCTGTTGCATGAAGTGAAATAGATAATGTACATTGTAAGTCTTCATTTGCAAAATCATAAATTCTTGGAACTAACCCTGATGTTGAAACACTAATATGTCTTGCACCTATGTTTAAGCCTTTTTGATTATTTATAATTCTTATTGCATGCATTACATTATCATAATTATCAAATGGCTCTCCTATACCCATAAATACTATATTTGAAATATGTTCTCCAATATCTTGCTCTACCGCTAATATTTGTTCTACTATCTCTCCTGCCGTAAGCTCACGAACAAATGCAATTCCTGTTGATGCACAAAATTTGCATCCCATTTTACACCCAATTTGTGAAGACACACAAATTGTTTTTCCATGATGGTATTCCATTAAAACTGTTTCTATTGCATTTCCATCTAATACATCAAATAAATATTTCTTAGTTCCGTCTGAAGACTCTTGTTTACTAAGTATTTCAAAATTACACATTGTATAATTTTGCTTTAGTTTTTCTCTTAATTCTAATGATAAGTTTGTCATCTCATCAAAGCTTTTTACTTTTTCTACATAAAGCCAATTAAATATTTGCTCTGCTCTATACCCCTTTTCTCCTAGGGAAATAAGTTCTTGCTTTAATTCATCCAAGTTATATTCTTTTATATTTTTCATTATTGTTCCTTTTATATCTATTATTACATATAATTTATATCATAATATACATTTTTTTTCAATATGTAAGACTAAAAAACTCACTCCACTACGGACTGAGCTTTTTGAGATTAATTTTCAATAGTTTTAAATTTTTTCAATCTAATATTATATGCTTCAATTACTTCACTTTCAAATGCAAGTTTTGGTTCTTTTACCCCCATAAGTTTTAAAAGTTCCTTAGTAAAATATGGGTTCAAAACTAAAAATGGTCCTATTATATAGGTTGCAAAAAAGTTATTTTGATGTATACCTTCTAGTTTAGTTTGTTCATTTATTCCTATTCCCATATCTGCTTTTACCAAATAGTTTTCTTCATTATTTCCATATAACATAGTAAATTGACTTTTAAAGCCTAGTATTTCTATATCTTTATATTTTCCTAAAAAGAAACTGTTGTGTCTATTCATCATATTTCTTTTTGCATATATATCAAATATTCCAAGTGCCTCTATTTTGCTCCCATCTTCGTTTTCAATGTATTTGCCTAATACCTCCACACTATTTCCAGTAAATAAAAATAATTGGTTTTGATCTATTTTTTGTTTAATTTGTTCTGTGTATGGTTTTAATTTTTGAATTACTATTTCTTGTGAACGTTCTGATAATGTTCCCATATATACTAAACAAATATCGTCTTGTTCTATAAATTTTGGTTTGTCATTTATTGAAGTTTCTATTATTTCCGCTTCTGGCAAACACTTTTGTAAATATTTCATATTCCCCATATCACCATTCAAATTGCAAAATTCAGGATATAAAATTTCAATTTTCATTAACTGTTCTCCCCATCTATAATTTCTTTTACTCTATGTTTTATTTGTTTTGTTTCTTCTATTGAATATAAGTCATGTAATATAAATACTTTATCTATTCCGTCTAATTTAAGCTCATTTGTTGCCTCAATTAAATCTTTTTTATGTACCATTATTTCTGGTTTTATATTAGCCATTAAACAACGAATATATGAATCCATATAACGTGGCCCAGCAATTATAACTTGCTTAATGCTTTCATCATTTAAAAACTCATAATCTGTATCATATTGCCATGCTGTATCTTCTGACCCTTTTGCCTCTTCATGCAAGTCGTCTAATATTACTATTACTGCTTTATTGCCTGGTTGCTTTCTAGTATAATCAAATGCTAAAGAACAAGCAATTGGGTTCATTCCTTTGGCCAATTGTGTTACTATTTCATAGTCTTTGTAATCTTCTTTGCTATATCTTGTTTCTACTATTTTTAAACCCTTAAAAGACTTATTTATTTGTTCATATGATAGACCTAGTTGTTTTAGCACTATTGTTACTGCTAACATATTGTATATATTTATAATGTTATCACTAATTAAATCATATACCTCTTCTGTTCCCTCTGACTTTACTGTCATTTTTTTATTTGCTATATCTAAGTTTGTAAGTACATAATCTGCATCTGGTGTTTTAAATTCACAATTTGTACAGTGTGCTTTTCCAATATGATGGTATCTTACATAATCATATTCAATTTTGCTATTGCATTTTGGACATACTCTAATATCTCTTGTTATGTTTTCAGCATGATCTAAATCTGTTGGTAGTTTATCTATACTAAAATATATTTTTTTATTTTTTTCTGCTATATGACTGCAAATAAGATCATCTGCGTTTTCTATCATTATTGTTTCTTTTGGAATATATTTGTTTAATATATCTGCAATAAATTCTGTATGTGCATTTCGCATTAATGAGTCTCTAAATAAATTGGTACAAACTAAATATGTAGGTGTGATATATGGATATATTTTGTTAGCACTTCTTTCGTCTATTTCAAGCACTGCCAATTTCTTTTTTGCTTTACCTCCAAATGTTGAACCTTGAATAAGTGTTGTTGCAATTCCTCCATCTATATTTGAACCATATTTGTTATTTATAAAATCATAATTATTAGCTGTTAATATATCATTTATCATATTACATACGGTTGTTTTGCCATTAGTTCCCGTTACTCCAACAATTGTTTCAGGCTTTTCTAACATTCCTAAAAAATCTGGGCATAACTGTAATGCTATTTTACCTGGCATATATGTTGCATTTCTTCTTAGCACTTTTAGAGCAAATGATGTACATTTTGCTGCCCATAGTGCAATATAAAATTTGAATGTTTTTTTATTATTCATAAGTTTTGTCTCCTAATTTTTTATGTACTTATTTTATATGTATTTTATATATTTATCAAGTAGTTTACTTAAAAAAAGCAAAGTGCACCATCAAGTGCACTTTTTAATTAGTATGTTTTCTTTTTTTCTTTTAATGCTTTTTCAATATTTGATAATCTTTTTTCAAATATTTGATTTGTCATGTCTGCAATTTGATTAAATTCTCTAAGTACTTGCAGCTGCCTCATTGTTGTTTTATGATGTTTTTCTAAACTTATTAGCATATTATCTTGTTCATTTTTTAGTTCATATAATAGTTCTTGTATTGTTGCGATCAGTGACTCTAAAGCTTTGCTTTCATCATTTTTTATTGACATTTTACCACCTCTTTCGCTTTTTTACAAAACCATTATACTATATAAAAAGTTCACAGTCAATATTTTTGGCGAAATTTTGTTTTGTTGTTTTAGCTTTTAAAAACTGCTTTTGGTAAGCAGCTTTTAATTTATTTTTCTTTTTCTACAATTTGAATGTGAACATCTTTTAATTGTTGTTCATGTACTCTGCTTGGTGCTCTCATAAGTAGATCTCTTGCCTTTTTATTTTTTGGAAATGCAATTACTTCACGAATATTTTTACTATCTGCTACTAGCATTACCATTCTGTCTAGCCCAGGTGCAGCTCCTGCATGTGGTGGTGTACCATATTGGAATGCATTATATAATGCTCCAAATCTATTTTTTACTTCTTCTTCACTATAACCTGCAATTTCAAATGCTTTTACCATTAGCTCTGGATTATGGTTTCTAACGGCTCCTGAAGCCACCTCATATCCATTGCATACAACATCATATTGATATGCTAAAATTTCAAGTGGGTCCTTTGTCATTAAAGCTTCCATTCCACCTTGTGGCATTGAAAATGGGTTGTGATTAAAGTCAATTTTACCTTCATCTGATAATTCATACATTGGAAAATCTACTATATAACATAGGCGATACACATTTTTTTCTAATAAATCTAATCTGTTTCCTAGTTCAATACGAATTGCTCCTGCTATTTTTTGAACTGTCTTAAATTCATCTGCCATAAAAAATACAGCCGAATTTGGTTTCATTTCTATTTTGTTCTCTAATTGTTTTTGAACTTCTGGTGTTATATATTTTGCAATTCCTCCAGATAGTGCATTTTCACTGTCTACCTTAACCCAAGCTAAACCTTTAGCTCCTACTTCATTTGTAGCAAATTCTGTCATGCTGTCAAAAAACTTTCTGCTTTGTTCTGCTCTATTTGGAACTACTATTGCTTTAACTGTTTTATCTTTAAATGCCATAAAATCAACATCTTTGAATATTTCGGTAACATCTTGTATTATAAGTGGATTTCTTAAATCTGGTTTATCACTACCATATTTCTCCATAGCCTCTAAATATGGAATTCTTATAAATGGAGCTTCATCTACTTTCCAGTCTGTGTGTGTCGTAAAAACTGTTCTAAATATATCTGCTAATACTTTTAAAACATCTTCTTGTTCTGCAAAGCTCATTTCAAAATCTAATTGATAAAATTCACCTGGAGCTCTATCTGCTCTAGGGTCTTCGTCTCTAAAACATGGAGCTATTTGATAATATTTATCAAACCCTGATATCATTAGCAATTGTTTAAATTGTTGTGGTGCTTGTGGAAGAGCATAAAATTCACCTGGATGAATTCTACTTGGAACTAAGTAGTCTCTTGCTCCCTCTGGTGAAGAGTTTGCTAAAATAGGTGTTTGAATTTCTGTAAATCCTAGCTCATCCATTTTTTTACGAATAGTTTTCATAACCTCACTACGAAGTAATATTGTTTTATGTAGTTTGTCATTTCTTAAATCTAAAAAACGATATTCTAATCTTAAGTCTTCTTTTACTTCTCCTGTTTTGTCTGAGTTAACTTCAAATGGTAATACTGTCTTGCATTTACCTAACATTTCTACTTTATTTGCTTCTACTTCTATTTCGCCTGTTGGAATCTTAGGGTTTTTATTGCTTCTTTCAATTACTTTTCCAACTACTTGAATAACACATTCTGAAACAACATTTTCTAATTGTTCTTTATTATCAGCTGATATCACTATTTGTGTAATTCCAAATTGGTCACGAAGGTCTATAAATATCATTGACCCTAAGTCTCTAATTTTTTGTACCCAACCCGCTAGTGTTACGTTTTCTCCTACATTTTTTATTGTTAGTTCTCCACAATTATGATCTTTATACATAATATATACATCTCCTACTCTTATTTGCATTGGTTATTATACAACATTTTATTGCCTGTTTCAATATTTGTCACCTATTTTGAACCAAATATTGAGCAAATTGCATTCCAAGTCCCCTTAAATATTTTTCCTATAACATCTACTATTACTTGTAATATTGTATTAGACTCGTAAAATTTAATTATTAAATTATGAGTCGGCGGAAAAAACCACAAAACTACTATTATTATTAAAACAATTAATAATGTTTTTAGTAATTCTTTTATTCTTTTCCATGTCCATTTATATTTTATTTTATATCCTAAGCTCCTTAAGTAACTTTCATAAGCATTTTGATATTTTTGTTGATATTGTTCCTGCATCTCTTTTTGTAGTTCTTCTTGTTTTTTTATATATTCGTCTACTACTTTGCTTTTTGCTTCAGCTGCACTATTAGTTTTTTGACTACTATATTGTTCTTGAACCTGTGTACTAGTTGTATTTTGCCTCTTTTTTAAAAGTTCAGTATCATATTTTTTTCTTTTCTCATCATTGCTTAAAATATCATATGCTTCATTTATTTTTTTCATCATGTCTTCTGCTTTTAGCTTATCATTTTCATTTTGTAAATCTGGGTGATACCTTTTAGCTAATACCTTATATGCTTTTTCTATTATTTCTTTTGAAGCACCTTCACTTACTTCTAATATTTCATATAGAGTTTTCATTTTTCCCCCTTGTACTACTATATTTTACGGTATATTTTGCCATTTGTAAAGTTTTTATTTGTCAACTATTTATTTTTTTTACAATTTAGTATACAATGTATCTAAATTGGAGGAAAATATGGACGAAAGAGACTTGAGAAGAACTTTAGAAAGTTCAAATGATAAATTAAGTGTATTTGCAGATAGTTCTTTACTTACTAAATATAAAGGTCTAACTGTTTCATCATTATTTAGTTTAATTGATGATTTTTTAAATGATTCTCAAAAAGCTGCTTTATTTGAATTTGAGCATTTTAAAAATATAAATCAACAATTGCGTATTTTAGTAGCAACATCAATTTCTGATAATAATATAAAACTTGAATTATTGCAAAAGCCTAATGGCATATTGTCTGATTTACAGAGTTATCAAATTTCTGATTTCTTAGAATCTTTAGATAGTAGTTATAGATTAAAGTTACTTCAAGATCCAGCATCACTAAAGAACTTAAAGCTTAACAAATATTCTATGCAAGCTGTTGTATGTTCACTGTCTGATAATGATGTAATTAATTTATTAGAAGATATTGACTATGTAAAAGAACAATTGAATTTAGATGATTTTTTAATCTCCGGTATCATTTCTAATATTAGTAGTGAAAAAGATAAACTTGATTTATTGAGCAATATTTTTCTTGATAGTTATTGTAAAGCTTCGGCTCTTGCAACTGTTTCTGATTCTGCTAAAGCAACAATTTTATCGGATAATGAATATAATTTTAATTATTATGAATTATGCAAGATTCTAAGTTCTATGGATACAAAATTTTTAATTAACTATTTTAATGAACATACTGACTTTTTTGACAACAACAATATCACTTTGCGCTCAGTTGTGGAAGACCTTTCTTATAAAAATCAATTATCTTTTGTTGCTCAAATTGATAAGGTCAATTTAGACGAGCGGCCAAAAAAGGCTGATTTTAGCTACTTTACCTCAGGAAGTTAAAGAACAAATAGATATCGCTACTTTACCACCTTCACATTCCTCAGCAGTTTCACTAAAATCTAATGGTATACATATTATTCCGGATTTAAGCAGCAATAATTTCGAAGTATATAGAGATCTCGACTCTTCTATATATGTAAATCCAATGGCTCTTTCAGCATTAGAGCAACAAAATCTTGATAAGCTTTGTAAAATTTGCCCACAAATGAATATATCTGACGATTTAGGAATATCTGAGTCAAGTGTAGAAGAATATTTAAATGGTGAAAAGTGGATAAATCAAGTAGTTCAGGCTTTAAATCCAGAATGGAGTAACATAGAAAAAGTGGCATTTATTGATAATGCAATTGGCAAAAAAATAAGCTATTCTCCAGATTTTAAAACTGAAGTATTTGATTAATGTAACTCTCGTGCATTGTGGAAAATAATTAATTCTGGTTATGGGGTGTGTAACGGAATAGCTCAAGTTGAACATTATATGCTTAATAAAATTGGTATTGAGTCAGAAATGGTTTCTGGTAGACGCCATGCATTTTTAAAATTATCTAATATGGATTTTCCTACTCCAGATGGAAGCACTGTTAAAGGTAATACTATTTTAGATCCAACATGGAACTTAGCCGCACATAGACTTGGTGCTAAGCCAAATAATTTTTGCTTAAGCTATGAAGAAATACGAAAACATGATATAAAAATTAATGGAGAAGACACTAAAGCACATAAGAATGACGAAAAACTTTCAGATGCCACATTTAATATTCCAGATTATACTTTAAGGAAAATTTACACTAGTATAGGTATTGCAGATAAAGAAGGTTGCTTTCCTATAAAGTCTTTAATAGAAAAGTCTAAATATATTGATAATCTTCATCTATCAAATGATGAAAATATAAATTCACAATTAAAATTATTAGAAGCATATTGCCCCGAGTTTGCTACTTGTATAAACTCAACTTATGTTGTTTTGAAAGACATACTTTTAGCAAACCCTAATCTTTGTTATAATAAATGTGTTGTTGATAGAGTTTATGATAAAAAAGATGACAATAGAAATCCAGTTTTATATGTTTACTTAAATCTTCCGCAAGATGGAAATAGATTTTATTTTGCAGACAAAAAGATCGGGCAGTTTATGTCACTTTCTCAAAAAAAGTTTGAAGAAAAGTTTGAGTGCTATGAAAATGACTTAGATTTAACAAATGGAGTAAGACCTTGGGAGGAGCATAGCAATAAGCAAGTAGTAGAAGATTTAACTAAAAGTTCTGGAAATATAGATACTGTTCAAGAGGAGGAAAGATAATATGAATTTTTTTAAAAATATAATTTCATTTTTTAAAAAAATTTTTATAAAAAATGAAACTTCAAAAATGATTGAATCATCTTCTGTTAATAGTACTCTAGCAAAAAATAATAATTTTACTAACTCACTAAAAGTCTCTACTCCAAAGCATAAAAAGCCTAATGTTGAAACGCCAACCTGCATAGGAGACGGGTTAGGAATTCAACCCAAAATTAGCTTTTAATTTTTTCTTTTTTAATATAGCATTTTATATTTATATATGGTATAATGCAAATATTATCGCATTTGATAGGAGTTGAAACAATTGAAATTAACACAAGACGGAGAAATTTTAGCAGAAAATAAAGTTTTAATTTTATATATTTTAAATAAAGTAGAAAATCCAATTACAAATGATAGTTTATTAAGATTAGTATTAGCTGTTATGGATATGAATTATTTTTATTTTCAACAATTTTTACTTGATTTAATTGAAAAAAATTATATTATTTGTTTTAATAAAGACGGTAAAAATGTATATCAAATTACTGATGTTGGTAGAACTACACTAGAGCTTACAAATGATATGATTCCAGGAATAATCAAATTAAAGGTTGATACTTCATTCTCTGGAAAGTTAAAAGAAACTGCTCAATCTGAATCTATAACTGCTGAATATACTCCTAAAAACGAAAACGAGTATACTGTAACTTGTAAAATAAATGAAAATAATAGTTGTATTTTTGAAATTAGTGTTTTTGCAGGTTCTCGTGAAGAAGCAAAACGTATTGTAGATAATTGGAAAGAAAATGCTTATAGAATTTATCCTGAAATTTTAAATTCATTAAATAAATAGAACAATAAAAAAGTGGCAAGCCACTTTTTTATTGTTCTATTTTATCTATAATTTCTTCAATTGCTATATCTGTGCTTTGATTTTCTGTTCTTTGCTTTAGCTCAACTTTTCCCTCTTTTATTTTTTTGCCAACTGTAATTCTAAATGGAATTCCTATTAAATCCATATCATTAAATTTAACACCTGGTCTTTCATTTCTATCATCTAATATTGTATCCACTCCCATAGAGTTTAAAGTATTATACAAATCATTTGCAACTTTTGATTGTTCCTCATCTTTAGGGTCTATTAAAACTATTGCTACTTTATATGGTGCAATACTAACTGGCCAAATTATTCCTTTATCATCATGGTTCTGTTCAACCACTGCTGCAATCATTCTTTCTACTCCAATTCCATAGCATCCCATAACAACTGGTTTTAAATCATTATTTTCATCTAAATAATTTAGACCTAAACTTTCAGAATATTTTGTACCAAGTTTAAATGTATTTCCTACTTCTATACCTTTTTTAAATATTAAATGTCCTTCATTGCAATTTGGGCATTTATCTCCTTGTTGTACATTTATTATATCTCCTGAAACAGCATAATCAAAATCCCTAACATTAGCATTTATGTAGTGGTAGCCTTCTTTGTTAGCTCCACAGCAAAAATTCTTCATTTTTAATACTTCATTGTCTATTACTATTTTTGCGTTCAACCCTACTGGACCTGTGCAGCCAGGTACTGCATTTGATGTTGCAATTAATTCATCATCTGCAAAGCTAATTTCTGTTCCATGCAATAATTTTAGAGCTTTTACTTCATTTAGCTCTTTGTCTCCTCTTATGAAAAATATTACTAATTCATTGTCTACATTCATAAGTAATGCTTTTACTGTTTTCTTTATATCCAAATTTAAAAATTCGCATACTTCTTCAATTGTATGACATTCTCCTGTTGCTACTAGTTCTATTGGTTTTTCTTCTTCATTTTCCACTTCATTACATATATATGGCGTTACTTCAATATTTGAAGCATAGTCACAATGGTCACATAATACAAGAATATCTTCTCCAACATCTGTAACAGCTTGGAATTCTTCTGAAAGTAGTCCCCCCATAACTCCTGTATCTGCTCTAACAACTACATAGTTTAATCCTACTCTTTGGCAAATTTTATGATATGCTTGAAATTGCTTTTGATAAGATTTATCCAAGTTTTCTAAGTTTGTATCAAAACTATATGCATCTTTCATTGTGAACTCTCTTGTTCTAATTAACCCTAATCTTGGTCTTACTTCATCTCTATATTTATTTCCAATTTGGTATAAAGTATATGGAAAATCTTTATATGAATGTGATTTCATCGATGCAGCCAATGCAAAAAACTCTTCATGTGTTGGTCCTAACACATATGGTCTATCATATCTATCTTTTAACTTAAATATTGATGGTCCAAAAGCTGCATACCTTCCTGACTTTTCAAATAAATCTATTGGAAGTAACATTGGCATTGTAACCTCTTTAGCTCCCGCTTCATTCATACATTCTCTAATAATTTTTTCTACATTTTGAGCTACTTTTTTTCCTAATGGCATTTTCATATAAATACCATTTCCTACCTTTTTAAACATTCCACTTTTAACAAGTAAATTTCCACTAACTGACTCTTCATCTTTAAGGTCTTCTCTTAAAGTATAAAAAAAGTTTTCACTTAATTTCATTTTTATTCAATCCTTTCTGTTTTTTCTTTTTACTCTTCTTTACTTGTCTCCCTTTCGGGCATTGGAGCCTCATTTTGTTCTTCATTTATTTCTTCTTTTTCTTCAATAATATCATCAATTACTATTTGTTGATTTTCATCTAATTTATATCTAGGTAAATCTGGTAATTCGTTTAAGTTACTAAAACCAAATATCCTTAAAAACTCTGATGTAACTCCATAAGTACCTGGTTTTCCTGGTGCATCTAGTTTGCCTGTTTCTTCTATTAAATTATAGTCTAGTAATTTATATATTGTTCCATCTGAGTTTACTCCACGAATTGCCTCAATTTCTGCTCTTGTAATTTTAGGGTTATATGCAATAATTGCAAGAGTTTCTAATGCTGCTTGTGATAAATTTGGTTTATTTCTCTTGTCAAAAATAGTATATAAATATTCATAATATTCTTGTTTAGTGCATAATTGATAAGCCTCTCCAACATTTACAATCTGTAAGCCTCTATTTTCACTTTTGTATTCTTCTTTCATATTTTCTACAATTGTAACTATTTCTTCTGACCCTACCTCTAATGCTGACATAAGCTCAGTTATTTTTACTTCTCTTCCAGCTGCAAAAAGTATTGCTTCAATTACTCCCTTTAACTTGTTTATTTCCATTTATTTTCACTTTTCCTTTTAAATTTTACTTATATATTATCACACGAATCGTGCTTTATGTCAAGGAATGTTGACATTGTTTTTTCATTGTGGTAATATACCAATAGTGAGGTGATTTTTATGGAAGAAAATAACCAAATAGACGAAATAAAAGAACCTAAAAAAATAGAAGTTGTCACAGGTAATGGTGATTTGAATATTTCTCCTGTTTATGAACATATAGAGGCAGAAAAACCTAAGCCTAAAGACACTAGAGAAGTAATTATTCCTGAAGTTAAAGATAACATCACAAAACAAGAAGACGAATAAAAATGGTTTCCAAATAACTGGAAACCATTTTTTTACTTTAAAATCTATATAGCTTCTTGATTTTCTTCTTTGTTTTCTTGACTATCATCTTCTTGGTTTGCTACTTCTAAGCTAGATACAGATACTTCATATGCCACTTTTTTCTCTACTGTTCCATCTTCATGTTTTTTCTCATATTCTCTTGATTGAACTCTACCTATTACTTTTACTTCTGTACCTACTGCAACATTTTCGCAAAATCTAGCATTTCTTCCCCATGCAATACATGGAATATAGTCTGATTTATTATATGCTCTATTAACTGCTAATAATATATCTGAAATTTCTCTACCAAATGGTGTTTTTCTATAAATTGGTTTTTTGCAAATATATCCATCAAGAATAACCTCATTTGAAACAAAGTCTCTTCTATTTTCTTCTTCCTCTTCTTGATTTTCCTCTAAGAATTGAATATCTTTTACAAATACAGTTAATATTAATTTGTTCTTTTCGTTATCATAACTGTTATATGATCTAAATTGACCATCAATTTGAAGTTTTGCTCCAATAAAAACATCTTGTATTGTTAGTAATCTTTCTGATATTGTTACTGGAATAACATCTGCATTTCCGCTTAAACGAGGTACGCTTAAGTCAAATATGTAAAATTTTTCTCCATAAATTTCATGACTGAATCTTTTTTCACTTGTTACCTTTCCAACCAAAGTTAAATGGTTATTATCATCATAATTTGTATTCAATTTAATTTCCTCCCTACATTTGTTTCTTAATTGAGTTTATTCATAATATGTAAAATTTAGACTAATTGCTAGTCACATTTTCTATTATACCACGCTTTTTTGGTTTTGTCTACATAAAATGTTAATTTTTTCATTTATTAACAATTTACTTAAATATACCACCTTTTTCTTTTTATTATACATTGTTTTTCAAGTGTTGTTTTCCATTATTGTCTATAATATAGTTTTCCTTATATATAAGCTCAGACACAGTAGTTATTTCATACCCTTTTGTCTTTATATTTTTTATAATCATGTCTAAACTATCAGCTGTATGTTTTGTTCCATTATGCATTAAAATAATACTGCCACTACTAAGTTTGCTTTCTAATCTTTTCCACATTTCATCTCCGGTAATTCCTGTATAGTCCACAGTATCTAAATTCCACTGTATTGGTATATGATTTGCCGATTTTGCTGCTCGAATAACAATATTATTATATTCTCCATATGGTGCTCTATACAAAGTTGTTTTACTTCCAGTAATTTTTTCTATTTTATTTGATGCATCTTGAATTTGTTTTATATTTTCATCAGTGCTTAAATTATTTACATGCGGATGTGTATTTGAGTGGTTTCCTATTTCATGGCCAGCATCTGCAATTTTTTTCACTGCCTCTGGAAATTTATCTACCCAATCCCCTACCATAAAAAAAGTTATTTTTATATTATTATCTTTTAAGGTTTGTAAAATATTATCTATATCATCTGCATTCCATGCGCAATTCATTGTTAGTGCAATTTTATTGTTGTTTGTATTAACACTATATACAGGTAACTCTCTTACTGTTGATGATGTAATTGTACTCTGCTCAGATGTTACAGCAAACGCAATTACAAATAAAAATATCACTGTACTAAATGACACTAAATATGAGCAGATTTTTCGCTTATTAAAAACAATGAACATATTGCTACCTCCAATTACTTGTTAGTAACAATATATTCATTGCTTGTTTTTTTATTCTTTAATTTTTATTATTAATTTTTTCTTTCTCTATATACCATTTCATCTGATATAGGAGAAATTTTTATGTTTTTTACTTTTTCTAAGTTACTCTTATACTCTTCTATACTCGCAGATATATCTTTTACTAACTTCTCAGCTTCGCTGTTATTTAAAAACACTGACATTGGGTATGCTTTTAATACCCCAAGTTTTATATTTGTATTTGGAATTTTGTAGCTTCTTGAAGATGTAAATGTAAAAGAAATTTTTCCATTTTTTCCATTTTCTAATATATATTTAGCATAATTTATGTTATATTCTTTTATTTGCTGTATGTCTGTTTCATCTAATTTTATTATTTCTTGTAATGTTAAGTTCTTATACTTTTCTGGTTTTAATATAAATAATGTTGTTAACCATTCTGCATCTGAGTTTATCATACATATATTGTAATTTTTTGAAAGTAATTCTCTAAAACTTTCTGTTGCAGCAAACATATTGGCTATAATTTCTTGAAAACCTTTTATTCCAAGAGATTTTAGCGTTGTTAGCGCTGCTATTGCTCCGCCTGCTGAGCGTGTTAATTCTAATGTTGTTTCAAATGGATTATAATTTCCATAATGTAATTCGTCCAGTTCTAGCTCTTTATCTGGGTTAAGCACATAAAAATCGCTTTTATCTTTTACAATGAACAAACTAGATACATATGGGCAAAATCCAGTTTTATGAAAATCTATTCCTAAAGAATCTGCATATTCAAATTCTTTTACTTTTTTATTTAAGTTTTGAATTTTAGTTAAATACTTTTTATCTATATTAATTTGATTCATCTCATAGTCATAATTATTAAAAAATAAATATATCCAGCCCAATACTGAGTCAACGTGAATGTGTGGAACATAGCTTAACTTATATTTATTTACAATTTTAGCATTAAGTTCAGATATCTGCTTTATTGGGTCAATTGTAAGCTCATTTGTGCTTCCGCCATTTAAGTTAAATCCTAAAAAAATCTTTCCATTTTCAATGTTGCTACAAATCGTTTTTTCTGTTTCTTGTAAATTTATAGTTCCGTCATTATTGCATTTAACCTCTATGCAATTGTCTTTTCCAATTCCTAACCAATTGCAAACTTCATAATGACAAGGATGTGCATTCTGGCTTGTCACCATAAAATACTTATTTTTTTCACAACCAGAGTTTTTGGTTTCAGGGCAAGCCTTAGTAAGTGCAATTTTAGTTGCATATAAATTGGTACCCTTTCCTCCAAATGTGAATATTCCCATGCTTTTTTGCCAGTTCCACATTACTAAATCTGAAATATATTTAGTAACTTCAAGTTCTGATATTGCTAACAAACCAGCATATGTATCTTGTGCCAAATTAGGATTATACAACTCTGTAAAACTTACACTAGCCATTGATACTAAATTTACAGGAGGTATAACATTTATCATTGTTCCAGGGTTATTCCAATTAGGTAAATTTTGATATAATGGTGATATGTATTCAAATGTGCTCTCTGCTGTTAGTGGCTCATAATTTAATTCACAGTTTTTTAAATATTCTTTATAGTTTAATTCATGACTTCCTTTAAAAAAGGGCTTTCCAAAATTATAATATTTATTAACTTTTTGGTCTAATGCTGATATGTATTTATTTAATATCCCTACATTTGTATATTTATAACTACCAAAATACTCTTTTAAATTAATGTTCATAGTATTACTTTCTTTCTATTGTTATTACCGGAACCATCATTTCATTTTTTGTGATTCCAGCATGATCTGCTATTAGCTTTTCAAACTTATTATTTAGCTCATATCTAATTGCTTTATTTGATTTGCTAATTGCTACAAAGTCTCCCAAAAATTCATCTATTTTATAATGTTTATTTCCTTTGCCAAGTAAGCCCAAATCTAAAAATTCACTTTTAGTATATAATAGAAATTCCTCTTTAAATATTCTCTTAAACTCTTGTTTGAATTTTTGTTCTTTACCTTCTTTTATAAAAAAAGTTACAAACCTTGTTTCTATTGATGGTGGCATTTTTAGGCACTCTGTTAACACTTTATATTTATTAATATATACTTCTTCTATGTCGACAGCTCCATGGTCGGCTGATATAATAATTAGCGTATCATTTAGCTTATTTGCTAATTCCTTTATATTTTTATCTATATTTTCTATTACATGTTTTGTTTCTTTTGAATGTACACCAGTATGGTGAATTGTGTGATCTGGTTCATTCCAATAGGCAGATACCAAATTACATTTATTTTTATTATTACATGCATTATATATGTTGTTGCAAAGCTCTTCTATGTTCTTTGCGCCGTCTGGTACAAAGTCAGGAAACACTTTATGATATGTTACATTTTTGTTTTGTGAAATAATTTTTGAATATATTGTTTCATATTTTAATATACTTTCTTCTATATTAGGTATATTTAATTTTTTTCCAGTGTAAAATTCTTTTGATGTAAATACCTCTATAATATCATTGTACTCTTTAAAATATGGCATCCAGCCAATCCAGCCATTTTCAAAAGGCGAGGTGCCAGAGTGAAAAGCTGTTGTGGCAGCAGTAGTAGTGCTTGGAAATACTGTTGTAATATTTGCTATTAAATTTTGTCTTAAAAAGCTTGATTCTTCTAAATTTTCTGTTAAGATTTCTGTTCCTAAACAGTCTAATATTAAAAATACTATATTTTTGTATTCTCTTTTTAGGTAATTATCTAATTCTTTCAATGTAGGATAATTTGAATTGATATTAAAAAAATTTAATATTGATGAACTCACAGACAAAATACTTCTATTATAGTCTGGGTATTGTATATTATAATTCATGCTTTAATTGCTCCTTAGTTTTTAATTTAATATCAAAGTGCAGAAAAATCTACACTTTGATATGGCTTATAACTCTTTATACTCATTTAAAAAATCATTTGCAACTAACAAATAATTAGAGGCTAATTTAAACAAGTCCCCTTCTCCAATAAATAAAAGTTTTTCGATTATTTGTGGTGGTAGGCATAAAATTGTTGATAGCTGATAGTCCAAATGTTTATGTAAGTTAACTGGATATTTTCTTTTATATATAAACAACCATTTAAGAAAATATATTCTTGATTTATATATATGGTCTAATATATCATTATTTCTTTGTGCAATTAAAATTTCTATTCTTTTATTGTATTTTTCTATTCTTGGAATTAACATATCTAACCGTTTTTTTCTCAAAGCCTCATCATAAAACGGAAAAAAGTTTCTTTGTATGAATTCTTTTTCCGGTATTTCGCCTATTAGTGAAATACCATGTTGATAAAAGGCTCCTAAAAACATATCCACAGAATCATGTGCAACAGTTTCTTCCATATTTTTGCTGTTAGGTAGCTCTGGTGCCATAATTGTTATGTCTATAACTATTTGTGGATGGTTGATATAAAATTCTATTCTGTCTGCAACATAGTCCACTACTATTGAAGGTTTTTTATCTATGAAATCACCTTGAGTGTTGTTAATTATATAATTAACAATGTCCTCATACTTCATAGTGTACATTTTAGGTGTAAATACACATATATCAATATCTGAAACACCTTTTACAAAACCATTTTCATATGTAGTTGAGCCAAATATTTGTGCAGAAACAATTTTAAGATCCTTTAAATCTTGTATAAAATACCGTTTAATATAATATAATGCTTCTTTGTATTCGTTGAAATTAACCATGTATTTTCTCCCCTTTTCGCTATCTTTAAATTTATTTTATAAGCCCTCTTGCCTCATATAACAGTATTTATGCCAATTATTATATCGCCATTTTTTTATTATGTCAATTTTGTACAAATTAAAAAATATGCAAGCTAGAATATTAACTTGCATATTTTTACTAATTAACAAACTCCACTTCTTCTTTTACTTGTTTTGCTTTCACATTTATTCCTAATAGTTTACTTGCAACTTCATTAAATTTACATTCTGTTTCTGTGAGGTATACCTCTATATTAGGGCTATTAATAGTTGTGTTAGCTAACTTTTCTTCATCGATTAACTTTTCCTTTGCTTCTTTTGCTACATACTCTCCAATATTAATAATTTCTACTCCTCCATTTACTTGTTTTTTTATTGTTTTAGTTAGTAAAGGGTAATGTGTACAGCCTAAAATTAAGGTATCAACTTTTTTAAGTGGTTTTAAATATTCTTTTATTGTTAGTTCTGCAATTTTGTTATCATACCATCCTTCTTCAACCATTGGTGCTAAAAGTGGGCAAGCAATGCTTTGTATTTTGGCATTATTAATTTCTTTGGCTATTGCAATTTCCCAACCTTTGCTTCTAGTTGTTCCTGCTGTTGCTATTATTCCAATACTTTTTTTACCTTTTTCTTTTATGTATTTTACAGTAGGCTCTATAACACCTATTATAGGAATATTATATAGTGTTTGTACATATTCTAAGGCTTGGCTTGTTGCTGTTCCGCATGCAATTACTATCATTTTTACATTTTTATGTATTAAAAATTCCATTCCGATCTTTTGTAAGTTCTTTTATACTTTCTGCTGCCTTACTTCCATAAGGAAACCTTTTAGTATCTCCCAAATATATAAATTTTTCATTTGGTAATATTTGAATCAACTCTTTTAGTACTGTCATTCCACCAACACCAGAATCAAATACACCTATTGGTCTATTATCCATTTCTATTTATCCTTTCTTTTTGCTTTATACATTATACTTCAATAATTGCAACTTTACCATACTTTTTTATAAATGCACATTTCAGTTATAATTCAATTATAATAATTTTTTGATTCTATTTGTTCATAAAAAATACCTCCACTATGATAAATTTATTTTACCATAAGGAAGTATTTTTTCGACTATTTATTTTTTACTCAAAATTTCTTATACTCTTCAAATTATTAAGTAAGCCTGTTGTAAGTATCTACTTCATATAAAGTAGAAATCTAAATGAAAAACGATTGAGACTGTCAGTCGCATTACCATAGTCACGATATTGTGTGAGTAGACTAGAATTGTAGTAATCGCCTCCTCTACGAGTACATGGAGCTGTACTACTGCTACCCACATAAGTACTGTACTCTGTGGTATATTCTCTTGTATTTGCCGCCATATCAAATATATTGCATACTTTGTCTCCTGTTTCTCCTGTGTTTTTTAAAGTTGTATTTCCATTTGTATCTCTATTTGCATTTGCATAATTAGTATTTCCCATTGCTTGTATATATACTATTGCTGTATCCCATGCATAACTATTTACTAGATCACTTTCTACATAGTTATCTCCAGCATACATATTTTTACTTACCATTGCTGCTTGTGGTTGCGTTATTTTGTTCCACAAATCTCCCGTTTCATAATAATTTGTTTTAGATGTTGATTTTTTTGATAAAGGTTTTGCATTTCCATATTTTTCTTCTGTTGTTGTTCCATCTGCATTGTATCCACTTCCATAGCTTGCTTCATATCTTGCTATATAAAATCCCTTATCAACTTTTGTTTTGTTTATAAATGCCTCTAGATCTTTTGCTGTTGTGTTTGTTCCTGTCATATCTTTTAACTCATTTGATAACCTATTTTTATCACTTAGTTCATAGCAATTTTCTATTTGATAGTTCGTATTTACTGTTCCATTTGCTACATTTGCTGCTGTTACTGCTGCATATTCTGAACCTTTTTGTACTAATTGAGGTGTTCCTGGAGTTGTTGTTGCAAATGTATATCTTCCTAATGTTATTTCTACTTCTGTTCCATCATCTTTTATTATTTTATTACTTCCATCTGCGTTTACATTGCTTACTGGTACCCATACAAATTGGTTGCCTTCTTTATCTTCTATTACAATACCTTTTTGTACTGTATCTCCAGAATCAGCTGCTATTTTAAATCCTCCTGGTACTACTACTTGGTTTCCTTTTTCATCTTTTGCTATTACTGTTTTACTATCAGTGTTTGTTCTATCATCTGATGTTAAACTTGAATCTGTTATTTTTGGTTTTTCTGTTTGGTCTTCTTTTTCTCCATCCCCATTGCCAGTACCAGTTTTTTCATTTATCCATTTATCTAAATCATTTATAGCATCCAAATCGCTCTTTTTAGCATCATCCATTTTGTTTCCTGTATCTTTTGCCTTTACTAATATTCCATTTTCACTAAACAATGCATTTAAAGTCACCCCTGCTAATATCAATAATACTACAATTGTAACTACTAGTGCTATCAGAGTAATACCTCCTTGATTTGAATAAGCTTTTCTTACTAATTTTTTCTTTTCTTTTTTATTCAATGTTTCTTTCCTCCTCTTTCTTTTGTAATTAATATTCTTTATTAGAATACCATAACAAATTTCTATTTTCAATAGTTTTTTCATTTTTTACAGCTCCTTTTGAAACATTGTTTTTTATACTCTCAAAAAATCCTTAGTAATTTTTATAAATGCACATTTTGTCGAAAATTTGCATATGATATATAAAAATGAAAGGAAGGAATGAAATAATTATGGAATTTGATAAAAATATTTGTCCAGTTTTAAATGTAGATGGTGTTATGGCTACTGGTAAGCAATTTGACTTAGAAATTAATTTACCAGATGGCAAGTTGAAAAAGTACAAAAGCAAGTTAAAATAGTAACTTGCTTTTTTCACCTATTTATTATTAAAACCAAAAGTAATGCCTTGCTTATAAACCTTTATCCAAAGCTTTTTGTGTATTTTTATAATAATTCTTTCAAATAAATTAAAATTTTGCAACATTTCTTTTTCCATAATATACCCCCATTATTGACATTTTTAAGAATAAAGTGTATATTATATATGTATATGTCGATTTAATAATATACACTATCTGAGATAGATTTCAGTTCCAGCTGAGCTATCTCTTTTTTATGCTTTCATTATACAACAAATTTTAACATTGTCAACAAAAATATTTCGACAAAGTGCAGTGATTTCAAGCGTTTTAGAGTATTTGTCGAAAAACAAGTGTGCTTGTGTTAGGCGTTTCAAGTTTTAAATAGTTCGCTCCCAGCGAAGAATAGAATTTTATAAATAATTATAATAAAATTTGAGCATAATAACTTTAGAGGTAATTTATGTTTGTTTTTATTATAAAAAATGTTAGAGAATCTAAAAATATAACTTTATACAGATTAATGAAATTGACTGGTCTTTCTTATTCTTATTTATCTGAATTGGAGAATAATAAGGTGTTTAATCCCAGTTTAAAAACTATGTACACAATTGCAAAGGCGCTTACAGTTAAAGTAGATGATTTATTTTATAGTGAATTAGACTTAGAGAAATTACGTGCAGAAATGCATAATAGAATTGAGATTTTCGGGTTAGATTCAAAAGAAGTACTTGAAGTTAGTCAAATTATAGATCTACTTATAAATGTTAAAATGAAAGAGAGCTAACTAAATATTAGCTCTCACTTCTTTGCAGAGTTCGTAAAAATTTTTATTGCTTATATATCGTAAACTTTCAGCAGTTAGCACATTATTTTGTATGGCATACTTGTCCCATTCTTTCTTACTTATAATCTTTGGTAATTCTCTCATCTTTCGTAGTGATTTTTGATACATCTTTTTCATCTTAATCACTCTCCTTAATTCATTATACCACATTTTGTAAAATATTTGTGTCGAACTGTGTCGAACGAAAAAATGCGTAAGATTAAGGAAAAATCGACGCAAATAAATCGATTTTAAGGCGTTTTTATTTCTTAGACAACAAGTTATATGGCTCAAAAATATGGCTCAAAAAAAGACTATTGCTAGTCTTTTTCTTCTTATTATTAATTTCCGTGATTGTATGCACTAAAATCCCAATCATATCCTATTATATATAATATAGAATTACATTCTTGTGAACGAACACCTAATATTCTTGATTTTTGATTATTAAATCTAAAAACTATAATTTTACTATCCTCTGACAAACTCAATGGTCTTTTAATATTATCAAAACTAATATTAAAATTGCTTATAGGTATCATTTCATATCCTGTTTCTTTTGGTTTGTTTTGTAAATCTAGCCATGTTAGATTTGATATTTCTTCTAATCTCTCAAATAAATTCTGAATTGATTTATTACATTTTTCTTTTGATTTAGTAACTTTCTCCGTAGTATATTTTTTATTTTTTATTGAATATTTAAAAGATAATATTATATGATTACCGTTGGCTGTACAACAATTATTCATTAAGCAATTTGAGTTTTAAAATAGTCTTTGATTTTTTGTTTTGGAATAACTGAATTTCTTGGAGTAGTTTGCCACGGACTAGTCTCATGAGTCATATTTCTTAATTTCCATGCTGAATATTGTCCAAACTCATTATATACTTCTTCTAATATTCTTATTGTTTCTCCATCTATATTTACTTTGAAATCTTCATCATATTTTATTCCACTTGAACCATTTGATTTGTATCTATCATATATTTTTCTAATTACAGGTCCATGCTCCCATGCTAAAAACTCATCATCAAATAAAGGAGTGTCTTTCTTAGCTAAAACATATCCTTGAGCATAATATAATAATTTTTGTAATTTCAAGTTTGTAATATATTCTGAATCTTCAAAATTCATTTGCACTCTGTTTCTGTTTAAAAACCATTCTGCTATATCTTTTGCTTTATACATGTTTACTCCCCCTTTTTACTATTATATACACTTCAAAGAAATCTATTTATCGAATGTCACATACTTACTATTATGTGACATTCAATATTATATAATATAATAAAATCACTGTCAATGTTTAGGCAAAAAAATAAGCTAGGCACTGCCTAGCTTTTATTACTTCATTTGGATACCATCTATCGTGTGGCCATAGATTCCTGCATAACTTTCCGTACCTGTTTCTGTTTTACTATTTACCCAGCCCAACCATCCGTCCTCGATTGTATGTACTCTGTAATCTACATGACCTTTTGTTGATTTGACTTTTATGCAGTCAATAGATTCTCCGTAAATTCCAGCGTAAGAAACTGGATTGCTCTTATCATCTTTCTTGTAATTCTTTGAGCTTACTTTATCTAGCCAGCTACCATTCTTAATATGGGCTTGAACTGTAATTTCTCCAAATTCAGGCTTACAACGAATACCACTAATTGCTTTTCCATACAAACCTGCATACCCATCTGCTGTATTATCACATTTTTTAACTTCTGGTAGCCATTGGTCTGTATATACTTGGTATGTGATTACTCCTGTATAATTAGGTTCAGCTGTATTATCATTTACTGGTAAATCTGCATTTATGTATGGCGTTGGATTCATGAAATTATCGTTTTTATCTCTTACCTCAAAATGTAAATGTGCTCCAAAGCTATGTCCAGTATTTCCCATGTATCCTATAGCTTGTCCCTTTGACACTTTTTGTCCTACTTTAACTGTTACACTATTATATTTCATGTGTGCGTATAATGTGTAATAACCATTATGCTTAATTTTTACATAATTACCATAAGAGCAACCAGTTTTGTCATTTGTTTTATAGTTATTTCTAACGGCTACTACAGTTCCATCTGAGTGTGCTGTAATATAGTCTAAAGTATAACCTGTGCCGACTAAATCAATACCATTATGAACACCTTTTTTAAATGCTTGTGTTATTACATTTCCTTTATTTTTAAATACTCTACTCATCTTCTGTCACCTCAACTTCATCTTTTATTTCTTCAAAGATCTCTTCTGTAGGTTCTTCTACAGGCTTCATTACTTCAAGTTCTTCATCTTCCATTTATTTTGCCTCCTTTGCAGTAAATAATTGTCCATTTTTATTATCATACATATCAAAAAAATTAACACACCATGCATTTACAATTTTAACTTCTGCATTCATGCAATGCACACAGTTTTCATCGTATGCTTTTTTATAAAACTCTAATTTATTGTCTAAATTCTCTGCTCTGTTTACTATTACCTCTGCAGTATTTTGACCTGGTATTGTTACTTCTACAGCTATATCCGTCTTTGTTAATTTAGCAGTATCGAAAACTGCTATTAAATTTTCTTTTTTCATTTATTTTTCCTCCTTATTTTCTTTTAATTGAGTTCCAAAGTAGAAGGCTATTATCATTAAGTAGATTTCTTTTATGTCAAAGCCCTTTGCAATAGCTAAATAGCACACTACTAATGTTAATAATATTGTAACTATGCTTTTCACGTTAATTAGCTTTGCTAACTTTTCTAACATAACTATTCCCTCCTTTCTAAATCTTCTATTCTGTGATTTGCGACTTTAATTTGTTCTTCTATTACAGGAACTCTTTGTGCAAAATTATTGTGTAGCCTCACTTCTCTCGTAAGTTCCTCTATTTTTGTATCTGTTACTGCTTGTTGTGTCGAGAGTCTGTTTTCTATTTTTTTATTGCTGGATAAATTAGAAAAGACTACCCCTACAAGAGATAGTCCTCCAGTTATAATAGCTACTATTATTGCTTCCATAGTTTTCTCCTTTCTTAAAATTAAGATTTAGTATAATAAACTTCTACAATTAAGTCGTATCCTGAAAAGTCATAGTTGTTCATAGTTGCAATCAAAGTTATATCATTGAAATATGCAGACAAGTATTGTGTATTAGTTAAATTTATAAATGGAACAGTTAACATTTGTCCACTTGTCTTAT
Source organism: uncultured Clostridia bacterium (assembly GCA_934122155.1). Lineage (GTDB taxonomy): Bacteria > Bacillota > Clostridia > TANB77 > CAG-508 > CAG-273. Next base: position 76,256 of record CAKOVX010000003.1, read on the forward strand.
GCTTTGCAAATAACTGATATTTTGTAATTTTATATGAGCTCGAAAGTCCTGTATTAAAGTCTTTTCTACCTGAATTGGCAAAAGCACCTAAATTTTTGCGCAACCCATATTCTTTTTTTCCTTCGATGATTCTGCCTGTCTCAAATTCAGTTCCAGTTGTAATATTCAATTTATCTTGTTTTTTATTTATTAAATCTTTAATTTTACTCCACGCATTAAACATTTGAATACTCTCCTCTCACAACAAATTCAAAATATTCACCACTTTCACAGTTCCAATCAGTTGTTGTCTTAATTTGATTGCTTACTGCATTAGCTTCGCCTATCTCTCGATAATGTCCATCTGTTCCTGTATCATCGCTACTTAATATCAGCAATTCCCCCATGTAATACACATCAAGGCAGTGTGTGCCTACTTTGTAATAGCAAGGTAGTGTTATAGTTCCACCTTTGGCTACTGCTGCAGTGAGCTGTAAAAAGTATTTATGCTCGACTATTTGTGCTAGTTCAGCTTTAGTTGCTGTACTGCCTATGTCAACTGCTGTTCCTAATAATACCCATTCAGTTCCATTGTAAGCATAATCTTTATTTTCCGAAATAACATTATATACATCTCCACTTTTTTGTTCCGTTACTTCATTTAATTTTGTAAAATTTTCAACAGAGCCTTTGAACTTATATATATTTTGTAACATATCAAGTTTTTGTTTATAATTATCTGTAAAATCATTACTTGACATCCCTTTGCCTGGAACCTTGTCAACCTTTCCATACAATTTTTCATCTATAATATCATTGTTAGTATTAGCTACTCCTACATCGTAGCTTTCTATTTTTAAAGGTTTTTTTAAATTATAATGTTCTGTATAATTTGACATACTTATACCACCTAAACTTTCATTAGAATTAATTTAATTCCTATATTCTTGCTTTGTTCTTCCTGTGCCATTTTAGATACCCATACCGTAATATTTTCTTCATTTAGCGAAGCTGTTAATCCTAAATTTCCTTTTACCACACTTCCACTACTGTTTATTCCAACTGTACTCCATTTTCTATTTGCTTCACTGTTCATACTGTTATTTTTTGACATAAGACTAATTATCACAGAATTATTTTTATTGAATCCTTTTGGATAATTTATATCTACAGCTCCTTGGACGCTTGTGCTGGTTGTATCAGGCGTAGTCAAACTGCTTGTTATAACTGCAAAATCTCCTTTTAGTTTATAATCAGTTGCTTCTTTTCCTCCCAATTTTTGCGAGTTACTTGCTGTAGTAGCTGTAGTAGCATTTCCGTGTACATTCTTTTGCACTATCTGCAACTGTAGCTGTAGCAGCATTACCTGTACAACTACCAGAAGAACCACTGACATTACCAGTAACATTACCTTGTAAATCTCCTTTGACATTTGCCTCTACACCTCCATTTACTACTAGTTTTCCTGTTATTGTGTTATCTTGGTCTTTTCTTACAAGATTTTCAGTAACAGAATCTATATAATCTTGAAATTGCTGATATAATTCTTCTCCATCAACACTGATTAAAGAATTAACTATTCCACAAAGTGTTTTATCTAATCTTTTATCAACAACATCTGATGCTTCAATGTTAGATGTACTTTTTACGGTTACTTCTGCCAAGCATATTTCATAAATGTTGTTATCTCTTTGCAATGAAGCTGGCGTTGTACCATTTCCTTCTTTGATATATAACTTCGTTTCTCGCACCGCTAGTGTTTTATCTAATTTTACAACCACTCTGTCAACACGATTTCCACTAGTTGGTCTTTCTAGTGTGAATATTTTGTCTTCTTCATTTTCAAAGTCTGCACCTTCTATGATTCCAGCTCCTGCATTTACTTTTATATTAAGTCCTCCGTTAGCACTAACCTTCATTCCATTTTCGCCATAATTTTTATATTGTCCAAAATAAACCCCGTTGCTTAGAAATTTAGCAAAATATTTTCTAAATATTTCAGCCTCATAAAGCCTATCTGGTTCCATATTTCCACTGTCTGAATTTAAAACATCCATACTATCAAATGGAAAACTCTTTAAACTTGTTTCTAATGACATAATTTTTCCTTTCCATAATAATAAGACCTAGTTTATAGGTCTTGTTATTATTCTTTTTATTTCTTCTCCTAGACTTGGTACTTTATCTCCAAAGCCTAGTTCAACTGTTTTGTTGTTTCTTTCGTATATCTCTTTTGCTTGAATTATACGTTTATCTTCATATATTCCATCACTTTCAAGAGTTACTAAATCTCCTAAAAAGAAATCTTTTTCCCATTCCATATTTGGAATTTGATATACTTTTCCTTCTATACTTTGAATTATTTTATATGTATCTAGTTTCTTTTGTCCTTCTATTTTTAGTTCATCTACATCTTCTATATTATTTAAATCTATTAAAACTTCTCTTCTATCGAAACCTGTTGCAGTTCCTAAAACAGTTATAAGTCTATCCTCGTTTTCTCCTTTACCTGCTACATATCCAACATTTTTATAATTCGAGTTATCGTCTGTTGTCTTTCCTTCAAGTAAATTCTTCTTTTTTTCACTAAATATAATATAAGGATGTTTTATTGTTCCTTGTAATTGTTCGTGCGTATAAGCTTGTAGTTGTTTATGTGTGAAATCTTTTAAAAATTTGTGTGTATTTAGACTTTCTACTTGATTTACAGTTCTGTCTGTTCCTTTTAAACTATCAAAATATATACATTTTTCAGTTCTACTTAGATAACCATACCAACCTAACCCTGTATCTTCACTTATATGTTTTTCTTCGTCATGCAAATTAGTTAGTCTTGCTTGCCATACTGTTTTTATTCCTCTATTTTGCGAAGGTGCTATTTTAATCCAAGAAATGTCCCTTTCAGGCGTTCTTATATTATCGTAATAGCTTTCTACCAAATGATTTTTTAAATAATGTTTTTGGATGTTCTCTGCATAATCTTCTGATACTCTGTCATAGCCGTTTGTAGCAACTATTCTTCTTTTTGTAATACCTTTTATGCAATATCCTGTAACTTTCATAGTTTTAGTATTTTTGTTAGTACTCGTAGCTATTTTATCTATTAACAATATCTTGTCATCTCTTTTATTAACTATTAACATATTGTCCTTTTTTAACTTATTAGTATTAGCTTTATTTTTATTAATAGTTAATTCAAAAGTTCCACATTCATAATAGTTCCACACACAAATAAGGCTTTCAAAATTAGTAATAATACCAAGCAATTCAAAATTCGTATTTATTATTTCTATACAATTCATCTATACACCTACATACTTATTTGTATAGTCCTTAATTGTTACTCTATCTTTTGCACCTTCTATATCTGAACTATACTTAATTAAGTTCTTTCCCACAATTAAACTAAAAAATGTACTTTTTAAATCTATTTTATTGTATACATCTTGCGTGCCATAAGGCGTAATCAGATTAACTGTTTCTTTGCCCTCTCTCGTATCTATTACTAATTTTTCTTTCTCTCCAAGTTCCATATTTACTTGTATATATTCGCCAGTAGTTTCATTTGTTATTTTAGGATTACTTGCAGGTCCAATATATTCTATTTGAATTGGTGCATCAACATCGCCCAAATTTTCAACTTCTTTATAAAAGCTTACATTAGAAAAAGTAGTTGCAAGTGTAAGAGGAAATTTTAATCCTCCTGAAACAGATTTTATATCAATATCTTGTCCATTTTCATCTAGCCAATAAGGATTTTCACAATAAAAAGAGATAGTTGCAGTATCATGATTATTCCTTCTATCATTAAACTCCGCACTATCTTCCACTTTCCCATAAATTCTATATTTCTTATAGTCGTTTGTATAATAAATCAATAGTTCTCCTCTTTTATTTGTTTGAGAATTATATGTTTTAGGATTTATTATTCGCATTATTTTTCGCCTTAATTCATATAATTTTACTCTGTTTTTGGTTCTGATTGTTGCCTTTAATTTAATAACTCTTGCATCTAGCAAACTGTCCTCACTATTACATCCATCTTGATTTACACCTTGGCTTTTTTGTGAAGTTGCTCCGCGGGTGTCCTAATCCTTCAATATGACTTAAAAGTATATCTTCTTCTGAATTTCCTACACTATCAAATACTATGTTTTCATTTAAAGCTAAATTGATTATTTCTAATTTTTGCATTTTACCACCTACATTCCTGCTAAACTTGATGCCAATTGTTCATCTATGTTTCTTAATTTTCTATAAGTTTCGCTTGGCATTTCTGGATTTTGTTCAATGTTATTAGTTTGATATACATTAATTGTTCGAGTCTGAGGTTTATTGCTTCCCGCCTCATATCTATACATTCCTGATGTCCACTCTTTTATCTTATTTTCTATTCCAGCATTAATTGAATCTTGTACCCTTTGTATCATATTTTCTATTTTGCTTGTTATTCCTTCATTAATTCCTTGCGCTAATTTTTCACCTAATGTTTGTCCAGTTATTTCATAAGCATCTCCATAACTTTTTAATAGGCTTAGAATTTTATTTTGATTTTGTTCTACATTCAATAACATTTTTTCAGCTGTTTCTTGAGCTTTACCTATTTGCTTACTATAATATTCTTCTAAATCCTCTAATTGTTTATTATAGAGTTCTTTTTGCTTGTCCGCTTCATCTTCAATTGCTTGTGTTTTACTGTCTTGTTCTTTTTGTAATAATTCTTTTTGTTCATTTAAAACTTCTTTTTTATCTTCTAAAGTTCTATTATTCAATGTCTTTTGATACTCTGCTACTAACTTGTCTAATTCTTTTTGATAATTAGCCTTTGTTGTTGCATCATGCTCGTATTCTATTAATTCTTGAAGTCTGTTTTTCTTTCTTTCGTATTCTGCGTCTTCTTCGTCTCTCGATTTTTGTTGCTCTGCTTTGTTTAGTGCTTCAATTTCTTTTTCTATTACTTCTATTTTTGTATCATATTCTGCATTAATAGCATTAATACGAATTTCTTTTAACTTTTCCACTTGCTCTATTTGTGCATCAATAAAAGCCTTATCTTTTTCTTGCATTTCTTCTAATTGTTTCGTAATAGCATCAGTTAACTGAGTTACTGTATTATCAATCTGTTCTACTCGCAAATCTCTCTTTTGTTGCTCATAATCACGAATTGTACTTAACTCTTCTCTGTATATTTCTTTTCTTTCGTCAAGAGAAAGTCTTTCATCTTTCATTATTTGATTCAAGTAATTTCTGTGCATTTGAATTATTTTATTATAGTCTGCTGTTTGCTCTGTTATATCATAGGAAGCACCTCGCATATTTTTTTGCTTTTGGATATATGCTTCGTAATCTTCTGTTTGTTGGTTCAACAATTCTTTCTCTTTTTGAGCTAATTCTTTATTTAGTTCATATATCTTTTCTCTTATTTCATTTCTTTCATCTGATGTCTTTGCATATTTTCTTAATGCATATTTCCACATTGATATTTCTTGATTTATGCTTAATTGGTCTAATGCTTTTTTATGTTCTATTTGTTTTTTATAGTTATCAAATCGTTTATTTGAGTATGAACTAGAACCAGATGATACTTTTTTAGGAGTATAACTTGAAGTTACGCTTCCTCTAAAATCTGCAGGAGATAACTTTGCTAAATTAGATAAAACATTGATTTGATTTTGCAAAGATGCCGTAACTTCTTCGACTGATTGTTTAGTATAATTTGCTATAGTTTGTATTTGTTCACTATTACTCATCATTGCATTAACTTCTAATATACTAGCCTGAATTGCCACTTGTGCATTAGCCCACTCAGCATCTGCTGCAGCATTTTCAGCATTAATTGCGCTTTGAGTACTTGCTATAGTATTTTCATTTACTTTAGCTAATTCTGGATACACTTTTACTAGTTGTGATTTTGCATTTGAATATTCTTCCGTTGCTGTTTGACCTTTTTTTAATATATTTAACAACTGTTGTTTACCTTGAATGTCAGCTTTTGTCTGTGCTATATTAATTAATGTTTCTCTATGTGATTTTTGATTTGTTAATCTAGCATATTTTTGTTTTGTTGCATTTATTTCTAAAGATTTATTTAAAACATTTACTTTATTTTTATAAAGATCAATAGTAGATCCATCTATCATTTTTTCTTTTTGAAACTTTTTAAGGGCTTCTTGCGCATTATATATTTGTGTATTTAGAGTATTAAGTTGTGCTTTATATTGAAATTCTAAAATTTCTCCCTTGGAAAATTGTTGTACTAATTCACTTCTTTTTTTCTCAAGTTCTTGGATTTTATTATTTTTTTGTTCATATATATTTACTATTTCTTGTGCTTCATTCCTTGCCTGTTCTACTGTTTCTTTTTCTCCGGCAGTATAAGTTCCATTATTTTGTCTAAAGCTAGCCAACGCTTCTGATAAATTCTTTGATTTTTCTGTTGCTTCTTCCATCTTATCTATAGTCTCTTGCATTTTTGTATCAAATACTGTTAATCCTGCTACTACTGCTGCAATTCCTACAGCTATTAAAGTTACTGGATTTGCTAACAATGATACTGTAAAAGCTTTCGTTGTCATATCTGCTGCAGTAGCTGCAGTTTTATATGCTACATATGCTTTTTTCGCAGCAGTTAATCCTACTATCATTGCTAATAATGTAGTAGTAAATGTTATTATTCCACTAGTTGCACTTTTATTTTCTTTAACAAACTCAGCCAATTGTTTAGTGATTGATAACTGTAATGTACTATATTGTGTTAACGCAGGTATCATGCTTTCTCCAATGTTTCTACTTAACTCTAAATTTGTTGCATTTAATTGTGCTTGCTGTCCTTGATATCCACTTGACATTTCAGCTGCTGTTCCACTAAACATTGCTGCTTCGTCCATTATTCCATTATATACTGCCTGTGCTTTTTCTGCTTGTGTTAATGCATCTGTACTCTTTCCAATTGTTTTAGCATAATCTTCATACATTTTTGATATATTCTTTTGTACTCCAGCTGCGTCAGATAAAACAGAGTTTTCCATCCTAATTCCGTTCCGTTGTTACTCTTACCGCTTCTGACAAAGAATATGATGCTTGTCTATTTCCTACAGCTGCATCTTGTAAAACTTTTAATATTTCCCCTGTTTGTTTTACAGTAAATCCATATGTTAATAAATTCTTAGTAGAAGCTATGACATCAGAGTCATCCATAAGTTTTAATTGGTTTACATCTTTTATTGTATCTTCAATCTCTGTCATTGAATTATTAGTAGCTGTAGCTGTTTTTTGTAGAGCTTTCATACTATTAGTATATGTGTTATACTTATTTACTCCGTCTTCTATTGCTGATGTTATTTTTGCTAAAGATGCTATTATACTTGCAGACATTGCTATAAAACTAGCATCTAATTGACTATTACTATTTTGAACCTTTTTATTTTCTTGTTCAATTTTTTCTAGCTTCTGTTTAGCTGTTTCTAAACCTTTTTCAAGAGCTTCTGTTTTTATCTTTAAGTTTATTACTAGTTGACCTATTTGTGTTTCACTTGCTATTTTTTTCACTTCCTTTCAGACAAAATAAAAACACCTACCTAAGTAAGTGTCTATCTTTTAAAATAAAATTATTCTTTCAATTTCGTAAGTTATTTCTTCTTTAACTACTTTCTCCAAAATTATTCTAATCTTTTGTAAACAATAATAGTTACTATTTTTATCTATTCCATACTCTTTATTTTTCTCTATAACATTCCAATATATTTCATAAGCTTCATTATCCCCAATTGCATCTTGTGTATTTTCAATTTCAAAATTTGAAACTAACACATCTAAATCATTAAAAAAGTAATTTACATATTTATTTTCTATATTTTCTTTACTTTTATAATATATAAAATCATCTGCTAAATATTCTTCTAACTTTTCTTCGTCTCTATTTTTTAATATTTCTACAATTTCATTTATTACTTCATTATGTGTTTTTACTTTTCCTTCTTCTATTAATTTCATTTCATGTTTAGCTTGATTTGAAGTATTGATATTATTTGCTATCATTCCTATTAATATTGGTAAAAATATTAATAGAAATGCTATTAAAAATACTATCAAACAACCAGTTGTATTTTTTTCATTATTTCCTTTTTCCATATTTTATCCCCTCCTAATAAGAGTATAACATATATAAATTGAAAATAATATCTTTTGGGGTCAAATTTTTAAAAGTCTTCTGCTTCTACTTCTTCTTCATCACTATTGCTTACTTTGTTTAATTCTGCATATTCTTGCATGATAATTGGGATTTCATCCGGATAATAGTCTTCTAAAAATTCTCTTTTACTTATTCCTATTTTGATGCAGATTGCAATTGTTCTTTGAAGCCAATTAGAGTTGTAATCTTGCTCAATATTGGCTTCATTTTGTCGAAAAAACTTTCTAGTTCATTCACTTTCCAAAACTCTTGTATAACATCTAGTAATTCCTTTGGTGTAAGCTGATTTTCTAATACATTTCTATCTATTTCCATTAATTTAGATAAGAAATTAAATGTAAAGTTTGGTAATATAATTAATAATTTCATTACTAAATTCATTATATTTTCCATTGTAAACATTTCTGATAATTTGAAATCTTGTCCATTGTCAGACAACTCTTTTATAAAGTCTTCTGGCAAATCCTTTAAAGTCTGTAGAGCTTCAAAATATTTGCCACAAGGCTTTTTTTCAATCTCTACACCATGTATTCTTTTTACTTTTGGTAAACTCTTTGTTTCATTACTTTTTGTCATTTATTTTTTCCTCCTAATAAAAGTTTCAGGAGAGTATTTCTACTCTCCGTCTTATCCTTGGCCTTCTGATGGTTGTGGTGTTGGTATAGTAGGTACTGTATCTAGCCAAGTTAAATCAGTTGAACTTGTACTATCTTTATATACTCTAACTTTAGGGTCAGATAATAAAGCTCTTTTATAAAATGTTCCACTTATTGTTAATGTAGCAACTTGTGTTCCATTGTCTTGTGTTTGTAAATCTTGCTTTACTTTCTTAAATTTAACTCTATAATATCTAAACATTCTATAGTTTCCGTCTTTTCTTTTAGCTTTAAATGTCATTGCATAATCCTTACTTTGATTGTCTGGTCCCCAAGAATATTCTTTTGATTCTTCATCGTAATTTCCACCTTCGAAAATAGACATTAATTCTAAATCTGCTTCTGGAATTTCCAATTCAAAATTTTCTCCATCAAATATTTCTTCATCATCATATATCTCATCATCTGCATATATTGGATCATTTGATGTTTGAATATCTCTTGTTAATTTTTGTGCATAAGGTATATTTACAGCTTCTCCCACTTTATAATTTGTTTCTGTATTCTCTAATAATTCAAATACTTTAATTCCACTTAATCCTCTTAATGCTTTTTTTGGCATAATTAAGCCCTCCTTTTATAAAATTTCTTCTTTTTCAAAACGCATTGTTTTGTGATATATTTTTGTTTCCTGTTCAAATAAATCCATTGCTAATGTTCTTTCAAACTCTAAATCTTCCATTTTTTCATTTACTTCAATAGCTAATTTAGAACATTTACTTGAACTTTTAGCCCAAATGTCTACTTGAATAGAAATATTACTGCTATATTCTTCATCATCTGCTTTACTAGACATTGAATTGTCCATTTCATAATAAGAAATAGCAGATTTTTTATCTAATTCACTCCACTTTTGTGGATAAAAATAAGAAACCTCTACATCGGAGATTTCTTCTAATTTTTTTAATATTTGTGGCTTTAAATTTTTCATTATTTACCACCTAACTTTCTTATATCTTGCTGTATTGATTTAATTACTTCTTGTTCTACTTCACCTGTATTCTTTGCGTGCAAGTATGCAGGTGTTAAGAATGGTCTTGGACTCATGCCTTTCCAGTCAGCCTTATAAGATATTCCGTTCTGGTCTATCTATATTGCTTTCAGTTCCTCTTTGACCTGTTCCAAACTCAACATATGGTGCATATTCAAGATTTGAAAATACTTGTGCTTCTGCTCCATCTTGTATTGTTTGTGATTTAGTCTTTATTGAGTTACGAAGATGTCCTGTTTTTACAGGTGCTAAATATTTAGCATCTTTTTGTATCTTCTTTGCTCCTCTTTCAAGTCCTTTTCTGCAACTTTCTTTTGCATTTCCACCTAATCCAGATAGAGTTGCAAGTAATTCATCTAATCCTTCTATACTAGCCATTGTTATCACCCACTAAAAGCGTTATATGGCTGTCAGAAGGCACCAAACTTTTTATGGTATATTCTTTATTGTCATATACAAGAATATTGCCTATTTCGGCTTTTGTTTCGTTACAAGTAACTATTGCATTAGCTTCTATTTCTTTGCCATACTCTTGTTGAATATACTCCCTTGTAGAAAATTGAAAATTACCTTTAAAACTATCTATCTTTTCTAGTTTTCCATTTCCAATAACACATCCCTCATCATCTTTTATCGTTCCAGATGTCCATATTTCTATATCTTTATCGTAGAATGTATCAGCTATTGCTTGTTTAAATATTTCAGGTATTTGCATAATTACCACCTCATATAAGCATACATAGAGATTTCATCTTTGTTTTTTTCTATGTATTTATCCATATTTACATCATCTGCTGTAACTGCTCCAACATCTTTAAATGATACTGACTGATTAACATCTGTCATAGAAGATACAACTTGTTTTCCTTCACCATATCCATTTTTATAAAATACAACACAATTCATAGCATATCTAATAACTAAATACTCTAATTCTTGTGGCAAATCTATTCTATTACAATTAGATTTTATTTTATTAGTAATATCATCAATATAACCTTGTATTTTTTTATCTTGCTTTTCATTTTCAATGTCAAGTCTTTCTTTTACTATATCTAATAGTTTCATAAAATCACCTACTCTTGTGGTGTTTCTTTTTCTTTAATCATTTCTATTATTTGAGCTTTTGTTGTTTCTTCTACTTTTTCAATTACTATTTCTAATTCTTTTGCTTTAGCTAATAGTTCCTCTTTATTCATTTGCTCAATCTTTTTAGGTTTGTTTTCTTCTATTTTTTTACCTTTTTCACATCTTGCAATATGTAAAGGTAATACTGGTTCTGAGAACTCTTTTCCACATATTGGACATTTCATTTTCCATTCCTCCTAATAAATTAATTAAGGCAGATTTCTCTGCCTTTTATTATCCTAGTACTACTGCTGCTAATGATGGATATAATGGTGCAAATCCATAAATAGTATCAATAGATAGCATATTTTTCTTTGTTTTCATATCATATCCGTAAACAACTCTTAAGTTTAATCCTTTATAAGAAATTACATAAGAGTCCCTACCATCAACTGGTAATGCTAACGCTCTTGATACGAAAGCAAATGCTAATTTGTTGAATACTAAGTTAGCAACATGGCCACCAGAGGTTTTATCTATAAATGTTACCTCTGTATCTGCTGCAATTTCTTTTACAACTGATGGATATACTTTTGCAGTTATTACACCAGTATCTGCTGTTGCATCTTCCATTACAACATATTGTTGTCCATCTACTATTAATAAATCTCCTTTAACTAATGTTTCAGAAGCAGCCCCACCTTTAAGAACTATTGTGTCACTTCCTTTATTTGCTTTTGCATTTGCTTTTGGTGTTGTAACTTTTGTAAATGTTCCAGCTTCATGTACTGCAACTTGTTGAGACATAAAGTTTTCTAATCCTTGTATTCTACCGATAGAACCTTCTCTTAATGCTTGTGTACTTCCAGATTTTTCAGCATGTAAAATTGCATCTATTGTAGAGAATTTTACATCTGCGTCTGGATCCCATACAGCATATCTATTTCCCATTGGAGATTTAGCTTTATTTAATAACCCTCTAGCATTTGCCATCACTTCTATTGTTGAAGGTGTTGTTCCTGCTGTACCTAATGTTTTATAAACATTTTTGTACATTTCAAGACCTTCTTTATTGATTTTTTCTGCAATAGCCTCCATCATAGGTGTTAATATTTTTTCATTAAATGCTACTCTATCTAAAGTTAATTCTTTAGATGTAATTTCTACAGATACATCTGCAATATGATCCATAACTACTGGAACACTTTTTTGATTGATTTCTTGAATTGTTACTTCATCTTTGAAATCCTTTGCTTCGAATTGAGCTGGTTTTTCAACTTGGATTGTATCTCCTTCTTTTACAAAATCTTTACTATAATCAGTATAGAATAACTCAGGTACTACTAAGTTATTTACTAGCATTGGTAATGCTTCTCTTGCTATTCTTTGACATGTTAATAATTTGTTTGGCATAATTAATTCCTTCTTTCTTATTTATTTTTTTCTTGAAGTGCGAAAAATTCTTCATCTGACAAATTATCTAAATCGTCATCATCATAACTTCCGCCATCTTCTTTTCTTTTATTTGGATTATCATCATCTAATCCTTTATTCACACTTTTATCAATTTCAAATAGATATGCATCACTTTTCTTTAATGATTCTATTTGGTCGTCAAATCCTAAAAGTTTATCTCCATCTAGTTTGATTTTATCTAAATCAAGATTTGCTTTTACTGATTTAACATTTTTAGCTTTAGCATTATTTATTGCTAAATCTATTTTACTTTCTAGTCTTACTTTTTCTATTTCAGCCTTTGAATTATCTTCAATTTCTTTTTTCTTAGCTTCATAATCAGCTTGACTAATTGAGCCCTTTTTAAAGTTGTTATACTCATCCTCAACTTTCTTTTTGTCATCCTCTAATGTTTTCTTTTCTCCTTTAACTACTTTCAATTCTTCATTAATTTCGTTAAACTCTTTTGCAGGTTTAAAATATTTTGGTAATTCTTTAGATATCTTTCCTTCTAATTCATCTACATTTTCTACTCCTGCATTTTTTAATAATTCTTTTAACCATTCCATAATTGGTCCTACCTTTCTAGCTTTTTTATTCTGGTGCTACCAGTACGAAAAGTTGCTTTTTGTTTATTCTCACAAGCAAATGAGTAATAAAAATAGACAGTTTAAAGCCATATCTAGGGCATAAAAATAAGAGCTATTTCTAGCTCTTGATTTATAATTTTAAAATATTAATAACTAATTCAATTTACTTACCAGTTCTTTTGCTTTATTCCTTCTTTCATATTTCCTCCTTTTAAGTTTCAATATCTGAATTTTCATCCCAAAAACTTGTATCATATTCTTTTTTTGTTTTAATACATTTATCTATTTCTTCTATTAACTCTTGTCTTGTTCCGTCAAACTGCATTAAAGGAAATCCCTCTGGGAATATAGCTTCATATTCATCTAATTTTTGTTCTAATTCTTCATCTATAAGTTCAACAAACATTATAATAACCTCCTTATTAAATTATCAAACTCTTTAAAAGTATTAGGAAAATATTTTTGAAATATTTCTAGTTGTTTTAAATCATCATTTCCTGCCGTTGTAAACATTTGAGCAAATATTTCTCTTTCAAGTTTATTTTTCTTTTTCCAATACTTGTTATCATGTTTATATCTGCCACTTATTTCATTATGTGTCATTCCACTCATTATATCACTTAGCTCTATACAATTTCTATTATTTTTAATAATATTTTTATATAATTCTTTATTTTGAGAAATTATATTTTGGTCTTTCTGTATAGCATCTTTAAATCTATTATTTGATGATAACCATTTATTATTATAATCTATCGCATGAGCTACTTCATGTCTTACTGTATGATTATTATAATTTGTTTTTAAAACTATATTTCCATTTCTATGATATGCCTTATCCCCACCTAATTTTATTAACTTAATGTTGGTATTTAAAGCAATATTTTTTATATTTTCATTTTTAAATGCTATGTTTATTATATTATCTTTTTGTTTAGTAATATCTTTATAATCTATTCTTCCATCTTTATTAAATATCCTTTGTAATATTCCTTCATCTTTATCTATATATTTATCATACCATTGCTGATAGTCCATATCTTGTGGTACAAATATAGTATTTTCATTTTCATCTTTTGCTCTTCTTTGTAAACCTTCTGTTACATCATCATCAAATACTGCTACCGTTGTGCATCTATCATTAGGGTGTATTGGTGGATAGTTCTTACCGTGGTTGTCTATCTTTTAAGTTAAATACTTTATTGTCTAACTCTGCACAATGCTTACAAGTTACATTATCTAAAGTTGCTATAAATCTATATCTTTCTATGTCTAATTCTTCATAAGATAGCATTTCTGCTTCGTTTGCAAAATGATTTACTTCTGTTCTTACTAATGTAGTAGCATTATATAAACCAACATTCATAAAATTAGATAATTCAGAGGCTATTTTTTGTATTGTTTTTCCAGACATTGTATCGGCTGTTAACTGTGTTCTTAGATAATTTCCTAATTTTTCACTATTTTTCCATATTCTTTGAGAAAAATTCGCATTATCAGTCCATTTTTCATTCAATAATAGATTTATTGTTTTGTTATCTATTTGAGAAAAGTTAAAACCTAATCCCGTCGATTTTTGAACATTATATATATTATGATAATATCCTTCTTTTATTGTATCTACATATCTTATTTCTGTTATTTGTTGTTCTACATCTGCTAATTTTTTTAATTCTAAATCAATACTTTCTTGCAATTGTTCATATCTTGATATACGAAAAGAATAAGCAGATGAATTGTATTTTAATAACATCTTCTGCTTAATATTTTCATTTTTTATATTATTATTTATTGTAGTTAATAAGTTTCTCCTGTATGTATCTGTTTCTTTTTTGTTTAATAACTGATTTAGGACTTTTTTATCAAGTATATCCGATTTGCTATAATTTTTATATATTCTACTAATTTCTTTATTTATATTCTTAGTAGCTTGATCATATGACCTTATTAGACCCTTTATAGTATTTTCTGTACCTTTTTCTAGTCTTTTCATTAATTCTGTTTGTCTTTTTTCCCAATAGTCTAGAGGTTTTCTAGCCATTTAATCACCTCTATTCTTGATTACCTTTATTACTATGATTATCTTCAAATCCTCCTGCATTATTAAATATTTCTTGTTGCATTTTCATTTTTTCTTCTTGCTCTTCTTTTAATCTTTGTAGTTCTATTTCTACGTCATCACAAAGAGGGTGTTTTTCAAGCTTTGATCTAGTGCTTAATATATTGTCACTATTTAATGTATTTATTTTTTCATTTTCATTAAATATTCTCGATTTATTAAATTCAATTTTGAAATCAAACTCATTTATTTCTTGTGGTATCTTGTTTTGCATTTTTAAATCTTGCAATACATACCATAAAATTTCATATATAGCACTTGTGAGTCCACCTATACTGTCATCTGCTTTCATGTCTAGGTCTGTATACAAAAACTCTAACGAAACGCCACTTGGAGCTTGCCCTATTAAATCTTTATTACTTGTATCTACTGCTCTACCAAATTCATATATGAGCTCCTTTAATCCTTTTAACAATGCTTGTCTCGCCTCATATGGTATTGGCAATAGTTTTGCATCTATCTTCCCCGCAGTATCATTTGTTCTTGCTACTCCATTAACTTTTAAGTTCTCTATTAGTGCAAGTAAATCCTCTGCCCCATATCCATTAATAAGCCATATAATTTCTTTTAAATCTTCTACTGTATTTACAAAATTACTATTTATTAAATCATATGCATCTATTAGTGGTTTTATTGGTTCTAAATCTGTCATTTTTTCTTCATTGTTCTCTATTTCAATGAATGGTACTTTACCCCAACTGTGTTTTTCTATTCCTTTTAGATTGTTTAGAGCATTATCATATATTTCTCTGTACCAATGACATTCTGGCCTTTCTCTAGTAACATCCTCTAAATATACTGTTGTATCTCCAACTTTAGTTTCAATAAAATATCTTACTTCTTTTTCATCCCAATATTCAACATATGTTCTATCTTCTAGTTTGTCTCCTGTTAAATCTTGTATTGTATAAAAATGCAAAAAAGCCGTCAAATATGTCTGTGTTTCGTTGTCATAAATAGGTATGCATTCTTCTGACGGATACTTTTCAAATACTAATTTCCCGTTTCTATAATTAGGATGTAGCCATGCTCGTCCCTTATTACTTGCTTCTTTTAGTCTGTTTTTTATAAGTTTTTCAAAATTAACTCCTAAAGTATTCCATACCATGTTAGTTATTTTTCTTTCAGCTTTTTTAGGCGTATCTTCTTTTTCGCCGTCAACTGGAATATTATATGATATTGTTATTGGCTTTCCACACACATAAGTTTTCTTTTGATTTACTTGCTTCCAATAGAAACCATGAGGTATATGTTCGTCTGATTTATTTTCATTAACAATTTTCTTTTTGTTTCCTGTTTTTTGATCAAAAACTGTATAACTTTTTAAATCTTTTTTTAATATATCATTTTTATCTCTAAAGTACCTTTCGCCTTCTAGCATTTTCTTTTTTACATCTGACATATTAAATTGAGTTATTAGTTCTTTTATTATTTTGCTTTCTATCGCCATCTAACTGCCTCCTAATTTCTTAAATATAAATCATCACTACCATATCTCAGTGCATCTATATAATGATTGTTTTTATCTTCTGGTATATTTAATGGATTATCTTGTTTATCTGTTTTCCACCTATATAATCCTAATTCATTTATTAATCCTTTACATTTAGGATCAACTATTATTTCAAACCCTTTTAGCCATTTAATTCCATGTAACACACTATCAGGTCCTTTCTGTGCTGGTATTGCATTTATTCCTAAATTATTTAATTCTGCTATACTTTTAGGTTCTGCTGCATCAGCTTTTATTAATGCATATGGTTCTATTCTTCTTTTTAATTCATTTGCTAACATTTCATTTGTTAATTCTGTAGCTCCAAATTCATCAAAAATAACAATTCTTTTTGCTTTTAGATCTACATTGAATTGCAAAAAAGCAGAAGGATCTGAACTATATCCAAAGTCCAGACCTCTTCTAATTAATTCAAATGTATTTTTATATTTTTCTGTATCTTCTATATGCCAATTTCTAAATATTAAACCTTTACTTACACCAGGCATTCCTAAGCCAGATGTTTTGTAATCTTCATAATCTTCTTTCTTCTTTTTTTCATATCTTGCATAATCTTTAACATCCAAAAATTCATTTAGCTTATAATTTGTTATCATCAATAGTTGACTTACTTTTTCTTTTACCATTTTGCCTTGATATTCAAATTCTTGCTCATCTTCAATTATTAGTTCTTGTTTGCCTTTTTCTATTAGTATTTGTTCGTTCGGTGTTAATTTGCTTGTTAATTCTTTTACAATAAAATGCTGTTCATTCCAAGGGTTGAAACTTGCCACAGTTTGATTGAAATATCCTTCTGGCATTTTACCCCTTATAGACATCTTTACTTTATCATATGTATCTTTTTTATCTATTTCAAAGGCTTCCTCGAACCAACCGCCAACATAAAACTAGATTAGGGTCATCTATTGTTATTGATGCTAACTTTTCCCAGTCGTCTAATCCTCTAAAAAATATCTTTTGCCCCGTATATTTGTTTACCGCTAACAATGGATTTGTTGTAAATTTCCATTCGGCATAAACTTTTATTTTTTTAGCTGCCCAAACTAAATCTGCATATACACTATCTTTTATAGTAAGTGCTGTATCTCTCATTGCTAGTAAACAAGCTCTAGGATATTGTTTTAAAAGTTTCATCCACCTTAAAGCTATAGTTTTTGATTTTTTGCTACCTTTTGAGCCCATTATTATAGCTTCATCGCCTTTAAAGTTCCAAAGTGTTGCATATCCTTTTCCAATCATTTCTTGTAAACTAATTCTTTCTTTATTCACTAACATCATCTACCAACTCTACTTGTACAGCATTTTTCATATTTACATTTATGTCGTTGAACATTCCTAAATGTTTTCCCAACAGTTCTAATGCTTTTACTTTGTCGTTTGTCTTAAACTCTATTGTTTGTTCTTGAATATGCTCAATAGGAACTTCATTGTCTTTTCCTTTCATATCTATGCTTATTTTCATTGCACCAGCTTTTTGTAGGACCTTTACACTTGATATTGCTTTGATTGTTTCTTCATCAATATCTTTTATGGCTTTTAATGTTCCATTGCCATTATATATGTTCTTTATATTAAAAAAAGCTATATTAGCTAACTCTTTTATTACCATATCTTGTGTAACTTCTGTTCTTTTTTCTATCTCTCTCTGTTTTTCAGATATGTATTCTTGGACCTTAACATTTCTTAACATTCTACTCGATGCTGCATTAGCTGTTTCATCTTTTTTACACCTTGAATAAGCAACCTTATATGCTCTCGTTGCATTAAGGTCTATTAAATATTCATTACAAAATCTTTTTTGTGCATCAGTCATATAAGATTACCTCTCTTTCTATTTAGTCTTTGCAAATTCTATGTTATTTATTTTAAACTTCATTGCATTTCTCCTTTACATCCGCACAAATTTCAAAATACGCACACTTCTCGCATTGCTTTTCACCCTCAATAACACACTTTTGTCTTTTCTTGTTTGCGTATGCTTTTCTTAACTTGTATTCCTCATCAATATATGACGCTATTATACTACCTCTCATCTAAATACCTCTTTTGTGTTTTTATAATTCACTATGCAATGATATGTAGGAGCTATGCTCTCCCCGTGGGGTTAAGTTCTTTAACAGTTACCCATAAAACCGTAGTATTACCTGCGTTAAAACCTAAACATATTATTTTTTATCACTGCATACTAAATTATAGAAAAATAGAGCCACGTTCTATGAACATAGCTCCGTAAAAGATATTTCTTTTTCCTGGTTGCGATGGTTGGAATCGAACCAACTATTTCTAGCTTATGAGGCTAACGAGATTCCAGTTCTCTACAATCGCAATATTTAAGGGATTTTAATTTTATTTTCAACGCAGGTATCCCTACTTCTACTGACGCATATCTGGGAGCGACCCAGCCACTGGTTTGGAAACTTAGACTCGAACTAAGAATACAGCAGCCAAAATGCTGTGTGATACCATTTCACTACTTCCAAATATATGAGCTTAACTAGAATTGCCCTACTGCATCTTTTATCTAAAATTACGAAAGGAGGCTATTAGCCTGTATATAATAATTTATCTAGTATCATTACTACCTTTTTATGGCACATTTCTGTGCCTGCCCGCTTGATAGGACAAAGTTTAAGGAGCTAGATTTTTCTAACTCCTTCTTTTACAATTATAATTATAGCACCTCAAAAACGAAATTAAAAGGAAGTTTTTGCGAAATTTTAGCGAAGTTTTTGCGAAGTTTTTATTTTTCTCCTACATTTATTACTTCTAGCATGCTATCTAGTGCACTATCTCTGTATACTTGTAATTGTTTTATTGATTTATGTATTTCAAAATTATCAAAATATGCTTTCTCTACATAATTCCATTTTGATTTTTTCATATAGTATTTTCTAATAACAAATTCTTCGTCTTCTGATAATTGATTTAGCATATTTTCGACTCGTACTATTTTTTGATCTAGTTCTAGTTTAATATCTTGATACTCTTTTACTTTTCTTTCTAGAAATGCCCTATCTTCTTTATTTATATGGTATTCTTCTTTATGATAGTTTATTGCTGTATTAGCGACTTTATCAGATACTTTATTCGTATTGCTATGAAGTGTATCATAACCATGCCCTTCTAGTTGCATAGCTTCTATTATTTCTTCTGGTGTATCTTCATATACAGTTCCTGCGTAGTCCAATCTTTTATTATATTGTTCTAATTTTAACTTCACTTCTGTTAATTTTGCTTCATTTTTAGGATGCTCTATTAACATATTTTCAATATCTTCTTTAATATATTTCATCATTTGTCCCTCCTATCTTCATTAAAATATAATCTAAAACTTGAATTTCTTCATTTATTTTAAGTCTTATTTTTTTATATCTCTTATTTTCTACTCCTAATGTATCTTTTAAATTTTCTCTCATCTTTATGTGCATATCTCGTTGTTTTTTTATAAGAGTTATTGCTTTGTTTGCTTTGCTCAAAGGTCATTCCTCCTCAATTTTTAAAATCAAATATCTGCTATCTCTTAAATGCTTTTTAGATATAGTTGTTCTAATGCTATTATCTGAACAACTAAAAAATTTAGATAATTCTTTTATATTGAATATTCCTACGCATTGCTCATTGTTTTTCAAGTCATATACTCCATAAAATTTCAATTCTTTCCTCCGTTTGCTTTGTTGTTAAAATATTGTTTTATACACTCTTTACATTTTTCTGTATCTTCAAATTCATTACAGTTCTGTTTTTGCCCCATTTGTTTACAAACATCTTCGTCTATATCATGATTATTTATTGTTTCTGCCATTAAATCTATTATTTTATCTTTTTGATCCAGCTCTTGCTTTTGCCATTCCATATATTCAGCTAATGCCTTTTCATTCTCTTTTTGTAGTTTTTCTATTGCTTGTTCTTTTGTCATAGCTTGTCCTCCTCAATTGGTAATATTTTAAAATCTATTTTAGCTCCAGTTTGTTGCTCTATTAGATCTTTTGTGTTTACTATAATTTCTGGATTGCAAGCGTTGTTTGGAATATTGTCTATTTTTAATATTGCCTCAATTTGTGGTCTCTCAAATAATTCTTTTGGAACATCTAATTGTATTTTACAAGCAATTTCATTATATGCTAAATCTGGTTTTGTTTTTCTAACACCTTTTATACCATTTTTATTTATAATCAACCAATTTACAAACTTCATTTTATTTTCTCCTTTCTAGTAGTTCTTGTAAAATTCTTTTTTGTGCTAGCAATTCTCCTGCCTTTTCAATAAATTCTTCATCTAATCCACCTTTTGAATTATCAATACTTTTATCTATTTTTCTATTTAATTCTTCTATCTTGTCTTTTGCTTTTTGAGCGAGAATACAATTTCCTTGATATGAGCCTGCTAATTCTCTGTAGTATTTATATAATTCATATAAATTACCCTGTAACAATTCTTCTAATGTTTTATTTTTTCTTTTTAATTCTTCATTCTCTTTTAATACTTTTTTGTAATCTGATAAAATATTTATAAAAGCATTACATAGCTCTTTATCTAAAGTCAAACAAAGTCCAGTAATATCTGTATAATGTTCCGCTTCTTTTATTTTTCTTTCAATTATTTTTATTGTTTTTTCTATACTATTTTCCACTACTCGTCCTCCTCTTCTAGTTCAATAATTTCTTTTATTCTTGCTCCACATTCTGGACAATAATTCATATTGTTATCTATTGGAGTACCTTCTTCAATGCACCAATCACATTTACATTTACTACAATGCCATATATTATAGTCCTCTTCTATTTGTTCATAAGTACAAGTATTTTTATTTACTTCTTCTATAATTTCTTCTAATGCATTTTTATATCTTCTATGCAATCTTGGAACAATTTCATTATCTAACAATTCATTTAATATATTAATATCTTCCTGTATATCATTCTCTTTCATTTAAAACACCTCCTATTCATTATTTATAATCTCATATTCTAGTTCTCTTAATCTATTGCAAATTGGTTTGAATGTATTATCTGTAGCATCCCAACTTTTCAATTGTATTACTTTCCAAATTTCAATTTGATTAAATTTTTTATCCGTTATTTTATCTAATATTTTTTGTACTGCTCTTTCTTTATTTCTTATAATTCTTCTGTCTGGGTAATCTTCATCTTCTTCAGAAAATATATCTATATATAAATGTTGTAATTTTTTTATATCTTTTAATTCTATTTTTATTTCATCATCCGTTTTCATTTGTATCACTCCTCTCTAACTTTTCTATATTACAATCTTCCATAGTAGCATAATAAACATTATCATCTAATATCATTCTTAAAAGAATATCTAAATCATCAACTATTAAGCCTTTTCTATTGCCTATTACTTTTTTTCTTACTTCTGTTGCCAATATGGGTTCTGGCATTTTAGATATTACCCCTATTTTGTGAGCCATATTTTTTATATGTGCTCTATGTTCATGACTCCAGCATATTATTGGCATTTGTTTTTCTACTGATAATCGAATTACTTTCATAGTCTTTCCGTTTGTTCTACCACCACAATATACTTTCATATCTTATTTACTCCTTTACTTGATTTTTTTATTTTTATATGTTATTATTTCTTTATGAACGGTTGGCAGAGTGGCTTAACGCACTTGCCCAATAAGCAAGCATATCTTTTGATATCATGGGTTCGAATCCCATACCGTTCGCAGAGCACCTATATAAAATATAGATGTTCTTTTTTATTCCTTTGCCACTAAATTTGCTTTGATTAAATCGTAAGTTAAATTATATGTTAAATTGCATAAATCTAATATTTCATATCTTCTGTTTCTAATATCTATACTTGCAAAATCGTGTTCTTTTTTTCTTAAAACTAATAAATGTGTATATTCATATTTTCTAAATTCAAACTTTTCAAGTTCTTCTAAATCTACATCATCTCTTATTTTTAACATATCTATTCTCCTCCTCTGCTTTATTTTCAAAGTATTGTTTTATTTGATTATCTGTATCATCAAAATATTTACCTTCATAACTCCAATGTGGTTCTCTAGATATTAAATTTAAGAATTGATTACATTTGTGTTCTTGACCTTGATTGAATAAATCTACATCATGTTTTTCGTCTCGTCTAACTCTTTTACAAAATGCTTTAAATTGTCTACATTCTTTTTCGTATTCATTTATCATCTTATCTTTATTTTTTAAATCTTCTATTACATTAAGATAATCATTTTTATATTGATATTCTAATTTTGTATGTAATTTTAATGATTTATCTTTTTCTTCTATTTCTGCTTTTTGGTTTTCTAATAAATTTAAAACTGTTTCTATTGCGTTATTTACTTTGTCTGCTTCATCAACAATATAATTATTTTGTTCAATCATTCCACATAAAAAGAATTTTATATCTATTCTTCTTAATATTTCTATTGCTTCTTTATCGTTCATCTTCTTATCCTCCTAATAACTCTGGATTATCTGTAACGTTTCCTATTACTTCTGTAAATTTTTCTAAAAGATGAACTCTTGCATATGTATATAGTCCTACAAATCCTTTTTTATATGTATATCTTATTTCTACTCCACATTTATCACAAAAATATTTTGGATGCCTAGTTGTTCCTTTATTCATCTTCTCCTCCTACTTAATAATCTTTAATTCCAAATCTGGATAAACCTTCTCAAATATTTTATGTTTTAATTTGAATACATCTGTCTGCATTCCTTTTACATCTTCTACTATTGTTTTACCATTTTCTATGTACTTAAAATCCGCAACATATTCTATTTTTCTAAATGTTCTTCCGTTTTTCTTAAAACTATCTTGTAACAGAAATCGTGGTTGTAATTCTAAGTTGCTTATTTCTCCAGCTCTTTCTAGTAGCTTTAATTCCTTGTATCTTTGACTTTCTCTTACACTATCAAATACGTACATATCAATTTGCGCTTTTTTATTTCTGTATTTGTTCATCTTTCGCCTCCTAAACAATTGCATCAAATGTGATTTGTCCATCTTCCAAAATTCCATTTAATATGTCATCACTTATCATTTTTCCTTTTTGTTCTCCTTCCAAAATTTTTTTACACAAATCTAATCCTGACTGTTCCCTATATTTGCGGTTATCTGCATTTATGTTTTGTTCTGCTAGGCCACAACCTAGACATAGCCATTTTTTTATTGCTTCTGCACATTTCATAGTCTATAATCCCTTTTTTATATTTAAGAGTTGTTCTCTTAATAAATCTATTCTTTTTGTTAAATATAATTTAGTTCCTTTTCCCCTGCTTACTTGGTCTATGTAAGGCTTTACCTTATTAAGTCTATAAGCTTCTTGTCCTTCTATAATCTCTCTTAATAACTTTTCCATAACTACCTCCTATTTTTCTATATATTTCAGCTTTTTTAAATCTGAAATACAGTCTAATAACATATCTATTGTCTTATCTATATTTTCGTTGTATTCTTTTAATCTTTTTGGTGTCCTTTTTATTTCATAATCACCACCGCCAAAACTACAGTCTGTTGTATTAGGCAATTTCAAATAATCACATAATTTTATGTCTAAATAATATCTTCGTTGATAGCCCATATGAGTTAGTATTAATTCTTTTTTATAATCTCTGTTTGACTGAATATAATCATTTTGTTTACAATATTCTGGATATTGTGCCCTTAGTTCTTTTATGTACTCTATGTGATCATTAACTCTTTTTATCAAATCTTCTAGACTTTCATCATTTTTCCAAAAAATCACATCTTGTTGTGTATAATTATCTAGTTCAAATTCATATCTTACACTATAATATTTAAGTCCTTCATAATCGTTTACATCTCGAGTCACTTCTAGCACTTTCATATTATTCTTTTTAAATTCTTCTTCTAAAATTTTTCTTATTTCTTTTCTATTCTCTTTTTCTTTTTGTTCATAATCAAATCTTGCTTTTCCGTCAATTTTATATAATTTTTCTTCTCTGTCTATCATAACTACCTCCTAATCTATTCTTGGAATATGTTCGTAATTCAATGCCTCAAATCCTGACTGTGTTCTCTCATATACTGCTACTGTCTTACCTGTATAATCGCATTTCTTTTTGCCTATTGTTTTTACATATCCCATTTTCTCTAATTCTGTTAATCTTGGTGCTGTATAATTCCTCTCTGTTGTATTTGTAAAACCTAAATCAAATAGTTCTACTGCTAATTCCTTTGCTGTTTTAGGTTTCTCCAATCTATTTAAAATTTGTATATATCTTATTTTTGCTTTATCTTGTATGTCATTAAAACTCATTTGTCTTGTTTCTGCTGTAATCATTTGTTAATCACACTCCTATCTGTTTTACACTTATTTTATCCGCAATTTGTTCTATGAAATTTTGCATTTGTTGAGGTAATAGCTTTTTTTCTTTTTCTCTGTTGACTATAACCTCATATTGTTTTAAGAATTGCCCCTTTGTTACACTATTTACTGTTGCTATATCTGTTTGTGCTAGTTCTTTTACTTGCCTAACATCTCCGAAAAATCTTTTAACTTCTGGGCTTGCCATATCAAACTGTTCTTGTGTCATATATGCTCCAGAACAAATCATTTTATATGCTTCGTTCCATGCTTCAATAGCTGTTCTTGATGTGCTTGGATTTATCATTTCTATTGCATTTTTTCTAATTTCATGAATTGTAGGAGGATATGGGCTTTCAATTATCGTTTTCTTTACTGCTTGTAAAACTAAGTTATAATCTAAATCCCCTAAACACTCTTGCCATGTATTTAACATCATCTCTCTTTGTACTTGTGATTTATTAGCAATATCTTCATAATTACCAGCCAAAAGTGTTATTATTTGCACCATTTCGCTCTTCTTCATCTTTTGTCTCCTTCCATAAATCTTTAAATCCATCTAATTTATCTCTTTTCTTTTGACTATATTTGCCCTCTAATATTGCAGTTGCTTTGTCAGTTCTCATAAGAAAATCAAAATCAGCTTTCCAATTTCTGTCGTTATTTCCTATTAGAAACTCACTAACATTTGCTATCTTGCATATCTCTTCAAATTGTTCTATTGAAAAATCTTTTAAGAAATTATCAATAGACTTGTTTCTTTTTTCGGTTAATTTTTGAACCTGAGGCAAATTAACGCAATAGGTATTGTAGATTTCGACTATTTTATTTCTATTCTCTTCTTTTATATTCTTATTATCTTCTATTCTTTTCTTATTCTTATTAGGAGCGATAGTTCGTCGATTATTCGTTGAATGTTCGTCGAATAATAATTCCATTGTATTTTCATTATATTCTGGTATCTTACTTTGACTTGGTCTATCTATTTTTTGAAATGTATCCCAACTTAAAAGGCTATAATAACTACTTCCGTCACAAGAATATAAAACTACGGACATATTAGAGCTTATCTCTGATAAGGTTTTATCTATGTCGGCACTTCTTATATTTTCCTCATAAGGGAATAATGTAGACTTTAAATATACAGGGTTACATCTTCCTCTACCTTCATCATCAGCAAGCGAGAATAAACCAATAAATACAATTTTAGCTAAAGTAGATAATTTTCCAAAATCTTCACTTTGCCATATACTAGGGTCTATCATTCTCTTTCTTGCCATTTAACTTCTCCTTTCGTAAAAATCAGGGTTAAAACTTATGTCTAGCCCTGTTTCTTATTTATTATCTATTTCTTTGTTTGCTCTTGCTTTTTCCATTTTCATCTTGTCGTTTTCTTTCTTTATCTTTTCATCATATAATGTGTTGTAAATTTTCTTATACATGTCTTTATCAATTATTTTTAACCACTTTTTAAACTCATCACAAAAGTCCCAATTATTTTTAATATCTAATTTATTACCATCTATTTTAAAATTTTCTAATAAAAATTCTTCTAATTTATTCTTAAACCATTTTTCGTTTTCATTTGGCACTCCTTTGCTTATAAGTTCTTTGTATTCTTCTGTTGATATTGTTACTTCGTTTTTATTTGCCATTTTTCTTTCCTCCTATAAATAATTTTTTCCATATCTTAATCTAAATTCTTCTTCTGTTTTACTGTAATATTCTTGCCAAGCCTTTTGAGCAACTACTTTCAACCACTCCCATTGTCTAGGGTTTAAGTGAATTGAGTCATTACCAGTTCTATGTTGATATGGCATAATAAATATTACTAATCCATCTTCTATTGACTTATCTCTGTTGCCTGTTCTACCTTCAAATATTTCATGTCTTTCACTTCCGTGGAAATCGTTCTGTTGAATATAAAGGATTTTCAGGCATAATGCTAAATTCTTTTTTCGTTTTCTATATACCTCAACCTTTCTATTTCATTTGGTGTTAATGTAGGTATTCCTAATTGTTGTGCTTCTTGTATCACTCCATCTAAAAGAACTCTAAATTCATTTTTGTCCATTTGAGAACTACCTTCATATACTTTATATATTTTGAAATCTATCCCATTTATTTCAGCTTCTCGTTCAAAATCATAATACTTGAAGAACTTTGATACATCTATGTCAGCTCTTATTATTACTAACATTGATTGTGAATAATCTTTTATCATTTTTAAATATGTATCATCTTTTGATAAATTCATTTTGTTTGCAAGTTCATTGATCAAGCTCCACATATATGCATTTTGTGTTAACGTTCTCTTTTCTTTATATTCTTTTATTTCAAATAGCTTTGTTCTGTCTTGATTGAATAACCATTTAAGCAACGTTTCTGCTGTACCTAACATAGTTACCTCCTAATTAAAATTAAAATGACAAATCGTCTGTGCTAGATATTTCAAAATCATTAGTAGTGTCTAATGTTGTATCTGCTTGTCCTTCTTTTTTGCTGTCTGCAAAGTATACTTCTTCTGCAATTACTTCTGTTACATAATGCTTTTGTCCTTGGTCATCGTCCCAAGTCCTTGTTTGTATTCTTCCAATAACTCCTACTTGTTGTCCTTTTTTAAAGTATTTGCTGACAAATTCTGCTGTTTTGCTCCAAGCAACTATATTTATAAAATCTGCTTGTTGTTCTCCTTCTTTTGCAAATCTTCTATTTACAGCTAATGTAAAACTTGTTACTTGTGTATTTGTTGTTTGTGTATATCTTGTATCTGGATCTTTAGTAAGACGCCCCATTAATATGGTTTTATTCATTGTTATTTCCTCCTTCAATTTTATTTGGTATATCTTTGATTGCTATCATAATCTTTGCATATTGTTCGCTATTTAGCTCTGTTGTATTATTTAAGTTATAATTCTTTTGTAATAATGCTTGTACATTTAAGCCTTTGTTTTCCATAATTTCTTGTAATCTTTTTGCATCTTCTGCGCTAATTAGTTGATTTTTTGGTTTACTTCCTTCTGGAGTTTCTCCATCTGAATCTTTCATTTCTTCTGTTGGAATACAGAATACTTGAAATAGTGCATACTTCATAGCTATTGCCATTGCTTTATTAGTTGCTTTATCTCCACTATCCATTCCTTCTCCAACTGTTACTGCTTCAATATAAGTTCCATCTTCTGCATAAAAAATATATTTTATTTTGCATATAGAATAAATTAAGTTTCCACCTTTGTTTGTTGTTCTTTCTTCTCTAGTTTGTTCTAATATTTGAGGAACAATAAATACTTTATTTTTTGATAACAATGGTTGTAAAGTATTCATTACATCATCTATTCCTCTATACTTAAATCCTTGAGTTTTATTTGTTTGGTCTTTTCCTATTGCAGGAATTTCTTCCATGATTTTTGTTATACTTTCATAAATATTCATAATAATCTACTTCTCCTAAATCCATTAAATCTAAATAATCCATAATTTCTCCTATTTAATTCTTAAACTTGTTTTATTATCTATAATTCTTGTTCCAGCAACTATCTCTCCTGTTTCTTTAAAATGATTTTTTATTGCTGTTTTATCTATTTTAGTTGTAACTATTTCTTGTTTAAATTCACTAGGTATTTCATCTTCATTTTCTATTTCTACCGACATTGGATTTTTATTTATCTTTAAGCTTCCTAATTCTGTTGGTATTTCTACTAATCCTAATTTCTCCATATTTTCTTTTACATACTGATAAAATTTTTCTAATTTTGCCTCTCCTTGTTTTCTTATATCTGAAAGTCTTTTTTCTTCTGTTTTCATTGCATCTAGCAAACTTTCACTATTTTTTATGTATCCAATAATATTCGCACTTTTATTTTGTAACTCTAATGCCAATTCATTTCCTAATTCGTTGTATTCTTCCTCTGTTAATTCCCCATCGTTTGCTTTATCCATTAATTCTGCAAATCTATTTGTTATGTTGTATAAGCTTATATTACTCATCGCATTTGTCCTCCAAATTCATAATACTTGTCCCAATCTCTTGGTTTCTTGTAATACTCGTTATAGCACTCGTCATTTATTAAATCCGTTACGTTATATTCTGTTACCATAACTTACCATAACTCCTCCTTGACTTTTTATTTCTTATGTAGTAAAATATTAAAAGTAAAAATATTTACTAATAAGTTTTGAGTTAGTTTTTTGATTGGTAGTCGCGAACTAGCTCTTTTATTTTGTTTAGAACTACTTTTTCACTGTCTACTGGACAAGCAATAGTTCTATCTGCTACATCTTTTAATAAATCTTGTAGCTTCATATTTTCTTTAACTAAAATTGTGTTATTATGTACTTCATGTTTTCTTAGATCTTTAAGCTGTTTGTTTTCAAAACTTAAATCTCTAACTTGTCTTGCTAATTCAACATTTCTTGAATTTGACTCGTCTATTTTTGTTTCTAGTGTTTCTTTATAGTACATAAGGCTTATTAATCCAAGTAATATCACTAATGCTAAAAACAATGCCATTTCCTTCATCTCCTTTCTTGTATCTTTTATTTTAATAATGTATAATATCCTCAAAGTGAGGTTATTATTATGGATAAAAATAGTTATAAAGTTTTAAAATTTTTCAATGC
>CAKOVX010000004.1 GCA_934122155.1 uncultured Clostridia bacterium
CCTCTATATAAAATATTAATATAATACTAAAATGTGACAAAATTTGTAACAAAAATGTAACAAATCATATTTTCTTAGAAACAAGCGGACAAAAAAATACAATAAAAAACTTTTTTACAAAATGTTGCATTTGCAACAGTAAAAGAACAAGATTGATATATAATAAGAGCATAAAAAATGAGGAAGGAGATATGGTAATGAAAATCATAAAAAGGGATGGAACAATAGTTGACTATAATCCAGAAAAAATAAAAATAGCAATTCAAAAAGCAAATAATGAAGTATCAGGTAGAGAAAAAGCTTCAGAAAAACAAATTAAAGAAATAATAACTTATATAGAAGATTTAAAAAAATCTAGAATATTAGTTGAAGATATACAAGATACAATAGAAAGAAAATTAATGGCATATGGAAAATATCAATTAGCTAAAAAATATATTACATATCGTTATACAAGGGAACTAGTAAGAAAAGCAAATACAACAGATCAATCAATTAAAGAGTTAATTGATGGTGAAAGCGATTATTGGAACAATGAAAATTCAAATAAAAATGCTCAAGTTGTAACAACTCAAAGAGATTACTTAGCAGGAATTACTAGCACAGATATTACAAGAAGATTTTTACTACCTGAAGATGTAGTAAAAGCACATGACGAAGGAATTATTCACTTCCATGATGCAGACTATTTTGCACAAAATGCATTAACAAATTGCGAACTAATAAACCTAGAAGATATGCTTCAAAATGGAACAATAATGAATGGGGTTATGATTGAAAAACCACATAGATTTTTAACAGCTATGACAATTGCTACACAAATTATACTAGGTGTTACATCATCTACTTATGGAGGAGCAACAGTATCACTAACACATGTTGCACCATTTGTAAGAAGCAGTTATGAAAGATACTATAAAAAGTATAAAGAAAGAGGCTTAAGTGAAGCACAATGTAAAGAATATGCTGAACAAGATACAAAAAAAGAGGTATCTGATGGTGTACAAACATTTAATTATCAAGTAAATTCAATGACAAATACAAATGGACAAGCACCATTTT
Organism: uncultured Clostridia bacterium; assembly: GCA_934122155.1. Taxonomy (GTDB): domain Bacteria; phylum Bacillota; class Clostridia; order TANB77; family CAG-508; genus CAG-273. The sequence goes on from CAKOVX010000004.1 coordinate 1,063, forward strand.
TATCAGTTTGTATGTACTTGGGAGAGACAGAAGAATACAAAAAAGAATTAGCAATGATAATTGAAGAATTTTTAAAACAAAGAATAGAAGGTTTTAAAAACGAAAAAGGCGTATACATTACACCAGCATTCCCTAAATTACTTTATGTACTAGAAGAAGATAATATCCACAAAGATAGCAAATATTGGTATTTAACAGAACTTGCAGCAAAATGTACTGCAAAGAGAATGGTGCCAGATTATATTTCTGAAAAGAAAATGAAGGAATATAAAATAGACAAAAATGGAAATGGAAACTGCTATCCATGTATGGGATGTAGATCATTCTTAACACCATATGTAGATCCAGAAACAAATAAACCAAAATACTATGGAAGATTTAATCAAGGAGTTGTAACCATCAACTTAGTTGATGTTGCATTATCATCAAAAGAAGACGAAGAAAAGTTCTGGAAAATATTTGATGAAAGATTAGAACTATGCCACAAAGCATTACAAATAAGACATGAAAGACTAAGTAAAGTTACAAGTGATGTTGCACCAATTTTATGGCAACATGGAGCTTTAGCAAGACTTAAAAAAGGTGAAAGTATTCACAAATTATTACATGATGGATACTCAACAATTTCACTTGGATATGCAGGATTATATGAATGTGTGAAATACATGACAGGCCATAGTCATACAGATAATGGTGAAGGCGAAGAATTTGCACTAAGAGTAATGCAAAAATTAAATGATAAATGTAAAGAATGGAAAGAAGCAGAACAAATTGATTACAGTGTTTATGGTACACCAATTGAATCTACAACATATAAATTTGCAAAATGCTTAAGAAGAAGATTTGGTACAATTGAAGGAATTACAGATAGAAACTATATTACAAATTCATATCATGTGCCAGTATTTGAAGAAATAGATGCATTTTCTAAACTAAAATTAGAAAGCAAATTCCAAAAATTAAGCCCAGGTGGAGCTATCTCATATATAGAAACTCCTAACTTACAAGACAATTTGGAAGTTGTATTACAAATAATTGAATTTATTTATAACAACATTATGTATGCAGAATTAAACACAAAATCAGACTATTGCCAAAAATGTGGATTTGATGGGGAAATACTTATAGATGATAATATGGAGTGGTATTGCCCAAGCTGTGGAAATAGAGACCACAACACACTAAATGTAGCAAGAAGAACTTGCGGATACATTGGAAGCCAATTCTGGAACAAAGGAAGAACACAAGAGATAAAGGAGAGGGTTTTGCATATTGATAATAAAGACGACGAGTAGATTGGGTTAGAAAGAAGGATTTATTAATTATGAAATATAATAAGATCAGAAAAATGGATATATCAGATGGACCAGGAGTAAGGGTATCTATATTCATGCAAGGGTGCGCTTTTAATTGTAAAAATTGCTTTAACCCAGAAACACATGACTTTAATGGCGGAAAAGAATTCACAGATGCAACTATTGACAGAATAATGGAACTTTGCCAAAATGAAAATGTAGAAGGATTATCAATTTTGGGAGGAGAACCAATGCACCCAAACAACATAGAAGGAACTACAAAACTAGCAAAAGCATTTAAAGAACAATTTCCAAACAAAAATCTATGGGCTTGGTCAGGCTTTAAATTTGACGACTATTTAAAAGATAAAGAAGTAGTAAAATATATAGATGTTTTGGTAGACGGACAATATGTTGATGAACTTCATAATCCAAGACTAGACTGGAGAGGTTCAGAAAATCAAAGAGTAATTGATGTACAAAAAAGTTTAAAAACTGGCGAAGTGACAGCTTGGAAAGCAATTTCCTAGCTGGCACTTTTGCCGGTTTTTACTTTTAAAAAATAAAAAATATATAAGGAGAGGAAAAATGAAAAACATTAAAATATTTGCATGTCCAACAGCAGAAGAATTTACAAAGGAAGTCTGTCAAGAACTAAACTTGCCTATGGGAAAGGTAGAGTGTTATAAATTTGCAAATGATAACAATTTTGCACAATTCAAGGAAACTGTAAGAGAACAAGATGTATATTTAATACAAACAACAGAACCACCAGTAAATGAAAGAATAATGGAACTACTTATAATGATAGATGCAGCTAAAAGAGCATCAGCACACAGAATAAACGTAGTACTTCCTTATTTTATATACTCAAGATCAGATAAAAAAGATCAACCTAGAATTCCAGTAACAGCAAGACTATTTGCAGAACTTTTAGAAGCAGCTGGAGCTAGTAGAGTAATTACATGCGATCTACATAATCCAGCAATTCAAGCATATTTTAATATTCCATGTGACAGATTAACAGGACAACACTTATTACAAGCATATTTTGATAATAAAAAAATTGACAATAAAGTAGTTGTGGCAACAGATGCAGGAAGTTCAAAAAAAGCATATAAATATTCTATGTATTTTAAATGTCCAATGGCATTAATAGATAAAAGAAGAGCTGGAAATGATGACAAAGCAGTAGCAGCTAATATTATAGGAGACGTAAAAGGAAAAACTGCATTAATATTTGATGATGAAGTAAGTACAGCTGGAACAATGGTAGAAGCAGCAAAAATATTACAAGAACATGGTGCAAAAGAAATATACGCAGCATGCACACATGGAATACTATGTGGCCCAGCAATAGAAAGAATTCAAAATTCACCAATAAAAGAATTAGTAACAACAAACACAGTACCATTAACAAAAGAAAAACAAACAGACAAAATAAAAGTATTATCAATTGCACCATTATTCGCAGAAGCAATAAAAAGAGTAAATGAAGCACAACCATTAGGAGATTTGTTTGACTTTGACAAATAATATTCAACAAAGTTAAAACATTGACAAGTATTTTCTAGAAAATTGTATATAAATATTGACAAATTTACCCAATACGGTTATAATAATTAACGTAAAAATAATAATTTTCAGTTAAAATCCCACACGTAAGAGTGTAACTACTGAAGGGAGGGGAACAAAGAATGTCAGAGGTTAAAGTTAATAACGGTAATATAGAAGATGCATTAAAAAGATTTAAAAGACAATGTGCTAGAAATGGAGTATTACAAGAAGTAAGAAAAAGAGAGCACTATGAAAAGCCAAGCGTAAAAAGAAAGAAAAAATCAGAGGCAGCTAGAAAAAGAAAATTTTAAAAAATAAGAAATGGATTGAAGGTTATTAGTATTTTCAATCCATTTTTGTTTAATAAGGAGGAAAATGCATGTTAAAAGAAAAATTATTAGAAGATTTAAAAAACTCTATGAAAGAAAAAAATGTAATTAGAAAAAATGTTATACAAATGGTTAGAGCTGCTATTTTACAAGTTGAAAAAGACAAGCAAATAGAAGTTACAGACGATCAAATAATTGAAATAATTGCAAAAGAAACTAAAAAAAGAAAAGACTCAATTGCAGATTATGAAAAAAGTGGTAGACAAGATCTACTAGACCAAATAAATGAAGAAATTGCAATACTAGAAGAATACTTGCCAGAACAATTATCAGCAGAAGAAATAGAAGCAAAAGTAAAAGAAATAATTGCTGAACTAGGAGCAACATCTATGAAAGAAATGGGCTTAGTAATGAAAACAGCAAAAGAAAAATTAGGAGCATCAGCAGACGGAAAAACAATAAATGAAGTAGCTAAAAAACTATTGCAATAAAAAAGTATGCGTTTAGACGCATACTTTTTTATTGCATCCCCCTTGAATAATTTTCCAAAATTAGATTATAATATATATGAATTAAAAAGGAAAAGAGGAGAAATAATGAATTATCAAAAAGAAGAAATAAAACAAGGTATAACTTTACATCAAATTTATACCGAAAACTATAAAACAAACTTAAACGCAATTTTTTTAGCTACACCACTAAAAAAAGAAAATGTAACATTAGACGCTTTACTTACAGCTGTATTAAGAAGAGGAACTAAAAACATACCATCACAAGACTTAATTAGCCAAAAGTTAGAAATGCTATATGGAGCTAGTTTTGACTGCGGTGTTGAAAAAACAGGCGATAATCATATTATGAAATTCTATTTAGAAACATTAAGTGAAGAATTTTTACCATCTTCAGAAGATATATTAAAAGAAGCAATGGATATTCTAACAGACATAATATTTAACCCATTAATAGAAGACGACAAATTTAAACCAGAATATGTTGAAGGAGAAAAGAAAAATTTAAAACAAATTATAGAGGCAAAAATAGATAATAAGGCTAAATATGCTTATGACAGATGTATAGAAGAGATGTTCAAAGATAAACCATATGGACTATATAAATATGGATATATAGAAGACTTGGAAAAAATAACACCAGAAGAACTATATAGCTACTACAAAACATTAATAAATAACTGTAAAATTGATATATTCTATTCTGGAACAATAGATAAAGAAAAAGTAAAACAGGTAATAGAGCAAAACGAAAACATTAAAAAACTAAATGCTAGAAAGCCAGAATATGTTGTGAATAACGAAACAACTGAACAAACTGAGATTAAAGAGCAAAATATAATAAATGAGAGCATGCAAGTTACACAAGGAAAACTTGTAATTGGATTAAATATAAATGAAACAGCAGAGAACAGCAGATTTATAGCATCTGTATATAATGCAATTTTGGGTGGAGGAGCAAACTCAAAATTATTCCAAAATGTACGTGAAAAAGCAAGCTTAGCATATACAACAGGCTCAAATTATAATAGAACCAAAAATTGTATATTTATTCGTGCAGGAATTGAAATACAAAACTATCAAAAAGCTCTAGATACAATAAAACAACAACTAGAAGATATGAAAAATGGCAATTTCACAGATAAAGATATTAAAGATAGTAAAGAGTTAACAATATCTTCTATTGAAGGAATATCAGAAGAACAAGATACAGAAATAACATACTATTATGGCCAAGAACTAGCTAATAGATTTGTGGACTTAAAAGAATACATGGAAAAAATAAAAGCAGTAACAAAAGACCAAATTGTTGGGTTAGCGCAAAATATAAATATTAATACAATTTACTTTTTGAAAGACTAAGAGGTGAAAAAATGAAGATTATAGAAAGTTCAAAAATTAAAGAAAAAGCATATGTTGAAAAATTAGAAAACGGTATGCAAGTAATTATAATACCAAAACAACATACAAAAAAGAAATATGTAATATGGGGAACCCACTTTGGCTCAATAGATAACCATTTTATAATGCCAAAAACTGGAGAAGAAGTATATATACCAGACGGAGTAGCACACTTTCTTGAACATAAAATGTTTGAACAACCAGATGGAACAAATAGTTTAGACACTTTAATGGCACTTGGAATTGATGCAAATGCATATACAACAAATGATCATACAGCATACCTATTTGAATGTACTGACCATTTTGAAGAAGGTTTAGACGAGCTTATGGACTATGTACAACACCCATATTTTACAGACGAAAATGTAGAAAAAGAAAAAGGTATAATAGGCCAAGAAATAAAAATGTATGATGATGATCCTGGTTGGCAGTTATATATGAACGCTTTAGATTGCATGTACAAAGAAAATCCGATAAAAATAGATATAGCAGGAACAGTAGAATCAATCAGCAAAATAGATCCAGATGTATTATATAAATGCTACAACACATTTTATCACCCATCAAACATGACAATGGTAGTATGTGGGGACTTTGAACCTGAAAAGTTATTAGAAGAAATAAAGAAGCGCTTATTATCAAAAGAAAATCAAGCAGATATAAAAAGAATATATACTGAAAAAGAAGATAAAATAAATATGCCAGAAAAAATAGCTCAAATGGAAGTGAGCACACCAATATTTATGATGGCTTATAAAGACATTGAAAATAATCAAGAAGCGGCAATCAAAAAACATATAGCTATTGAAATATTATTAAATATAATCATAGGCAAAAGCTCAAAACTATATAAAGAACTATATGAAGAAGGATTATTACTAGCACAACCTGATTTTGATTACGAATTCAGCAGCCAATATGCACACACATTGATATCAGGAGCTTCAAAAGAACCTAAAAAAGTAGCACAAAAGATAACAGAAAAGATAGAACAATTAAAACAACAAGGCTTAGACAATGAAGAATTTGAAAGAGCAAGAAGAAAACTTTATGGTGATTATGTTATAGAATATAACAGCGTTGCAAATATTGCCAGAATGTTCTTGGCAGATACTATGAAAAAAGTTCAAAGTTTTGATTATATAGAAGAATTTGAAACAGTAACAAAAGAATATACACAAAATATTTTAAATGAAATGTTTAAAAATGAAAATAAAGTATTATCAATAATTGAACCTAATAAATAATATAAAGATTCTCTTCAAAATTTGGAGAGAATTTTTTGTCGAATTTCAATAAATAAAATGTATAGAAATGAAAGAAAAAAGTATAATATAATATTTTAATTTATATGTTGAAATATAACGTAGAATAATGTAGAAAAATGTCGAACGAAAAACTGGCAAAATACCACAAAATAAACAAAAAATAGTTGACTAACATGTAAAAATATGGTATTTTTAAGATATACAAAAGAAAAATGAAAAAAGGAGAGTGATTTTTATGTTAAATGATGAAATTTGTAAGTTAAGAGAAAAATTAAATTACAGTATTCTTAATGGAGAGGATTATAGTATTACTTATCAAATTAGTATTGAACTAGATGAACTAATTGCTAAATATTATAGCATGGAAATTAAATCACCTAAAAAGAATACAAGAAGAATGGAATTAATTAAAAGCTAATTACTTCTTTTGAATATATAAAATTAATACAAGGGATGTCTATTATAAAAAAGACATCCCTTGTATTAATTAGTCTAAAATATTACAAAAGTATTACAATTACATTACATTTATATTAAAATATTTTAAAATAAAAAAATATATGTTATAGTAATACTTGAAAAATATACAAAAATCGGTTATAATATATAAAATTGTGTATTTACAGGAGAAAATATGATGAAAAATAATAGGTTATTAATTGTAACTATAATATTTTTTGCTTTTATAATGCTTGCATCAACAATAGTAATAGCCAGTCCAATAGATGACCCAAACAGTTATAGACCAAGCAGTGATATTGGAGATGTGAGTGGTGTGACTGACAAAGCAAATATAGTAATAGGAACTATAACTACAATAGGAATAGTTGTCTCAGTTATAACTCTACTTATACTTGGAATAAAATATATGCTTGGAAGCGTATCAGAAAAAGCAGAATATAAAAAAAGTATGATACCATATATAATAGGCGTAGCATTATTGCTTTCGGTTTCTACGATAGTGTCTATAATAGCCAAATTAACAGGAGAAACAATCAAATAAAATGCATAATTAAAAATTGCAAAATAATAAAATATATAGTATAATAAAAGGGTAAATGGTATGATAAAAAAAATATTTTTAATTTTAGTAATAATTTTATTATGTGCCAGTGGCATTACTACTACTAAAGCTACAACCATAGGCAATATAATACAAGGCGGAGACGACTTTATAAACAAAGGAAGTAATAACGGTAGTGTATTTAATGATACAGAATTAAAAGATATGTCTGATAGTATATATAATATACTGCTAGTTGTAGGCATAATAATAGCAGTTATAATTGGATCTATATTAGGAATACAATTTATAACAGGAAGCGTAGAACAAAAAGCTAAAGTAAAAGACTCATTAATTCCATTTGTAGTTGGATGTGTAGTCATATTTGGGGCTTTTGGAATTTGGAAATTAGTAATAATTATATTAAGATAACTATGATATTAAAATTGTTTCATAAGTTGAAACATTTATAATAAAAATACAAAAATAAAAAGGAGGATAAACTATGAAAAAAACAGCTAAAATAGTAGGTATTTTATTAGTAGCTATAATGGTTCTAATGACACTAAGTACAATTGTTAACGCTAAAAGTACAGGAGATAAAATTGATGCAGCTAATATGGCGGCAAATCTAACAGGAACTAGAAGCGATGCACAAGAAGATGTGACAAAAATTGGAAACCAATTAATTGGTATTATTACTACTGTTGGTGTAGTAGTTGCTGTTATTGTATTATTAATACTAGGTATTAAATATATGATGGGTAGTGCATCAGAAAAAGCAGAATACAAGAAGACTATGATCCCATACTTAGTTGGTGCAATATTAATATTCGGTGCATCTGCAATTACAAAAGTTGTTGTAGGTTTAGCACAAGGAATCACAAAATAATATTACAAAAACATTACAAAAACATTACAATTTTATTAAAAAGTGCATAAAAATGCACTTTTTTTTATTTTATAGTTACATTTTTCGATATTATTTGATATAATATATATTGAGTAAAAATAGATATATAAATAAACAAAGGAGGAAACATTATGGGAACATACAACTTACCCAGAAATGTAAAAGGTGAAAATAGAATTTTATTTATATTTTCTACCAAAAGCTTAATATATACAGTAGTTGCAGCAGGCGTTGGGCTATTATTTTATTTTATATTTTCAATGTTAAAAATGACAATGGTAGGTATTGTTATTGTAGCATTATTTGCATTAATTGGTTTTGGTATTGGAACTTTAAAAGTTCCAGAAATAGCAAAATTTGAATTTAGCAAAAAAACAGGTGGAGAAAACATAGATGATGTTATAAGAAGAGCAATAAAATTCAAAACAAAAGGTAAAAGAATATATGTATACAAGGAGGAAAAATAATAATGGCTGTTAGTATTAATACAATAACAATAATTTTAGTAGCAGTTTTGCTAGTAATGGTACTTTTATTAGGAATTCTTTGTATATTATATTTTAAGTCAAAAAACAAAAAAGAAGATAAAAAAGATGCAATTCAAGGAAACACTTCAGCAGATTCAAAAAGCAAAACTACCAAATCATATACAGTAGAATCAGTATTTGATTTTATGGAATTTGATAAAATTGAAGACAATATGATCATAACTCAAAATGGAGCAAAATATGTAATGGTTGTAGAATGTCAAGGTGTTAACTATGACCTTATGTCAGAGGTAGAAAAAAATGCAGTAGAAGAAGGTTTTATACAATTTTTAAATACCTTAAGGCACCCTGTACAAATATATACGCAAACTAGAACCATAAACCTAGAGAATAGTATAGGAACATACCGTACAAAAGTACAAGAAATAGAAGACGAATTAGAAAAAGAAAAAATGAAATATGATCAAATGGTAAACTCAGGTAACTATACAGATGAAGAATTAAAAGCAGCATTTTATGAGCTAACCAAAACAACTAATTTATACGAATATGGAAAAGACATAATTTACACAACTGAAAAAATGAGTTTAAATAAAAATGTATTAAATCAAAAATATTATGTAGTTGTTCCATACTATCCAGAAGAACTAGGAGAAAACAATTTTGATAAACAAGAAATTACAAATCTAGCTTTTTCTGAACTATACACAAGAGCTCAATCAATTATTAGAACATTAGGTGTGTGTGGAGTAAATGGAAAAGTACTTAATTCAAATGAATTAGTAGATTTATTGTATGTAGCATATAACCGTGATGATGCAGAAATTTACGGAGTTGATAAAGCAATAGAGGCTGGCTATGACGAATTATATTCAACAGCACCAGACGTTATTGACAAAAAGATTAAAGCTTTAAACGAACAAATTGAAAAAGAAGCTTTTGAAAAAGCAAATCAAAAAGTAATAGAAGCTAAGTCAGAAAAAGAACAAGCCTTAGAACAAAAACAAGAATCAATGGAAGACTTAATTGATCAAATGGCAAAACTTATTATAGAACAAAACAGACAGATAGTTGGAGAAGATGTTGCAGAAGATGCAATAAAAAAAGTAAATCAAGATACAGCAAAAAGAAGAGGAAGACCTAAAAAACAAACTTCAGAAAATAATGTGTAGGGAGGTTACAAAGGATGAGCAAAAAAAGTAAACAGAATGATGAAATTATACAAGGACAGCATAATGATTATACAAAACCAGAGGAATTTAAAATTTTAAGAAAAAAGACTATAAAAGAATTAATTGCTCCATCTGGAGTTGATACAAGCAATATAGATCATTTAGAAATAATATCAAATGTTACAAGATATGCAAGAAGCTTTTTTGTATCAAGCTTACCAAGAATGTGTACATTCCCAGAGTTATTTAGAGACATGTACTTATTTGGGGATATAAATACATCAATATACATAAACCCAATTCAAGAGTCTAGATCACAAAACGAACTAAATAGAGTTATAAATGAACTAGAAACAGAAAGAATTGTAGCAGCAGATAGAGGTAACATTAACAGAGAAAGTACATTAAGCCAAAAAAGGTTTGAGGCAGAGCAATTAAGAGATGAAATAGCAGCAGGTTATAATAAACTTTATGAAGCTTCAATTGTGGCAACATTATTTGCATATAGCTTAGAAGACTTAGATAAATACACAAAATTATTGGCAACAGAAATGTCTAAATCTCTAGTAAATATAAAAAGTGCATGGGCAATGCAAGAAGATGCGTTTCAATCAAATCTTCCATTAATGAATGATAAAATAAAAAAAGTACACACTTTTGACCGTAGGTCTATGGGAACAGTATTTCCATTCACAACATCAGAAGTTGGACATCCTTCAGGAATACCACTAGGAATAAATAAACAAACTGGAGTGCCAATTTTATTTGACAACTTCCATAATTCATTAACAAACTACAACATGGTTATATTTGCTAAATCTGGTGCTGGTAAATCTGTTACAATGAAGACTTTGATATCTCGTTCAGCAGTATTAATGGGAATTCAAAGTTTAGCACTAGATGCCGAAGGCGAGTATAGCATAGTTGCAGAAAGCCTAGGTGGAATAAATGTAGTGCTTTCACCAACTTCAAAAACAGTTATAAACATATTTGATATTGAAACAGAAGTTGTAAAAGATGAAATTACAGGTAGAGATAGACTAGTACTTAATGTTGAAAACAAAGTTGAAGACGTTACACAAGCTTTACTTACAATGGCAAGAGGTAGTACAAGAAGCCAAGAAGTAAATGAACTTACAAAACAAATTATTGCAGAGTCTGTTGCAGAAGAATATGCAGCACATGGAATTAATTCAGATCCAAACAGCTTATATGAAGCAACAAACGGAAGACTAGATGGCAATATGCTTGGAAAAGCAAAAAAACAAATGCCAACAATAGGCTCTTGGTATAAAAGAATACAAAATAAAGCAGCAGAAAATACAAACCAAGATTATAATTTCCATTACAGCTATTTATTAAAAGTTATGAAACAATACATAAGAGAATATGATGGACAGATGGCATATTTTGATGGACAATCTACATTTGACTTACTAGATGGTACATTGTTCATTAACTTAGATATATCACAACTAGAAGAAAGATTTGCAAGACCTCTAGCACAACAAATTTTGCTAGCATGGATTTGGGAAAAATATGTTAAGAAAAATAGTGAAGATAGAACAAAAGCAGCAAAGAAAAGGGTATTAGTAGATGAGGCATGGATGCTTTTACCATACCCAGAGGCTGTTGATTTCTTAAATACTATGGCTAGACGTGCCAGAAAAAGAAATGTATCTTTGGCAATTATTTCACAAAGATTCCAAGACTTTTATGAAAAACCAGAGGCACAAGCAGTATTAACATCATCAGATACAAAGCTATTTTTAGCACAAGATAAATCAGAAATTCAATATTTAAAAGAGGTATTTAAGTTAAGTGAAGGAGAAGCTAATTTCTTAATTACTTGTTTTAAAGGAGAAGGGTTACTAAAAGTAGGTGCAGATAGTGCAATAATTCAAATAAAACCTACTGCAAAAGAATTTGAATTCGTTGAAACGAACTTGAATAAATTAGCACAGATGAAGAGCCAAAAGAGAAGACAAGAAATTTATTAGGGGGAGAATATGAAAATATTTACTAAAAAAAGTTCAACTCAAAAGATAATATTAACAGTACTAATAGTAATATTGTGCAATTTTATATTTCCAACGTATTCACGAGCTGGCATAGGTGGAATACTATTTGATCCTATTACTAATTTGGTAACTACCGTAGGAGATTCAATATTAGCTATACTCCAAAATTTTTTGTATAATGGAGAATATAACGTAGTAAGTGGCTTATCTAGTATAATGTTAAAAGCAGGTTTTTTTGTTAACAACAGGGATAAGTATCCAGATATGGATTACACAGGAAATACTAGTTGGAGTGAGGAAGAAGCTAAGGAGAATGGAGTCGCTGTAATAGATGAAGATGAGTTTGATCAAATAAGTTTATATGATGCAGCAGCATTTTTAGTTAATCCAGTGGTTGGAGGAATAGTTCTAGTGGCAGATCTTGCATTTGCAAAGAACTATATAATTCCAACAGTCCAATATTCTGCTGACAAAATATTTGCTGGAAAAGTACCTGCTTTTGATATAAACTTTATACAACCAAGGGACTGGGAAAATGACGAACAAAATAAGATTTCAATTACAAGACAATTAAATGGTGTTATTTCATCATGGTATGTTAGTTTAAGAAATTTATCTATTGTTATATTGCTATCCGTTTTAGTTTATACAGGAATTAGAATTATTATTAGTAGCTCAGCAGATGACAAGGCAAAATATAAACAAAGATTATTAGACTGGGTTGTAGCAATGTGTTTATTATTCTTTATGCATTATATTATGACATTTATTTTATCAATGATAGATATGTTAAATAACACAATTGGGGACAAAGTTATATCAATGCCAGTATGGATAACAGGAAGTAACATACAGTACAATACAGACTTAATGGGATTAATAAGGCTACAAGTTCAATATAAAGATTTTACACCAAAATTAATTTATACAATATTTTACATAGCATTACTTGTGTACACATGTAAATTTAGTTGGGTATATTTAAAGAGAGCTGTAACTATGGCATTTTTGACAATGATTGCACCATTAGTAGCTATGACATACCCAATAGACAAAATGAATGATGGAAAAGCGCAAGCATTTAATGCATGGCTAAAAGAATATATATTTACAGCATTACTACAACCATTTCACTTAATTATATATACTGTTTTAGTAGGTTCATCAATGGAAATTGCGGTAAGAAATCCGCTTTATGCTATTATGGTAATAGCGTTTATAGGACCAGCAGAAAAATTATTACGTAAATTCTTTGGATTTGACAAAGCGTCAACACCAGGAGCGCTAAGTCAAGCAGGAGCAATGTTTGGAGGAGCAGCTGCTTGGAATATGGTAAAAAGAGGAGCTGAGCGCTTTATTGATAAAAAAGGCGGCAAAGGTGGCCAAGAAGGCGGAGGTAAAGGGCCAAGAACTGCTAAGGGCGTAGAAGATCAAAATGCTCCAAGCACAATAGGAGACGTGGCTGATAAACTAAATGATCAAAACGGAGACAATCCAACCCTAGACGATGAAGGCCCTAAATCAAAATTAGGACAATTAGGACAGAGCGCCGGCGCTTGGACTAAAGGAAAAATGGATGGAATAAAAGGTGCAACAGGACAATTAACAGGAAAATTAGGCCAGGCAACATTAGGACTTACAAGAAAAGCAAAAGGTATGATACCACAAGGAATAAAATCAGAATATTCTAATGTAAAATCAGATTTAGCAAAAACAGCACTAGGCAAGAGATATACAGGAATTAGAAATGCAAGTAAAGAAAAACTACGTCAATGGGCAAACAACAACATAAACTTGAAGGATCCAAGAGTAAGGAAAAAATTGGGTAAAAAGGCATTAAGACTTGCTGGAAAAGCAGCTGTTACTGGAACTATGGGAGCAATAGGAATAGGAGCTGGAATCGCAGGAGACGACCTAGAAGATGTATTAAAATATGGAGCTGCTGGAGCAGCACTAGGATATACAATGGCACCTGGAATGGGAAGAAAAATTGCAAATTCTGGAGCTGCAAAGGCAGTAAAAGAAGGATATGGAAGAGCTGTTTATGGAAATGATAATAAAGCAGAAGTTGAAGCTGAAAAACAAAGATTATTTGAATCAGGAGAAATGTTAGAAGAAGCAGAAACATATTATGATGAAAATGGAAACCATTATACTGGAGAAGAATTAACAAAACTAGAAGAGAGACTAATAGAACATAAAGTAGCAGGTGTATCATCGGCTTCGGACAGAAAAAAAGCTATAAAATTAGAAGATAAGGCAAGAAAAGAATTATATAAGAATCTACCACCAACTGATGCAGATGATTATGATAAGGAATTACAAAAATGCAATGAATTGGCAAAAGCAAAGTCAGAAGTTGCAGTAAAAGTAGCATCATCAATTGAATCTAAAAAATTAAATACAGCTAATGGACAAGACGAAATTAGAAGTTTATTTAAGAAAGAACTTTCTAATAAAGGCATAAAAGGAGATATACTAAACAATGAATCTGAACAAATGCTAGACTTAGTATTATCATATCATAAAAAACCAAAAATGTAATTAAATAACAAATGGAGGCTATGATTGTAATGAATAAAATTATTAGATACTGGAACCAAAATAGAAAGCAAATAATAATAGTAATTGCAATTATAGCTTTTATTATTATATTAATACAAGTAACAAATAGTTTACTAAAAAATACAAATAACAATAACCAAATAAATTCTAACACATCAAAGATTCAAGATGTAAAAAAGCCAAATCAATCAACAATAACTGGGCAAGAAGTACCAGAACAAACAACTGAACAAAATACAAACACAATAAAAAAATTTGTAGACTATTGCAATAATAATCAGATACAAGAAGCATATGAGTTATTAAGTGATGAAGAAAAAAAAGAATTTGCAAACAATGTAAATTTATTTGCAAATAATTATTGCAGTAAAATATTTAAAACAAAAAAAACATACAATTTAGAACTTATTGCCAGAGAAGCAAATGCATATATATATAAGATAACATATTATGAAGATAATTTGTTATCAACAGGAGGACAAACTACTACTAATAATACTGAGGATTATATAACAATAATAAATCAAAATGGTGAAAATAAGCTTAATATAAATGGATTTATAAAAAGTTCTAATATTAATAAAAGCCAAAACACAAATAATATACAAATAACAGTAAATAGCAAAAAAACATATAGAAGTTACGAAATATATAATATAACAATAAAAAACAATACACAAAATACAATAAAAATTAGTGAAGGAATAGAAAGTGAAGATATATGCTTAGTAGATCAAAATGATACACAATATCCTTCTATGATAAATGAAATTCCAATTCATTTATTGTCATTAAAAATAGGGCAACAGATAACCTTAGATATAAGATTTAATAAAATGTATGACATATACAGAACAATACAAAAAATTCAATTTAGTAATATAAAATTAAATGAACAAAATAGTACCAAAATACTAATAAACATCTAGCAAAGAAGGTGAAAAAAATGGATGAAGAGCCAAATAATAATGAACAAAATTTAGCAGAAAAAACAAATGAAAATATACAAGAAGCTCAAAAAGCAGTAAAAGATAGTGCTAATTTAGCTAAAAATGCAGCAAGTGGTAATTATCTTGGAGCAATTAAAAATGGAATAAGCCTTTTAAGAAATAAAAAAGCTAGAAGAACTGCTCTAATAGCAATATTAATACCAATAATTGTTGTTGTATCATTAGCTTTATCCATTTATAGTATTTTTAATACAATAGGAGATACAATACAAGAAGCAATAAAAAATATTCAAAATTTATTTACAGTAGATTGGGACAACGGAAATGGAGCAATAGATATATCAGATGAAGCGATTGACCAAATAATTGCTGCAATTGAAAGTACAGGAGTAGATTTAGAGGACCTAAGACTAATGGGGGATGTTGACTATTCTACTATTGATAAAGAAAGTGATGAATACAAAGAAGTATTAAGAAAATATATAAGAAAATTTTATGAAGCACAAGTAACAACAGAAACACTAAATACAAATCCTGGATGGTTTGAAGAGTATTTAGTAAATGGCGGAAAAACATATGGATCAGTATATTTATACAGAGTACAAGATGTAGAAGAAGTAGATAAAAACATTGCAAAATCAGAACAGTTAAAATATATGTCATATGACAAGATGGCAGAAAAGGCTGAAGCTGGAGCAGCAGAAGAAATAAAGAAATATTTTTCGGTGAAAGATAATAAATTGATAATACCAGAATGGACGGAGACAACTATAAATGATGGTGATACTACCACTAATGTTACACTAAGAGAAATAGATTATAAAAATTTAATATCTCAATATACAACACCAATGAACTTTTTTATATATCTAGCAATGATATCACAAAATCCGGAATTTGTAGCAGCAGTTTCAGACTTAGTAAAAGGAAGCAAAATAGATTTAACTATATTAGATACAGTTACTACAAGTATAGAAAATGAAGATTACACATATACTGAACATGTTAAAGGAAGCAGGGTGTACTATGAGACAGATGTTGATCCAATTACAGGAGCAGAAACTTCTGATAAAGTAGTTGAATCTGTAAGTGAGACCAATCATGAAGAACAAAAAACAAAAACAGAAATTACAACCACAATTCCTACACTGAAAGTAACATATGTAAAAACATGGTTTTGCGAGCAAGAAATAAAATATCGTAGAGGAGAACCTACTACAAATAAAGATGAGTATGTGCTTGACGCAAGCAATGATGCTTCTATGGCAGATGACCCAGAACCAGCAGAACCACCAGAAGGAAGTACGGTTTCGTGGATTACTGATAGAAGAAAAGATGTTAATACAAGTACTACTCAAACTACATATGAAGAATCAGAGAGAGGACAAGTAATTGATAAAACAGATGACTTTATAAAATTATTAGATGTAAAATACAAAATACCAAACACAAATAGGTTTGAAGCAGCAGGAAAAAACAACATGATAAGTGGAGCTGAATGGCTATTTAGCTTAATGCAAAAAGATGCTGGTTTGCAAAATTTAGAGCAAGTAATGAGATATATTTTAGGCAAATACGCGCATAAAGACTATGGAGTTAGTTCATTAGATTTTAATATATTCAATATTAGAGACTTCAAGAATATAAGTGGAATGGGTTCTATTAGTGCCTTTGGCAACAAAATGACTAGAGAAGAATTTATAGCTAAAGCACAGGCATATAATGGGGGATCATCATATAGCAAATTAGCCAATATAGCGGGGGACTTTTATGACATTTGTACATCATATAATGTCAACCCATGTTTAGCTTTTGCTTGGGCATGCATAGAAACTGGATGGGGCTCAAGTATACCAAATAATAACCTTTTTGGATATGCAGTATATAATGGAAAAAACTCAGGAGCATCATATTCAAAATATGCAGACTCAATTGCAGATTTCTGCAAATGGGTAGTAAATGCTGGAACACAAGGAACAAGTGCATATAACTCAGCATATACACGAGCACAAGAATATGCTGCGGTAAACCCTAAGTTTAATGGAGCACCAGAAAATAATGCCTATGCCTTATTTTCTACATATATGTACTTAGGAAATACCCACATATGTGATGAACCTGATTTTAATAATCCAGCAGGAAAAGACTACTATACAAGCCATGGAAGTACTTGGGGAGCTGGTGGACGTATATATATATACATGATGTATGAAAAAGGTGGAATAGCTACTGGAGAATACAAAACAAGATGTGGACATTCAAAAGGAACCGACCAAACTACAATACAAGAAAGAGCAGACTATTCACAATATAGTTTTGAAACAAGAGCAAATACAGCAAATGGAATTTTTGGTAGCCACTGCTTTATGGGAAATTCAATTGTTGAATGTGCATATATGGTAGCAGAACACTTTATGAACTCAGGAGTAGAAGTACATTATGCAGGTGATAGTGTTAATGGAGCTACAAATAATGGCAGAAAAGTTATAAGTGGTAATATACAATCTTCTTGGGATTCACCTATACAAAACCCTGACAAATATGGTGTGGTTTGTGCTACTTTTGTAAGTATGGCCATTTGGAAAGCCGAATTGATAGATGAAGCTACTATTAATAGATATGGGTACAATGCATGTGTAGGAGTAGAAAGTATGTTAACACAATCTACATATGCAGGACAATGGGAAAAGATAACAAACTTTAATGAATTACGAGAAGGAGACATAGTATTTCAGCCCGGACATGTGTATATTTACATGGAAGGTGGAAAATGCTTAGATCAAAATTATTGTGTAGTTACTTCAGACGGAAGCAGAAAGTCAATGGGCACATTACTAAATGCTAGTGCAAATAGTTTTAGAGTTGCATATAGATATGTTGGAAATTAAAATTTTAAAGTAAGGGATATGAATGTATGGATCAAAAAATAAAAAGAATAATATTGTTAATAGCAATTATTTGTATATTATTAATTTCTATAATATGCATATTAATATTCATACAAAAAAATCAAGATCAAGAAATTAAAGATGAAGAGACAGTTGAAGGAGCTTATGATTTTGAATCTGACAAAATCAATGTGGTCCAATCAAGAAGTGATTATTATATAGTACAAAAATGTGTGGAAATGTATTATAGATATATGTTAAGCGATAATACAGAAGAAAATTTAAAAAAATTATCTAGTTTAATAGATGAAGAATGTACAGAAAAACCAGAAGAAATAAAAAAAGGTTTACCATATAACAACTATAATCAGATAAAAATAGATATAAACAAAATGTATGTAAACAGAATTAATATTAATATAAGTATGTATTTAGTATATGGAAATATAATAGATACAACTAAAAACACAACATCAAATTTTGCTGTTGGAGTAAAGCTAGACAGTAACAATAATACATTTTCTATACTAACTTATAAATATTTGCAAGAAAAAGGACTACTAAATATTGATGAGAGTAAGGTAGTACAGCTAAAACAAATTGATAAAATAGAAAATAAAGAGTATAACATATTTAAAAAAGTATATATAACAGAAGAAGAATATGTTAAATATATTTTTGAAACATTTATTAATAGAATGTTATATAACATAGAAGAAGCATATAGCAACTTAGATTCAACATATAGCAATAAACGATTTGAAAACTTGCAAAATTTTAAAAAATATGCAGAAAGCAATAAGGACTTATATTTATCATTTAATAATTCTAAACAATATGGAGACTTTAATGATATGTATGACTATATGGAATATTTATATACACATAAAACATTGGAATTAAGTTCTTATCAAGTAAAAAAATATGATGATTATACTCAATATGTATGTATAGACCAAAATAATAACTACTATATATTTAGAGAAAAATCAATAATGCAATACACTGTAATCTTAGACACATATACAATAGACTTACCAGAGTTTACTGAAAAATATGAAGCAGCAAAAGATGAAGAAAAGGTGTTATTAAATATTCAGAAATGCTTTGAGGCGATAAATAATAAAGATTATAATTATGTATATAACAAATTAGACCAAACATTTAAAAATAATAATTTTAAAACATTGGCAGATTTTGAAAAATACATGAAAGACAACACATTTGATTCAAACACTGTAAGCTCAAGTAACGGCAAAGTACAGGGAAACACATATATGTATGACATAACAATAAAAGACAGTTCAGGAAAAGACACAAATACAATAAAAAAGACATTTGTAATGCAATTGAAAGAAGGCACAGACTTTGTAATGTCATTTGGAGTATAAAGATAAAAAACTTGTGAGAAAAATAACTCACAAGTTTTTGCTATTTAAGATACTTATATGATATAATAATGTAAATAAAAATTGTGGGAGGAAATATATGCAAAAAAAAGAAATAGAGAAAACAATGACTGAAATTTATACTTATGAGGAGCAAAACAAAGAAAAGTCCACAGAACTTTTAGACATAACATATTATAAAGAACTTCTATTTAAGTCTGCTAACTTTGCAGAAAATGATATATTTATAACCAAATTAGAAAAAACAGATAAAAATAAGACGGTAGAATTGTTTAAAATATATGATAAAGATGGCAACGTAATTGCAAGTGTAGATGAAAAAGGCAAAATTAATTTTATGCCTGAATATATAGAAAAAATTAAACAGGAATATGAACATTATTTTGAATTACTAAAAATGGATGATGCTATATTAGAACTTCCTAAAGAACTAGAAAAAACAGATATACAACTAGATCGCAAACAAATAGAAGAAAAGATTGAAGAAAAAGACACAAAAGAAGAAGTAAAAGAAGAAAAGCAAAATGACATAAAAGAAGAAGACAATCAAAAACAGGAAATTGCAAAGAAAAAGGGAATACCAGAAAACAATGTTCTAATAGTTAAAGAAAATAGCAATTTATATAAAGACCATCCTGAACTAGAGAAGGGCTTAATATTTAGTAAGAACGAAAAAGGAATAATCGAAGCAGAATATATTGATGAAAATGGAGGATTACAGCCTTCAAAATATATAATGCCATCAGATACAGCAATAAGGCAAGAAACAATATCCATGGGAAAAGATGGAAATCCAGTAACAAAAGAAACACCATACCAAGTAATGAAAACTAAAAATCTAACTGGAAGAGATCAAGATGTAAGAGACATAAGAATAAACGTAAAAGTAGATATTTATGGCTATTTAGATATAGAAGAAGCAAGACAAGGTAGAAGTGGAGAATGGGCCTCACATGATATTGAAGTTAAAGGTAGAGACTATAATGATGAAGAAATAAATAGAGAAACATCTATGAGAACTGGTATGGCAGATCCAGACAAAGAAATAGCTGGATACAATAAAACAAAAGAAATCGAATCAGAGTCAGATGTAATACAATATGATGAAATGTATTTAATGCAAAATTCAGATGAAATAATAAGTAACTTTGTGAAGGAAGGCTACCAGAAAAATGAGGCAATACAAATTTTTGACTATATGATTGGAGAAGAAAAACTAACAGAAGAAGAAGCTAAGCAAAAGGTAAATCAAAAAATAGAAGAAAAAGAAGAAATAGCTAAAGAGACAGAGCAGCAAATAGAAACAGATGAAGAAGAAAAAACACCATGGGGAGATGCACAAACAAGAGAAGAAAGAAAAAGAATGTAAAATATTCATAAAAATCACCTTTACAAATATAATGTAAAAGGTGATTTTATATATATGGAAGTAAAGAAAAGGTACAATATAATAAAAAAGATACTATATTTAATAGCAATAATTATTATGCTGGCAAAAAATATTTGCTATGCTAACATAGATGACAGTGAACTTATAGATATAGATAATATAAAAAAGGAAACAGTTGCAACTGCTGCAAAAAACGCAAGTGAACTTAAATTAAATGCAAGAATTGGTTTAATATTTGATAGAAATTCAAAAACAATATTATATGAAAAAAATGGGCTTAAGCAAGTACCAATGGCAAGTACTACTAAAATAATGACAGCAATAGTAGTTTTGGAAAATTCAAATTTAAGTGATATTGTGACAATAAGTAAAAAGGCAGCCGGAACAGGAGGTTCTAGATTAGGTCTAAAAGTAAATGATAAAATTACAGTACATGACCTGTTATATGGGTTGATGCTAAAGTCTGGAAACGATGCAGCCGTAGCACTAGCAGAGCATGTGGCAGGAGGCATAGATAAATTTGCTGATTTAATGAATAAAAAGGCAAGTGAAATGGGACTAGTAAATAGTCATTTTGTAACTCCACATGGTTTAGACCAAGAAAAACATTATACAACAGCATATGAATTAGCATGTATGGCAGATTATGGACTTAATATACCAAAATTTAAAGAAATTGTAAATTCAAAAAGTTATAATATTACAATAAATGCTAGAAGCAGCTTAATAGGAAATACAAATGAATTATTGGGAAGTTTAAATGGAGTATATGGCGTAAAAACTGGATTTACAAATGGTGCAGGTAGATGCCTTGTAACATCTTGTAAAAGAGATGATTTAGATATTATAACAGTAGTATTAGGAGCAGATACTAAAAAAATTAGAACTCTAGATAGTATGAAGTTAATTGAATATGCATACCAAAATTATAAAGTAATAGATATTAAAAAAATAGTTGATGAACAATTTGAAAAATGGAAATATTTGAATAAAAACCGCATATATATAAATAAAGCAAAAGAAAATGAGATAGACTTAAAAATAGAAGATATGCAATATAATAAAATAGCAATATTAAAACAGAAATCAGATGATGTAAAAATAGAAGTCAACTCACTATATTATTTAGAAGCACCAGTACATGAAAAGCAAGTTATAGGAAATGTAAAAGTTAAAATATCAGATACAACAATCACTACATTGAAAATATTTAATACTAAAACAATAGCTAAAAAAGAGATTTTTGATTATTTTATAGATTTTTTATCATTAGTACCTTGACTTTTTTGAAAAAATTTGCTATTATAAATATGCTTTGTAAAAAGCATATGCGGGAATAGCTCAGTTGATAGAGCGCTGCCTTGCCAAGGCAGAGGTCGCGGGTTTGAGCCCCGTTTCCCGCTCCATTTTTTATTATATAGGAAAATATATATGGCGCTATAGCCAAGCGGTAAGGCACGAGTCTGCAAAACTCTGATCCCCGGTTCGATTCCGGGTGGCGCCTCCAAGAAAAAAGCATTGAGTTATCAATGCTTTTTTTGTACACAAAAACAAAGTATATAATGAGTTTAAAATAAAAGAAAAGCTTAGGGAATAAGCAAAAACAAGCAATAATATGCTCAAAAAACTTGAAAATGTTACAAAAATGTAATATAATTGTAATATATGGGGTTAAAAAAATAAATAAAATGGATAACTTATATCCGTAAGCAAAATAAAAACGATAAAAAACAGCCCATAAATAAAGGAAAATACTACTATTGACATGGCTTAAATACACTATTAAAATATATATAAGTATAAAAAAGGAAGGTAATTATAATGAAATTAAAAAGAGGAATAATATTTACAACATTTTTATTATTAGCAATTTGCTTAGTGGCTCCAATTACAACAGTAAAAGCAGCTACTGGTAGTAAATATCTTAATATAAAAATGATAAGAAATTCTGGATATGGATATCAACTAGGAAGTACCAGAAAGAATGTATGGAAAATATATGAAACTGGTGGAAACATGGATGATACCATCTACTGTTTAAAAGGTGGACCAGGATTTGGATCAAGTGATTATATGTCAGGAACACCACAAGAAACACATTATACCAGATACTTTGACCTAAAAGATCCAGATAGTATTCCAACAGTATATAAAGATAAGTTACCAGACCCAGACAGTGACGAATATAAAGCATTATTGTGGATTTTAGACAATTGCTATGTTGCTCCAAAGAAAACAGCTTCTTCAAGTGCAAAAGCTAATGCTGCTGAAGATAGACAAAAACTATTAGATGCAACACTAGCATATGCATTAGAAGTAGGAAACCCAGACATAACAACAGACTATGAACTTAGCCAATTAACAGATGATGATATAGATGCAACACAACAATTAGCAGTATGGTATTACACAAATCAAAAGAATGATGGATATCATGTAGATACTTTTGAATTTTGGCTAAATACTGTAAAAAATATAGATGGAAATTATAGAGCTTTAAGTGATGTAGACACATTTGAAGATGGATGGGACAGAGCAACAGCATGTCAAGCTTTATTTGATTATTTAGTAAAAACACCACAAAAATCAGACTTTACATATGACATAGAAGACAGTTTATCAACTTCAGACCCAGTTGAAATTATAGCTACTAGTAGTGCAAAAGTTGAAACTGAAAATGGAAGATATATACTTGGACCATATAGAATAAGACAACTAAGAGATATTGAATATTCTTTAGAAATGTCAATTACAGATAAAAGCAATAATGATATATCAGACTTAATTTTATTAGACAAAAATAAAACACAAATTACAGATACAACAGCAAAAAAATTAGTAGGGCAAAATTTTTATGTTTCAATTCCTGAAACATCAGATATAGAAGGAATTAAAATATCAATATCAGGATCATACTCATATGCAGAAGCAACTTATTGGTCAGTTGAAAACCCTGGTGCAGTGGATCAACCAGTTGTGTTAGTGGAAAAAGTTGTAAAATCATTTGAGGACAAAGTTACTACTGATATAGAAACACCAACTCCACCACCTCCAACACCAACAGATGAGTTTGACTTAGCTTTAAGAAAATTTATTGTTTCAATAAATGGAATAGCACCAACACAAGATAGAACACCACAAATTTCTAATAGTACATTAACAGACTTAAAAAATGGAACAATTACAACAGCAGAAAAGGTTCATACTAAAAATGCTTTAATTGTAAAGACAGGAGACAAAGTAATATACAAAATTAGAATATATAATGAAGGAGATATAGATGGGTATGCAACAGAAGTTACAGATTACCTACCAGAAGGACTAAAATTTATACCTTCTTCTGAAAGCACAGTAAACAGCGAATATGGTTGGACAAATCCATCTGGAGATGGAAAAACAATAAAAACTAATTATTTGGAAGACAAAATAATAAATGCATTTGATGGAACAAACTTAAATTATAGAGACTTAGAAA
Source organism: uncultured Clostridia bacterium (assembly GCA_934122155.1). Classification (GTDB taxonomy): domain Bacteria; phylum Bacillota; class Clostridia; order TANB77; family CAG-508; genus CAG-273. The sequence goes on from CAKOVX010000004.1 coordinate 25,699, forward strand.
TAGAATGCGAAGTAATTGCAACGGTAGGAACAGATAATAAAATATTAAAGAACGTTGCTGAAATTACTGCACATAAGGACAAAGATGGAAATACAACAGTAACAGACCGTGACTCACAACCAGATAATGTAGATGTAAAGGGATATGGAAATACAAGCCAACAAGATGATGACGATTTTGAAAACTTAACATTATTAGGACAATATTTTGACCTATCATTAAGAAAATTTATTACAGAAGTACAAAGTGGAACAAAAACAAAAACATACAGCAGAGAGCCCAAAGTAGACACAACACCTTTAGTAAATGGTACAAGTACAACAGCAATATATGAACACAGCAAAGATCCAGTAAGTGTAGCAAATAGTGATATAGTAACATACACAATTAGAGTATATAATGAAGGACAATTAGATGGATATGTTACAGAAATAACAGATTATTTACCAGAACAATTAGAATTTATTATAGAAGATGAATTGAACGTAAAATATGGATGGACAATTGTTCAAGGCTCAAATGGTAGAAAAGTAGCAACAAACATAACATCACCAACAACAAACAATTCTGCAAGTAGAGACGAAATTTACGCAAATAGAACTAATTCAACAGACAAAGTTTTATTAAAAGCTTTTGATGGAACAACATTAGACTATATTGATGTTCAAATTAGATGTAGAGTAAAAGAAAATATTAATCTTTATGAAAAAATAACTAACATTGCTGAAATTACCGGCTTTACAGACAAAGATGGTAATACTATTACAGATAGAGATTCACAAGAAGAAAACGTTGTATTACCAACAGATGCAACATTACCAAATTACAAAGATACAGAAATTGAACGTGGAGATAAATATATAGCTGGACAACAAGATGATGATGATTTTGAAAAATTAATATTAAAAAGATTTGACTTAGCTTTAAGAAAATTTATAACAGGTGTAAATGAGACAGAAATTACAAATAGAGCGCCTGTATTTACAATAACATCAGAAAACGAATATAAATATGAACACACAAAAGAACCAGTTGAAGTGGCAAATGGAAATACAGTAATTTATACATTAAGAGTATTTAATGAAGGAAACGTATCTGGATATGCAGAAGAAGTAAAAGACAACTTACCAGAAGGTTTAGAGTTTTTACCAGAAAACAGTATAAATACAGCATTTAAGTGGAAAATGTATAAAGAAGATGGAACAGAAACCACAGATGTAAAAGAAGCAAAATATATAAAAACAAACTATTTATCTAAAGCAAATGAAAAAGTAGAAAATAATAATTTGATAAAAGCTTTTGATCCATCAACAATGACAATGCCAGATTATAAAGATTTAAAAATTGCTTTTAAAGTAACAGAACCAAATACATCAGACCGAATTATTATAAACACAGCAGAAATCACAGATGATGCAGATGAAAATGGTGACGAAATTGATGATGTTGATTCAACACCAGATAACAACATACCAGAAGAAGATGATCAGGATATTGAAAAAATAAAAGTTAAATATTTTGACTTAGCTCTAAAAAAATGGGTTACAGAATCAATAGTAACATTTGATGGAAAAACAACTGTTACAAAAACAGGTCATACTGGAGATGAAAATCCAGAAGCTCCAGCAAAAGTTGAAATTCGTCAAGACAGAATAAATAAAACAACTGTAAAATTCAAATTTAGTATTAAAGTTACAAATGAAGGAGAAATAGAAGGATATGTAAAAGAATTAATAGATTACATTCCAGAAGGCCTAAAATTTGTGGCAGAGGACAATCCAAAATGGAGATTAACAGATGACGGTAAAGTTCTAACAGACCAATTAAAAGATGTTCTCATTAAACCAGGCGAAAGCCAAACAGTTGAAATAATACTTACATGGATAAATGGCAAAGACAATATGGGACTAAAAACAAACTGGGCGGAAATATATGAAGATTATAATGAATATGATTCACCAGATATTGATTCAACTCCAGGTAATAATACTAAAGGAGAAGATGATATTGATGATGCTCCAGTAATAATTTCTACTGCTACTGGTAATGTTCCAACATATGTTACACTTTCAGCAATATCAATTGGTATATTAGCAGCAGGAGTTATACTAATCAAAAAATTTGTAATTTAGATAAAAAAATAATGCTAAAATTATTTTAGCATTATTTTTTCGACTACAACATTTACATTGAAAAGTGCTTATGGTATAATAAATTTGTAAAAAAATAACAAAGGAAGGTTAAATACATGAACCAAATTCTTACTGTTGAAGAAAAAAAGAAAAGAGAAAATAAGATAAAAAGTGGCAGACCAGTAGAAATAAAAGGCATAGTTAGATTTTTTTCAGTGGCTGTTATAGTTTTTGGAACCATATTTATAGGGCAAGGCTCATATGCTATTTATAAAGATATAGATGACAGAAAACCTGCTAATATTCCAACAGTTACGATAGGTAGAATAAATGATAAGGCCATAGTACAAGTAAATCATAATACGGAAATATCAAAGCTAGTATACTCATGGAATAATGGTGAAAGAACTGCAATTCCAATTGGAAGTACCAGTGCCAGAGAAGAAATAACTCTTTTAGGATATGATAGTACTTTAAATATTACAATAGAAGATGTAAATGGAAAAGAAGTAAAATATCAAAAACAATATTTATTAACAGGTGTTGATATTACAAAGCCATCAATAGAAATAGAAACAAAAGATGGCAGCAACAATATGGTAATTACAGCAAGGGATGAAACAGAAATAGCATATATGGAATATCAATGGGAAGGTGAAAAGCCTGTCATAGTGGAGGTAGAACAAGAAAAACAAAAAGAAATAAAAAAAGAAATACCTTTAACCGTTGGTACAAAAAAAATAAGAATAATTGCAGAAGATACAAATGGAAACATTGAAAAAATAGAAAAAGAAATAGTAACTTCTACATCAAAACCTACAATGCTTATTAGACGTAAAAAACAAGAAATAGCAATAGAAGCTGAAGACAAAGATGGAATAAAAGATATTGTAGTAAACTTAAATGGAAAAATAGAAACAGTAAAAGATATAAATAGAAAAAAAGTTAAAGTTGGCTATTTAAAATTGAGAGAAGGAAACAATACTATTTCCATAGAAGTAACAAATATAAGTGGATATACAGAAAAGGTTACCGCAGAGTTACAATATAATCCATAGTAGAAGGAGAGAAAAATGGCACAAGAGATATATTTAATTGACGATGGAAACGAGTTAAAAGAAAAACTAACAACATTATTTAAGAAAGAAAAGGACTATAAGTTTAAAAAAGCTAAAACAACTGAAATAGAAAAAGTTCTTAAAGACATTCCAGCTTTAATAATAATAAATGAAGATGGAATAAAAGAAGATATTATAAAACTATGTAATGAAATTAGGGAGAATGAAGACAACAGCATAACTCCAATAATAGTAATTTCATCAATTATTGAGAAACAACACCGTATACAAATATTACAAGCATGTGTAGAACATTATATAAAGGCACCAATTGATGAGGAATATTTATACTATACAGTTAAAAATGTAATTCGCTTGCTTGATACAAACCGTAGAGTGAGCCCACTAACTGGTCTACCAGGCAATGTACAAATACAAGCAGAAATAAAAAAGCGTTTACTTAATAATGAGCAATTTTCTATTTTGTACATAGATTTAGACAATTTTAAAGCCTATAATGATGTATATGGATTTTTAAATGGAGACGAAATGATTAAATTTACAGCAAGATGCATATCAAACCATTTACATGATACTGAAGACGAAGGCAATTTTGTTGGACATATTGGCGGAGATGATTTTGTGGCAATAACATCTAATATAAATTGTGAACAAATATGTCAAGATATTGAATTAGAGTTTGATAGCGGAGTGTTAAAATATTTTAATGAAGCAGACATAGAAAAAGGATATTTAGAAGTTCAAAACAGAAAATGTGTAATAGAGCAATTCCCACTTACAAGTATATCAATTGCAGTGGTTGTGGTAGATGAAGGAAGATTTAAAAATGTATTAGAAATAGGTGAAGCAGCAGCACAAGTAAAACATTTAGCTAAAATGACACCAGGTAGTACATATGTAATAGATAGAAGAAAACATGAAAGCAAATAATTAAAAAAGTTCTCTGTGCAAGAGAACTTTTTTATGTATTATAAAAATAATCCATTATACCATTATAAATTCCCCAAGCTAATTTATCTTGGTATTCATCAGTTAAAAGCTGCTGTTCTTCTTCAGGGTTAGACAAAAAGCCACATTCTACAATAGATATAGGAATCTCTATATGTTTTATAATATAAACATTATCAAGTTTCATGGCTACTCTTTTATTTTCTTTTTGAATAGAATCATTTAAGTTTTGTTGTAAGCTTTTAGCTAGAGCAGTACTTTTTTCATCATTCTGTTTATAAAAACATTGCCAACCATAATACTGCTGTTGAGGAATTTTATTTAGATGAATAGAAACAAAAATATCAGCGGAGCTCTCATTACCAATTTTTACTCTATTATGAATATCAGAAATTTTCTTTTCTCTTAAAGTATTTTTGTCCAAATCATAAATGGCACTTTCATCACTACGAGTTAAAATTACAGTAGCACCAGACTGTTCTAACAAACTTTGAACTTTTAAAGTTATTTTTAAATTTGTTTCTGCCTCAGTAGTACCAGTACTTGACTGAGCACCTTCATCTGGTTTTCCATGACCAGCATCTAACACAATTACTTTGTTAGAAACAGGCAAAGAAACAGTAGGAACTATTTTACTTGTGTTTGCAACTTGAAAAACAAATATAAAAACACAAACTAACAAGATACTAGAAATGATGCCTAATCTTTTTTTACTTAAAACAACCATAAATTCACCCCATATTATATATATGACTAAACATCGAAATTATGATTTAATAAATAAGGCAAAGAGAAGTATCAAAACAACAAAAAAGAGGATTTTAAAATCCTCTTTTTGTTGTTAACTAAAATGAATTACATTTTAGTTATTGATTTAATGAAAATTTTTGTACCATTAAAATCAACAATTTCGTTAATATGTCTGCCCAAAATTGCTTTTGCAATAGGTGCTATGCAAGATACAATCTGCTCATCCATGTCAGATTCTTTATCCCCTAAGATAGTAAATAACTCAAGTTCATCATCAATCTGGCAAGAAACAGTTACCCCCGGAATGATGGTAGTTCCATCAAATTTCTTGAAAAGATCTGTATCCTCAATAATTTCACAATTGTGAATTCTTTTTAAAAGGGTCTCCTTTTCTTTAGGGAGAGTATACATTGCTTGTATACGTAATTCTACAAGCTCATGATTTTCACTCAAATCATTGTCCCGCCTTACACTGTCTTGCATTGCTTTTTGAATGTTGGAAATTTTTTGTTCCAGTTCCTCATACTTACGGCAAAGTCGTTCATAACCTTTTCTAGAGATGCGTTCTTCCATAATTTGTTCCTCCTTGTGATTGTTAAAAATGTTTAATTTAGTTGTTCTCCAGGCATGATGTATACAGATTTTAAGCTGTCAGAGTTATACTGTTTATCTAAGTTAGATAATTGGATTACTGTTTTATCGGCAACGAGATTTCTGGTATCACCTGTGGGGTGAGAGTTAAACTTTTCAATGATAATAGTATTATCATATCCACAGCTCAAACTCCAACAAAAATCTCCATCAACAGATTCAGCACAATAAATATCTGAACTTTGAGAAACATGAGATAACTTGTTCTGGATGTTAAATAATCGCTTAAATTCAGAAGTTACTTCTTCAGAAGTTGCAATTACCTCAGCATCAACAGAAAAATCTGTATCAAAGAAGTTGCTTGCCGGATATTTAGCTAATTGTAATGAAAAAGCATATATATTACTTATAGGCAGTATTTCTTTAAGAATATACTGATATCTTTCATCATCTCCAAGAGATTTGTAACTAATAGCGCTTTTTCTACAAACTTCTAAAACCCGATAAACATCTTCCCAGGTAGCCTTTCTGAATTTTTCAAACCCTTTAACCTTTTTGCTATTCTTGTACTTAATAATTGCATTAAGAAAGAAACTTTCTGCAATTACATAGCCAGAATACTGTCTCATAGGGTTCTGGGGGTATATATACATTCCATATCTTCCGTTTTCAGTCATGTTGGGATTTATGGCGTAATAAATACCATCAGAATTATTAACTAAGTAGACATCAACTACTTTAGGACCAACAATGTTATCAGTAACAAATTTGTTACAAACATCCATGAAATGCTCATGGGTTAAAACTAAAGTATTTAGTCTAATAAGATAGAATTCTGTTGATTCTCCCTCATATAATAACTGTTGAGTAGAAGAGAGAGAAACAGTACATTCTTGCATGCAAGAAATTTGTTCCTTAGAAATTAACAAATACTTTCCGCAACAAATAACCTTGTGACCCATAATATTAGAGTCGTATACGTCATAAAGACGAATCAAAGGTTTATATTTGAGCTCAACACACATAGATTTGCACTTAGTGCTATACAAATAGTAATAAGGCTTGTAGATGCTTAGTAAATTAGACATATCTAAAATATAATCTAATCTGCTATATCTGTCATCAACCAGATCTAAATCAGCATTGTGTGAAACAAAAGATATGTTAATTCCCTTAAGGGCTTGATTGTCCATCAAATTAATTCTATTGTGCATAGAATTAAGAACATCGTTATACCTACTATAACCAACAGTTGAAACTTTTGTAGTTACTCCTAATTCGTTATAGGCTAACTGAATAAAAGTATCAAGGTATGGGTAGTTTTCAACGTAGTTATCAAAATCTGGAAAAACAGTTCCGTTTTTATGCTTAGAGTTTCCATAAGCTATTAGAGGTCTAGAGTTGACATTTTTGGGAGAAGTGTATTTTAATGCTGCAATAATATTGCGAATTCTCCGCCCTACCCAGAACTCAACTTTATAGTTAGGATCATTATTTTCTTTGCATTTATGCAAAGAACCAACTTGAGGTTGAATATACTTTAGTTTGGAAAAAAACTCAGCAGGAAGTTTTTTAAACTCCTGTACAAGAAATTCCCTTTCTAAATAATCATCCTCACTAATTTTTACTTCATCTGCTAAAAGATATAATTTTCCATTCATGGTGTTTTCCTCACTTTCAAGTTAATAAAAATAAATCTTTAACATCAGAGTTATTATTGTTAAATAGCAAAATTGCTCTTTCTGGAATTAAATTTCCTCCTTTCAAAAATTTGTGTTAAACTAGTGCTTAAAATATTATAAAAACTACAATTTAAAGCAACATATTAACATTGCATGCAATTTAAATAAAAATTGCATATTGTTATATAGATAACATAAATATTTTACCATAATTTTTAAAAAAAATCAAGTTTTGTTAGATGACCAAAATTATAAATACGAATAAAAATTCCACTTTTTGAGAAAAATATGTTTAAACATATAATGCAAGGAGTGAAATTTTAAAATGCAATATAAAACCTTAATGATAAAAGGTGCAATTTTAGGTAAAAATCAATTAGAAGATTATTTAGAAAAAGTGGCTTCAAGCCATAATTTACAGAATTTTTCGAATAAAGAAACATACCCAATTCCAAGATTAAAAGAAAATTTTGAGGTGATTACTCAAACATATAATTTATTAAATGAACATGCAAAATTAAAAATACCAATACATTCAGCAGGAGAATGGATTTTAGACAATTACTATGTAATAGATGAGACAGTGAAAAACATAAAGTTAGAGCTTCCAAAACATAAATATACAAAGTTTTTAGGGCTAGCAAATGGAAATTATGCTGGTTTTGCTAGAGTGTATGTTTTAGCAAGTGAAATTGTAAATTATACAGATAATAAAATAGATGGAAAAAACTTAAGTGACTATATACAGGCATACCAAAAAAAGAAGACCTTAAGTATGGAAGAAATATGGAGCATAGGCATTTTTATGAAAATTGCCTTAATAGAAAACATTAGGCAAATTTGTGAAAAGATATATGTTTCTCAGCTCCAAAAATACAAAGTTGAAAATATAATTGAAAGATTAGTTGAACAAAAAAATAAAGATGAATTGCAGTTTACAAAGCTATCAGAATACAAAGATAAGTTAACAAAACATACAGAAATGAAATATCCATTTATTGAGTATTTATCATACAAATTAAAAAAGTACGGCAAAAAGGCATATCCATATATATCTATTCTAGAAGAACAAGTAAATAGAGCAGGTATGGACTTAGATGAAGCCATAAAAAAAGAACATTTTGAAATTGCTATAAACAAAGTATCAATGGGCAATTGTATTACAAGCATTAAAAATCTAAATAGAATTAGTATGTTAGAAATCTTTGAAAACATAAATGGTGTTGAAGATATATTAAAACAAGACCCAGCGAATATCTATGAAAAAATGGATTATCAAACAAAAATAATATACAGAAATGCAATAAAAGAAATAGCCAAAAAAACTAAAATTTCTGAAATATATATAGCAAAAAAGGTATGGCATTTAGCTGACAAAGCAAAAGGAGATAAACAAAAACATGTAGGATATTATTTAATATCAGATGGCAGAGGACAATTACTACAAGAATTGACAGGCAAAAAAACAAATAAGCTATCAAATGATAAAAAAATTGCAATATGGCTTACTGTACTATGTATTTGCACAGCTATAATCTGCATATTATTTGCAAGTTGTTTTTATGCAAAAGCACAATTTTCAGTATGGTTTGCTGTGCTATTAGGAGTATTGCTAATTATCCCAGTGCAAACCATTTTAGTGCAAATTGCACAATATATTTTAGGAAAATTTATAAAACCAAAGCCAATACCTAAATTGGATTTTGAAGCAGGTGTGCCGGAAGAATCAGAAACTTTTGTGGTTATACCTACAATTGTGAATTCTAAGCAAAAAGTGCAGAAAATAATGAAGAATTTAGAAAAATATTATATGGCAAACAAGAGTGATAACATATATTTTGCACTTTTAGGTGATTGCACAGCAGGAAAAAATGAGAAAGAACCTTTTGACGAAGAGGTTGTAAGTACAGGAATTGAAGAAGTGGAGAGATTAAATAAAAAATATCCAGATAATAACTTTCCAAAGTTTCATTTTTTATACAGGAAAAGAACTTGGAATACAGCAGAAGAATGTTATTTGGGCTGGGAAAGAAAAAGAGGATTATTAAATCAATTTAATGAATATGTTTTAGGAAAAAGTAAAAATGAATTTTTAGCAAATACAATTGAAAAATGCGAAAAAATTCCTAAGATTAAATATGTAATAACCTTAGATGCAGACACTGAACTTTGCTTAAACACAGGATTAGAGCTAATAGGTGCAATGGCACATATATTAAATAAACCAGTATTAAATCATAAACAAGACTTAGTAATAGACGGACATGCATTGATACAACCACGAGTTGGAATTTCACTTTTAGATGTGCAAAAAAGCTATTTTACAAAATTATATGCAGGTTCAGGTGGAAAAGACGCATATACAAATGCCATTTCAGACATATATCAAGACAATTTTGAGGAAGGAATTTTTACAGGAAAAGGAATTTACGATTTACAAATATTTTCTACTGTACTTGCAAACGAAATACCTCAAAATACTGTGTTAAGCCATGATTTATTAGAAGGAAGCTATTTAAGATGTGGACTAGCAACAGATATAATGTTACTTGATGGGTATCCAACAGGATATAACAGTTTTAAAGCAAGGCTTCACAGATGGATACGTGGAGACTGGCAACTGGTGCAATGGTTAGGAAGTAGCATTATAAATAAAAGAGGAGAGAAAAAGGAAAACCCATTAAGTATATTATCAAGATACAAAATTTTAGACAATTTAGTAAGAAGTTTATTAGAGCCAACAGTAGTAATATCAATGATTTACGTAAGTATTTTTAAGCTATTGTTTAATATAAAAATATGGCCAATAATAACTTTGCTTGTAATAGCAACAATAATTCCAACTATTTTAGAATTATTAAACCGTATATTATTTAAAAAGGATCAAGAAAAACCACAAAAAACTTTTACAAAAACAATATCGGGGCCAAATGCAGCAATTCAAAGAGGATTATTAGCTTTGGGAAATTTACCAGACAAAGCATATTTTAGCTTAAATGCTTGTATAAAAACTTTAAGGAGAGTATTTGTTATAAAAAAACATTTACTTGAATGGATGACAGCAGAAGATGCTGAAAAAAATGCAAAAAAAGATTTATTTTCATATTATAAAAATATGATTTCAAATGTTATTTTAGGCGTATTGACACTAGCAATGCTATTTATATTACCACTAAAATTCAGCAATATATTTATACTTTTATTTGGACTACTTTGGATAATTACTCCTGCAGTAATGTGGCAAATAAGTAAAGAATACAAAGTAACGCCACAACTAGAAAAATTAAATGATGCAGATAAAGAATATTTATTAAATTTAGGTAAAAAAACTTGGCAATATTTTAAAGAATTTATAAATGAAAAAAGCAATTTTCTACCACCAGACAATTACCAAGAAGATAGAAAGCCAAAACTTGTGAATAGAACTTCACCTACAAACATTGGGTTAGGCTTACTTGCAGTAGTGGCTAGTTATGATTTGGGTTACGAAAATTTAGAGGACACACTTAAATTATTGGAAAAAATGCTAAACACAATTAGTAATCTTCCAAAATGGAATGGTCATTTATACAACTGGTATAACCTAGATAATTTACAACCTTTAATGCCAAGATATATTTCATCAGTAGATAGTGGAAATTTGGTTGGATATTTATTTACTTTAAAACAATTCTTACTAGAACATATTAAAGAGAACAATATTGAAGCATTACTTTTAACAGTAGATACACTAATTGAAAACACAGATTTTTCAAAGCTATATGACGAAAACACTCGATTATTTTCAATTGGATTTAATATAGAGGAAAACAGTTTAACAGATTCATATTACGATTTACTTGCATCAGAGGCAAGGCAGACTAGCTTAATAGCAATAGCTAAAAAGGATGTACCAGCAAGACATTGGAACAATTTGAGTAGAACACTTACAATATTGAACAAATACAAAGGACTAATATCATGGTCTGGAACAGCTTTTGAATATTTTATGCCAAATATAAATATTCCTAAATATCCGGGTAGCCTATTAGACGAGTCATGCAAGTTTATGCTTATGAGTCAAAAAGAATATGCTAAAAAACTCAACATTCCTTGGGGAATATCAGAATCAGCTTTTTATTTAAAAGACCTGCAAAATAATTATCAATATAAAGCGTTTGGAATCCCTTGGATAGGGCTAAAAAGAGGACTTTCAGACGAGATGGTAACAAGTCCTTACGGAAGTATTTTAGCGCTTACAGAGGCTCCAAAAGAGGTTGTTGAAAATTTAAAAATATTAGAAAAAAACGGTATGTATAAACAATATGGATTTTATGAATCAATTGACTATACTCCAACTAGATTAAAAAAAGGTGAAAAATATGCAGTAGTAAAAACATATATGGCACATCACCAAGGATTAATATTACTTGCAATAAACAACCTATTTAAGAATAATATAATGCAAAAAAGATTTATGGAAAACCCTGAATTAAAGGCAATAGACATTCTACTTCAAGAAAAAATGCCAGAAAATATAATAATTACAAAAGAGGAAAAAGAAAAAGTAGAAAAAATAAAATATGTATATGATAATAATTATTCAGTAAGAGAAATAACTAAGCCAAACTTGAAAATTCCACAAATAAATGTAATATCAAGTAATGAGTATACAGTTGTAATGAATGCCAAAGGAGAAGGCTATAGTAAGTACAAAAATATACTAATAAATAGGTACAAAAAAACAAATGATATTGAACAAGGAATTTTCTTTTATATAAAAGATGTAAAAACAAATAGAATATGGACAGCTAATAAAATGAGTTATATGAATAATGCAGACAAATATGTAATGTATTTTTCAGATGATCAAAACAAAATAGTAAGACAAGATGGTGGAATAGAAACAATATTAAAAACAAGTGTTATGGCAGATAGCCCAGTAGAGTTAAGAAGTTTAGAAATAACAAACCATGGGCTAGAAAGCAAAACACTAGAAATTACAAGCTTTTTAGAACCTGTACTTTCAGAACCAGCACAAGACTACAGCCACCCAAGTTTTAATAATTTATTTTTAAACTATGAATATTTAGATGATTTAGAAGCAATTTTAGTTACTAGAAGAAAAAGAACAGAAAACGAAAATCAAGTGTTTTTAGGTATAAAATTTTACACAGAAAATGAAACAGTAGGAAAGTTAGAATATGAAATAGATAAAGAAAAATTTTATGGAAGAAATGAATTAGGGCTTCCAATTGCAATAAAAAATTCAATTCCATTTAGTAACAATATGCAGTTGACCACAGAGCCAATTGCAAGTATGAAAAGAACTATAACAATAAAGCCAGAGGAAAAAGTAACGCTTAATTTAATTCTAGCAGTTGCAGAAACTAAACAAAAAGTGGAAGAAACTCTAAAAGAATTTACAAGCCAAGCTACAATTAAACACAACTTTGAACTTGCAAGAGCTAGTAAAGAAGCGGAAAATAAATATTTAGGAGTAAATGCAAAGCAGACTGAACTATATCAAAAAATGTTAGGATATTTGCTATATAATAACCCATTAAAAACATTAACTTGTAGCAGTATAGAAGCACCTGTAAGCAGGTTGTGGCAGTATGGAATTTCAGGAGATTTGCCTATATTGTTATTAAAAATAAAAGAAAAGGACGAAATAGAAACTTTAGAAGAAACTTTAAAAGCCTACAACTATTTTAGAGTGAAAAATATATTAGTAGATTTGATAATTATAAACCAAGAAAAATACAGTTATGATGGTAATTTAAGAGATGAAATATATAACAGTATTTCAAATGAGAATTTGTCATATTTGCAAAATATAAAAGGTGGAATTTTTGTATTAGAAAATTTATCACAAGATGAGATAAACCTTTTTGAATATCGTGCAAACTTAACTTTAAATGCAAGTTATGGCAATATATATAGGTATTTAAAAGAACTAGAAGATGAGTATCTAGATAGTATAAAAGATATACCATTTGAAGAAATACCAAGAATAGTAGAAACTATACCAGCTAAAAGAGAAAAGTTAACAGAGCTAAAATATCTAAATGATTATGGTGGTTTTTCACAAGACGGAAAAGAATATACAATTCGTGTAAATAAAGATGAAAAATTGCCGACAGTATGGAGCCATATATTAACTAACAAGCAATTTGGAACTTTAGTAACAGAAGGAATGGGAGGTTATACTTGGTATAAAAATAGTAGATTAAATAGATTAACAGCTTGGAGCAACTTACCAGTACAAGATGTACCGTCAGAAATAATATACTTGCAAAATGAAGAAAGTAAAAAAGTATGGTCTATGGGCTTAAACCCATGTCCAGACGATAATGACTACTATATCACATATGGATTAGGATATGCAAAATATCGCCATCAAAGTGATGAAATAAGTCAAAATTTAGAAATGTATATTCCAATGGAAGATAATATAAAGGTGCAAACTCTAAAACTTGAAAACAATGGACTAAAAAAGAAAAAACTAAAACTTGTGTATTATATAAAACCAGTGTTAGAAGAAGATGAGCTTAAATCAAATGGATATTGTAATTTAGAATTTATATCAAACTCAAATGTAATTTGTATGAAAAATACTGCCCAAGAAGAGACATTTTCACAATATTTATTTGTATCAAGTAACGAAAAAATAACATCATATACTGGAAGTAAGCAAAACTTTGTGGGCAATGGAGGTTTAGCAAATCCAGATGGAATACGCCAAATAAAATTAGATAATTCAAACAGTTTATGGCAAAATGGAATAATTGCTATTCAATGTGAAGTAGAACTAGAAGCACTAGAAAGCAAAGAAATTGTATTTACACTAGGTGTGGGTAAAACTGTTCTAGAGTGCCAAGATATAGCATACAAGTATTGTAATTTAAGCAAAGTAAAAGAAGAATATGAAAAAACTAAAAATTACTGGAGAGGCATAACAGATAATCTACAAGTAAGTACACCATTGGAATCTACAAATATTTTATTAAATAGTTGGTTAATTTATCAAACTATAACTTCAAGATTATTAGGAAGAACAGGATATTATCAATCTGGTGGAGCATATGGATTTAGAGACCAACTTCAAGATACAATTGCATTAAAATATGTTGATTCAGAGTTTACAAAACAACAAATAATAAAACACAGTGCACATCAATTTATAGAAGGAGATGTAGAACATTGGTGGCATGAAGAAACAATTAGAGGAATACGCACAAGATTTACAGACGATAGGTTATGGCTAGTATATTTAGTAGAAGATTATATATCATTTACAGGAGATAAGCAAATACTAGATATTCAAACACCATATCTAACAGGTGCTATACTTGAAACAGGAGTCGACGAAAAGTATGATAGATATGAGCAGACAGAATTAACAGAAAGCATCTATGAACATTGCAAAAAAGCAATAGAAATATCTTTAGACTTTGGAGAAAATGGCTTACCTAAAATAGGCTCAGGAGACTGGAATGACGGATTTAGTACAGTAGGAAATAAAGGTAAAGGCGAGAGTGTATGGTTGGGATTTTTCATGTATGATGTTTTGAAGAAATTCATTCCAATATGTATAGAAAAAAATGAACCAGATTTAGCAAAAAAATATGAAGAAGTAACAGAAAAATTAAAAAGAGCATTAAATGCTAGTGGATGGGACGGTAGATGGTTTAGAAGAGCATTTATGGATGACGGAAATGTTTTAGGAAGTATGCAAAACGAGGAATGTAGAATAGACTCAATTGCACAAAGCTGGTCTGTAATATCAGGAGCAGGAGACAATGACAAAAAATATATATCAATGGAAAGCCTAGAGAATCACTTAATAGATAAAGAAAATGGAGTGATAAAATTATTAGACCCACCATTTGACAAAGGAATACTAAAACCGGGCTATATTAGTAGTTATGTACCAGGAACTAGAGAAAATGGAGGACAATACACACATGGAGCCATTTGGTCTATAATTGCATTTAGTTTGCTGGGCTTTGGAGATAAAGCAGGGGAATATTATAGAATGATAAATCCAATTGAGCATAGTAGAACAAAAGAAGCGGCAAACAAGTATAAAGTAGAGCCATATGTAATTAGTGCAGATGTGTATACTCAAAAGAATCTGGCAGGACGAGGTGGCTGGACATGGTACACAGGCTCAAGTAGCTGGATGTATGAAGCAGGTATTAAGTATTTATTAGGCTTACACATAGAAAATGGATATTTAAGTATACAGCCATGTATACCAAGCGACTGGAAAGAATACAGCATAAAATATAAACATGGAAACTCTGTATATAACATTCATGTAAGTAATCCAAATGGTAAAAATAACACAGTAGAAAGCTTTAAACTAAATGGACAAGAAATACCAGACAAGAAAATTGAACTAAATTCTGAAGGTGGAGTATATAGCATATTAATACTTATGTAAACTAAATTTGCTTTGCAAACAAAAATGTGGTATAATCATAAGTAATATAGTTAATACACTAATTTATTTTGAAAGGGGAATTACTTTATGCGGAAACATTATAACTTCGCTAAGATTTTAGCCTTCTTTATCTTAATTGTAGGTACTCTGACATGTTTAAAAGTTGCTAACAAAATTGTTGTTACGTCGATAGACCTATATGTGGCAAGAGACAACATTAGTTTTTACAATGACCAACATAGAAAGACAAATGAAATGACTATGGAAGTAAGAAAAGACTTTGAAGCACGGAATGAGATTTACAACAGCGAAGATCCTTTAGTTAGTTGGTATTCTACTAGAAACATACTTGTTAAAATTCCTATTCTTATTGCAGCAATCTCTTATTACTTTGCTATTGGCTATATGTGGTCGAGATTGATGCTAGAAAGGATAAGAAAAATTAGTAGAAAAAGAGCCAAAACCTACAATAAAAGAAAAAGAGCAAATTGTTAAAGCTCTTGAATGATGTAACTTCAAAAGTTACATCATTTTTTTTGTATATAAAAACCCATATATAATAAAACTAAAAATAAATCTTGTTACAAAAAGATTTCAAAAACATTGCAAAAATATTACGAAATTATTTAAAAAAACTTGTACTAAATTAGTTATTATGATATAAATATAATATCAAAACTATAAGTCTTAAAGATAAGAAAGGTAGGGCTTTTCTGTGGAAAATAAAAAAGAAAATTTAAAAGAAAAAGACAATTTTGATGAGGAAAAAATTGTAGAAGTAAACAACATAGAAGAAGACAAAAAAACTATTCTTGTAGTAGATGATGAAAAACCAATAGTAGATATTTTAACATATAATCTACAAAAAGAAGGTTATAATACCTTAGAAGCAAATGATGGAGAAGAGGCAATAGAGATTGCGACAGAACAAAAGCCAGACTTAATTTTATTAGATATTATGCTTCCAAAAATAGATGGTTTAACAGTATGCAAAAAATTAAGACATACTTTAAATATACCTATTTTAATATTATCTGCCAAGGACGAGGAAATTGATAAAATATTAGGTTTGGAGTTAGGAGCAGATGATTATATAACCAAACCTTTTAGTGTAAGGGAATTAATGGCAAGAGTAAAAGCAAACCTAAGAAAAGCAGAAGCAAAAGGTAGAAACAACGAAGGAGCTAGTGAAAATAAGCGAGAAAATTCAATAATAGAAGTAGGAGATTTAAGCATAGATGTTGAAAAATTTGAAGTAAAAGTTAGAGGACAAGTAATCGATTTGACTTTAAGAGAATTTGAAGTATTAAAGTACTTAGCAAACCAGCCAGGTCAAGTAGTAACTAGAGAAATTTTACTTGAAAAAGTATGGGGATATGAATATTATGGAGATATCAGAACAGTAGATGTTACAGTAAGAAGAATTAGAGAAAAAATTGAAAAAGATACATCAGCCCCAAAAATCTTAATTACTAAAAGAGGAGTTGGCTACTACTTAGCAAACAATTAGTAAGGAAGGGAAAGTCCTTAAAATGATAAAAAGTATACAAGCGAAAATAATTTTAATCTTTTTTATATTAGGGGTAGCAATAATTAGCTCTTTATCACTAATTAATATAATTAATTTAAAACAAATAGAAAAAGCAGCTATACAACAAACAGATTTTGCAAACAGCATAAACAACATAATCGCAAACGATATTTCACAAACCATAGTAATAATGATAACATCAATTGTGGTTTTTGCAATAGTAACAGTTTTAGTTGGATATTTTATATATAAAGTAATGGTAAAACCGATAGATGTGCTAATCCAAAATTCAGAAAAAATTGCTAATGGTGAAGATATAGAATTTGAAGAAATTGATAAAAAACAAACACAAATAACTGAGCTTGTAAATGCATTTAATTTAATGACAAATGAGTTAAAGCAAAATTTGAATGAGGTAGCAAAACAAAAGAGACAAATTGAAACTATTTTATTACATATGACAGATGGAATTATTGCCTTTGATATGGAAGGCAATATTATTCATATAAACCCAGCAGCAATAAAATTATTAGATTTAACAGATGAAAAAAATACATTTAATAGCATATTCAAAAAATTAAATACAGATATAGATTTAGAAAAAATAGTATATTTAGAAAACTGGACTTCATCAGAACAAAGGCTAAATATAGGAGAAAAATATGTTAACTTATTGTTTGCACCTTTCCAAGATGAAAGCGACAAGCCAGAGGGAGTAATAGTAGTAATTCAGGATATTACAGAACATGTAAAGCTAGACAATATGAGAAAAGAATTTGTAGCAGATGTATCACATGAATTAAAAACGCCTATTACATCAATAATGGGGTATGCAGATACTTTACTTGAAAGTGATTATGATAAAGAAATGCAAGCAAAATTTCTAGGAGTAATTAGTGCAGAAGCTAGAAGAATGGCAAGGCTTGTTACAGATTTGTTAGTGCTTTCCAGATATGACAACAAAAAAGTAACAAAAGAAGAATCTGTATTTGATTTAGGAGAACTAACGAAAAACTGTATTGATAGACTACGTTTTGAAGTAGAAAAGAAAAATCATAACATAGAATGTTTTGTAACAGCAAATGTACCACCAGTAAATGCAGACAAATATGGAATAGAAAGAGTAATATTAAATATAATTTCTAATGCCATAAAATATACACCAGAAAATGGTGTAATCAAAGTATATGTTGGATTCGTATATAATGACGCATATATTAAGGTTATAGACAATGGAATTGGAATTCCAGAGGCTGATTTATCTAGAATATTTGAAAGATTTTATAGAGTAGATAAAGCAAGATCAAGAGAACTTGGGGGAACCGGCTTAGGACTTCCAATTGCAAAAGAAATTATAGAACAAAACAATGGAAGCATTGATATAAAAAGTGAAGTAGATAAAGGCACAGAAGTTGTAATAAGAATACCAGTTTATAAAAAATAGAAAGAGGGTAAAATTTAAAATGATAATTAGCGACAAAATGAGAGATATATTAGAGTGGATTTTTTGTATTGTAATTGCTTTTGTATTAGCAATTACAATTAAATATTTTGTCGGAACTCCAACAATTGTAAGTCAAGTTTCAATGAAACCAACATTAATGCCAGGTCAAAGGCTAATATTAAATAGGTGGATGAGAACAATAAATGAAATGCCAAAAAGAGGTGAAATAATTACATTTGAAGCACCAAGCAAAGTTACATATAGCAATAGCTTAGAGGTAGACTTACAAAATCCAGTAGCAAAATATGAAAAAGAACCAACAAACTGGTGGAGCAAATTTGTATATTATGTATTAGAAATAGGAAAAGAAAGTTACATAAAAAGAGTAATTGCATTACCTGGAGAGCATGTAAAAATTGAAAATGGCAAAGTATATATAAATGGAGAAGAACTAGCAGAAGAGTATCTAAAATCAGATGTGGTTACAAAGGTAGAGTCTAAAGACTACAATTATTTTAATGATTTTACAGTTCCAGAAGGATATGTTTTTGCTATGGGAGACAACAGAAGCCAATCAAGTGATTGTAGAGCATTTGGGTGCATACCAGTAGAAAAAATTGAAAGCAAAGTTTGGATTAGATTCTGGCCATTAAATTTATTTGGAAAGGTATAAAAATGTCTTTTGAAAATTTAATAGGAAATGAAAAAATAAAACAAATACTTGAAACAACAGTAAAAAACAATAATGTGCTACATAGCTATATGTTTGATGGACAAGAGGGAATAGGAAAAAACTTATTTGCAAAAGAATTTGCGAAAATGATATTATGCAGTAATGAAACAAATAAACCTTGTAACCAATGCAAATCTTGTCTGGAATTTAATGGAGAAAGCCATCCTGACTTTTTACAAATAGCACCAGAAGATGGAAAAGCCATAAAAATAGAGCAAGTAAGATTTTTACAAGAAAAAGCACAAGAAAAACCTGTAACTTCAAGTAAAAAAGTATATTTAATATCACAAGCAGAAACAATGACTAGAGAAGCTGCCAATAGCTTACTTAAAACTTTAGAAGAACCACCAGAATATGTAGTTATTATTTTGACAACTTCAAATGAAAGCAAGTTATTAACAACCATAAAATCAAGATGTATGAAGCTGTATTTTGAACCAATACCAGAGGAGAAAATAATAAACTATTTAAAACAAAATGGTATAGATTCAGACATTACAGAAAATATGTTAAAACATTGTGAGGGCAGTATTGGAAAGGCATTAAAAATAAATGACTCTAAAGAACAATATATGCAAATAGAGCAATTAATAGGCGTATTAGACAAACAAAACATAACACAAATTTGGAGAAAGGCAGATGTGCTATATTCTGCCAAAGATGAAATTATTGATTTGCTAGATTATATGGAAATAGTTATATATAATGCTATAAAAAATAAGCATAAAGCAAATTATATAAATGGAATACAAATAATAGAGCAGACAAAACAAAGAATATTAGCAAATGCTAATTATGATATGTCAATTGATAACTTATTACTAAAACTATGGGAGGAAGTTAATTGAAAAAGATAGTAGGGGTTAGATTTAGAAAACCAGGAAAAGTATATTTTTTTGATCCAGATAAATTGAATATAGAAAAAGGTCAAAAGGTAATAGTGGAAACTAGCCAAGGACAAGAAATTGGAGATGTTACAACAGGTGTTAGAGAAATAGCAGAATCAAGTTTAACAGCACCTTTAAAAAAGGTAATTCGTATAGCAACACCAAAAGATATAAAAATTGATGAGGCAAATAGAGAAAAGGAAAAAGAGGCTTTTAAAATTGCTCAAGAAAAAATAAAAAAATATAATCTAGACATGAACTTAACAGAAGTTGAATATAAATTTGACAATAGTAAAATTATATTTTTCTTTACAGCAGATGGAAGAATAGATTTTAGAGAGTTGGTAAAAGACCTAGCAGCCGTTTTTAGAACAAGAATAGAATTAAGACAAATTGGAGTAAGAGACGAAGTTAGAAAAATAGGTGGCAATGGTGTATGTGGTAGAGAACTTTGCTGTTGTTCATTTTTAGATAACTTTGAAGCAGTATCTATAAAAATGGCAAAAGAGCAAAATGTTTCACTAAATCCATCTAAAATATCAGGAAATTGTGGAAGACTTATGTGCTGCTTAAAATATGAACAAAATGTATATGAAGATAAATTAAAAAGACTTCCTAAAATTGGAGCAATAGTAAAAACAGAAGATGGGGAAGGAACAGTTGACTCAATACAAACTTTAAGAGAAATAATTCGTGTAAAATTTAGGGATGGAGAAGATACATTCTATAAAAGATACCCTGCTTCAGAAGTTAAGATAATAAAAAATATTGGAAGAGAAGAAATAGATCCAGAAGAAAAAGAACACGCAAAAGAGTTAGCAGAATTAGAAAAGTTAGAAAAACTAGATGAACGAACAAAATCAGATGATGATGATATTTAATAAGAGATATAAAAATGAGAGGTGGTGAAATAAATGGCATATAAAATTACAGACAAATGTATCAGCTGTGGAGCATGTGCTGCAAGTTGCCCAGTATCTTGCATTTCACAAGGTGAAGATAAATATGTAATAAACAAAGACGCATGTATCTCATGTGGAACATGTGAAGGTGTTTGCCCAGTCGGAGCACCAGAACCAAACGAAGAATAAAATAATAACAAAAAAGCTCGGCTCACAGCCGAGTTTTTTCTATTTATTTGTTGTTTCCTCTAATTTTAAAAGAGCTTCCCAACGTTTATCTACTTCTTTTTGGAACTCTTCTATCATCCACTCATTACCAGGTTTAAACATATGTTTAAAACGTTTTTGAGGTCTTAAGAAATCCTCAATAGGTAATTTTTTAGCAGGTTTATAATTTATTACATATCTGCCATCAATTACTTCATATAAAGGCCAATAACATGTTTCAACAGCTAATTTGTTTATCTGCATTAACATATCTGTTGGGTATCCCCAGCCTCTTGGACAAGGTGATAATACATTTAAGAAACATGGTCCTTCTGTATAAATAGCTTTTTCAGCTTTTTCATATAAATCTTTAAAATTTGCATAAGCAATAGTTTGTGCTACATATGGTAAATGATGTGCTTCCATAACTTCTGTTAAGTCTTTTCTAGATTGCATTTTACCAGGTATAACTGTTCCGGCAGGAGAGGTTGTTGTATCTGCAAACTTAGGAGTTGCAGAAGAACGTTGAATACCTGTATTCATATAGGCACCATTATCATAACATACATATACCATATCATGACCTCTTTCCATAGCACCTGATAAACTTTGAATACCTATATCATAAGTTCCACCATCTCCACCAAATGTAATAAATTTAGTTGTTTTATCACTAGGCAATTTGCCTTGCTTTTTTAATGAACGATAAGCTGCTTCCACACCAGAACAAGTAGATGCTGCATTTTCAAAAGCTGTGTGGATATATGAGTCAGTCCAAGAAGTATATGGATATATAAAACTTGAAACTTCCATACAACCAGTAGCATTACTAATTACTGCATGATCTTCTGGCTTTAAAGCCCTTAAAACCATACGAGCAATAGGTGGGGCACCACAACCAGCACACATTCTGTGACCAGCTGTAAATCTAGATGGCTTATTTGCCATTACTTCTTTTAAATTATATGCCATAAAATTTTCCTCACTTTCTTAATCCTACATAACGATATGGATTATCAATTTCACCAGTTTTAGCAACTTGAGCCAAATAATCAAATACTTCATGGATATTGTTACTTGTAGTATCTCTACCACCAATACCATAAACATAGCTTACAGCAGGAACTTGCTTTTTAGCTGTATACATGCTTGAGATAACATCTTCATATAATGCACCACCCATAGCATTTAAAGAATCAGCTTTGTCCATTATTGCAACAGCTTTCAAATTTCCTAAAGCTTCAGCAATTTCTTCAGCAGGGAAAGGCCTAAATACACGAACCTTAACCATACCAGCTTTAATTCCTTTTTCTCTCAACTCGTCTACAACTGTTTTAGTAGTTCCAGCAGTTGAGTTCATACAAACAACAGCAATTTCTGCATCATCCATTTTATATTCTTCAAAAAATGAATATTTTCTACCAGTCATTTTTTCAAAGTCTTTGGCAACTTCTAAAATAACTTTTTTAGCATTTCTCATTGCCTCAGCTTGTTGATATTTATGTTCAAATAAATATGATTGAACATCTAATGGACCAACAGCAATTGGCTCTTTATCATTTAATAAATAATGCTCAGGTTTATATGTTCCAACAAATTCTTTAACCTTATCATCTTCAATTAGTTCAATATTTTCAATTGAATGAGAAGTAATAAATCCATCTTGACATACCATTAAAGGTAATAAAACATCTTTGTTTTCAGCAATTCTATGAGCCATAATTAAGTTATCATATGCTTCTTGGTTATTTTCAGAAAATAACATAATCCATCCAGCATCTCTTACACCCATTGCATCTGAGTGATCATTGTGAATGTTTAATGGCCCTGAAACGGCTCTGTTTACCAAGCTCATAACAATAGGAAGTCTTAGGCTAGATGCAATATATATCATTTCCCACATATATGATAAACCATTAGCAGAAGTGGCAGTCATAGCTCTTGCACCAGCAGCTTCTGCACCAACACAAGCACTCATAGCACTATGTTCACTTTCAACAGCAACAAATTCTGTATCTACTGTACCGTTACTAACAAAAGTAGAAAAATATTGAGGTATTTCTGTTGAAGGTGTTATAGGAAAAGCAGCTACAACATCTGGATTTATTTGTTTCATAGCAATAGCAGCAGCTTCGTTTCCACTTAATCTTTCTCTAATTCCCATATTATAATCTCCTTTACTCAGTCATTTCAATGGCATGGAATGGGCACACTTTAGCACAAACTCCACAACCTTTGCAATAATCATAATTAAAATCTTCGCGTTTTCCTTCTTTATTTACAGGAATAGCATCATCAGGGCAAACAGGAAAACATAAACCACATTGAGTACATTTCTCAGATATGTAAATAGGTTTAACACTTCTCCAGTCACCTGTTTTAAATTCTCTAGCATTACCAGCTTCATAAATATTACCGCCAATAGTCATATCACAAGCTGGAGTATTTTTATCAATCATTTAAACCATCCTTTCTAGACTTTATTAACTTCTTTTAAAGCCATTTCTAAAGCTTTCATATTTCCATCAATAACTTCAGGTTTCTTAGCAAATTTGTGTTTAAATGAACCTTCCATATCAGCTAAAAAGTCTTTTTCCTCAATTACACCACTTACTTTTACAATTGCAGCAAGCATTGGAGTATTTGGAAAGTATTTACCTAAAGTTTCTAAAGATATTTTTCTTGCATCAACAGTATAAACATCTCCGGTATATCCGTTAAGTAAAGGCTTTAACTCATCTCCACTTTTTGTAGTATTTATAACTATTGCACCCTCAGGTTTTAAACCAGCAGTTATATCAACAGCTTCTAATAAACTATCATCAACAACTACTACATAATCTGGTTCATATATATTACTATGAATACGGATTGGTGTATTACTTATACGGTTATATGCTGTAATAGGGGCACCCATTCTTTCTGGACCATATTCAGGAAAACCTTGAATATATTTACCAGTGTTAAAAGCAGCGTCTGCAAGTAAAAGAGAAGCTGTTTTAGCACCTTGACCACCTCTACCATGCCATCTAATTTCAATTAAATCTTTCATAGTTTAAAGTATTCCTCCTTAAATATTTCTTGAATATTATTTTATTCTTAAACAAGCATAATGTCAAGGAAAAAAGGTATAATATAGTTTGTAAAAACAATTGACAATAATGTGTTTTTTTATTATTATATACACAGAGTTATTATATAAAAAGGAAAGTGATAACATGCAAATGAAAAATAAACTAAAAAAACAAAAGGGTGTAATAGCAATATATGTTGCAATTACAACAATAACATTTACTATACTGTTGTCGGTACTTTTTTCGATGGCAGTTTCAACTAGAAAAAATGAAATAAAAACATTACTAAAAATAAAAGATGTATATGAACAAGATATTTCTAAAAAAAGTACAATATATCAAACAATGCTAAAAAAACAGCAAACTAAAGTAACTGTAACGGTTGAATCATCACAATCTTTTGCAGGTAAAACTTTGCAAGCAGTAGTTACATATGATGAACCAAAAAAAGTAAATACAACACAATGCAAATATGTGTATAACACATCAGCAAATAAAATTGGAACAAATGCATCAAGCTATACAGGTGGAGCAGTTACTAGTGGAAAAACAATAAACCTTTCAACAACATCAACAGGTACATATTATTTACATGTATTGACTACATTTATAAACGGAAAGTCAGTAGAATTAATAAGTAACCCTATATCAGTAATTTCTGGAACATCGACAACATATAGTACAGCAAATACTACTTCAAATGAATATTATACTTTTACAGCACAAGCAACAGGAAAGTATAAGCTACAAGTGTGGGGCGCACAAGGAGGATACCGTTCATCTTCAACATATGGAGGGAAAGGAGGGTATTCCATAGGAACAATTAACTTAACCAAAGGAGATAAACTATATGTGTACGTTGGAGGAAAAGGCGGAAACAGCTCGTCTTCAACAGGAGCAGTTGTAACAGGCGGCTATAATGGTGGAGGATACAGATATGGATATAAAGGAGGTGGAGGAGCTACTGACATAAGGCTTATATCAGGCAAATGGAACGATTCAGCATCACTACTTTCAAGAATTATTGTAGCTGGTGGCGGAGGCTCGGACGGTGCAAAGAATAAGAAGGGAATGTATGGAGGTGGAACATCTGGTGGAACTTCTACGGAAAACTATACGGCATCTAAGAATTACTGCGGAAAAGGTGGTACTCAAACCTATTCAGGATATTCAAAAGACTATACAGTGACATCACAAGCAATATCAGGACTGAATGCAAATGACAAATCATATTATTGTGGAGGATTTGGCTTTGGTGGAGGAGGAGTACATTTGTCAAGTGGATATGGCGGAGCTGGTGGAGGAGGCTGGTATGGTGGATCTGGTTCAGTACCAGACAGCTCTGGAGATGATGACCGCGGAGGCGGGGGAGGCTCCGGCTTTATATGGACATCTAGTACAGCATCTAACGTACCTAGTGGATATTCTGTTGCAACCAAATATTATTTAACAGATGCATTGACTAGTGATGGAAGCCAATCATTTGAATCAACATCAGGAGGTACTGAAACTGGGCACTCTGGAAATGGATATGCTAAAATTACACCTGTTGAAACAACAGGAGAAAAAAATATTGTAACATATGAATAAAAATAAAAATATCTCTTTTGAACATTCATTAGAGATATTTTTTATTATATAGTAAAAATCAAAGATTTCCATATTTTTATAAGTTCACACATTGCTTTTTGAGCAATTCTGTTATATAATACAAATGTTAATATTGCATTTTTAAAACAAAAATAAGGAGGAAATCATGGGAGAAGTTATAGTAATAACATCTGGAAAAGGTGGAGTTGGAAAAACTACAACTACTGCAAACGTGGGGTCTGCTTTAGCATTAAGGGGTAAAAAGGTAGTGTTAGTTGATACAGATATAGGCTTAAGAAACCTTGATGTTGTAATGGGACTAGAAAACAGAATCGTATATGATATAGTAGATGTTGTAGAAGAAAAATGTAAATTAAGACAAGCTCTTATAAAAGATAAACGTTTTGAAGAATTGTTTTTACTTCCAGCAGCCCAAACAAGAGATAAAAGTGCAATAAATGAAGAACAAATGAAAGAATTAACAGAGAAATTAAAAGAAGAATTTGACTATATTTTAATAGACTGTCCAGCAGGAATAGAGCAAGGCTTTAAAAATGCTATTGCAGGTGCAAGCAGAGCAATTGTTGTAACAACAGCAGAAATATCTGCTATTCGTGATGCAGACAGAATTATAGGACTATTAGAAGCATCTGAAATTAAAAATCCAGAATTAGTTATTAACCGTTTAAGACCTAATATGGTAAAAAAAGGTGAAATGATGGAAGTTGAAGATATAGTTGACTTATTATCAATTGACTTAATTGGAGTTGTACCAGATGACGAATTTATAATTACACAAACAAATAAAGGAGAGCCAGTTGTAACAAATCACAAAGCACCATCAGGAAGAGCATATACAGAAATTGCAAGCAGAATATTAGGAGAAAATGTAGAAGTTACAATACCAGGGAAAAAAGAAGGCTTTTTTACAAAAATAAAAAGTTTATTTAAAAAATAATACATACGGAGGTAGAACATGTTTGAAAACATAATGAATTTTTTGAAAGGTCTTGTAAAAAAAGAAAAGAGCAAAGAAAGCTCAGATACAGCAAAAGAAAGATTGCACCTAGTTTTAATGCAAGATAGAGCAAACGTATCTGCCGACTTCTTGGAACTTATGAAACAAGAAATTATAGAGGTAATAAAAAAATATATAGATGTTGATGAAAAAGAGATAGATGTTCATTTAACTAACAAAGCAAACGAAGACGGAACAGTTGGCGCACCAGCATTATATGCAAATATTCCAATTGTAACAATAAAAAATGAAGCAAGAAAAGTAAATGTGCCAAAACAACAAGAAAGCAATGAAAACGAAAAAGAAGAATCTAAAGAAGTAAAAGAACTAGATAAAACAGAAGAAAATGCAAAAGAAACTGTTAACACTCAAGAAAGTGATGAAACTAGTAACACACAAGAAACTATAAGTGATGAAACAGAGGTAGATGCTGAAGAAAATCAAGAAAAAGAGAATAAAGAATTAAAAGTAGAAGATAATAAACCTAAGCAAGAGAATGAGGAACTTGAAACATCAAATAACTAAATAGAGGATAAACATGAAAAAAAGTATGTTTAAAAATGTTGAGTGGTGGATTTTAATATGTACAGTCATATTATTAACAATAGGGCTAGTTGCACTGTTTTCTGCCACTCAAAATTCAAATTATGAGGAATTTAAAAAACAAATTATTTGGATTGCTATTAGTATACCAATAATGTTGGTATTTATTTTTGTAGATTATGAACTATTATCTAAAATATCTCCAATTATTTATGGACTGAGTATTATATCATTAATTGCAGTATTATTTACAACACCAATAAATGGAGCAACAAGCTGGTTTAACATAGGACCATTTTCTTTTCAACCAGCAGAGTTTGCTAAAGTTGCAGTAGTGTTATTTATATCAAATATTATAACAAAACTACAACAAAAAGGAAGAGAAGAAATAAATAAATTCTGGAAAATAGGAATAATACTAATAGCAATAGGAATACCAACAATATTAATTATAAAACAACCAGATTATGGTACTTCACTTGCGTTTTTAGCAGCATTAGTATTTATGTTATATACAGCAGGCATAGACAAAAAATATATTATAACAGCTGTACTATTAGTAGTTATTTTGGTACCATTAGCATATTTCTTTATATTACCAGAGCATGCTAAGGCAAGAATAGATGTATATTTGAACCCAAACCTAGATCCAAGAGGAGACGGATACAACATAATACAATCAAAACTAGCAATAGGAGCCGGACAAATATTTGGAATGGGGTTATTTAAAGGAAATCAAACACAACTTGGTTACTTATACCCAAAAACCACAGACTTTATATTTGCTGTTATAAGTGAAGAAATGGGCTTTGTAGTTGCAGGAGTTATAATTGTTTTGTATGTTATATTAATAGTAAAATCAATACAAGTAGCAAAAACTGCTAAAGATGATTTGGGATCATATATAGCAATTGGAATTGTTGGAATATTATTCTTTCACATGTTAGAAAATATAGGAATGACAATGGGGCTTTTGCCTATTACAGGAATACCACTTCCTTTTGTAAGCTACGGAGGAAGCTCTATGCTTACAAATTTAATCTTAATAGCAATTTTGCTAAACATAAGCGCTAGACGCAAAAAAGCAATGTTTATAGAATAAAGTTTTTTATGTGTACAAAGTAGCAACAGCGGCATGATTATATATTTTTCTGTGCTTTAGTCGAAGAAAAATATATATCATGCGCAAGCGACGTTGCGGAAAATAGTAGTGAAAAATAGTAAAGGTAGAAAAAATAAAATGTACTTAAAAGAACTAAAAATAGGAAATGTAAAACTAAAAAACAACATACTACTAGCCCCAATGGCAGGAATAACAAACCTACCATTTCGTTTAATATGTGAAAAATTTGGAGTTCGGTTTAGCATATACAGAAATGGTAAGTAGCAAAGGCCTGTTTTATAACGACGAAAAAACAAAGCTATTATTAAATACAGAAAATGAACAAATACCGGTAGCAGCCCAAATATTTGGAAATGATATTGAAGCAATGTCATTTGCAGCAAGAGAATTAAGCAAAACTTCACCAATAATAGATATAAATATGGGATGCCCTGCACCAAAAGTAGTAAAAAACGGAGATGGAAGTAAGTTATTACTAAACCTAGAATTGGCAGAAAATATTATTGAAGCAGTAGTTGAAAATTCTCAAGTACCAGTAACATTAAAAATGAGAAAAGGTTGGGATGACAATAATATTGTAGCAGTAGAATTAGCAAAAATAGCAGAAGCAAAAGGCGTAAAAGCAATAACCATACATGGAAGAACAAGAGAGCAATTTTATACAGGAGAAGCAGATTGGAATATTATAAAACAAGTAAAACAAGCAGTAAATATACCAGTAATACGGAAACGGAGATATAAAAACAAAAGAAGATGCATTAAAAATATTTGAACAAACTGGTGTAGACGCAATAATGATAGGAAGAGCTAGTATAG
This sequence comes from uncultured Clostridia bacterium, assembly GCA_934122155.1. Lineage (GTDB taxonomy): Bacteria > Bacillota > Clostridia > TANB77 > CAG-508 > CAG-273. Next base: position 55,180 of record CAKOVX010000004.1, read on the forward strand.
GAAATCCATGGATATTTAGAGAAATACAAGAATACTTAAATGGTCAAATAATAACACCAGTATCTAATGAAGAAAAATTGAAAATAATATTAGAACATATAGATTTGCAAGTTAAATATTTAGGAGAAAACACAGGAATAAAAGAAATGCGCAAATATATGAGCTATTATTTAAAAAATTTACCAAATGCAACACAAATGCGCCAAAAAATAAATCAAATAGAAACAAAACAAGAACTACAAGATAGCATAATTACATATTTTAAAAACATATAAAGCATAAGTGAAAACTATTCACCTATGCTTTTACTATTGTAATACTTTAAGGTTAAGCGAATATAAATTACAATAGGAGTTGATTATATGAAAAATAAAACAATTTTAAAAATTACCATTGCAATTGTAGTTATAGCAATAATTGCAATAATAATTTACTTTTTTTCTAGAAATGCTAATAAAAATTTGAAAACTGGAAATAATTTAAGTAACAAAACAAATCAAGAAATTGAAGAATATATTTTAAATATTAGCTCATATGAAGCAGAAATAGAGGTTGAAGTTGAAACAAATAAAAATAAAACAAAATATAAAATAAAACAAAGTTATGCTGCACCAAATATAGAAAAACAAACAATTTTAGAACCAAGCAACATAAGCGGTCTGGAAACAGTATATGATGGAAATACATTAAAAATAAATAATACAAAATTAAATCTATCTACTGTTTATCAAAATTATCAATACATGACGGAAAATTTTTTGTGGCTAAATTCATTTGCAGAAGACTATAAGAATTCTAGTAACAAAAAGCTTTATGAAGAAAATAATATGATAATTATGGAAGTAACACTACAAAACAATAACCAGTATGTTTCTTCAAAAAAACTATTTATCGACAAAACAACAGGAAAAATCACAAAGATGATAGTACAAGACAAGAACCAAAAAAATCTAGTTTACATATTATATAATGAGATAAAGATAAATAGTTTAAAGAAGGAAGAAGTACTTGCATTTAGATTAAATGATTTTTCTATTGCACAGTATTAAGAAACACATATCTGCTTAAAACTATTTTTTTATCTTTGCTAATCCTTAAAATATATCAAAACTGGAAGAATATTGGGAGTGAAGAAGATGGTAATAAAAAGAGGAGATATGTTTTATGCAGATTTAAGCCCTGTAATTGGTTCAGAACAAGGTGGAGTAAGACCAGTGCTTATAATACAAAATGATGTTGGAAATAAGCATAGCCCAACAGTAATAGCAGCAGCTATAACATCACAAACAGGAAAAACAAAATTACCAACACATATTGAAATTGAACCAGAAAAAAGTGGCTTAAAAGCAGATTCTGTTATATTAACAGAACAAATAAGAACAATAGATAAAAGTAGACTAAAAGAAAAAATAGGGCATATTGATGATAATAATATAATGTCACAAATAAATAGCGCCTTAGGTGTAAGCTTTGGATTAGAATAAAATGCTGTGAATATCTACAGCATTTTTTCTATTAAAAAACAACAAAAACAATTGTATACATAAGTAAAATATGTTATAATATTAGTGTATGTATTAGTAAAAAAGAAAGGAGAATAATTAAAAGTGAATCAAATATTAGTAACTCAAAAACTATATGTGACACCTGAAATGAAAAGAAAAAAAGTAATATATAAAATAGAACTTTTCTTATCAGTTTTTTTAATTTGCCTTTTATTTTCATACTATATATATGCAGAATATGACAGAAACAAAAGTGAGCAGGTCTCAAGAGAAATACTTGAACAAATAAAATATCAGGTTGACGACACTGTAAAAAAAGAAGAAAATGATAGAATCGTGGTTATATTAGAAGTAGCAAACCAAGAAGATAAAAATCAAGAAAATAATGTAAAACAAAATGAATCTAAAATAGATACAAAAACATATACATCAAAAGATGGAATTGAATATACAACAGAAGCAATTTTAAAAATACCATGTATAAATATTGAATACCCTGTACTTTCAAAAACATCACCAGAGTTACTTTTTGTATCATTAAATAAATACCATCCAAAGGACTTGATGCCAAATGAAGTAGGAAACTATTGCATAGTAGGACACTATTATGAAAATGGTAAAATGTTTGGAAAGTTACATAAACTAAAAAATGGTGATACAGCAGAACTAACAGATTTGACAGGCAGAACAATTACATATCAAGTATATGATAAATATGTTGTACAACCAACAGATACAAGCTGTACAAGCCAGTTAACAGCATGGAATATGCAAAAAAGAGAACTTACTTTAATTACTTGTACAAATGGCGGAAAGCAAAGACTAGTAGTAAAATTAAGAGAAATTTAGATAAACAAAAATCACTAAAAAGCTGTACTTTTTAGTGATTTTGTGGTATAATAAGAGTGTAGGGTGTAAAAAACCAAATATCCAAAATGGAGGATAAAAAAATGTTTAATGAAGAAGTTTTTAAATTTAATATAGATAATATAAAAAATGATTTAGCAATTGAAGGGATGAACATTACAGAAAATGATGTTAATATGTATAGAATGTTAGCAGAAAATGAAGTAGCAATGCCAGAATTAATAAATATGATAAAAGAACAAATCTAATGTAAAAGTTGTCAATAAAAAATATTGACAACTTTAAATTTTTGCTTTAAACTCACATTATAAAATACTAAACATGTTGAGGGGATTGTATGAAAAATTTATATGAAGGTTCAAAATATTGCTATGAAAATAGTGGGACTTTAATGAATAAATTAGACATTAGAGATTATAAGCAATTAGAAAAATATGAAGCTAAGATTACTGCCGCAAAATCATTAGGATTAAGAATAAAAGGAATCACAGGAGAATTTGATAAAAAGCATTATATTTCAATTCATCAATACTTGTTTGAGGATATTTACCCATTTGCAGGGAAATTCAGAGAAGAAAATATCGGAAAAGGTGATTTTAGATTTGCAAGTTTTGAATATATAGAACCAGAATTAGGCAGACTTTTAAATCAACTGAAAGGAGAAAACTTTTTAAATGGACTTTCAAAGACAGAATTAGCTAAAAGGTTAGCATACTATTTGTCTGAACTAAATGTACTACATCCATTTAGGGAAGGAAATGGAAGAACAAATAGAGAATTTATTAGGCAATTAGCACTTAAAAATGGATATATATTAAATTTAAAAAATATATCGCCAGAAAAAATAATGGATGCTAGTATAAAATCAGTTATAGACACCACTGATTTAGAAAAAATTATTGAAGAAATGTTAGAAAAATGTGATAAACAATAAAAATAGATAGTAATTTTTAAATTACTATTTATTTTTTTGAAAAATTTTAAAAAAATTTGCAAAAACACTTGATATTTTTAAAGTGTTATATTAAAATCTAATTGAAGTGGAGAGAAGTGGTGAAAAGTGGAATAAAATGTTTGAGAGGTGAGAAAAGTGTTAATAGGCGAATATGAACATTCTCTAGACGTTAAAGGCAGATTAATACTACCTTCAAAAATTAGAGAAGATATGGGTGAAAAATTCATAATAACAAAAGGCTTAGACAAATGCTTATTTGGCTTTTCGCAAACAGAATGGGCTAACTTTGAAGAAAAACTAAAAACACTTCCACTTACAAACAAAAATGCTAGAGATTTCGTAAGATTTTTCTTGTCAGGCGCAATAGAATGTGAAATTGATAAACAAGGCAGATTTTTAATTACAAGTAATCTACGCGAATATGCAAAACTAGAAAAAGATACAGTAATTATTGGTGTAGGTACTAGAATTGAAATTTGGGACAAAGAAAAATGGAAATCATATAACAGTGATGAAAATATTTCAGCAGATGAAATTGCAGAAAATATGACAATGTTAGGTATATAACTTGCAAAAGGCTATATAAAATACAAAAGAAAAAATAATAAAACACAAAAGATTTTAATTTACAAAAGATAAATTATACTAAAGATAAAATTTAAAAGAATTATATTTTACAAAAGATAAAACAAACTAAAGATAAATGAAATAAGGTCTTACAAAAGATTTTAATTTCAAAAGAAAAGATATCAAGTTACTAAAGTGAAAATTAAAACTCACAAAAGATATAAAAAAATTTCTATCCCTACAAAAGAAAGCAGAAACTATGAAAAATACAGATGAAAAAATATTAAAATAGGCACATAATAGTTGGTATAATCATACCAACTTATTGTGCTATATTATATGCCATTGAAAGGATTTACTAAACAAATGGAATTTAAACATGAACCTGTAATGTTAAATGAATGTATACAAGGGCTTGAAATAAAAAAAGACGGAATTTATGTGGATGGTACTTTAGGTGGTGCAGGTCATAGCAAAGAAATATTAAAAAAACTATCACAAAATGGCAGATTAATTGGAATTGACAGAGACGAAGAAGCTTTAAAAGCTGCTTCAGAAAGACTAAAAGAATATAAAAATGTAAGTTATGTTCATGGAAATCATGATGATATAAGGCAAATATTAGATGAACTTAATATAGACAAAGTTGATGGAATTTTACTAGATTTAGGGGTTTCATCATATCAATTAGATGAAAGAGCAAGAGGATTTAGTTATATGGGTGATAGCCCATTAGACATGAGAATGGATGCATCAAATGGGATGACTGCTAAAGATATAGTAAATATATATTCAGAAGAAAAATTGGCTCAAGTTATATGGGAATATGGAGAAGAAAGATTTAGCAGGCAAATAGCAAAAAATATCTGTGAGGCTCGTAAACAAAAGCAAATAGAAACAACAAAAGAATTAGTACAAATAATAGAAAATTCTATACCAAAAGCTATGAAAAAAGATGGCCACCCAGCAAAGAGAACTTTTCAGGCTATTAGAATAGAAGTAAATAACGAAATTGCACCTTTATATGAAACTATAAAAAATAGTGTTTACTGTTTAAAACAAGGTGGCAGATTAGTTGTAATAACTTTTCATTCATTAGAAGACAGAGCCGTTAAAAATGCTATGCTAGACTTACAAGGAAAGTGCACTTGCCCAAGTGAGTTGCCATATTGTGTGTGCAACTATGAATCTTGGGGAAAAATAATAAATAAAAAACCAATTGTAGCAACACAGGAAGAAAAAGAAAAAAATTCAAGATCTAAAAGTGCAAAAGTCAGAATTTTTGAAAGAGCAGATAAAAGCAAATGATAAATTAAAAAATACAAAAGGAAAAGAGGTGATAAACTTATGGCATATAGTAGTAGATACCAATATGAAACTAGCCCTAGGAAATTAAGACCTGAAGAACAACCATTAAAAAGGAAAAATACTACAAAGAAAAAAAGTACAGCAAAACAAAAAAATACCAAATCTAACCAACAAATAAAAACAATAATGTATATAATTGCAGGCTTTGCAATATTGTTTGCTATAAGTTATCGTAATTCTCTTATAACAGCAAGCTTTAATCAAAAAGAAAGCCTAAAAAAACAATTAAGTACATTACAAAAAGAAAATGCACAAACCGAAATTAGTATTCAAACAAGCCTAAATTTAACTAATATAGAAAAGTCAGCTTCTAGTATGTTAGGAATGAAAAAATTAGGAGATTCACAAAAAGTTTATGTAGCGTTACCTAAAAAAGACTATGTTGAATCAGCAAGTGAACAAGTATCAATAGTAGATGAACAAAACTGGTTTGAAAAAATATTAGACAGTATAATAAACTTAATAAAATAAAGAAGTAATAAGTTTGATAAACCTATTGCTTTTTTTATTGGATAGAAAAATCGAAAATTTAAAAACTTACTTTTTATTTTATATCAATTCAGCAAATTGTAATTTTTTTATATTTATTGAATAAAGATAAGATTAGAAAGTAAGGAGAAATATTATGAAAAAAACTAAAAAAATGTTAAGGCAAAATATAAATAAAAAACAATTATTAAAATTAAAAAAGAGAAAAAAAGATGAAAAGATAGATATAAAAAAAGAGCAAAAACAAGCACATAAAGACTTAAAAAGAAGGTTTAAAAAAGAGGTAAATATAAAAAAGCCAAGAGCAGATGAAAAGATAAGTGATATTAGCAGAAAAAAGAGGATGAGAAATGAAATTATTGTATTTGGAATAATTTTAAGTGGATTATTGACTAGAATAGGATGGATACAATTTGGAATGGGAGCAGAACTGCAATCAAAAGCATATGTTCAGCAAACCGCAGATAGAAACATTAACCCAAAAAGAGGTACTATATATGATACAACAGGTAAAACTATATTAGCTATAAGTGGTACAGTAGAAACTGTTACAGTAAACCCTACTAATATAGCAAAGGAAAACAAAGAAAAAGTAGCTCAGGCTTTAAGCAAAATATTTGAATTAGATTATGAAAAGGTATATAAAAAAGTAAGCAAAAGAAGCTCAATAGAGACTATTGCTAAAAAGGTTGAAAAAAATAAAACAAATGAATTAAGAGTTTGGCTGCAAGAAAATAATATAACAACAGGTGTAAACATAGATGAAGACACTAAAAGATATTATCCATATAATAATTTAGCTTCACAAATTATTGGATTTTCTGGAAGTGATAACCAAGGACTAGATGGAATAGAAGCTGTTTATGATGACGAATTAAAAGGAACAAAAGGTAAAATTGAAAAAATGACAGATGCGACAGGAGGAGATATTGAAAACACAAGTGAAAATTATGTAAAAGCTGTGGATGGAAACGACTTAATACTAACAATAGATGCAACAATACAAGGAATAGCAGAAAAATACTTAAAAGAAGCTTGCATTGAAAACAAATGCACAGATGGTGGCAATATTGTAGTAATGAATCCAAAAACTGGAGATATATTAGCAATAGCTGGATATCCCAACTATAACTTAAATGAACCATTTGAACCAAGTACAGAAGAATTAATAACAATGTGGCCAACTATGTCACAAGCCGAAAAAAACAAAACAATGCTATCATTATGGAGAAACAAAGCAGTAACAGACACATATGAGCCAGGTTCAGTTTTTAAGTTAATCACAGCTTCGGCTGCACTACAAGAAGAAATTACTACAACAGATAAGAGTGGCGAATTTTGCTGTACTGGTGGAATTGAGATTGCTGGAGTTAGAATTAAGTGTTGGAGATATTATAGACCACATGGACCAGAGTCGTTAAGAGATGCACTTATGAACTCATGTAACCCTGTATTTATAGGACTTGGACAAAAACTAGGAGTACACACATATTATAAATATTTAAAAAATTATGGATTACTTACTAAAACTGGAGTTGACTTGCCAGGAGAAGCAACCAGTATATTTTTAAAAGAAGAAAAAGTTGGACCAGTTGAACTAGCAACAATAGCTTTTGGTCAAAGATTTGAAATTACTCCTATACAACTTGCAACAGCAGTAAGCACAATTGCAAATGGAGGAATAAAAGTTACACCTCGTATAGTAAAAAAGATAGTAAATAGTGATACAGGAGAAGTTAAAGATATTGAAGTAAAAACAGGAGAAAGAGTAATTTCAGAAGAACATGCAGCAGAAGTTTTAAGTATGATGGAGTCAGTAGTTGCTTTAGGAACAGGAAAAAGAGGCCAAGTAAAAGGATATAGAGTAGGCGGTAAAACAGGTACATCAGAAGACGGAGTCAATACCAATAAGTATGTAGCATCTTTTTTAGGAGTTGCACCAATATCAGATCCTACGGTGGTTGCATTAGTAACATTATATGACCCAAAGGGTGAAGCAGGACATCAAGGAGGCGTTGTAGCTGCACCTGTTGGAGGGCAAGTTTTATCGGAAATTTTACCATACCTAGAATTAACAAAAGATAATGAAAAAGAAGAAGATATAAAAAAGCAAGTAGAAGTACCAAATATTGAAGGCTTAACTATAAAAGAAGCCACAAAGCTACTAAAGAGCTTAAATTTAGACTTACAAATAGAAAATGAAGTACAAGATTTAGATAAAGAAAATACAATTGTTAAAGAGCAAGTACCAAAGAGAGAAATTAAAGTGTATGAAGGAACAAAAGTTATTATAAAAATTTAAAAAAAGCTATACAAAAAAAACATTTAATTATATAATGTAAAAGTAAAAATGTAAAGATGGGGGAAAGCTATGCTTCTAAAAGATATATTATTAGGAATAGATGACCTAAAAGTAAGAGGAAATCTTGATACAAATATAAACGAGATTAGAAGTAGTTCTAATCAAGTACAAGATGGAGATATGTTTGTTGCTATTGAAGGTTTTGATACAGATGGACATAAATATATATCAGAGGCAATAAAAAATGGGGCAAATGCAATTATAGCTCAAACAGATAAAATCACAAAAGAAATGTTAAAAGATATACCACAAGATATTACTGTTATTTTAGCACCAGATACAAGACATGCAATTTCAATTTGTGCATGCAACTTTTATAAAAATCCATCAAGAAAACTTAAATTAATTGGTGTAACAGGAACAAAAGGAAAAACAACAACAACATTTATGATAAAATCAGTTTTAGAAAAACAAGGATTTAAAGTAGGTTTAATAGGGACCATTTGCACGTATATTGGAGACAAAAATTTAGGTGACAATGATAGAACTACACCAGAGAGCTTAGAGTTACAACAACTTTTAAAACAAATGGTTGAAGAAAAGTGTGATGTAGCAGTTATGGAAGTTTCATCTCAAAGCTTAAAACTTGGAAGAGTTGATGGCTGTGAATTTGAAATAGGAATATTTACTAACTTTTCAAAAGATCACATTAGCCCAAAAGAACATGTTGATATGAAAGAATATTTTGAGTCAAAAGTAAGGTTATTTACAATGTGTAAATATGGCTTTATAAACTCAGATGATATATATGCCAATAAATTACCTAAGTTAGTACCTAATTGTACATTTAAAACATATGGAATTGATAACCCAACAGAGTTATTAGCAAAAGACATTACAGTAACAAATTCAAGTGTTGATTTTAAAGTAAAAATAGGTGACAAAAATCAAAGAATAAAAACTGGTATTCCAGGAAGATTTAGTGTGTATAACTCACTAGCTGCTATAAGTGTTGCAAACAAATTTGGATGCAGTGTGGAAAACATACAAGAAGCATTATTAAATGTGCGTGTACCAGGAAGAAGTGAGTTAGTAAACAACTCAAAAGATTTAACTATTATGATAGATTATGCACATACACCAGAAAGCTTACAAAATATTCTAGGAACAGTTAGAGAATACACACAAGGCAAAGTTATTTGTGTTTTTGGATGCGGAGGAAACAGAGATAGTGGAAAAAGACCTATTATGGGTGAAATTGCTGGAGTTTTAACAGATTATGCTATTATTACATCAGATAATCCAAGAGATGAAGAGCCTGAAAAGATAGTAAAAGAAATTCAAGAGGGTATAAAAAAGACAAAAGGAAAATATGAATGTATAGTAGATAGAAGAGAAGCAATAGAAAAAGGAATAAAAATGTTACATAAAAAAGACATACTAGTTATTGCAGGCAAAGGCCATGAGTTGACACAAGAAATTAAAGGAAAAAAATATGAATTTGATGAACGCAAAATCGTGAATGAAATTATAGAGCAATTAAAATAGTACTAAAAATCCCAATGCATAATTCTGCATTGGGATGCAAGGACCAAGGAGGAAGTATGGAATTACAGACAAAGATAATATTACTATCATTAGCTTTTAGTTTTATAATAGCTTTAATAGTTATTCCAATTTTAAAAAGACTAAAAGTAGGGCAAATGGAAAGAAAAGAAGGGCCACAGTCACACTTAAAAAAACAAGGAACACCAACAATGGGTGGAATTATAATAATGTTAACATTATTAGTAATGGGAACATATATATGCTTTAATTATTTAAAATCAGACAATACTGAAGAACAAAAAATAGCAACACACCTAATTCCTATAATTGCAGCAACAATTGGCTTTGGAGTAATAGGGCTAATTGATGATTTAAAAAAACTAATTGGAAAAAATACAGATGGTCTAAAACCTGCATATAAAATGTTAGGGTTATTAATAGTATCTGTTGGCTTTAGCTTATATTTAACACAAATTTTACACTTAGGAACAGATACATATATACCATTTTTTAAGGTATCTATAAGTCTTCCAATATGGTTGTACATACCATTTGCTGTGGTTGTAATGTTAGCAACTACAAATGCAATAAATTTAACAGATGGAATAGATGGACTTTCTACAAGTGTTACTACAATAATAATTACTTGTCTAACAGTAATAGGAATTATATTTGGAGTAAAAGAGATAACATTATTTGGAGCTATACTAATTGGTGCATGCTTAGGATTTTTAATATTTAATTTACACCCAGCAAAAGTATTTATGGGAGATACTGGCTCTCTTTTACTAGGAGGAGCAATTGCAAGTATGGCACTTTACTTAAAAATGCCATTAATATTAATAATAATTGCCCTAGTACCAGTAATTGAAACATTATCAGTAATTATTCAAGTTAGACATTTTAAGAAAACAGGAGAAAGAATATTTAAAATGACACCAATACACCATCACTTTGAGTTATCAGGCTGGCATGAAAACAAAATAGTATCTGTATTTAGCTTAATAACTCTTGTTTGCTGTATAGTTGGATTACTTGCTATTTAAAGAAATATAAATAAATTGAGGAAGGAAAATAATAATGCAAAAAACAAAAAAGAAAACAGCAAACTTTATAAATCAACCATTTGACTTTATATTATGTGTAATAATATTTATATTGCTAGCTCTAGGGATAGTAATGGTATTATCAGCTTCAGCACCATCTGCACTAGCAGCAACAGGTAAAAGTTATGCATATGCAAGCAGACAATTATTGGCTGCAATATTAGGAATATTTTGCATGTTTTTCTTTTCAAAAGTAAATTATGGAATATATAAAAAGCTATATAAAATAGTTTATGTATTTTCGGTTGCAATATTATTATTAGTATTGATACCAAGTATAGGAATTGAGGGAAATGGAGCTACAAGATGGATAAAGATTCCACTTATAGGACAATTTCAACCATCTGAGCTTACAAAAATAGGAATGATAATATTTTATGCAGGGTATTTAACAGAGCATAAAGATGAATTAAGAGACTTTTGGAGAGGATTTGTAAAACCACTATGCTTTATAGTTCCTCCAATTGCAATATTGTTCTTTGTACAAAACCACTTAAGTGCATCATTAATTATAGCAATGATTAGTTGTATAATGATGATAATTGCAGGAGCAAGACTATTGTACTTTATTTTAGGTGGAGCACTTGCCGGTGGAGGCCTATTATCATATATAATATATAAAATAAGTTCAGGCGCGACAGGTGACAGCTTCCGTTTAGGAAGAATAGTTTCATTTTTGGACCCTTGGCAAGACCTTACAACAACAGGTTGGCAAGTAGTTCAAAGTTTATATGCAATAGGTTCAGGAGGCTTATTTGGAGTAGGCTTAGGAGAAAGTAAGCAAAAATATTTGTGGATTTCTGAACCTCAAAATGACTTTATATTTGCTGTTATAGCAGAAGAACTTGGGTTTATAGGTTGTTTAATAATAATTATATTATTTGGAATTTTAATTTGGAGAGGTGTGCTAATAGCAATAAAAGCACCAGATACTTTTGGAAGCTTATTAGCAACTGGAATTATTAGCTTAGTAGCAGTTCAAGTTGTATTAAATATAGCGGTTGTTACATCATCAATGCCAAACACAGGAATACCATTACCATTTTTTAGCTATGGAGGAACTGCACTACTTATTTTATTATGTAGTATGCGGCATCTTATTAAATATTTCAAGAGCAGGCTCAAAGGTATAGAAAGGGGAATATAGATGAGAGTAATAATAGCAGCTGCTGGAACAGGTGGGCATATAAACCCTGGAATAGCAATAGCAAATAAAATAAAAAAGGAAGAACCAGAATCAGAGATAATCTTTATAGGTACAAATAGAGGTTTAGAAAATGACTTGGTTCCAAGAGCAGGCTATGAGCTAAAACATATAAATGCTTATGGATTTGACCGTACAATATCACTAGAAAATATGAAAAAAATGTATCAAACATTTCATTCAATAAAAGAAGCAAAAAAAATAATAGATCAATTTAAACCAGATGTAGTAATTGGAACAGGTGGATATATTTGTGTTCCAGTTGGTATGGCAGCTAAGAAAAGAAAAGTACCAATAGTATTACATGAAAGTAACGCCTTCCCAGGGGTAGCAGTCAAAATGCTATCAAACAAAGCTAGTAAAATATTAGTAGGATTTGAAGATGCAAAAGCAAGGCTTCCAAAGGCAAAGCAAGTTGTTGTAACAGGTACACCTACAAAAGTAAAAAAGGTAAAAATATCATCTACTAGAAAACAAGAATTATTACAAGAAAATAACTTAGAAAATAATAAACCAGTAGTACTATTTTTTGGAGGGAGTCAAGGAGCTAAAAGTATAAATAGTAGTTTATTGGAAATAATAACTAAAAATCAAAATCAAGATTACCAAATTTTATGGGCAGCAGGGCCAGCACAATATGAGCAAATAAAAAATGAGTTAAAAGAAAAATATAATATTGAAATAAATAATATAAAAAATGTTAGTATAGTACCATATATTTATAATATGGAAGAAATAATGAATATTGTAGATTTAGTAGTTTCAAGAAGTGGTGCAATGACAATAACAGAAATAGCAAATGTGGGGGTACCAGCAATATTTATACCATTTCCATTTGCAACTGAAAATCATCAAGAATACAATGCAAAAGTGCTAAAAAATGTAGGAGCTGCTAAAATTATACTAGACAAAAACTTGACAGCAAATGAATTAAATAGTACAATAGCAAACTTAGTAAGAGATAAAAAAACTTTAGAAGAAATGGGCAAAAAAGCCAATAAAGTTGCAATACAAGATGTAGAAGAGAAAATCTACAAAGAAATTAAAGAAGTTACCACTGAAAGCAAAAAATAATGGCAACTTTTTAAAAGTAACTAAAGTGAAGGAGAAGTTAGATGGCAGACAAGCTAATTATTGTGGAATCACCAGCAAAAGCAAATACAATTAAAAAGTTTTTAGGTGGAAATACAAAAGTAATGGCATCAATGGGACATATAAGAGACTTACCAAAATCAAAAATGGCTGTTGATATTGAACATGATTTCGAACCAGAATATATAAATATTCGTGGAAAAGGTGACCTGATTAAAAGTTTAAAAAAAGAAGCCAAAGCTGCAAAACAAGTATATTTGGCATCTGACCCTGACCGTGAGGGAGAAGCTATTGCATGGCATTTAGCACATATATTAGAAATACCAGAAGATAGCAATTGCAGAGTTACATTTAATGAAATTACCAAAGAAACAGTAAAAGAAAGCATAAAAAAACCAAGAACAATAAATATGGACTTAGTTGATGCACAACAAGCTCGTAGGGTATTAGATAGAATAGTTGGATATAAAATTAGTCCAGTATTATGGAAAAAAGTAAAAAGAGGGCTATCAGCAGGTAGAGTACAATCAGTTGCAGTAAAACTAATTGTTGATAGAGAAGAAGAAATAGAAAACTTTATACCAGAAGAATATTGGAATATTTATGCCAATTTATTAGAACCAAATTCTAAAAAGAAATTTCAAGCTACATTCTATGGAAAAGACGATAAGAAATTAGAAATACACACCAAAGAAGAAGTAGATGAAATATTAAAAAATATAGAAAAAGGCAAATATATTGTAGCAGATGTAAAAAAAGGAGAGAAGAAAAGAACTCCTGCACCACCATTTACAACAAGTACAATGCAACAAGAAGCATCTAGAAAATTAAGCTTCACATTAAAAAAGACAATGTCTGTTGCACAAGGACTATATGAAGGTGTGCATGTTGGTGAAAAGGGTACAGTTGGTTTAATTACATATATGAGAACCGACTCTACGAGAATTTCAGATGAAGCAAGAGCAGTAGCAAAAGAAATTATTACTCAAAAATATGGTGCAAACTATTATGAAAACCGTTATTACAAAACAAAGCAAAATGCTCAAGATGCACACGAAGCAATTAGGCCAACATATATAGATTTAGAGCCAGAAAAAATTAAAGATTATTTAACAACGGACCAATACAAATTGTACCGTTTAATATATAACAGATTTATTGCAAGCCAAATGGCTAATGCTATATATGATACAGTCACAGCAAATATAGATGTAAACAATTACAATTTTAGAGCAAATGGACAAACTTTAAAATTTAAAGGTTTTATGACTTTATATGTAGAAACATTAGAGGGAGAAAAAGAAGAAGAGGATAACTCTATTCCAGAATTGATAATTGGTCAAGAAGTAAAAAAGGAAAAGTTAGAAGCAAAACAAAGCTTTACACAACCACCTGCAAGATATACAGAAGCAAGTTTAGTAAAAGCTCTAGAAGAAAAAGGAATAGGAAGACCAAGTACTTATTCTCCAACAATTACAACAATTTTAGAGAGAAGATATATTCAAAAAGAGCAAAAACAACTAATACCAACAGACTTAGGCAAAATAGTAAACAAACTATTAGTTGAAAACTTTCCAGATGTAATAAATGTTGAATTTACTGCTAAAATTGAAGAAGAATTTGACGAAGTTGCAGAAGGAAAAGAACCATGGAAACAAGTTATACGAGAATTCTATGGACCATTTAAAGTAACTTTAGATAGAGTAGAAAAAGAACTAGAACATGTTGAATTAGTTGAAGAAGTATCAGATGTACCATGTGAAAAATGTGGAAGAATGATGGTAATAAAATATGGCAGATATGGCAAGTTTTTAGCTTGCCCTGGCTACCCAGAATGTAAAAATGCAAAACCAATTATAGAAACAATTGATGTGCCATGCCCAGTATGTGGTGGAACAGTGCAAATAAAGAAAACTAAAAGAGGCAAAAAATTCTATGTATGTGAAAACAACCCAGGTAGTTGTGAATACATTTCATGGAATCCACCAAAACCAGGAGAACCATGGACACCTGAAAAAAAAGAAGAGAAGAAAACAAAAACAGCCAAAACCAAAAAGACCAAAACTAAAACAACTAAAAGAAAAACTAAAAAATAGTTTTAAGGACGAGGAAATCTACCTCGTCCTTAAATTATACTATATTTATTGCAAACATACTTAACCTATGTTATAATTATAACTTGATGAAATTCTAGGGAGAAAATACCATGTTAGAAGAAAAAGGAAGCTTTAAAGAAAAAGAAAATCATAGAGTGTTTAAGCAACTATTAAACAGTTTTATGCAAAGCGAACAAAACACTAAAATTGATGAAGAAAGCATAAGCAAGAATATAAAAATTGTACCAAAGTTTTTTTATGATAATTTTAAAAAACAACTAAAAGTAGAGTTTAGAATAGGCGAAAAACAATTATATAAATTAAAGAATTTGCCAGAATTCTATGAAAAAATGTTAAACAATGATGTGTATCAATATGGAGCAAAACTAAATTTTATACATAGTACAGAGGCATTTGAAAAAGATTCACAAGAGATTTTATCATTTTTACTAAAATACGCAGAAATTATTAAATATAGCAATGAAATGAATTATACGTATTATAGAAATAATTTTATACCGGACAATATTTTATTATCAAATACAGGGCTAGACGACATTTTTGAAATTCTAAAAAATAAAAGTGTAGCATTTCAAATAAATGCAGTAGAAAAGAATATATATTTTTCAGATAAAGAACCAGAAATATTTTTTAACATAACAGAACTAGAAGAAAATAAATTTAGGTTAAAATGTGATATTGATGTTTTTAGTTATGATGCTTTGCAAGGGAAAAATTACATATATTTGTTGTTTTCAGATACATTATATAGATGTAACCAAAAGTTTGAACATACAATTTTAAACATATTAGAAACATTAAGAAAAAATTATACAAACGAAGTAATTATGGACGAACAGGAAGTAACAAATTTTTTTGCAATGATAGCACCAGAAATAGAAGAAAATGTAGTTACAGACGATTTGCCTAAATATATAAAAGACAAATATATTCCACAAAAACTAGGTGTGAAAATATACTTAGACTATGATGCAAATAACAATGTTATAGCAGATATAAAATTTTGTTATGGAAAAAATGAATTTAATCCATTAATAAACCAGAATGTTGATTTTGCAAGAAATATGATAAAAGAAAATGAAGCATTAAATCAATTTATAAAAACTGGCTTTATGCTAGATAGAAAAAATGCAAGACTAATTTTAGCAAATGATGAAAAAATCTATCAATTTTTATCAGAAGAAATTGAAGAATACATGAAAAAATATGAAGTTTTGGCAACCGAAACTTTTAAAAGAAAAGAAATACGTGCTCCAAAAATGAAATCTATTGGAGTAAGAATAGAAAACAATTTATTACAAGTAGACTTGTCTCAAATAGGAATTAATTTATCAGACCTATCAGCAATGATGGAAAAATATAAACTAAAAAAGACATTTTATAGACTAAAAGATGGAAGTTATATAAACTTAGAGCAAAATGATACTTTGAAGTTTTTAGACGATTTAGAACTTGACATGGAAAATGGGTTTACAAATTTAAAAGATGGAGTAATTACACTTCAGAATTATAGAAGCCTATATTTAGAAAGATGCCTAAAAAACTTAAACAATGTAGAAATAAAAAAAGATGAAACATATAAAAATATGGTAGAAAGCCTTGAAACTGAACAAAAAACTGTACAAATGAAAATACCAGAAAATTTGAATGCAAGCTTAAGAACATACCAAAAAATGGGGTATCAATGGCTTAAAACACTAGATCACTATCAATTTGGTGGAATATTAGCTGATGATATGGGACTTGGAAAAACAATTCAGGTTATAGCAGTAATACTAGATTATGCAAACAAAGAAGGCAAGATGCCATCACTAGTAGTATGCCCAAGTTCACTAACTTTAAATTGGTTAGGAGAAGCAAATAAATTTGCACCAAGCCTAAAAGTATGTGTTATTAGCGGGAATGCAGCTGAAAGAGCAAAAAAAATAGCAGAAATACCACAGTATGACTTAGTAATTACATCTTATGATTTATTAAAAAGAGATATTGAAATATATGAAGAAAAAGCATTTAACTTTAGATATATGATAGCAGATGAAGCACAATATGTAAAAAATAATAATACTCAAAATGCAAAAGCTATAAAGAAAATATTAACACAAACAAGGTTTGCATTAACAGGTACACCTATTGAAAATTCGCTTTCTGAATTATGGTCTATATTTGACTTTATTATGCCAGGGTATTTATTCAAATATAGAAAATTTAAAGAAACATTTGAAACTCCAATAGTAAAAGAAGAAAACACAGGAAGTTTGGAAAAACTAAAAAAGATGATAGAGCCTTTTGTTCTAAGAAGAATAAAAAAAGAGGTATTAACAGAATTACCAGATAAAACAATAAGTGTGTTATATAACGAAATGCAAGAAGAACAACAAAAAATATATTTAACATATTTGGCAAAAGCTAAAAAAGAAATAAGCAATGAAATTAAAATAAATGGAATTGAAGGAAGTCAAATAAAAATATTGGCTTTATTAATGAGACTAAGACAAATATGCTGCCATCCAAAACTATTTTTACAAAATTATGAAGGCGAAAGCAGTAAACTTACACAGTGCATAGAACTTATAAAAAACACAGTTGAAAGTGGACACAAAATATTGCTATTTTCAGGCTATACTTCAATGTTTGAAATGATAGAAAAAGAACTTAAAGAAGATGGGATATCATATTTGAAGCTAACAGGTCAAACAAAAGTGGCAGATAGAATAGATTTAGTTGACAAATTTAATGAAGACGAAAATATAAAAGTGTTTTTGATATCTTTAAAAGCAGGTGGAACAGGGCTAAATTTAACAGGAGCAGATGTAGTAATACATTATGACCCATGGTGGAACCTATCAGCAGAAAACCAGGCAACAGATAGAACTTACAGAATAGGGCAAAAAAATAATGTGCAGGTATATAAACTGATTACTAAAAACTCAATAGAAGAAAAGATATATGAGTTACAACAAAAAAAGGCAAAACTTGCAGACAATATGCTATCAACACAAAACACATTTATAAGCCAACTATCAAAAGAAGATATTATGAAATTATTTGGGTAAGGTGAAATAATGAAAGATTATATAACAGTAATTGGAGGAGGACTAGCAGGCTCTGAAGCTGCTTATCAAATAGCTAAAAGAGGAATAAAAGTAAAACTGTATGAGATGAAACCACAAAAATATTCTCCGGCGCATAGTAATCAAAACTTGGCAGAAGTAGTGTGCAGTAATTCATTTAAGTCAAATTTGCATACTAATGCATGTGGATTATTAAAAGAAGAATTAAGAATATTAGATTCACTTTTAATAAAAATAGCAGACGAAACAGCAGTGCCAGCAGGGCAAGCACTTGCAGTTGATAGAGAAGTTTTTTCTAAAAGAGTAACAGAAGAACTAGAAAAAATGCAGAATATAGAAATAATAAGAAAAGAAGTTGGAAAACAAATTGTAAATAATATTGATGATGTTTTGATAGATTGTGAAATTAAAAGTGAATTACAAGAAATGGCTGAAGATGGAATTGTAATTATAGCAACAGGACCATTAACTTCAGATAAACTATCAAATGAAATATTAAGTATTACAGGCCAAGATAAACTATTTTTCTATGATGCAGCAGCACCAATTATTGAAAAAGATTCTATAAATATGGATATAGCCTTCTGGGGAGAGCGTTATGAGCAAGAAAGAGAAAAAGATGAACCAATAGAAGAATGGCAAAAAAGAATACAATCACAAACAGAAGCAAGCTATTTGAATCTTCCAATGAATAAAGAAGAATATGAAGAATTCTGGACAGCTCTAGTAAACGCAGAAGTAGTAACACTTCATGAGTTTGAAAAAAAGGAAATATTTGAAGGATGTATGCCAATAGAAATAATGGCTAAAAGAGGAATAGATACCCTAAGATTTGGACCTTTAAAACCAGTAGGATTTACAGATAAAAGAACTGGATACAGACCATATGCATTAGTACAACTAAGGCAAGACAACACAGAGGGTAATTTGTTTAATATGGTTGGATTTCAAACCAATTTAAAATTTGGAGAACAACAAAGAGTATTTAGCATGATACCTGGTTTAGAAAATGCTAATTTTGTAAAATATGGAGTAATGCACAGAAACACATATATAAATTCTACAAAATTATTAAAACCAACCTATCAATTAAAAAATGATGAAAATATATATTTTGCAGGACAAATCACAGGAGTAGAAGGATATGTAGAATCAATTTCTTCTGGACTAGTGGCAGCATTAAATGCAATAGAACAATATAATAAAACAAATAAAAAAGTTATTTTTTCAGACTTGACAATGATAGGAGCGTTAAGCAAATATATATCAACTGCTAATGACAATTTTCAACCAATGAATGCTAATTTTGGAATTTTGCCAGAACTTCCTAATAAGATAAAAGATAAAAAATTAAAATATTCAAAATTGGCAGACAGAGCCATAGAAGAATTAAAAAAGCAATTTAATAATGAGTAAATATTACACATATATTACAAAAATATTAAATTTTAATTACACATTACATAAATTTACATAATATAGTTGCGCAAAAAGGGAAAATATGGTATAATAAAACATATGAGAAATGTTTCTAATAAAGGGAGTAATTTATATGAAAAAAAGAGTATTAGATAAAGTTTATGATGAATTTGAAACACAATATAAAGATATGCCAGAAGAAGTAATGAAAAAAGAAATTGAAATACTAACTAAAGAAATAGCTGGTAAAGAGGCTTCTTTAGCTAAACTAGATGGAGAAGCTAAAGAAAAAATGGAAAAAGACTTAGATAAAAAGACCAAAAAACTTAACAACCTAGAAGGTTATACTAAAAATAAAAGTCAAATTTCAAAAATTAAACAATATAAAGGAACATTAGCAACAAAACTAGAAAATGCTATAAATGAAAAAAATAATAGCAAAACAGCTTTTAAAGAAGCTAAAAAGAAATATGAAGAAATACATAAAATACTAAGTGATGAAAGTAAAACTACTGAGATGGATCAAAATGAATATAATGACTTACAAATACAAAAAGAAAATATAGAAAAAGAAATACAAAAACAAAAAGAAATATTTGAAAAGTCAAAAATGAGAATCCAAGAACTTCAATCTAAAATTGGAAAATGTGACTTAGCATGGAAAACATTGTTTACAAACAAAACATGGGATGATATTCAATTAAGAGCAACAAACTCTAAAATCAGATTTACTGGCAAAACAAACATAAAAGATGAGCTAATAGAAGAACAAGAACCAATGAGCAAGGAAGACCATACAACTGGAAATGAAGAAAACTTACCAGCTAAAGTAACAACATGGTCTAAGATTAAAAACTTTTTCAGATCAATATCAGCTAAATTATTTGGACAAGATGAACCAGAAAAAGGTGACAATGGACAGAAAAAAGCAGTAAGTAATACTAAACAACAAAAAGATGAATTCCTAGAAGCACTTAGACAAAATGTAGATGTTGATTATAGAAAAGCAGTAAGAAAATCAAAAGAACAACAATATATAGAACAACACAAAGCAAAATCAGAACAAGAAAAATAAAACAAAAAACCTCCATTTATGTTTGGAGGTTTTTATTATTAGCCAAGCCTAAGAAAATACTGGAAAAACTGTTGACTTTTATAGAGGAAAATGGTAAAATATAAACCGTTAGTGTAAAATGCGCGAATAGTGTATTTCCCTAACGGTTTGTTTGTCACAAAAAAGTAATAATATAGCTTTTTTGTAGAATAAATTTTAGAAAAGAGGTGAAATTTAAGTGCCAACAATTAATCAATTAGTAAGAAAAGGTAGAAAAAGTTCTACAACAAAATCAACAGCACCAGCATTACAACATGGTTACAATTCTATGAACAAAAGAATGACTAACAAAAGAGCACCACAAAAAAGAGGTGTATGTACTGTTGTAAAAACTGTAACACCTAAAAAACCAAACTCAGCTTTAAGAAAAGTTGCCAGAGTTAGACTATCTAATGGATATGAAGTAACTTCATATATTCCAGGTATAGGACACAACCTACAAGAGCACAGCGTTGTTCTAATTAGAGGAGGAAGAGTAAAAGACCTTCCAGGTGTTAGATATCACATTATCAGAGGAACATTAGATACAGCAGGTGTTAAAGACAGAATGCAAGCGCGTTCTAAGTATGGAGCTAAGCGCCCTAAAAAATAAAAAATAATTAATGGTGCGTATAATTATTACTAGTTTAAGGTACTTAAATTTATAATACATTATATAGCACTATACGGAAAGGCCTAGGGCTTTTCAGAGTACCTATCATACGGTTTAGTATGAAATTTTAAAAGGAGGGAAGAATAGTGCCAAGAAAAGGATTTATAGCAAAAAGAGAAGTTTTACCAGATCCAATATATAATAGCAAAGTTGTTACAAAATTAATTAACAATGTTATGTTAGATGGTAAAAAAACAGTTGCTCAAGGTATAGTTTATGATGCATTTGACATCATTAAAGAAAAAGAGCAAAAAGATCCACTAGAAGTTTTCCAAGCAGCACTTGAAAATGTAATGCCAGTTCTAGAAGTTAAAGCTAGAAGAATTGGTGGTGCTACATACCAAGTACCAATCGAAATTAGACCAGAAAGAAGACAAACTTTAGGTTTAAGATGGTTAGTTGTTTATGCTAGAAATAGACATGAAAAAACTATGGCTGAAAAACTTGCAGGTGAAATCATGGATGCAGTAGCTGGAAACGGTGGAGCATTTAAGAAAAAAGAAGATATGCATAGAATGGCTGAAGCTAATAGAGCTTTTGCACATTATAAATTTTAAAAAACAAATGAAAAGCGGCATCTTGCGTTGTCAAGCATCGCCTAAAACCCTTTCGATATACACCAGTATAATCTCAAGGTTTTTAGCTCGCTTTCCTAGCAATATACCACTTTTGCTTTGTTTTTAATCTTACAATTTGAATTATAGAATAATACAAATTAAACTAAATAAAAGGAGGAAAAATAAGTGGCTGGAAGAGAATTTCCTTTAGAGAAAACAAGAAATATAGGAATAATGGCTCACATTGATGCTGGAAAAACTACTACAACAGAGAGAATACTTTTCTATACAGGTAAAACTCACAAAATTGGTGAGGTTCATGAAGGTGCAGCAACTATGGACTGGATGGTCCAAGAACAAGAAAGAGGTATTACAATTACTTCAGCAGCTACAACTTGTCAATGGTTAGGACATCGTATCAATATTATTGATACGCCTGGGCATGTTGATTTTACAGTTGAAGTTCAAAGATCTTTAAAAGTTCTTGATGGTGCTGTAACAGTATTAGCAGCTAAAGGTGGTGTACAACCACAAACAGAAACAGTTTGGAGACAAGCTGATAAATATCAAGTTCCAAGAATGGTATATGTAAATAAAATGGATACTACTGGCGCTGATTTTATGCTTTGTGTAGATCAATTACACAATCGTTTAAAAGCAAATGCGGTTCCAATTCAATTACCAGTTGGAGCAGAAGAAAACTTCAAAGGTATTGTTGACTTGATTAAAATGAAAGCATTTATACACAAAGATGATTTAGGAAAAGAAATCGAAGTATGTGATATACCTGCTGAATTACAATCACAAGCTGAAGAATTTAGAGCAAAATTAGTTGAAGCAGCAGCTGAACAAGATGATGAATTAATGATGAAATATTTAGAAGGTGAAGAACTATCTGAAGAAGAAATCATTAAAGGTATCAGAAAAGGTACAATTGCTAATAAACTTATACCTGTATGCTGTGGTTCTTCTTACAAGAACAAAGGTGTACAAGAATTATTAAATGCAGTTGTTAACTTTATGCCATCACCACTTGACATACCAAATATTAAAGGTGTTGACGAAGATGGAAATGAAGTAGAAAGAAAAACATCTGATAGTGAACCATTTGCTGCATTAGCATTTAAAATTGCAACAGATCCATTTGTTGGAAAACTTTGCTTCTTCAGAGTATATTCTGGTACATTAGATGCAGGTTCAACAATATTAAATGCAAATAAAGATAAAAAAGATAGAATGGGAAGAATTCTATTAATGCACTCAAATCACAGACAAGATATTGATAAAGTATATGCTGGTGATATTGCAGCTGCAGTTGGTTTAAAAGAAGTTGGAACAGGTGATACATTATGTGATCCTGCACACCCAATTATACTAGAATCAATGGAATTCCCAGAGCCTGTTATTGATATAGCTATTGAGCCAAAAGATAAAGCAAATAGCGAAAAAATGGGTATAGCTTTAGCAAAACTTGCTGAAGAAGATCCAACATTCAAAACATGGACAGACCAAGAATCTGGTCAAACAATCATCGCTGGTATGGGTGAGTTACACTTAGACATTATCGTTGATCGTTTGAAGAGAGAATTCAAAGTTGAATGTAGTGTAGGTAAACCACAAGTTTCTTACAAAGAAACAATTAGAAATAAAGTTAAAGTACAAGGTAAATTCATTCGTCAATCTGGTGGTAGAGGTCAATACGGTGATGTATGGCTAGAAATGGAACCATTAGAGCCAGGAAAAGGAATTGAATTTGAAAGCAAAATCGTTGGTGGTGTTGTTCCAAAAGAATACATTAAACCAATCGAAGAAGGTGTTAGAGAAGCTGCTCAAAACGGTATTTTAGCAGGCTACCCTGTAATCGACTTTAAAGCTACATTAGTAGATGGTTCTTACCACGAAGTTGACTCTTCAGAAATGGCCTTCAAAATTGCTGGTTCTATGGCATTCAAAGAAGGATGTAAACAAGCTAAATCAGTTATATTAGAGCCAATTATGAAAGTTGAAGTAACAGTTCCAGAAGAATACATGGGAGATGTTATTGGAGATATTAACTCTAGACGTGGTAGACTAGAAGGAATGGAAGCTATTCAAGGAAACCAAGTTATTAGAAGCTTTATTCCATTATCAGAAATGTTTGGATATGCAACAGACTTACGTTCAAAAACACAAGGTAGAGGTACTTATTCAATGGAACCAAGCCATTATGAAGAAGTTCCAAAATCTGTATTTGATAACATAGTTGCATCAAGAGCAAAAAAACAAAGCTAAAACTTTAAAAAGCTTTGATAAATGTATATGATTATTACACAATCTGTGTAATTAAAATGCAAATTAAAATTGTTGTATAGGAAAAATCTTTGATTTTTTCCTATACAATAACAAAAAGTACTTGATTTTAACTATAAAATGGTATAAAATACAAATGCTTGAAAAAGATTTTAATATTAAAATAAATATAAGGAATTTTAAAGGATTCCTAAAAAATTAAGGAGGAAAATTAAATGGCAAAAGCAAAATTTGAAAGAACAAAACCACACGTTAACATTGGTACAATCGGCCACGTTGACCATGGTAAAACAACAACAACAGCAGCTATTACAAAATACCTAGGATTACTAGGAAAAGCTAAATATGAAGCATATGATCAAATTGACAGTGCTCCAGAAGAAAAAGCAAGAGGAATCACAATCAATACAGCTCACGTAGAGTATGAAACAGATAAGAGACACTATGCACACGTTGACTGCCCAGGACACGCAGATTATGTTAAAAACATGATTACTGGTGCTGCTCAAATGGATGGAGCAATCTTAGTTGTTTCAGCAGCTGATGGTCCAATGCCTCAAACAAGAGAGCACATCTTACTTGCTCGTCAAGTAGGTGTTAAATATATCGTTGTTTACTTAAATAAATGCGATATGGTTGATGATCCAGAATTATTAGAATTAGTTGAAATGGAAGTTAGAGACTTATTATCAAGCTATGATTTCCCAGGAGATGAAATTCCAGTTATAAAAGGTTCATCATTAAAAGTTCTTGAAAGCACATCAACAGATCCTAATGATCCTGTATATGCTCCAATTAAAGAACTTATGGATGCAGTTGATAGCTATATTCCAACTCCAGAAAGACCAATTGACCAACCATTCTTAATGCCAATCGAAGACGTTATGACAATTAGTGGTAGAGGTACAGTTGTTACTGGTAGAGTTGAAAGAGGCCAAGTAAAACTTCAAGACGAAGTTGAAATTGTTGGTTTAGCTAAAGAATCTAAGAAAACAGTTGTTACTGGTGTTGAAATGTTTAGAAAAACATTAGACCAAGCTGAAGCTGGAGATAACGTTGGTATCTTATTAAGAGGTACTCAAAGAAACGAAGTTGAAAGAGGTCAAGTATTAGCAAAACCTGGAACAATTCATCCACATACAAAATTTAAAGCACAAGTATACGTTCTAACTAAAGAAGAAGGTGGACGTCATACTCCATTCTTTAATGGATATAGACCACAATTCTACTTCAGAACAACAGACGTTACAGGTGTTATCGAATTACAAGCTGGAACAGAAATGGTTATGCCAGGAGATAACGTTGATATGACTATCGAACTTATTACTCCAATCGCTATCGAAAAAGGATTAAGATTCGCTATTCGTGAAGGTGGACGTACAGTAGGTTCAGGAGTAGTATCTGAAATTATTGCTTAATTTAAGTTATGTAATATAGAAAAAGCAAGGGTTACAAGAAATTGTGACACCTTGCTTTTTTTACATTTTTTAACTTGAATTTAAAGTATCAGTATGTCTCTTAAGGTAATAGATTTATCTACTAAAAAATGGACATAAACATCTATTTTTTATTGACATTTTTAGACTTTAATTATATACTATACACGTACCAAAGAACAAAATTATAGTTATATTTGTAGAAAAAGGAGAGTTCTTTTAATGAAGAATTTTAAGAAAATATTGTTGATGTTAATACTTACACTAATTAGTATTTTATTATTAACAACTATGTCTAAAGCAGCAACAAAAGTTAAGGTAACAGGAGATACATTAAACATAAGAAAAAGTCCATCAACTAGTGCTAAAGTTGTAGCAATGCTTTCAAAAGGGGTAGAGTGTGAGCTAATTGAAGAAGATGGAGAATGGTACAAAATTAAGTATAAAACATATACAGGATATATTAGTAAAGAGTATGCAGAAATTATAGGAGACACAGTCAATACAGAGGAGCCTAAAAATACTGAGACAAATAATAATTCTAATACAAACGAGACAGATAATACAGATAATTCTTCTAAAAATGAAAATCAAAATACAACTTCTAACAATAATGAAGAAGGCTTAAAGGTTACATATAAAAAATTAAAACAAAATAGTGACTTAAGACTTTTGCCTTTAATTTATTCAAGTACTCTTGAGGAATTAAAAAAGAATACTAAAATTATACTACTAGGAGAAACTAGTGGATGGTCATATATACAAACAGATTCTAGTTGTGGCTGGATAAGAACTGAGTACTTAGAAGATTCAAATACGACGACATCATCTAACAATAATACAGACAATACAACTAAAGATGAATACACAGAAAAAACGGGTTATGTAAGTGAGAGCTCAGTAAACATGAGAAAAGGAGCAGGAACTAGTTATAACATAGTCAAGGTATTATCATTAAATACACAGGTGACTATAACAGGGGAAGAAGGAAATTGGTATAAAGTTAAGGTAGGAAATACGACTGGGTATGTTTCAAAAGATTATGTGTCAGATACTAAAACAACAACTACAAGAGGGAATAATACTTCTAGAACAGAAAATACAGTAACAGCAATTACTGAAAAAGAAGAAGCTAGCAGTTCAAATAAAAAAACAGATTCTGAAACTAAGAATACAGAAAATACAACTAAAAACACAGAAAATGAAACCAATGCAACTCAAAACACAACAGGTAAAAATGAAACAACAATTAAAGGCACAGACATTGTAGCATATGCAAAAAAATATTTAGGATATAAATACGTATATGGCGGTGATGGCTCAAATGGAACTTTTGACTGTTCTGGTTTTACAATGTACGTATATAAACACTTTGGAATAAAGATTCCTCATGGAGCAAATTCACAATACAGATGTGGTAAAGGAACTAAAATTACTAAGTATAGTGATTTGCAAGTGGGTGATATTGTAATGCTAACAGACTATGAAACAGGAAAAGGAATTGGGCATTGTGGAATATATCTTGGAAATGACAATTTTATTCATGCTTCAACAACATGTTATGCAGTAGAAATATCTAGCTTTAAAACAATATACAAAGGCAGATTTTATGCAGGATTAAGGTTAATATAAATTTAATAGGGGCACTATAAGAAAGGGTTGAATTATGCGACCATTTTGTATTGCCACTATCGGAGCTATTTTAGGAACTATAATAGGGCTATACTTAAAAAGTATAGCTCTTTTCATATGTATAATATTAATAATAATTGTTATTGTGTTTAAGCTAAAAAACAAATTAAACTCTTATGTAATAATAAGTAGTACATGTCTTATAATATTTTGCAGTTATATATTAATGCTAGAAAATAATTATAACAAAATTGTGCAGAAATATGATAAGCAATCAATAACTATACAAGGAATTGTTGTGTCAAATGGAAATGAAAAGAAGTATAAAACACAATATGAAATACAAGTAATGAAAATATATAATAATAACACAGGAGAAATTGCCAAGAAAAAGTTTAGGGTAATGTGTGATATAAAAGGCAAAAAAGATGATATAGGACTAAAGTTTGGAGATGAAATAATATTTAGTTCAAAATTTGAAGCACCATACACAGAAAGAAATGAAGGCGGCTTTGATTATAGTCAATATTTAAAAACAAAAAAGATTGCTGGTAGTGTAATGAGCAAAAGTGAAAATATAAAATTGGTGAGACGAAACAAGATAAATATACTAGCAAGAATAACAAATGATCTAAAAAATGCTTTATTAAATAAGATATATAAGATCTTGCCTAAGGATGAAGCAGGACTGTGCGCAGCTTTATTATTAGGAGAAAAAAGTAAGATAAATAACAATATAGAGAATAGTTTTAGAGAAGCAAGTTTATCACACATGCTTGCAATTTCAGGAGCACATATATCATACATATTATTAGGTCTTTCAACAGCCTTATCATATTTAAAAATTCACAGAAAATGGACTAAAATCTGTATATGTATGTTTTTACTATTTTTTATGTTTTTGGCAGGTGGTTCACCTTCAATTGTTAGAGCTTGTATAATGGCAATTTTAAATTTAATGGCTGAGATATTATTTGAAAAACCAGATACATTTAATAATTTAGGTATAAGTGCATTTATAATATTACTATTTAACCCATATGCTTTATTAGATATAAGCTTTCAGCTTTCATTTGGTGGAACAATTGGAATAGTTACATTTGTAGAGTTATTATATAATATTAGATTGAAGAGGAAAGGAATAACCAAAAGAAAGGAACAAAAAGAAAAAGATGAAAAAATACAAGAAAAGAAATATAGTGAACTTACATACAAAATTTTAATTTATATAGAGCAAACTACTATAATGTCACTGGCTGCAAATATAGTTATTACACCGATTATGCTTTATAATTTTAGTACAGTTTCATTAGTATTTATAATTTCAAATTTACTTGCTACACCTATAATGGGAGTATGTTTAATTCTTGGAATGATTTTTTTAGTTTCTTTAATAATTACTCCATTAGCGTATGTAGTTGCGTTTTTACTGGGTCCATTATTAAAAATATTTATTCTAGTTGCAAATTTTTCAAGCAATATACCATTTTCAAAAATTCTAATGCCAACACCAAAGATATGGCAAATTCTAATTTATTATTTAATCATTATAATATATTTTTTCAAAGATAATATTCAAAAAATTTATCCTAAAATATTAGATAATTGTAAAAAAATAATTATATTTTTAATAATTTTAACTTTATTGCCTTATGGATTAGCAGTAATTCCAACAAATAAGTTGGTAATTCATTTTATAGATGTGGGACAAGGTGATAGTATGCTTATTATAACACCATCTAAAAAGAAAA
This sequence comes from uncultured Clostridia bacterium, assembly GCA_934122155.1. Lineage (GTDB taxonomy): Bacteria > Bacillota > Clostridia > TANB77 > CAG-508 > CAG-273. The sequence goes on from CAKOVX010000004.1 coordinate 84,221, forward strand.
TTTTAGTAGATGGAGGAGGAAGCGAATTTGGCACATTTGATGTTGGAAAGCAAACATTACTACCATATTTATTAAACAAGTCAATTATAAGCGTAGATTATCTTTTGTTTACACATTTTGATTCAGATCATTGCCAAGGTTTGCTTACAGTGCTGGAAAACATAAAAGTTAAAAACGTAATTATAGGAGAACAAGGAAAAGAATGTGAAAATTTTGATAAGTTTTCAGAACTTGTGAAGTTAAAACATACTAATAAGATTACTGTAAAAGCAGGAGATACAGTTACCATAGATAAAGAATGTAACTTTGAGATATTGTTTCCTGACACAGATTTGATAAAGCAGAATATTTTGAACAATAATTCAATAGTAGCAAAATTTTGGTATAAAAATTATAGTATGTTACTTACAGGAGATATAGAAAAAATTGCTGAAGAAAAATTGATACGCAAATACAAGGATACAAAAAAATTAGAAGCTAATATACTGAAAGTTGCACATCATGGTTCAAAAAGTTCCTCAATACAGCAATTTCTAGATGAAGTGAAACCTGAAGTAGCTCTTATTGGAGTTGGCGAAAAGAATACTTTTGGACATCCAAATGACGGAGTATTAGAAAGATTAGAAAATTTGCGGTTGTGAAATTTATAGAACTGATTTATGTGGAGAGATAACTATTACTGTAAAAAATAATAACGTGAAGGTTAATAAAAAAATAAATATTGAAAAATAGCTCAAAAGTAGTATAATATATAGGAAAACTAAAAAAAGGAAGCAAAAATATGTTATCAAAATATTCAAATCAAACAAATGGGATAAACAAAGAGGAAATACAAGAAGCAGCAAATGAAATAAAAAATGGAAATTTAGTATTATTCCCAACTGAGACTGTATATGGAATAGGAGCAAATGCTTTAGATGCAAATGCGGTAGAAAAGATATTTATAGCAAAAGGGAGAGCACAGGACAACCCTTTAATTGTTCATGTTTCAAATATCAAGATGGTGGAAGAGATAGTAGAAGAAATAACAGAATTAGAGAAAAAGCTAATAGAGAATTTTTGGCCGGGTCCACTTACAATAATATTTAAGCGCAAAAGCAATGAAATAATTCCTGATGTTGTAACAGCAAATCTAGATACAGTGGGAATTAGAATGCCTAGCAATTTGATTGCAAAAGAGTTAATAGAAAAGGCCGGCGTGCCAATTGCAGCACCTAGTGCAAATGTTTCTGGAAGGCCAAGTGGCACTAATGTAGAAGATATTATAGATGAGTTAGACGGAAAGGTTGCATATATATTAGATGATGGCTCAACAGATATAGGTTTAGAATCGACAGTTATTAAAGTTGATGGAGATGACATTAATATATTAAGACCAGGTAAAATAACTAAAGAACAACTAGAAACAGTGGCAAGTCAAGTTAAAGTTGATAAAAACGTATTAGGGCAAGTGCAAAAAGATGAAGTGGTAGCATCTCCGGGAATGAAGTATAAACACTACGCTCCAAATACAAAATGTATGATGGTATATAGTGAAGATGCAGATAAAATGATTAAAAAGATAAATGAAATAACTATGCAAAATGAGAATGTTCTAATTTTAGCAAAAGAGGAACACATGGACAAGTATATTGCAAGACATAAATGGAGCTTAGGAAATAGTTTAGAAGATGTTGCTAAAAACATATTTACATTTTTAAGAAAAGCAGACAAAGAAAATGTTGATTTAATAATTATTGAAGGAGTTGGCAATAAAGGTTTAGGACTAGCTATTACAAATCGTTTAATTCGTGCATGTGCATATAATTATATTATTCTAAAAAATGAATAAAATTTCCAAAAAATCTCATACTAATATTAAATATTTTTTAGAAGGATTGATATTGTATGAGAAAAGGATGGATTATTGCTTTAGTAGTGTTTTTATTAACGATAGGTGTAGTTTTAGGAATATCTGTATATAACAAAAATAAAACAGATAACACTAATATAGTTGATAACAAAAAGCTAGCTAATGAAACAAAAGTAGACGACATTGTTTCAACAGTAGCAGTATTAGAAAAAGTGTCACCCAATGCTAAAGTATTAGAAAAAACATATTTTACAGGTTGTGACCATTTACTAAAAGAAACAAAGGACATACCTGAAAATCTAGTGAACAAAGATAAAGAAACAGTGGAAAAATATTATAAAGATTGGAATGTTGATAGCTTTTCAAAAAATGAAATTATAGTATACAAAGAAGAAAGTGGTTTTTGCAATCAACATTATTTAATAAAAGAACATAATGGAGTTTTAGGAATTTATACAATAGATGAAAATGGAAAGATTACATTAAAAGAAGATACTGAAATTCAAACTATGTATTTACCAGAAGCAGATTTAGAAAAGGTAAAGCAAGGAATAGAAGCAGTTGGAAATATGGAATTAAATAGTGTACTAGAAGATTTTGAATAAAAAAATAGATGAGATTATTTCTCATCTATTTTTAGATTTTCTTTTTTTAGATATCCTTGTTTATAAAATGTAATGTAATACATAACAAGTGAAAATATTGTAGTGGCTAAAGCTAAATAATAAATCCATAAATCAAATTGAGGCAAAGGAGCCAATGAATTTGATGGTACATTTGCAATGTTATTCCAATAAGCAATAATGAATGAACATACAATTGCTATATAAAATAATACTGTGGCAAGTTTTCCAAACCATCTGCTAGAAACAACCAATTCTTTGCCATAAAGGAAAGACGCACCTGCTATCATAGCTGCTTCTTTTAAAGCAACTACTATAATAATCCAAAAAGGAATAACTCCTTTAAAAGTAATGGTTAAAAGTACAGCAAGTTGAGTAGTTTTGTCTGCTAGAGGATCTATAAGTTTTCCGAAGTTAGTTATAAAATTAAATTTTCTAGCAATCCAACCATCAAGTACATCTGTTAAGCCAGATACCGTTAAAAGTATAAGTGCTGTAATATATTGGTCAGTTACTATAAAGTAAATTATAAAAGGTATTAGAAAAAATCTTGCTACTGTTAATATATTTGGAATATGCTTTGCCATAAAAATTATCTCCTATTTTTTTACATTAAATTTTAAATTATTTTCTTCTAAAGAAACTAATATTGTATTACCATTTACTAAGTCTGAGCGTAATATCATATCTGAAAGCTCATCTTCTAAATATCTTTGAATTGCTCTTCTTAATGGCCTTGCACCGTATTTAATATCAGTTCCTTTTTCCAACAAGAATCTTTTGGCTTCTTCTGAAATTTCTAATTTAATATCTTTGTCAGCCAATACTTTTTGAGTATCCTCAAGCATTAAATCTATAATTTGCAATAACTGCTTTTGATTTAGTTGTTCAAATACAACAATTTCATCTACACGATTTAAAAACTCAGGTCTAAAAGTTTCTTTTAAGCTATCCATAATTTTATCTTGATTTATTCTTGTTCCACCAAAACCAATTGAATTTGTATTTTGATTAGAACCAGCATTTGAAGTCATAATGATTATAGTGTTTTCAAAACTTACAGTATTTCCTTGACTATCAGTTAAACGTCCATCATCTAAAACTTGAAGCAAAATATTAAATACATCAGGATGAGCTTTTTCAATTTCATCTAGCAATACAATAGAGTATGGATTGCGCTTTACTTTTTCTGTTAATTGACCTGCATCATCATAACCTACATAACCAGGAGGAGAACCAATTAATTTTGAAGTAGAATGTCCCTCCATGTACTCTGACATATCTATACGAATAATTGAATTTTCATTTCCAAACATTTCATAAGCAAGTGATTTTGCAAGTTCTGTTTTACCAACACCTGTTGGACCTACAAATATAAATGATGGCGGCCTTTTTGTACTTTTTAATCCAGCACGATTACGGCGAATTGCTCTAGAAACAGCTTCAACAGCAGAGTCTTGACCAATTACTCTTTTGTGCAAATTAGCTTCTAAATTTAATAATTTTTGAGTTTCAGCTTCAGTGATTTTCTTAACAGGAATTTTGGTCCAACTTTCAATAACTTCAGCAATATCTTGGACTGTTAAATTTTTGAGTTTCATTTTCTCATTTAAGCTATCGATTTGTTCTATTAAGCTACATTCCTTAGCTTTTAACTCAGCTGCTTTTTTATAATCTTCAGTTGAATCTGCAAGAGCAGCTTCTTCTTTTTCTTCCTGAACAGCTTTCAACTGGCCTTTTAATATTTCTAGCTGATATAACTCTTTATTATTCAAATTTATTCTTGAACAAGCTTCATCTAAAATGTCTATTGCCTTATCTGGTAGAAATCTATCATGAATATACTTTTCAGACATTATAACTGCTTGTTTTATTACGTCATTTGAAATTTTTACTTTATGATAGTCTTCATAATATTTTTTAATACCTTCTAAAATTCCAATTGAATCAGTTATAGAAGGTTCCTCAATTAAAACAGGTTGAAATCTTCTTTCTAAAGCACTATCTTTTTCGATATATTTACGATATTCCTTTAAAGTAGTAGTTCCAATTAATTGAATTTCACCATTAGAAAGTGAAGGTTTTAAGATATTTGCTGCATTCATAGAATGTTCTGCATCACCAGCTCCAATAATATTATGAATTTCATCTATAACTAAGATAATATTACCTAAAGCCTTGCATTCCTCGATAATAGACTTCATACGAGCCTCAAACTGACCTCTAAATTGAGTCCCAGCAACTATGGCTGTCATATCTAATAAGTATACCTCTTTATTTAACAATTTGGCAGGAACATTACCATTTGCAATTCTAATTGCTAATCCTTGGGCAATAGCTGTTTTCCCAACGCCTGGTTCACCAATTAAACAAGGGTTATTTTTACTACGGCGATTTAGAATCTGAGTCATCCTCTGAATTTCTTTATCTCTACCAATAACCATATCTAATTGACTGTTTTTAGCTTTTTGAGTTAGATTCATGCCATAGGTTTCTAATGCTTTTTTACGTTTGTCTTTTTTCTTTTCAACTTTGACTTTTTTCTTTTCGCTAGAACTACTAGCAGAACCATCTTGATTTTCACCAAACATATTTGAGAAGATTGAACCTAAAGGAATGGCAGCACCAAATATAGGAGTGCCTTGTTCCATTTTTTCTAAATCATCAGGATCAATATCTTCCATTTGCTCTGAAAAAGAATCTAGATCCATATTTTCAGCAAGATTGCTAACAATGTTTTCAATCTGTTTTGTCATATTATTCATATCTTTTTGACTCAAATTTTTTAAAGGGTTTATTCCACTTTTTTGAGCGCACTCAAGGCAATAACCTTTAGAGATAGAATTTCCATTTTCATCATTTTGATTTAAAAATATAACTGCTGGATTTTTTCCACATATTGAACATAATTCCATAAATTTTATATAAACTCCATTTCTATATTGTCTAAAAATACATAATATATAATACAGCAAATTGGGGCATAAGTCAATTAAATTACTACAAATCATTATAGAAAATAACATATAATTAAAAAAATAATTTGTAAAAAAATGTTAATATATAAAATACAAAAAATGTAGAATAGCAAAGGCGTGAAATATTGAATATCAAAACAGATTTAATAAAAGCAATATAATGCCTACTAAAAAATATAAAAAAACACTAGATTTTTAGGCGAAAATAAGATAATATATAAAAAGAACATTTAAAGGAGCTTAAAATATGAAAAAACAAAAACTTATATTTATATTAATTGGAGTATTTTGCGTATTTGCACTAGCTACTGGCATATATGCACAATTTTTTGTAGAGAAACCAAATAATAATACTGATAATCCAGTAGAAAATATAGAAGACAATCCAAAAACGGAGACTCAAGAAGATACAAAAACAGAGCTAAATAGCTTGTTTACAAACGAATTAATATCTAACAATTATGATACAAGTGCAATAAAAAGAAAGGACCAATCTAAAGATATAATATACTCAGCATATGATATTCAAAAACAAGAGGCAAACTATGAAATAAATATACACTTACCTGTAATAAACATTGATGGAGATGTTCCAGTATCTTTTAACAAAATAACACAAAGTATATTTGCAGATAAGGCTTCAGAAATATTAAATAACAAATATACAGAAAGAGTAGTTTATAGTGTTGACTATATTTCATTTATAAATAATAATATTTTATCATTAGCAATTAAATCTACTCTAAAACAAGGAGACAAGCCACAGAGAGTGATGATTCAAACATATAATTATAACTTACAAACTGGAGAAAAAGTTGAGCTAGCAAAAGTACTATCTGAAAAAGGAATAATTCAAAGTGAATGTAAGAAAAAAATAGATGAAGTAATTACCAAAGCACAAGAAGAAGCTCAGGTTCTAGTAAATTCGGGATATACAGTGTATAATAGAGACCTATCAAATAGTATGTATCAACTTTCAAATATATCAACATTCTTTTTAGGAAATGATGGAGAACTATATATTATTTTTGCATATGGAAATCAAAACTTCACTTCTGAAATGGACGTTGTATTATACAAATAATGAGAGGAAATATTAAATGGCAAAGAACTTGCTTATAACAGAAAAACCATCTGTTGCTATTGAATTTGCAAAAGTTTTAAAATGTGGAGGCAATAGAAAAGATGGTTACATTGAATCAGATACATGGATTATTACATGGTGTGTAGGACATTTAGTAACAATGAGCTATCCAGAAAAGTATGATGAAAATTTGAAATTTTGGAGGCTAGATACTTTACCTTTTATGCCTAAAGAATACAAGTATGAGGTAATACCAAGTGTTGAAAAACAATTTAACATAGTAAAAAGCCTACTTCAAAGAGAAGATGTAGGCTGTATTTATGTTGCTACTGACTCTGGACGTGAGGGAGAGTATATATATAGATTAGTAGAAAATCAAGTGGGAATAACAGGAAAACAAAGAAAAAGAGTATGGATAGACTCACAAACAGAAGAAGAAATAAACAGAGGAATAAAAGAAGCAAAAGATTTGTCAGAATATGATAGTTTGTGTAATTCAGCATATCTAAGAGCAAAGGAAGACTATCTAATAGGAATAAATTTTTCAAGACTTTTATCAATTATATATGGCAGAAGAATGGCAAAAGACATAGGAGAGGAAAAAATATCTATTTCAGTTGGAAGAGTAATGACATGTGTACTAGGTATGGTAGTACAAAGAGAAAGAGAGATTAGAAATTTTGTTAAAACACCATATTATAGAGTTGTAGGAACATTTGGAGAAGAAGCTTCATCATTTACTGCTGAATGGAAAGTTACAGAGAAATCAAAAATGTGGGAGTCTCCAAAACTATATAATGAAAATGGCTTTAAGAAAGAAAATGAAGCCAAAGAATTTATTTTATCATTGAAAGATAAAAAAGCAATAATAACAGAAGTAAAAAAATCTAAAACAAAAGAAAATGCGCCACTATTGTTTAACTTAGCAGAAATTCAAAATGAAGCAACTAAAAGATTTAAAATAAAACCAGATCAAACACTAGAAATAATACAAAATTTATATGAAAAAAAACTGGTAACTTATCCAAGAACTGATGCAAGAGTTTTATCAACAGCAGTTGCAAAAGTAATTTCTAAGAACTTAAATGGAATAGCAAAAGGATTTAAAGATGAAGAAATTCAAGGATATATAAAAAAGATGGTAGAAGAAAAATATTCTACTGATTTAATAAAAACAAAATATGTAAATGATAGCAAAATAACAGATCACTATGCAATTATTCCAACAGGTCAGGGATTTGAAAATTATGATGCTTTACCAGATTTGCAAAAGCAAATGTATAAGGTAATAGTAAAAAGATTTTTAAGTATATTTTATCCACCAGCTGAATATAGCAAAATATCTGTAACAATAGAAGTTGAAAATGAGCAATTTTCAGCTAGTGGAAGAGTGTGTGAAAAATTAGGATATTTAGAAGTGGCTAAAAATGAACCCAAAAAAGAAAATGCAGAAGAACAACCAGAAGAGCAAAATAGCCTGGAAATATTAAGAAGCCTAAAAAAAGGTGAAGAAATAGGTGTATTAAATTATGAAACTAAAACTTCAGAAACCTCTCCACCTAGTAGGTATAACTCAGGTTCAATGATACTTGCAATGGAAAATGCAGGTAAATTAATAGAGGAAGAAGAACTAAGAGAGCAAATCAAAGGAGCAGGAATTGGCACAAGTGCAACAAGAGCAGAGATTATGAAAAAGCTAGAAAGAATAGGGTATATTGCAATAAATACCAAAACACAAATTATAACACCAACAGAAAAAGGGGAAAAAATATATGACATAGTTTTTATGTCTATGCCAGATATGTTGAACCCAAAATTGACTGCGAGTTGGGAAAAGGGACTTGAAATGGTATCAAGCAAACAAATTGAACCAAATGAATTTATGACAAAACTAGAAGCGTATATAAACAATAAAATCAATAAATTAGTTGTAAAAAGATAAAGAATCTTAATAACTTAAGATTCTTTTTTGAAATTTATTACATTCACCTTTTATGCAAACTCAACATAATATATAGCAAAAATAAAATAGAAAGGGTGAATAAAATGTCTAGTTACATAATAGAAGGAGGCAAAAAATTAGAAGGAGAAGTTACAGTGTCAGGCTCAAAAAATGCCTCTTTGCCAATTATAGCAGCCAGTATATTAAATCCAGGAATCACAAGACTATATAATATTCCTAATATACATGATACGCAAATCACCTTAGAGATATTAAAATATTTAGGTTGCAAATTAAAAAAGCACAATGGAAAAATAGAAATAAATAGCAAAAAAATTAATAAAAAAGAAATTCCTGAACATTTAATGAGCCAAATGAGGTCAACAGTTATACTTGCAGGTGCAATACTTGGAAGATTTAAAGAAGCAAAGTTTTCTTATCCAGGAGGATGTGATATAGGCGCAAGACCAATAGACTTACACTTAGCAGCATTTAAAAAGCTAGGAATAAATATAGTTGAGGACTCAGGTTTTATAATATGTAAGGCAGACAAAATAGTAGGAACAAATATTGACCTAGATTTTCCAAGTGTTGGTGCAACAGAAAACATTATACTTGCATCTATTTATGCAGAAGGAACTACTCAAATAACTAATGCAGCTATGGAACCAGAAATTGTAGATTTAGCTAAATGTTTAAATAAAATGGGAGCAAAAATTACTGGAGCTGGAACTAATATTATAAAGATCACAGGGGTACAGAAGCTAAAAGATATAGGATATAAGGTTATGCAAGATAGAATTGAGGCAGGAACATTATTATGTGCAGGAGCAATTACAGGTGGAAACATCTGCCTAAATTATAGAACACCTGAGCATATTACTCCAATATTAAATAAATTGGAAGAAGCTGGTTGCGTTATAGAGGTAGAAAAAAATAAGATATATATGCGAGCACCAAAAAAGATGAAGGCAGTAGACATTAAAACAATGCCATATCCTGGTTTCCCAACTGATATGCAATCTATATTTGCAAGTACTCTAACAACTGCAAAAGGAACTTCTATGATTGTAGAAAATATATTTGAAAATAGATATAGATATACAGCTGAGCTCAATAAAATGGGAGCCAAAATTACCACAGAAGGAAAAACAGCAGTGATAAAAGGAGTAAGAAAGTTATCAGGTGCAACAGTAAAAAGTACAGATTTAAGAGGAGGAGCTTGTATGGTATTAGCTGGCCTATCAGCTAAGGGAGTAACAACAGTAACAAATGTGGAATATATTTTAAGAGGGTATGAATGTTTAGATCAAAAACTTAATAAACTCGGAGCAAAAATTATTATAAAAAAAGATTAAAAAATTATTAAAGGGACTAGATTTATTATATATAAATGTGATAAAATAAATGCGTGTAATATAGCTTTAACACAATATTACACGCATTTGCTACAACTGCAATAGATTCAAGAAATAATGAAGAAGGTGGAGAAAGGATGCCAAGAAAAGTTAAGAAACAAACAAAGACAGATAATAATACATTTGATTTAAACAATGAGATAATTATTGGAATCAAAACTTTACCTGAAACAGAATCAAAAGGAAAAAAAAATAAAACAAAGACTAAAAAAAAGCTAGTAAAAAAAACAAGTAAGGCAAAAAAACAAGACGAATTTGAACTAAAACTTGGAATTGAAGATGATGAAATAAAGGCAAAGAGAAAAAAGGCTAAAAAAGTTAACAAAAATAAAAAGAAACCAAACAAAAACAAAAAAGCTATACTAAGGCTAATTAAGTGGACAACCCTGATACTTATTTTAGTTGGCGGGGGAACAGCATTGCTATTATCACCAATTTTTAACATAGAAAAAATTGAAATATTAGGCAACCAAAAACTTACAGATGATGAAATTATAAGTTTATCAAAGATACAACTAAATGAAAATACTTTTAAATTAATAAAAAGCAAAATAACAAAGAATATTAAACAAAATGCATATGTCGAAAATGTAAAAATAAATAGAAAACTTCCTAATACAATAGAGATTGAAATAGAAGAAAGAACACCTACATATATGATTACATTTGCAAATGCATATGCGTACATAAATAATCAGGGATATTTTTTAGAGGTTTCAAAAGAAAAGCTAAATATTCCAATATTAAATGGATACTCAACACCAGAAGAAGAAATACATGAGGGAAATAGGCTGTGTGTCGCTGATTTGTACAAATTAGACAGTGTATTACAGATAATGAATACAGCAGAAAGTAATGGCATTGCCGAGTTAGTAACTAAAATAAATATAACTGATAAACAAGACTATGTGTTAGAGTTAGAAAAAGAAAAGAAGACGGTACATATTGGAGATACAGCGAACTTAAGTACAAAAATGTTATACATCAAAAGTATATTAGAACAAAATAAAAACACAGAGGGGGAAATTCTAGTTAATACTGACCTAAATAATAAAGGAGCTATATTTAGAAAGAAGGTATAATAAAAATGAATAAAAAACAAATAGCTATTACCTTAGGAACAATGTGCCTTATATTAACTACGGCCATATGCGTTCAATTAAAAACTATCGAGAATACAACAACAACAATTTCTCAGTCTCTTAAAGAAAATGGCTTGAGAGATGAGGTTTTAAAATGGAAAGAAAAATATGATAATACATATGAAGAACTTACACAATCAAATAAAAATTTAGAGGAAATAAGAAAAAATGCAACTCAAAATGACTCTAAATCATTGGCGAAGCAAGAAGAAATAAAAAAGAATAGTATGCTAATGGGAACTAATGAAGTAAGGGGAGAAGGCTTACAAATTAAATTAGCAGATAACAATACAGGAATTTTGAAAAACGGAAATGAGGCCTTAGACCTAAGTTCACAAGTGGTTCACTATGATGACTTAATAGAAGTTGTAAATGCACTAAATAATGCAGGAGCAGAAGCCATATCAATAAATGGGCAAAGAATAGTTCAAACAACAGCGATAACATGTGAAGGCAATGTAATAAAAATAAATGGACAAAAAGTTAGTTCTCCGTTTGTTATAAAAGCAATAGGCTCACAAGGACTATTATATGGTTCAATGACAATGATAGGAGGATACCTATATATATTAGACGAAGCAGGAGTTATAGTAGAAACTACTCAACTAGATAATTTAACAGTTGAAAAATATACAGGAGTTATTACATATAAGTATATTAAAAATGAGAAATAGAGGTGAAATAGTACTTGAACAATGAAATAAAAAACAAGGTAATAATGACGATTATTATTTGTGGAGTGTGCTTGATTTTGTTCGCAGTAATGTTTATGCAATTTAGAACTGTTGAAGAGACAGATATTACAGCAATTGAAAATATGAGAGAGGCAGAACTAAGAACAGCAATTTCAGAGTGGAAGAGTAAGTATGAAGAGACTTTAAAACAATTAGATGCAAGTCAAAAATCAATTCAAGAATATCAAGAAAAGATAGAAAAAAATGAAGAGGCATCAGAACTTGTTGATAAGGATTTAAAAGAATCAAACACTATATTAGGAAAAACAGATGTGTATGGAGAAGGAGTAATAGTAACACTATCAGGAAGCGAAGAAAGAGAAATAAAATACAGGGATTTATTAGAATTAGTAAATGAGCTACGATATGCGGGAGCAGAAGCAATATCTATAAATGATGTACGTATATTAAGCTTTACTGAAATTACTCAACCAGATGGAGTTTTAATGATAGTAAATGGACAAAGAATAACAGAACCATATGTTGTAAAAGCAATAGGAAATCAAACTTATTTGTCAAGTACATTAAATTTAAAAGACAGCGGATATATTGATAAGGCAAAAGCTGTTGGATTAAATGTAAAGCTAGAAACTGGAAAAAATATAAAAATTTCAAAATATAGCGGAGAAATAGAAATAAAGTATATGAAAGAAGGTGCACAAGAATAATGATTTTTATTGCGATTGTGGTTGGATGTATACTTGGAGCAATTATAGGAATATATGCTCCGATGGTACCATATACATATTCAGGCTATTTAGCTATTGCTATTATAGCTGCATTAGATTCTGTATTTGGAGGGATTGCATCAACACTAAAGAAAAATTTTGATCTAAAGGTATTTGTTACAGGATTTTTTGGAAATGCTATTTTATCTATATTACTTACTTACCTTGGACAAAAACTTAATGTGGATATATATTTGGCAGCAATAGTAGTGTTTGTAGGAAGAATGTTTAATAATTTAGCAATAATTAGAAGGTATTATTTGGAAAAATGGGACAAAAAAACGACGCAAAAAAACAATATTTCATAATTATTACAAATTTATTACAAATTTATTACGAATCTATTGACTTTTTTGTAAAAATGTAATATTCTTTAGACATTAAAAACAGATGACAAACAATTTAAAATAGAGAAACAAAATTGGAGGAATGGACCTTGGCAATTGGAGATATAATTGTTGGAATCGACATAGGAACTTCAAAGGTAAGCTTAGTAATTGGAGAAGTTAACAATTTTAACCAAATCGAAGTCATTTGTACGACTACTCATAAATGTAATGGAATAAGAAAAGGAAAAATAATAGACGAAAATGAAATAGCAAGTTCTATACATTGCTTAATTAAAGAAGCAGAGGCAGAAGCGGAAATAAAAATAAATTCAGCATATGTTACTATACCAGGAAAATATATAACAATAGTTCAAAACAGTGTAGTAAAAGAAGCTAAGGATAAATATGCTGGTATTTCTGCTAAAGATGTTATTTCAAGTATAATGCAAGCAAAAGATATTGATATACCAGAAGGAAAACAAATTATTGATATAATAGAAAATCAATTTATATTAGAAAATGGTAAAGTAGTTTCAGATCCAGTGGGCAATTTAAGTGGAAGTTTTACCTTAAAGGCAGAAGTATTGCTAGCTGATAAAGAATATATGAAGCAAATTGCATCTATATTTAGAAAAGTAGACTTAGATATAGATGGACTAGTACCAACAACATTAGCTCAAAGAGTATTAGCACTAGATGCTAATGAACTTAATGACAATGTAATGCTGCTAGATATTGGAGCAGGAAACACTGAAATAGGTGTATTTGAAGGCTCAAGTTTTGTCTATACCAATACAATACCATTAGGTGGAGATAATATTACAAATGATATTTCACTAGTTTTAAATATTAGTGAAGAAGAAGCAGAAAAATTAAAGAAACAATATGGACTAGCATTAAAATCATTTATAGATAATGATAATGAACTTCTACTTACTACTTGTAGAGATGAAAACAATAAAAAAGTAATAAAAAGTTCACAATTAATTGAAATTATGGAAGCAAGAATAGAAGAAATTTTTGCACTAGTTAATAAAGACATCACTGCTCATGGAATAAAATCAAAAATAAATAATGTTATATTGACAGGACAGGGAATTACAAATATTAGCAAAAGTGATGTTGCAGGAAAAATTACATTAAATATTCCAGTTAAAATAGCAACAGGAAGACTAATTAGTGTAGTAAGACCGGAATATAGAACAGCATATGCATTGGTAAGATATGTGGCATCAAGGCCATTCGCTAAAACAGTAGGAAGCAGTATAGATACTAATTCAAATGAAAGCATATTAAAAAACATTGTAGAAAAAATTAAAGAGTTCTTTTATTCATAGGTTTTAATTTTAAATATTATATTAAGGTAAAAAATAGGAGGAATGAACAATATGTTAATGGATAACAATAGTGATGAAAACACCATGCTAGATGGTACAGCTACTATTAAAGTAATAGGTGTAGGTGGAGCAGGAAACAATGCTGTTAATAGAATGGTTGAATCTGGAATAAGAAATGTAGAATTTATTGCAGTGAACACAGATAGACAAGCCTTATTATTATCAAAAGCAGCATCTAAAATACAAATTGGAGAAAAAATCACTAGAGGATTAGGAGCAGGAGCTAACCCAGATATTGGGGCACAAGCTGCTGAAGAAAGTAAAACAGAAATAGCTGAAGCATTACGCGGAGCTGATATGGTATTTGTAACAGCTGGAATGGGTGGAGGAACAGGTACTGGAGCAGCACCGATAGTTGCAGCAGCTGCAAAAGAAATGGGAATTCTAACAATAGGTGTAGTAACAAAACCATTCACATTTGAAGGAAAGAAAAGATTATCACAAGCAGAACGTGGAATTGAAAGCCTAAAAGGAAAAGTTGATACTTTAGTAGTAATTCCAAATGATAAATTACTACAAGTAATTGATAGAAAAACTTCAATAGTAGAAGCGTTTAAAATGGCTGACGATGTATTAAGACAAGGTGTACAAGGTATATCAGACTTAATAGCAATACCAGGATTAGTTAACCTAGATTTTGCTGATGTAAAAACTATAATGCTAAATACAGGAATGGCACATATGGGTATTGGCAGAGCATCTGGAGAAAACAGAGCAGAAGATGCAGCAAAACAAGCAGTTCAAAGTCCACTACTAGAAACTTCAATTGAAGGAGCAAGAGGTGTAATTATTAATATTACTGGTGGAAGCAACTTGGGATTACATGAGGTAAACACAGCAGCTGAATTAATACAAAGAAGCGTAGATCCAGAAGCAAATATTATATTTGGAGCAGTTATAGATGAAAGCTTAGATGAAGATATAGTTATTACTGTTATTGCAACTGGATTTGAAAAAGAAGAAGGACCATTATCTAATACATTAGCAGTAGGAGACATTATAGATAGAGCATGGGACAAAAAATTAAATTCTATTCCAACAACAACAGATAGTTCAAATTCTCAAGAAAACTTAGAAATACCAACATTTTTAAGAAGAAAATAAAAATAAAACTAACAAAAAAATGCAAACCTATACAGGTTTGCATTTTTTGTAGAATATTTCTTTTTTTCGGCAACACAAAATGACATACTTTTTAAATAGATGGTAGTATAATTTATTTCAAATAAAAATAAAAAAGGAAACTTAAATGACAATATACTTGGATGTTGTACTTTTGGAAAATTTATGTATGAACTATATAATTTTATTTGCCACTGGATATATTATGAAAGTAAAAACAAAACAATGGAGATTAATAGTAGCTGCAACAATTCGGAGGAGTTTACGCAGTTGTTGCATACTTAAATATTTTACCAATATATTCAAGTTTGATAATGAAAGTAATACTTTCTATTATTATGGTAGACATTGCACTTGGACCAAAAGAGATTAAAAGATTATTAAAACAACTTGTAATATTTTACTTAAGCTCCTTTGCTTTTGGTGGGTGCGCATTTGCATTGCTATACTTTATTAAACCACAGGATGTTTTAATAAAAAATGGAGTATACATAGGAACATATCCTATAAAAATAGCACTTTTGGGGGGAATAGTAGGTTTTATAATTATACAAACAGCATTTAAAATAGTTAAAACAAAATTAAAACCAAAAGATATGCTACATAAAATAAAAATTCAACTATTTGAAAAACAAGAAACAATTTGTGCGTTGTTAGATACAGGAAACTTGCTGAGAGACCCGATTACAAAAACACCTGTAATTATAGTAGAAAAAGCAAAAATGTATAACATATTGCCAAAAGAGTTACTAGATAATATAGAAGAAATAATAAATGGCAAAACCATTGATTTTAACGATAAAGAAGATGAAAAATATTTAAGCAAAATGAAAATAATACCATTTTCATCTATTGGAAAAACAAATGGAATGATGCTCGGTATAAGAGCAAATAAAGTCACAATCGAGATGGATGAAAATGAAAAAGAAATAGAAAATGTGATAATAGGGATTTCTTTACAAAAAATAGGCCAAAATTATTCTGCTATATTTGGTTTAGATTTATTTGAGAAAGGAGAAAGAAATGAATTTACTACAAATATTAAGAAATAGTGTTAATACTTTATATGTAAAGTATATTGGAAATGACAAAGAAGAAAATCTACCAATTTATTATATAGGAGGAAGTCAGACATTACCACCACCACTAACTGGAGACGAAGAAACAAAAATATTAGAAAGTTTAGCAAAAGGAGATGAAAGCGTTAGGCAAATTTTAGTTGAAAGAAACTTGAGACTGGTAGTATATATTGCTAAAAAGTTTGAAAACACGGGAGTAGGAATCGAAGATTTGATTTCTATTGGAACAATTGGATTAATGAAAGCAATTAATACTTTTAACACAGACAAGAACATAAAACTGGCAACATATGCATCAAGATGTATAGAAAACGAAATTTTAATGTTTTTAAGAAGAAGTAATAAAATAAAAGGCGAGATTTCAATTGATGAACCACTAAATCAAGATGGTGATGGTAATGAACTTTTACTATCAGACATTTTAGGTACAGATCCAGATGTTACATCACGACAAATTGAGGATGAGGTTGACAAATCATTGCTCAGAGCTTCAATAAAAAAATTAAATAATAGAGAAAGAAACATAATGGAACTTAGATTTGGATTTATAAGTGGAAATGAAAAAACGCAAAAAGAGGTTGCAGACATGTTGCGGAATTTCTCAGAGCTATATATCTAGGCTGGAAAAGAAAATTATAAATAAAATGAAAAGAGAAATTATGGATAAAACTGGTTAGAAGCATTTATAAAAGAATAATTGAATAACACTCTCTCTTTTTGGAAATAATCAAAATAACAAATTATTTCTAAGAGGAGTTGTTTAATATTGAATAAAGTTGAAATTGCTGGAGTTAATACTGCAAATTTACCATTACTTTCAACTGAAGAAAAATGTGTTTTAATTAGTAAAATAAAACAAGGAGATGAAGAAGCAAGAGAAAAGTTTATTCAAGGAAATTTAAGACTAGTGTTAAGCATTATAAAACGATTTTATGGCAAAGGAGAAAACTTAGATGATCTATTTCAAGTAGGCTGCATTGGATTAATAAAATCAATTGATAACTTTGACACAAGCCAAAATGTACAATTTTCAACATATGCAGTACCAATGATAATAGGAGAAATTAAAAGATATTTGAGAGATAATAATGCGATTAGAGTTAGCAGATCAATGAGAGACTTAGCCTACAAGGCTTTAGGAATTAAAGAAAGAATATATAAAGAAGAACATAGAGAGGCAACTATTGAAGAAATATCAAAAGAATTAGAAGCAAATAAAGAAGAAGTTATAATGAGCCTAGATGCTATTCAAGAGCCTATGTCATTACAAGAACCTGTGTATAGTGAAAACACCGAAAAAATTTATATAATAGACCAAGTAAGTGATCCTAAAAATACAGATGAACTGTGGACACAAAACCTTGCAATTGCAGAATCTATGAAAAAACTTAATTCAAAAGAACAGATGATAATAAATAAAAGATTTTTTGAAGGAAGAACACAAATGGAAGTAGCGAAGGAAATAGGTATTTCACAAGCACAAGTTTCAAGATTGGAAAGAACAGCAATAAATCACATCAAAAGAATGTATAAATAAAAAATATAAAAGTTCTGGTTTAGAATAAAAAAGCATATTATATAATGCAAGGAGGAAAACTATGGGACAAAAAGGCTTAGACTTTAAACACAAAGAGGTAATTAATATACGAGATGGTAGAAGGTTAGGTTTTGTTCAAGATGTATGTGCAGATTTAGAAACTGGGACTATAACATCTATAATAGTGCCTGGTAGTAATAAACTACTCGGCATGTTTTCTTCGAGTAATGATATCGTAATTCAATGGCAGAATATAAAGTGTATAGGAGATGATGTTATATTAGTAGAAATATAAACTACAAAAAACTACAAAAAATAACAAAAATGTATTGACTTTATATAAACAATATGGTATTATAAATTAAGTTACTACTTACAGATAAAATCACTATAATGTGAAAGTTAAATTAGTAAAGAAAATTCAATTTTAGAACAACATCAATACTAATTTATTATTTTGCACTAAAAAAGCAAAAAAAGTTCAAAAAAAGTGTTGACTTTTATGAAATAAAGTAGTACAATAACATTCGTTCACACTTAAACAGTGAATATAAAGCACATTGAAAAGTAAATAACAAACCTTTGAGAAACCAAGAATAATAAAGGAAGATAGAAGCAAACTATCTATA